>CAMYLC010000021.1 GCA_947259195.1 Thermoanaerobaculia bacterium | reverse complement strand
ATTCGGCCCTGCCAGCTCGCCCGACACCATTCAGGTCCGTCCTCGCCACCAGAAACTCGACCTGCTCGCCCGCCGTGAAGAATGTCGTGTCGGAATCGAGAGTGGCTTCAACCGCCACGAATCCCAATCGAAACAAGCGCTCGGCGGAGCGGGTCTCGCCCCCCTCATCGGTAACCGCCGCAGTCAACTTGTAGCGGTAGGACAGGCCCGCAGTAGAAGCCAACCTTTCGTCAGCAGCCGGCAGGAAGGAGATCTCGAACCTTCCGTCCGCATCGAGCTCAGCGCTACCGGAAGCGATCGTCTCGGGCACCTGCGTCGGATACGTCCGGTACCAACCCATCCAGCGGGGAAATACAGGGACCCGACTGACATGCCAGGCTACCTGGCCCGATACTACCGGCAGACCGAAGTAGTAGCGCACCTCGCCACTGAGTGAGGCAGGACGGTTCAGGCGGACCGGCTCTTGCGGGTCGACCAGGGTGACCTCGAACGTCGGCCGCTTGTACTCCTCGATCGTCACCTGACTCCGTCCGCCGAGCGAAGTTCGCAGGCTCCACCTCCCCAGGAGTCGCCCAGCTGGGACCGTGAACGCACCCGAAGCAGTGCCAAACTCATTGGTTTCGACTTCCACCGTCTCGACCAGCTCGCGATTGGAATCCAAGAGGTCCACCGTCATCCTTCTTTGTGGCAGCGTATAGAAGCGGTCGGCATCCGGATTCCGCTGGTAGCCCACCACCTTCCAGAGAACCTGCTGCAGTGGACGGTAGACGCTGCGGTCGGTATAGATCAAAGCCGAAGTAGAGGTGTCGGGAAGCGGCTGAGGTCCGCTAATCCAAATTCTCCTTGGATCCAGAGCGTAGTCGCGTTCCTGCCGGGCGACCAGAAAGTGGCTATCCGACCGCTGGCTGCTGACACGAAAGGTGGTCGATCCGGAATCATCGGTAGTCCGCGAAGCGACCCGACGGTGGCCCCGTTTGTAATCGAATCGATAGAGTGCCACTTCCACTCCAGGCAGCCTTCGTCCGTCTGCTCCCGAGCGGACAATGACCTCCAGAGCATCGGCCCGCTGCCGAGACACGAGCACCATGTCGGTGATGAGCAGATTCACCGCTATCCGACGGTTTCGCGATTCGCGGAAGTCCTCTCGAACCGACGCCGCGATGACGTACAGGCCTGGATCCGCCATCGGAGCCGTCACATATGTCGTATGCGTTTGAAAATCGGGCGTCTGCGGCAGCTCGACCTTCCACTCCGCCACCGGCACCCCGCTGTCGACGATTTCGTCCACTTCTCGGTAGGCCGGGAGCAGGTTGTAGTCCCGGCTGGCTGCTAGAGTCTCGAGGAGATCGAGCCTGTAGGCGCGAAAGTAGAGGGCCCCGAGATTGCGGTGACCTACATGAATCGAGCGCCGGCGAGGTCCGTCACTCTGCATGGCGGTGAGCGAATAGTCCGGCGCCTCGATCTCCGCCACCAGCCGCTGACAGCGTTTGGCGCCGATCGTACCGCGATGGAATCGGGCCCCTTCAAGCGCTACCTCTCTCGCCTCCACCAGGGCGTCGGGATCTTCCTTCGCCCTGATGAGCTCGGCGAGCTGGGACTGCCCCATCGACCACCACGGATAGCTGCGACCCAGCACCTCCAGGTGGTGTCGCAGGTTCTCTCGGATCCTCCGACGCTCCTCGACGAACTGTGGTTCGGAAAACGCCGCCTGAAGACGCCGCGCTCTCTCGAGCCGCGCTTCGAGAGAAGCCTCCGGTCTCGTCTCGTCGGCATGCCAGGATTCCAGGTCGGCCAACAGGCCCGCCATCTTGTGAAGCGGATGCCGATCAGGACTCTCCAGGCCCTCCGACAGAACCGCCGCCTCGCCTTCCAAGAGCTCTGCAAAGGACAGGCGAAAGACCTCGTTGAGCTCCGCGGCGGTCCAGTTGGCCGAGTTGCTCAACATCTCCACCCACAGATAGGTCACCAGATCCCTCAAGGTGCTGCGGATCCCATGTGGATAGTTGTTCTTCTGCAGGTAGGCACCCCAGGCTCCGATCGGCTCGGTACCCCACTCCTCCCGCCGACTCCAGACCGCGTAGAAGGCCCTGTCGGCCTCAGCCAGGATCTGATCCTTCGTCCATTGCTTCAGATCCACCTCGCCCTCGAGGGCGACCCGCTCTCGGCCTGCGATTTCCCAGGAGTAGGCCCGAAAATAGCTGGTCAGCGAGCTGGCGTAGAACAGCTGCAGCAGCGCGCGGTGCAGCTCCGAATCCGGCCAGGGTTGGTCCTTCAGATAGCGCACAGCGTCTTCGAAGCCGTGAAGAGCGATGCGCAGATTGGCACCCTCGATCAGTGCTCTCGTCCACTCTTCCGCGTCGCCGCTCTCGCGCGCCGCCTGCAGGACTTCTTGCACCTTCGAGAAAGCCGACTCGAACCTCTGGTCTGCCACCAGTTCCTCCACCTCTTTCCATGCGGTCTCATGGTCTATGGACGACTCCTCGCGATCGGGCAAACCCTCTTCATCACGGTTCGATGTCTCTGCTCCCACATCGCCGATTGGACCTCTGACTGCTGCTGCAACGGACAGTCCCAGGGGCAGACTCAATAGAACGAGGAGACCGGCGAATAGCAGATCTGGAGTACTCGAATGCCCTTTTCTCAACTCGCGCCTGTTTCTCATCTTCAACAGTCTATTAGACCGAGCTCCCAGGCAAGACGTTCCCGACGGGCCCGCTGGATGGCGAAGTCCACTCGCCGGACCGGTCACAGGCTCGGTCGGGCGCCCATGGCGCGTATATACTGCTCGGCGTTGAAACCGAGTCAGATCTCAACGAAACTCTTCGTCCCCAGGAGCCACACCAAATGCCCGCTCACGCCAAGAACTCTCCGTCCTACCTGTTCCCACTGATCCTCGCCCTGATCCTGGTGCTCGTACCGCTGGCGCTCTCTTCGGCCCAGACCGACTCCGACCAGAGTGTCTCTCTGGAAGCCGAGGGCGGCGCGTCCAGCACCGACGCGGGTGCCGAAGCCGACGAAAAGGACACAGGCTGTGGCGGCTGGTGCAACCATGGCTCTGCCTCGGGCGGCCGAGGCGGCAAGAGGCACGGCTGCGGGGGGGGTCACATGAGAGCCAAGGGGGCCGGGCAAAGGGGCCATGGTCGCCCCGAGATGCAGAACGCCCATTTCCTCGTCACCAACCATGACCGACTGGAGCGCACTGTCGAAGAGATCCCCAACGGCGTCCAGACAGTGACCACCACCGATGATCCCGAGTTGGTGGAGCCTCTGCGCAAGCACGTCCAGGAGATGTCCACAGTTCTGGCGGAGGGCGGCCACGTCCGGAAGTGGGATCCCCTTTTCGCCGAGATCTTCCAGCACGGCGAGGCCATCCAGATCGAGATCGAAGAGATCGAGGATGGAGTCCGAGTTACCGAGACCTCCGACGATGAAGAGGTCGTGAAGCTGATTCGGGCCCATGCCAGCAAGATCGATCAGTTCCTGGCCCGGGGACGGGAGGCCTGTCGCGAGGAGACACCTCTGCCGGCAGACTACACAGGTAGGTAGCTGCTATTCGTTCGCCACTCTCCGCCAGCCTGACAGGCCAGCGTCTGACATGATTGGCCGCATGCGTCCGTGGCCTTGCTCGATAACACTACTGGTAGGGGTCACGGCGCTTCTTCTGGTCGCAATGAAGCCTGCCGCGACCCCTGCTCTCCAGGCGAGCCCGACGGCGCCCGCCGAGTCCACCGACAGCCCGACGAGAACCGATGAGGCGGCTCGGGCCGTCATGGCTGCCATCAACGAGATCCGGCAGGGAGATCAGAGCCCTTCGCTGCAATTTTCCGAACCTCTGTCACAGGCCGCCCGAATCCTGCTGGACAAGGCCTTGATCGAGTCGGTGACCAACAGCTTCGATGCCGGCGCGAGATTGACCCGTGAAGATCTTCGGAACTCAGGCTACGAGCCCAGCCAATTTGCCGATGGTCTGGCGAGCTCCACCCGCGATCCCGCTGAAATCGTTGCGTTCTGGCGGCAGGCCGATCCGAAGAGTCTCGACAATTTTCTGGATGCGGGCCTGCGGGACTTCGGCTTGGCGGCAGAGACCCGCGGCACCCAATCGGTCTATGCGGTAGTGGCCGCAACGTCCCAATCTGAGATCAACCGACCCATCATCGAACAGCTCTCCGACCTCGAGACCGTTCGCCAACAGCTGCTGGATCGGGTCAACGAGGAGAGAGCACGTCGGCATCGGGGCCCTCTTCGTCCCAGTCGAGCCCTGGGCTTGGCTGCCCAGACCTACGCCGAAAGGATGATGCGAGACGAATTCTATGGCCACATCTCCCCTCGGGGAGACACCGTACTCGAGCGCGTCCAGGCCAGCGGCTACGATCCCGAACTCACGGGCGAGAATCTAGCTTCAGGACAGCCGACCGCGGACCAGGCGATGGCCAATTGGATGGCAAGCAAGGGTCATCGCGACAACATTCTGGACTACCGCTTTCAGGACGTCGGATTCGGAGTCTCCGCTCTCGAGTCAGAAGGCGAATTGAAGATCCTCTGGGTCCAGTGTTTGGGCAGACGAAGACCTTGAGCTCTGCGGCTCGTCGAAGAATTTGCGATAGACTTTTCCAGCCCGAGGCCGTCCAGAGTACAGCAGAATTTTCCCTCCATGAATCTCTCCCGATCCAACCGACCGGAATCGCCCAGACCGGCACTCCGACGGCATGTTCCTGCCGTCGGTTCA
Source organism: Thermoanaerobaculia bacterium (assembly GCA_947259195.1). Taxonomy (GTDB): domain Bacteria; phylum Acidobacteriota; class Thermoanaerobaculia; order Multivoradales; family JAHEKO01; genus JAUVRX01. The sequence goes on along the minus strand of CAMYLC010000021.1, from coordinate 116,088 downwards.
GGACTTCGACGGCTCCTGACCGTCGTCTTCGCCCTGTTCGCCTTGCTGAGCGTCAATGCCACCTACCTGGTGGGCGTGACGTTGCTCGAATGGGCTACGCATCAGACCTATCAGAACTGGTTCTACCTGGTGATGTTTCTGGTTCATCTGGTCCTCGGGCTGAGCCTCATTCTGCCCTTCCTGGTATTCGGACTGATTCACATCCGCAACACTCTGCGTCGGCCGAATCGACGCGCCGTCTACGTCGGCTTCGCTCTGTTCGCCGTGGCTCTGGGCCTTGTCGTCAGCGGACTGATCCTGACCCGAATCGAAGGGGTTATCGTCGTCAAGAACCCAGCCGTTCGTTCTGTCGCCTACTGGACACACGTCCTGAGCCCCATCGCCGCGGTGTGGCTCTTCGTGCTGCATCGACTGGCTGGCAGGCGAATCCAATGGAGAATCGGCGCCCGGTGGGCGGTGGTCGCGGTGGGTTTCGCGGCGCTCATGATGGTCGTCCAGGCCCAGGACCCGAGGCGCTGGAATCAAGAGGGGCCGGCTACCGGGGAACAGTACTTCTTTCCATCTCTGGCTCGCACCGCCAGTGGAGAGTTCATCTCGCCACGAGTCCTGATGAACGATCAGTACTGCAAGGAGTGTCATGAGGATACTCACGAGACCTGGTCGGTGAGCGCCCACCGATTCGCCTCTTTCAACAATCCGGCTTACTTCTTCTCCGTCCAAGAGACACGACAGGTCTCATTGGAGCGAGACGGATCGGTTCAGGCGGCACGATTCTGCGCCGGCTGTCACGACCCGGTAGTCTTCTTCGGTGGCAAGTTCGACGACCCGAGCTTCGACGACATCAACGATCCGACCGCGCAAGCCGGCATTACCTGTACCGCCTGTCACGCCATTACCCATTTGAACAGCGTGCGCGGCAACGCCGACTACACGATCGATGAGCCCATTCACTACCCGTTCGCGTTCAGCGACAACCCAGCTCTCGGTTGGATCAACCGGCAACTGGTGAAGGCCAAGCCCGAGTTCCACAAGAAGACCTTTCTGAAGCCACTGCACCAGACCGAGGAGTTCTGCGGTACCTGTCACAAGGTCCATCTCCCGGTGGAGCTCAATCACTACAAATGGCTGCGCGGTCAGAATCACTACGATTCCTTCCTGTTGAGCGGTGTGTCGGGTCACGGCGTGGCCAGCTTCTACTATCCAGAGCAAGCGGAACCCAACTGCAATGGCTGCCACATGGAGCTGCTGGCCTCGGATCAATTCAGCGCTCAGGATTTCGATGGCTCTGGTACACCGAAGATCCATGACCATCAGTTCCCCAGTGCCAACACGGCGGTACTCCAAATGCTCGACCAACCCGAGAGCGCCATCCTGCGACATGCCAAGTTCAACGAAGGGGTCATGCGGGTCGACATCTTCGGCATCAAGCAGGGAGGGACCATCGACGGCGAGCTGACGGCCCCGATCCGGCCCGAGATCCCCACTCTTCAACCAGGCGGAACGTACCTGCTCGAGACGGTCATTCGCACCGTCGCGATGGGACATCACTTCACCCAGGGCACCTCGGACTCCAATGAGATATGGCTCGACGTCACGGTCACGAGCGGCGAAACGGCTGTCGGGCGCAGTGGGGGACTGGGGGCTGACGGCTCGGTCGATCCGTGGTCCTACTTCGTCAATTCCTATGTTCTGGATCGCGCTGGAAATCGGATAGACCGTCGCAACGCACAGGATATCTTCGTGGCTTTGTACGACCATCAGATCCCTCCCGGAGCTGCGGACGTAGTGCACTACCGCCTGCTGGTTCCTCCTGACGCACGACTCTCCGTCACCGTGGAGGTCGCACTGCGCTATCGCAAGTTCGACACCACCTTCATGCAGTACATCTACGGCAAGGACTACATCAACGAGCTGCCGATCATGACGCTTGCTCGAGACAGCGTCACCTTTCCAGTCGGGGATTCAGCCATTGTTCCGACAGGCGAGAATCCCGTACCCGAGTGGCCCGAGTGGCAGCGATGGAACGACTACGGAATCGGACTGCTGCGGAAGGGTGGCAAGAGCAAGGGCGAGCTGCGACAGGCCGAGGCCGCTTTCACGCGAGTCGAAGCACTGGAACGCCCGGACGGGCCGCTCAACCTCGCAAGGGTCTACCTCGCTCAGGGTACGGTGCAGGATCGGGCCATAGGAGCGCTCGATCGGGCAGCGCGATTCGAGCCACCAGCCCCTGCGTGGTCGGTAGCCTGGTTCACCGGCCAGGTGAACAAACAGAACGGCTTCCTGGACGAAGCCATTGCCAATTTCGAGAGCATTCTCGAACTCGACGACGAAGAGACGCGCCGACGTGGTTTCGACTTCAGTCGCGACTACCGCCTGCTGAACGAGCTGGGTCAAACACTGTTCGAGCGTGCCAAACAGGAGCGCGGACCGGCACACAGCGATGCAAGGCAAGCGCTTCTCTGGCATGCCCGAGACGTCTTCCTCAGCGCTCTCCAGCAGGACCCTGAAAACGTCGCGGCCCACTTCAACCTGGACCTGATCTACAAACAGCTCGATGAACCGGAGAAGGCCGCCAAGCACTTCGATCTCTACCAGACCTATAAGCCCGACGACAACTCCCATGACAGCGCTATCGCGGCGCAAAGGGCAAGCAATCCGGCTGCCGACCACGCAGCGGAAGGCATCGCGATCTACGACCTCCAGCGACCCGGAGCGTACTTGCAGGATCCCGTTACCATTGAAGTTGGAGAGCCGACCCTCCAATAGAGGGGTGAGGTACCCTGTACCGCGGTGGGACCGTCTCTCTCGAGCCTCCCGACTCCCATGCCAACACACCCGACAAAAGACGATCTTCCGGGGGACGCCCCGATGGTGCCGGCCGATGACCGAGTCATCGGCAAGGCCCTGCGCTGGTCAGGGCTAGCGCTCCTGGCGCTTGGCTTGGTAGTGGGCCTGACGGTCCTGATGGTTCGCCGACAACCGAAGGCGCCACCGGAGACGACCATCCAGCAGCAAGCCCCAGAAGTAGTCGAGCGACCGGTCCAGGTTCCGAAGGTCCAGTTTACCGACGTCACCTCCCGGGCGGGCATCGAGTTCGCTCACTTCAATGGGGCGACAGGAGAGAAGCTCTTGCCTGAGACCATGGGCAGCGGAGCCGCATTTTTCGACTTCGACAATGACGACGATGCCGATCTTCTGCTGGTCAATTCCACCGCTTGGCCTCACTCACCCGCAGTCCAGGCCGCTCCCAAACCGGCGCTTTATCGCAACGACGGCAACGGCGGCTTTAGCGATATCAGCGAGTCCGTCGGCCTCGACCTGTCGATCTATGGCACAGGCGTCGCCGTGGCCGACTTCGACGCCGACGGCCGGGTCGACCTTTTTATGACGGCTGTCGGAGGGAATCGCCTCTTGAAGAACCTGGGCGATCGGTACCTCGATGTCACACAGGAGGCGGGCGTGGGAGGCGACCCGGAGGAGTGGAGCGCCAGCGCTGCCTTTTTCGACTATGACAATGACGGCGATCTCGATTTGTTCGTCGCCAACTACGTCCGCTGGAGCCGCCAGATCGATTTCGAGGTCGACTACCGGTTGACCGGCGTGGGCCGCGCCTACGGCCCCCCCACCAACTATGAGGGGACCTTTCCCTACCTCTATCGCAACGACGGCGACGGCACCTTCACCGACGTGTCGGCCCAAAGCGGTGTGCAGGTTCGCAACGAAGTCACCGGAGTCCCGGCTGGCAAGGGCCTTGGCCTCCTGCCGATCGATGCGGATGCCGACGGCTGGATGGACCTTTTCGTCGCCAATGATACGGTGCGGAATTTCTTTCTGCGGAATCTCGGGGACGGTACCTTCGAGGAGAGCGCTGCTTTCTGGGGCTTGGGCTATGGCCGCGACGGCGAAGCCACCGGCGCCATGGGCGTCGACGCTGCCTACTACCGGAACGACGGTGAGCTGGGGTTCGCAATTGGCAATTTCGCCAACGAGATGACTTCCCTGTACATCTCACAAGGCGACCCGTCGCTCTACGCCGACGAGGCCATTGGCGAAGGTGTCGGAGCCCCGAGCCGCCTCATGCTCAGCTTCGGAGTCCTGTTTCTGGACTACGACCTGGATGGACGACTCGATCTGCTGCAGACCAACGGCCATCTGGAGGGCGAGATCAACACCGTGGATCCCAGCCAGACCTATGAACAGGCACCGCAGCTCTTCTGGAACGCCGGCATCGCCCAGCGTCAGACCTTCACCCCGGTGCCCGGGAACCTGATCGGCGACCTGAATACTCCACTGGCTGGTCGTGGCAGCGCCACCGCGGATGTGGACGGTGATGGCGATCTCGATCTCCTGCTGACACAGGTCGGACGCCCGCCGCTGCTCCTGAGAAACGACCAGCAGACGGGAAACCACTGGCTGAGATTGAAACTGATCGGCTCGGCGAGCAACTGGCAGGCGATCGGAGCCCGCGTCGAGCTTCGGGCTGGAGGCACCACCCAAAGAAGACAGGTAATGCCTACCCGCAGTTATCTCTCGCAATCCGAGCTGCCGCTGACCTTTGGTCTCGGTCAAACCGCCGCGGTGGAGAGTCTGACCGTGTTCTGGCCCGACGGCACCGTTCAGACGGTCCCCGAGATCACTGTCGACACCCAGACGACGATCGAGAAACCCTGACCTGGGATCGAGAACGGGAAATCGGGCACCGGCGGCTGCCACCAAACCTCGGCAGAACCATCCAAAAGGCTGGCACTGAGGGCTGGCTGGCGGTATCCTTACGGGTGAGACCAGGGGTAAGTCGCTAGTGCTAGATACCCGCACTTTGCCGAAGCACGACCCGATCCCGCTTCGGCGTCATCACGCAGGCGCCACTATCTTTTCTCCAAGCAAGGAGCACTCCTATGCCTGATCGATTCCCCCAAGAAGTCGTCCTTCGCGACGGCAGGCGAGTCCTGATTCGCACCTTCAACGAGAACGACACCGACCAGCTCTTCGAGTTCTTCCAGCAGCTGCCCGTCGAAGTGCGTCGGACCGCTTGGGACAACATCGAAGATCGGAGTCTGATCGAGAGTTGGGGACACAATATCGATTATTCCAAGGTCTTCCCATTGATCGCAGCCAACGGTCACAGCATTGTTGCCGATGCGACCCTCCATCGCCATGAGCGGGGGCCACTGCGTCTGGTCGGGCGCATCAAATGGCTCATCGATCCAGCCTATCGAGGCCAGGGACTGGGAACCACGATGGTCAACAACCTCATCTCCATCGCTCGCGAGCATGGGCTGCGTCATCTTTCCTGCATGCCCATTGCCAATCTCGAGCAGGATGCCATTCAGACCCTTACAGACCTCGGCTTCGAGCAGTTCCCGGTGCCTGACTACGGCACCGACCCGGACGGCAATCAGTACGACATGGTCAAACTGGTTCTGAAGCTATAACTCCGCCCCAAAAAGAAGAGAGCCCGAGCGAGGCCGGCGATACCGGCTCCCGCTCGAGCTGATTGGTCGCACCTCGCGAGGAAGGTTCCCCCGTGGCGGGCAGATTGCAGACTCAGGCCTCTTAAGCAGCAGTCTTCCTTGTTTTGGCTGCAGTGGGTTTGGTCTTGGCAGCAGTCTTCGTGGTCTTGGTGGTACCGGCTCCCGTTGAGCTCTTCTTGACTGGCTGCGCAGGGGCCAGGCGATCCACCTGTTCCGACAACTGCTCGACTCGCTGGGTGAGATCTTGGACCTGAGCCCGAGACGGAACACCCAACTTCTGCAGCACGCCCGAAACCTGCCGATCCAGCTTCTCGGCCAGCTCCTCGGACAGTTCCTCGGTGCCTGACTCGATTTCGGCCTTGGTCTTGCTCATTCGCTGGCGGCTCTTCTCCTCGACCAGGCGGCCCTTCTTGATCAGCTGGTCGAAGATCTCCGTGCTCTCCTCCTCGACCACTGACAGGGTGCCGAGTCCTGCCAGCCAGATTCGGCGTGTGGATTCGAAGAGCTCGTCCTGCAACTTCCTGTAGCCGGTTGTCACTTGTTCCGTGTTCATCTCTCAAAACTCCTCATGCAATGGACTCTCATCTCGGGAGCCCTGTTTCTGATTGTGGATGATGCCGCTGGTCACACTCGGCACTCCTTCGTATCAGCGATATTATGACGCAGTGCGGCAAGTATGTCAAGATCTATTCTGCACCGCGGCAAGAGTCGGCGATGCGCTTCTCCTCGCCGGGCCGATTTCGAGGCCGCCGGCCATCATGAAATGGTCTCTTCGTGTTTCAGTCGCCGGAATCGCCAGAGCCGCTGCCCAGAAGCGTTTCCAAGCCACTTCTGACCAGATCTCCCGCGGTAGCCGAAAGGGCCTGACCGGTATCTTTTAGGACCTCGGTAGAGGGAATCGATGCCACACCCTCCACAACTCCCTGCTTGACGCGCGCCTGGAGCGCGCTTCCGAGCTCTTCCTGCAGCTCTTTCAACCGAAGTTCGAAACGTCGCTTGAGGTGCTTCTCGAAGAACCAGTAGGCCAGCGCCAGCGTCAAAACACTCGACAAGACCGCAGTCGACAGGATCGTGATTAGCTGAAGAAGCATGGCAACCGATTCTCAGAGCCGCAGGCCGATCCACTCGAGCTCGAAGATCTCCCTGAGGATATTCTCACGCGCCAGTCTAGGCTAACATTCAATGGAAGAGATCTCGAATGCCGCGGCGCGACGTGACTCCGATACCATAGGAGTCCTAGGTACGCCCAGAAAGGAGCGAGTCATGAGCAATACCTACAAGATGGTGACGGTCGTCGGCACCTCGACGCAGTCCTACGACGCAGCGATTGCCAACGCCCTGTCCGACGCCACCGCGACCGTGCGCAATCTCTCCTGGTTCGAAGTTCAGGAACAACGCGGTCGGATCGTCGACGGCAAGGTGGCTGAATATCAAATCAAGTTGCAGATCGGCTTTCGCGTCGAGGTCCCCTGACTCGGCGCGGCGCCCGCTTTGCAGCAAAGGGGAACAGTAACGATGAGCTGGTCAGCCTTGATCTCGAGGACGGTTCTCGTTCTCGCCATTCTCTGCTTTCTGTCTACTTCGCCTGGACTCGCCGCTCGGGATCTACCTCTGCAAAATGAGAGTGATCCGGGTAGATTCCTGTTTAGAGTTCACTGCCAGAGCTGCCATGGTCCGCAGGGCCGAGGTGACGGGGTCATGCGTCAGGTGCTGGCGGTGGCGCCCTCCGATCTGACGACCATCTCAAAACGCAACGACGGCAGCTTCCCGACTCATCTGGTGATCGAGACCATCGACGGCCGACGACATCTTCCGGCCCATGGCGCACGAGAGATGCCGGTATGGGGGATTACGTTCCAGACTCTCGATCTGGATACCAATCAGGAACCCGAAGTCGAGCGTCGCATCCGCGATCTCGTACATTACATCGAGTCGATCCAAGAGCCCCGAGAGGAGTAGTCGGCGAGATGGTCCGTCGTCTCTCCGACTGTCCCTCCACTCCAAACTGCGTCAGCAGTCAGGCGCGCGATCCGCGCCATCATATTGCGCCTCTGAGATTCTCCGGCCCCGCCGAAAGTGTGATGACCAGGGTCTCCCAGGCTGTCCTATCGCTGCCCGGGGCTCGGCTCGAGCTCGCCACCGACACCTATCTCCGCGCGCAAGTCCGGACTCCGCTGTTTCGATTCGTCGACGACCTGGAGTTCCTGCTGGATTCCGCGGCCGGCCTTATCCACGTTCGCTCGGCATCCCGTGCCGGCACCTGGGATCTGGGGGCCAACCGGCGCCGCGTCGAGAAGCTGCGGCGGAAGCTCGAAGGCCCGGCCCCTCCCAGGTCCTGACAGTCCGCTTCTTGGGTCCTCAAGACCACAAGACCTCAGGCTCCCCTTGCCGCAAGGTGATTTTCCAGCTCAGCGGGCAAATGGGACTAGTCTCTCGGAAGACGGGGAGAACCGGATCCGGTGAGCGGCAGATCACCTTGATCCCTGACCGGAGGTCCCCCAGAGGTGCCGGGCACGACATCGCGGAGATCTTCTCCGGGGTTGATGAACTGGTCTCTTTCGAATCGGTACTGGGTTTCGTACAGCTTTCGGTAGGGACCCTCGGACGCCAACAGCTCAGGGTGCGTGCCGCGCTCGGCAATTCGCCCCGCATCCATGACGAGAATCTGATCCGCGCTGCGGATGGTGGAGAGCCGATGGGCGATGACGAAGGTGGTCCTGCCCTGCTTGAGGGTCGCGAGCCCATCCTGGATCAGGGCTTCGTTCTCGCTGTCCAGGCTCGAAGTGGCCTCGTCCAAGATGAGGATTCGCGGGTTGGCGAGGATCGCTCGAGCAATGGCGACTCGTTGCCGCTGACCGCCCGACAGCTTGACCCCGCGCTCTCCGATTACCGTGTCGTATCCATCCTCGAAACCCTCGATGAACTCGTCGCAGCGCGCCAGGCGCCCGGCCTCTTCAACGCTCTCGAGCGAAGCACCGGGTTGCCCAAAGGCGATGTTGTCGCGGATGGTCCCATCGAAAAGGAACTCGTCCTGGAGAACCACTGCCAGCTGGGACCGGTAGTCGCGCAGCGAGACCTGCCGCAGATCGACTCCGTCGACGGTGATGCGGCCCTGCTGCGGAGCCCGAAAGGCCATCACCAAGCTGATGATCGTACTCTTGCCGGCGCCGCTCGAGCCGACCAGGGCTGTCGTGGTTCCCGCCCTAGCTTCGAAGCTGATTTCGCGCAGCACCGGTACTCCCGGTCTGTACTCGAAGCTCACCTCTTCGAACACGATATTTCCCTGAACTCGACCCAGCTTCTGGCGCCCGCCGACGGCGTCGTCCTCCATTTCTTGGCGAAGCACCTCCCGAATCCGGTCGAGCCCAGCAAAAGCCTCTGTGATCTGGGTACCGATATTGCTCATCTGTACCAAGGGAGTGACTAGCAAACCGGTGAAGACGACGAACATGAAGATGTCGCCGACCGTCATGCGACCGGCCAGGACTTCACGTGCCCCTGCGATGCTCATGGTGATTCCAACCAAACCGAACAGCAGGCTCGACAGGCTGCCTATCGCCGAGACTCCGACCATCGAACGCACGATGTTCCGCAGCAGCTTGTGGGCGGCGTGGGCGAACGTCCGCTCCTCCCTCTTCTCCGCCGTATACGCCTTGACCACCCGAACCCCGTTGATGGATTCGGTCAGTCGTCCCGAGAGATCCGCCATGAGCTTGCCCCGCTCACGAAAGATGGGTCGCAACCGACTGAAGCCAACAACCAGAACGACCCCGAAGATCAAGATCAGGACCAGGGTCAGAAGAGTCAATCGCCAGTTCAACCAGAACAGCACTCCCAGGGCGATCGTCGCCGTGATTACGCCCCCCAGCAGCTGGACGAAACCTGTACCCACGAGGTTGCGAATACCCTGGGTGTCGTTGATGATGCGGGAGATCAGCTCGCCGGTCTTGTTTTCCTCGAAGTAGGCCACCGGTAGGCGGCCCATATGGGCCTGGACCTGGCGGCGAAGATCGGTGATCGCCCGTTGGCCTGCGACTCCAAGAATCACGGTCAGAGCGAAGCTGGTGCCGGCCTGAATGAGCGTCGCCACTCCGGCAGCCAACGCGATCCACATCAACAGGTCGCTGCGGTGGTTGCCGATCACTTCGTCTATCAGGACCTTGGTGCTGGCAGGCAGGACCATTCCAGCCAGTCGGCTGATCAACAGCAGGCCAAAGCCGAATGCCAGGCGCCCACGCCGGGCCCACAAGAGCGCTTTGGACTCCCCCCAGACGACGGTCCAGGAGATCTTGGATCTCTGTTCGTTCTCTTCAGGCATGCGGCCGTACCCTATCGCACCACCCCGGGCGCTACTCGCTCCCTGTCCCAGGGCCGGATCCCTCGCCCGGTGCCTATCTCGAGATCCTCATTCAGGGCCTGAATTCGAAGGACGACTCGAGCTTGGCGGCGAAGCGGTCGCGAATCCAGGCACTGTCCCACCATTCGACCGCATTGACGGGCTGGCCACCGACCAGGAGCGTGAAGTGGACGTGGTCGCCACCGGCCAGGCCGGTCTCGCCTGAACGACCGATCACCTGGCCGCGCTCCACTGTTTGACCCTCCTCGACTGCGATCGACGACAGGTGGCCATACAGGCTCATCAAGCCGTAGCCATGATCGATGGCCACGGCATTTCCGTAGATGCCGAAGTATCTCGCCAAAACCACCTGCCCGCTGTTCGACGCCTGAATGTCGGCATGCCGAACGGACGCCAGATCGAATCCAAGATGGTCTTGCTGGTCGACCTCACGGCCCTGGTAGAGGTAGGTCCGGCGATCGGCGAACGAGGACATCACCTGGGCGTTCGACATCGGGAGAAACGGCCGATCCCACAGGAAACGCTGGCGTGAGCCCGCCGCCAATTCCCTGAGATGTGCCGAGTTGCGTTTCCGCAGCTCGCGATTGACCCAGAGATAGTTGTCGAGCAGGTTGCCTTGATCTTCGACTCCAGGAGTGTTGCCCATGATGGGCGGCACGACCCGCTCCATGAACCGATCGTTGACCTCGATGGTGTCTCGCTTGAAGGGCTTGACGAAGTACTGGTCGACGAACCTCACCGTTCCTGTGTTGCCTACGTCGTCGGTCGCTTCCAGCACCAGTTGGTTGGGATCGTCGAGATCGAACGGCACCGCGAAAAGAGCGAATCGAGCTGCTTCCCCGCCGCCCGCCAGTGCGAAACCGGGAAACCACCAGTTTCCCACCCTGACGCCATCCTCAACAGCTGAATCACCCACCGCATAGACGACGACTCCAGCGCCGCCCTGTGCCACATAGTGCTGCCGCGAGCGAAGCATGATGGCGGGTGGCGTCAGACGCACAGGCAAGACCAGCTCATGAATCTGTGCGTCGGGATGGCGCAGCCAGGTACCGGCCGGCCAAGCACTCGCCCGGATCACGGCGTCACCGGTTTCGAGGTGCTCGATCGTCTCGCTGCCGACTTCGGCCTCGAGCGTCTCGCTCTCGGTGGCCGGGCCCCAGAACTTCCAGGCCGCTCTGGGTTCGTATTCACGCTCCGCCAGGACCTCGACACGATCTCCCTGCACGAGCTCGACCTTGACCTTGCCCAGACCGCGACTCGGCTCTGTGATCAGAACAGTGATCGGGGTTCTGCGACCGATGCCAGGCATCTCGGGCTCGATCCGGATCGAAGGTTTGGAGCCTACCCTGAAGGTCACCAGAGCTGCCGTAGCCGCAAGCACCAGAATGGTCAGCCAAAGCCATCGTTTTCCACGTCCGCGGCGGTCTTCCGATCTCATCACTACTCCTTGGCGAAAAGTCCTCGAACGGTCCTCAGCGCTCCTGAGAAACCGATGATCGTTGGCGCAGGATACCGCAGGGAGCCCAAGAGCCTGGTTGGGTCAGACAATTCGTTCCCGAATCTTGGCGGAAAGAATGTCCATGCACCAGACCGTGGCGGCGATAAGAAGCACCAAGGTGCCCACTTCGCCCCACTGCCCCAGATCGACCCTCGGCTTCAGAATGTAGCCGATACCTCCACCACCTACGAAGCCGATGATCGTCGACATCCGTACGTTGATGTCCCATCGATAGATGGTGAAAGAGAGAAACGGCGGTATCACCTGCGGTACGACGCCATATCGCAGCACCTGAAGGTGCGAGGCCCCGGTGGCCGTGATGGCATCTACGGGGCCGTGATCGATGTTCTCGATCTGCTCCGAATAGAGCTTCACCAGAGCCGCCACCGAATGGACCCAGAGTGCCAGGACGCCGGCGAAGGGGCCGATTCCGACCCAAGAAATGAAGATGAGCGCCCAGACCAGCGGTTCGACCGCACGAGTGAAGTTCATTCCTGCCCGCACCAAGGTGTAGGCGGAGCGCAGGAGAAATGTGTCCCGAGTGAGATTCCGGGCCGCCAGGAAAGAGAGACAGAAGGCCACCGGTATGGCAAAGGCAGTGGCCATGAAGGCAAGGAAGATCGTCTGCACCAGCAGGACGAGGCCCTGATGCAAAACGCTGCTCGAAGGATGAAGCAGACCGCGGACGATGTCGGTAGCCTTCGAGAACTGCGTCAAAAACGTCACCAGCTGCACTTCCGTGATGAGCCAGCCGGTGAAAACCGTCAACTCGACCATCAAGGCGATGAACCAACCTCGTAGCGTCCGGGTCCAGGGAGGATGGCCTTCACGCTCCGGCACACCGAGCACCAACGCGCGACCTGGAGAGGTTCCGAGCACATTCGAGCCCAGGCCCCACAGGAGAGCCAAGAATGCCGCTCCTGAGACTGCCCAGCCGTAGTGCAATAGATCGAGGATCTCTTCGGGCGTCACGAGGAGGCCGGTCGGGCCCCGACGACCCGAAAAGGCCACGACGAGAAACTCCACCATCAGCAGCATCAGCGTCAGGAGCAGAAGATCGATGCAGAAGGCCTGAACCTGCCGCATCCGGTGACGCCACAGTGAACGCTGCTGTCGCTGAAGCTCGGCTGAGATTTCCATCATCGAGCCTCAGTCGGTTGCCGAGCCTGCCATGACCGCATCTTCGCCATAGATCTGACGAAACGTCACCGCGTCGAAGCTCGTCGGCTTTCCCTCGTAAACCAGCCGACCATCTCTCAGCGCTACTACCCGCGAGGCGTAGCGCTCGATGAGGTCGATGTCATGGAGGGTGCAGAGCACCGTCATCCCCTCCTCGCGATTCAAGGCCTCGATATGCCGCATCACGGAGTGGCGCAGCGCCGGATCCAACGAGGCCACCGGTTCGTCCGCCAGGACGAGTCGTGGCTTTTGCATGAGAGCTCGGGCGATCGCGACTCGCTGCTGCTGTCCACCGGACAGGGCATCGGCCCGGCTACCCGCTCGATCTCCCAGGCCGACTCTATCGAGATAGGCTTGGGCTTGCGCCTTCTCCTCCTCGGAGAACCGCAGAAAGAGACTGCTCCAGAGGGGGCTGCGCCCCAGCGCACCGGATAGCACATTGGAGATCACCGTATGGCGCTTGACGAGGTTGAACTGCTGAAAGATCATCGCAACCTCCGCCCGCATCGCCCGCAGGTCGGCCCCTGCGGTCGCCGTGATCTCGTCACCGAAGATCCAGGCCCGCCCCTCGGATGGGTCGATCAGGCGATTGAGACAGCGCAGCAAGGTCGACTTTCCGGAGCCCGACAGTCCAATAATGACCAAGAACTCACCTTGACGAACCGTGAGATCGATACCGGAAAGGGCCCGGACACCATTGGGGAAGACCTTGGTGAGGCCCTCGACACGCACGGCTTCGGTCGATGACGAGGAGCCGACATCGACGGCCGCGTTGCTCCGATTCACGAGTCTCCTCCGGCTACCTGCTTGCGCTTTTCCAACTTCTCTTCCTCGGCATCCAGCAGACTGTCGGCGCTCATCCCAGACAAGGCCAGCGCCTCTCGAAAGCCGTCGAACGCCGAGTCGTCGGTCGGATCGGCAGCAACTCCGGCCAGCAGATCGAAGAGCGTATCCTTACCCTCGTCCGTATCGAGGTAGCGTGCAAGAGAGGCTGCAAATCGCTCCCAGACCTGCTCGGGGAAGCCTCGCCGGACTGCACATAGATCATTCGGAATCGGATCGGTCTTCCGCAGCACCCGTACCTCTTCGAGGAAGGCGTCGCGTCGCTCGGCTTCCGCCATGCGTTTCATCAGTAGATAGCGGGCATCACCGACAAAGAGCCCTTCGGCACGCTGCTGCGGACTGGGAGGCGAGTAGAAGGCGGAGCCGCCCAAGGCCTTGCCATCCCAGACCGCCTGTACGACGTTCGGGTGGCCGCCGGCGTAGTAGACCCTTCCCAGCGATACTCCTTCGCGCTCCAGAAGCAGACGAGGAAATATGTGACCGGAGGTCGACGTCTCATCAGAGAAGGCGAAGGACTGACCGGTCAGATCCCGCAGCTGCCTGACGCCTGAATCCGTGCGGGCATAGACGCAGCCGTGGTAGACCTTCACGTTCTCGGAGACCGGATCGTCGGTGGTGAAGATGATCCGCGTCTGCTTTAGGGTTCCGGGCCGTCGGTACTCGAGCTCTTTGCGGCCATCACCCACGAAATCGAAGGGCCCGGAGTACACGAACGAGCTCACCGCAGCATCGGCTGCCACGGCTGAGGAGACCAGACGCTCCATCGATTCCAAGTCGTCTTCGACCGGCACCTCTACCCAACCGGGAGCCTCCTCAGTCAACCTGGAGCGCAGTTCAGTCGCCAACTCGGGGTGCAGCGAACGTGGGAACGCCACCCGCCTGCCAGCCAGGTCAGCCAGCCGAGATGGCTGCCCATCGGCCTCGCGCGCCACCACGATCGCGAATCTCTCCAGCGAACGAACCACCTGCAACTTGGCCTCAGCACCGTAGCGAGCGTGTGCGATCACGTACGCGAACGCCGGCATCCAGGCCACATCGGCCTGTCCGGAGCCCAGGGCCTGGATCACTGCCGCGTAACTGGTGGGGACTTCGGAGCGGAGAATCAGACCGCTGTCTCGACGAATGAAGAGAGCCAGCTCGTCGCCTCTCTCCACCAGAGTTCCCTGCTCGACGGAAGGCACGAACAGCATGCGGATGACGTTGACGCCAGTGGCCTCGAGCTGCCCCCGCCGATGCATACCCCAGACAAAGGCCACGAAGACCAGGAGGAGGACCAACCAACCGATTCGGGCACCCCAAACAACCCTCTTGCCGGTCTCTGTCATGGGCTCGAAATCCAAATCACCGTCGCTTTCGGCATCAGAAGGGTCGATAGATCTGATCGTGGACCCTCAGGGCGTATCGGTCGGTCATTCCGGCCACCACGTCGATCACTTGATTCACCAGCGGCTCCTGGCGCTGGCGATAGCTCTCAGGCATCTCGTCTGCGTTCTCGAGGTAGTGATCGACCAGATCTCTCAAAATCCGTACGGCCTTTTCCGCCTGCTTCTGCGATTCCGGCCGCAGGTAGACCCTCTCGTACATGAACTCACGAAAGCGGTGCATCGTCTCGAGCATTTCTGGGCTCATGGCGATCTCACCACGCTCCAGGGATTCATCGATCACGGCCCGGATCATGCGTCTTACCCACTCACTGCCCGGCTCTCCGAAAACCTCCAGGCACTCCCCTGGCAAGTCTTTCTCGGTGAGGATCTCGGCACGAATCGCGTCGTGCATGTCATGTACCAGATAGGCGATGCGATCCGCGAACCGCAGAATCATCCCTTCCGGCGTAGCTGGCGGTGGATCTACCTTCCAGGTGTGGGCTCGTATTCCGTCAATGACCTCCCAGGTCAAGTTGAGCGGCTCCAACACCTCGAAGACCCGGACGCTCTGCTCGGAGTGAAGCCATTCGCCATCGACGTATGGACTCAAGGCCACTTCGCCATTGTGGCCGAACGGTGGATGGCCGACCTCGTGCCCCAGACAGATCGCCTCCACCAGTGGCTCGTTCAGCCCGAGCGCCTGAGCCAGCGCGCGACCAATCTGCGCCACCTGCAGGGTATGGGTCAATCGGGTAACGAAGTGATCGCCTTCCGGATTGATGAACACCTGGGTCTTGTGCTTCAAGCGGCGAAAAGCCTTCGAGTAGAGGATTCGATCTCGATCCCTCTCGAAGCAGGTGCGGTAGGTATCGGGCTCTTCAGGCCGCTCGCGACCACGACTGTCCGCCGACCGGGTTGCGGCCGGCGACAGCTGCTCGCGCTCACGTGCCTCACGTTCCTCGCGGCCAACTCGGCGCAGTTCGTCCATGTCGCCACCGAGTGTAGTCCGATCTCGTCCGACTGCCAACAATGCCCTGCCGGATGGCTGTGCTACGCTGCGCCTCATCTTCCATAAATCACACCGGGATACGCATGGAAAAGTCCACGATTCTCGCCCCCCCTGGCCGGTCAGAGCTGGCCGATGCGCGCACCCGTATCGAGCGCTACGCGCACCGAACACCCGTGTTGACCTCGACTTACTTCGACCATCTTACCGGGGCGAATCTCTTCTTCAAATGCGAGAATTTCCAGAAGGTAGGGGCCTTCAAGTTTCGTGGAGCCTGCAACGCCGTGTTCTCGCTCTCCGCCGATGAGCTCGAGCGGGGCGTCGTCGCCCACTCGTCGGGCAATCACGCACAGGCGCTGGCATTGGCCGCCCGCCTGCGCGGCACCCGCGCCACCATCGTCATGCCGGAGAACGCGACGGCGATCAAAGTAGCGGCAGTCAGAGACTACGGAGCCGAAGTGGTCTTATGCCAACCGACCCAGGAGGCCCGCGAAGGAGAGACGGCTCGAATCGTCGAGGAGACCGGGGCCTCCCTGATCCATCCCTTCAACGACTCGCGTATCGTCGCCGGACAAAGCACGGCGGCCCAGGAGCTGTTGGAAGATGTCAGGGAGCTGGACAGTATCCTGGCGCCGGTCGGAGGCGGTGGCCTCTTGAGTGGCTGCGCGCTGGCGGCCTACTATCATTCTCCCGCCACCCGGGTCGTGGGTGCCGAGCCGGCGGCCGCCGATGATGCGGCCAGATCTCTAGAGGCGGGCCAGATCCTCCCCGCCCGGCCCCCAGCCACTATAGCGGACGGACTGCTGACCTCATTGGGAGAGCTGACGTTCGCGATTATTCGAGATCACGTCGAGCGAATCGTCACCGTCGATGAGGCCGCTATCGTCGAGGTCATGAGAGCCGTCTGGGAGAGGATGAAGATCCTCATCGAGCCTTCCTCGGCGGTCCCCGTGGCAGCGCTACTGCAAGGCGGCCTCCAAGTTCGAGGCGAGCGGGTCGGCATCATCCTATCCGGCGGCAACGTGGACCTCGACCGCCTGCCTTGGCAGACCTGAGGCACCACGCCGCAGAGATCTGTTATAGCGTCTCTCGCCAGTCACGGACGAGCCTATCCAGCTTGTCGGCCAGATCCCTCTGTCGCTCCCGAAGGTTCTGGATGAGATGGAGTCGTGAACGAATCAGGAAGAACCGCCGCATGTCGCTCCAGTAGCCACGCCAACGTTCTCGAGTCCACATACCGGTGATGCCGATCAAGGGCTGCAGAGCGAGGGTCAGGAGTCCCCACCCGAGGCCGAAGAAGTGCCCGACAGTCCAGGCAATCAATAGGATCCACAGACTGTAGACGACGGCCCCAATGAGGATCTGATAGGTCGAGCGCTGAGTGGCCGGCGGTCTGGCTGCCCGGGTCACGAGGCCCGTGACGTGGAAGGGAATCAGGTAGAGAAGAAAGCCGCTCACAGCCAGCAGCGCCGCAAGCGGCCCCAGCCAAACCACCCGACTGGCCGCCCATCGCAGGGCAGCAGGCAGATCGACCCTGGCCCTGAGGTCGCCAGGTTCCATTCCCAGTCGATGGAGGCGTCGACAATGAGCGGCTACCGCGCCAGCCAATGCCATCGACTGCGAGTCCGATTCCGTCCGCATCTGGCTCAAGATGGAGGCGCTCGCCTGAGTCCTCATCAGCGCATCTTCGCTGCCAGATTCAGCCTCGAACTCGGCTGCCCAGATAGCCTCAGCTCCCTCGACCAGGGACTGGTCTTGCCATGATTCCAGGTTGAGGGTCACCTGCCTCAGTCCCTCGTCGATTCGTCGGGTCAGCTCCCTGACCGCTTCGACATCTTCCTCACCACGACTTGCGAGATCCGTCCAGGCAATCGGCTCCCCGCGCACCGCGATCGCTGCCGAGCGGAATCGGCCCTTGTCTTGAAGCAGCAGCCCCGTCGGCACGACGGCGAGTGGCTCATCTGTTCGTACCGCGTGGCCCAACGCGATTCGGGCACTACCCGTCTTCAGATCTGCCAATGATGGCTGGCTGTGACTGATCCCTTCGGGGAAGATGCCGATCGCTGCACCCCGGGACAGCCCCGCAAAGACTGCGGCGAACATCTCCTGGTTGCGCGGAGCCAACGAGGGGTCGTCGCTTCGCCGGTATACGGGAATCGCCCCGGAGGCCCGCACCAGCCAGCCCACCAGAGGATGCGTGAAGAGCGGAGCCTTGGCGAGAAACCGCACCGGCCGACCCGCGGCGGCTGTCACCAGGGCCGGATCCACCAGGGAATTGGGATGGTTGGCCAGCAGCAGGAGCGGTCCGCTGCCGGGCGGAGCGGAGCCCTGTACCTCGAATCGGTAGAACAACCGCACAGCGGTGTTGCAGATACCCGCAAAGACGGGTAGCAGCCACATATCTACACCGCGCTGCGGCCCGCAGCCGCCACGCCCTCCTCTTCGTCGACGCTGGCCAGCAGAGCGAGGCCCAGCACGAAGAGCACCAGGACCACGGCAATCCCAGCCCGCTGATTGTTGAAGGCCTGCGTCAATACCCCGAGCAGAAAAGGCCCGAGGAAGGCCGTGAACTTGCCCGAAAACGCGAAGAATCCGAAAAACTCGTTCTCCTTGTCCGGCGGGACGAAGCGTCCCATCAGCGAGCGACTTGCCGATTGATTGGGTCCGGCGAAGATGCCGAGCAGGATTCCTGCCACCCAGAACCAGGTGCGGTTCGGAGCCCACACCGCCAAACCTGTAGCGACAATGAGACCGATCACTGAGATCTGAAGAGTCCTCTTGCCGCCGAGCAGGTCGTCCAGAAAGCCAAGGACGAAAGCGCCCAACCCGGCCGTCAAGTTGAGAACGATGCCGAATATGAGCATTTCCTGCATGTCGAATCCGAACGTGCCGGCGGCATAGATCCCGCCGAAGGCGAACACCGTCACCAGACCATCGTTGTACAGCAAACGGGCTAGGAGGAATCGGATGATCTGTCTGTAGTCACGAATCTCCTTGAAGGTTGCCGCCAGCTGGCGCCATGTCTGAGCCAGAATCTGACCCGGGGCACTGATCTGCGAGCGGTCCTCTTTGACCCAGAGGAACATCGGAAGGCTGAAGACGGCGAACCAGACGGCGACGAGGAGATTGGTGGCTCGGATGTTCTCTCCCCCTTCCTTGGAGAATCCGAACCAGGGGACTTCTGGTCCCACAAGGGTGAACAGCGCGAAAGCCAGGGCGATCAACCCGCCGACGTACCCGAGCCCCCAGCCGAAGCCAGAGATTCTGCCAATCCGCTCGGGCGGAGCGATGTCGGGCAGAAAAGCGTTGTAGAACACCATGCCCATCTCGAAACTGACATTGGCGATCACGAACCAAGTCAAGGCCCTGAGTGTCTGTCCAGGCAAAGCCCAATAGAGGGCCACCGTGCCGACGATGCAGACTCCGGTGGCCAGGATCAGGAATGCCTTACGATAGCCTCCCCGATCGGCCAGGGCGCCGAGAATCGGCGACAGGAGAGCCACCAGGAGCGCCGAGATTGTCACTCCCCGAGACCACAGCGCTGTGCCGCGAATCGCATCCGGGGCGATCGCCTGGGTGAAATAGGCCGCGTAGATGAAAGTCACCACCAGGGTGGTGAAGGGTGAGTTGGCGAAGTCGTAGAGCGCCCACGACCCGACCACCCGATTGTCAGTACCGCTGGTCGTGGTCAATCGGGCCTCCCGGTCGGCTGGCCACCATTTTCGTCTCGCTTTTCGACGATCTCGATCCGGTCGACCGCCTGCGGAACGATGCACAGGAATTCGAAGGGGGCTTCCAGAACCTCGTAGTGGTGCGGCACTCCGGCAGGGATGTAGAGGACCTGATCGGCCGCCACCTCGTGGACCTCGTCGCCGATACCCACCCTGGCCCTGCCGCACAACACGTACTGTTCATGCTCCACCTGGTTTCTGTGCAGTGGCATTCCACCGCCCTCACCCATGATGAAGCGCCGCAGGTTGAAGTTGGGAGCGCCGTCATCCGGACCCAGTAGGACCTGCATCTCGGTCCTGGAACCGGCCGCCACCGACTGGCGGGCGATGGACTCCACCCGCTTGACCGATGGACGCCTGTCGCTAGCAGAAATTTCCTTCCTGGAACCCTCCATCCTTGCCCTCCTCGAGCTCTTCATGGCAGCCGCCACAGGTGCGGTCACTCTCTTGAGTATCTACCTCTGATTATAGAGGCAGGCCCGCCTGATCATGATCCTGTGACAAGTTCCACTCTCCGAGCCGGGACATCCCATGGAATCGAGCCAGGACATCCCATAGAATATCGATGGAGTTGAATCCCTAGATAGCTGGCAAAGCAGAGAATGCAATGCTGAAGGAACGGGCCCGAATCGTCGCAGGTAGCGTCCTTGCTCTCGATCTGCTCCTCGTGACTCTAGCCTTCTTGCTGGCCTTCTGGCTGCGAAGCAGGGTCTTTCCATCTTGGGGTCTCTCACCCACCACCCTCTACCCACTGGAGCGGTACCTTCCGCTGTTGCCGATTACCCTGGCAATCTGGTGGGTCCTACTGTACCGCTCGAAGCTCTATGGTTCCCAGCGAACTGTTCTTCTGAACAAGGAAGCTCGAGACATTCTTCGCATCTCGATCGCCTCCGCCGTGCTACTGGTGGTGATCATCTATGCCCTGCGTCTCGATGACCGACTGCTGGGTGGCGACAAAATCAGCCGGCTCTGGATCTTTCTGCTGTTCGTGCTGGCCACCTTCTTCCTGCTGTCCCGAATGATGACGGTCCGGCTGCTGGCGCGGTATGCGCGTGAGCGCGGCTACAACTACCGCACCGTCCTCATCGTCGGTACCGGTGTTACTGCCGCCAGGATCACCGAATCGGTCGAGCAGCACAGCTACTGGGGTATCAAAATACTGGGACTGGTGGCCGAAATCCGAGGCACAACCGAGCTCGATGGCCTTCAGCATCCGTTGATCGGGACCATGGACGAGCTCCCAGAGCTGGTCGAGCAGAATGTCGTCGACGAGGTCATCTTCGCTCTCGATCACCCCCACCCGGCGCAACTCGAGGGCCTGTTGCTGGACCTCGAAGAGCAGGGGGTGCGCTCCAGGCTGGCCCTCAGCTTCTTGCCCCACACCAAAGCCACCGTCGAAATCGGGGCACTCGACAATCTACCCGTCCTGACCTACGACTACACTCCAGCCAGCGAGCTGCAACTGCTGACAAAGCGGCTCCTGGATGTTTCGGTCTCCGCCCTGCTGCTGACGGTGGCGCTGCCCGCAATGCTTTTGATAGCCGGACTACTCAAGCTCGCCGGCGGCGGTCGAGTGCTGTTCACGCAGACCCGGTGCGGTCTCAATGGCCGGCGATTCACCCTCTACAAGTTCCGCACCATGGTCGAGGATGCCGAGAGCCAACGGCACGCCATCGCCCATCTGAACGAAATGAGCGGGCCGGTATTCAAGGTCAAGCGAGACCCTCGCGTCACCCCCGTCGGCCGTTGGCTACGTCAATTCAGCCTCGACGAGCTACCTCAATTGTGGAACGTCTTCAAAGGCGATATGAGCCTTGTAGGTCCCCGACCGCCAGTGCCCCAGGAGGTTTCCCAGTATCAGCGGTGGCAGCGCCGCCGCCTATCTATGCGCCCCGGCCTGACCTGCCTATGGCAGGTCCAGGGCCGCAACGAGCTCGATTTTGACCGCTGGATCGAGCTTGACCTGGAATATATCGATAGCTGGTCGCCTCTGCTCGACATCAAAATTCTTCTCAAGACCATCCCTGTCGTCTTGAGTGGTAAGGGAGCTCATTGAGCTCTCGATCCGAGTCCAACCAGCCCATACCTCATGGGTCCACACCCAGGTAGCCCAGCGCTTCCAGCTGTTCACGCGTCTCCTGATCGAGCCTAGGCGGTCGAGCCGTCGTCCGGGTCTCGGCGAAGGCGTAGCTGTCCCCGATGATCTCATCCACCCGCGCCTGAAGCCTGGCCAACACCTCCTGGCGCGCCGAGAGGAGATCCACCGACTCGCTGGGATCCGACGAGAGGTCGAAGAGCTGCTCCTTGCGTTTGACTCGGATGTACTTCCACTCGCCGTCGCGCAGGGCGACGATTCTGCCGGCAGCCAGCCATTGGCTGAAGACCGGTCTGGCAAGGGTCTCATCTCCCTCGACGAGGGGCAGCAGCGACTCTCCCTGGATGTGCTCCGGGGCCGGAAGCTCAAGCACCTCCAGGAGGGTCGGCACCACGTCGACCAGTCGGACGACGCTCTGGATACGGCGTCCGGAGGCGAGTCCAAGGTTGGCCGGGAATCGGAAAATCAGCGGGACGTGCAGGATCTCCTGAAACAGGGCGTTGTGGAGAAAACCGCCATGCTCGAGAAACTCCTCACCGTGATCCGAAAGGACCACAAGAATCGTCTCATCCTCGAGATCGAGCCTGCGAAGGTGTTCCCTGAAGGCGGCTAATTGGGAGTCCGTGAAGAGGATCTCCGCGTCGTAGAGATCCTTCAAGTGCTGAATATCGGCCGGGTCGTTGCGGTCTACTCGATTCCAGTACACCGCGTTCCGCGCCCAGTAGCTACCTCCACCCGCCAGGCTCTCGAGCTCCTCTTGCGACCCAACGATGTCTCCCGAGTAGGAGGGCTCGACGAATCGGTCAGCGAACTCAGCGGGAGGAACATAAGGGTCGTGCACCTCGAAGGTGTGGATGAACAAGAAGAAGGGGGTGTGCCCGCCATTCTCATCCTGGACAAATCGATCGAGGGCCCTGCTAGCCCCTTCAAAAACAGGCTCTGCACCTCGGTGCTCCTGGTAAACCTCGAACCCCTGATCGAAGCCCAGGCGGGCGCTGACGTTTCCGCCTTCAGTGTGGGCTTCCGTCCTGTAACCCGACCGGGCCAGCAGCGTTGCCAGAGTCGGAACGTCGTCCGACAGACGGCGCACCTGGCGCTCACCCCAGTTGGCCACCCGATGAGCCGGAGGGTAGACACCCGTGAACAACGACATATGAGACGTAGCCGTCTTGGGAGACTGGCTGAATGCCTGTTCGAAAAGGATTCCCTCACTCGCCAACCGACTGATCTCAGGGCTGGTGGAGCGTTCGTATCCGTAGGCTGTCAGATGATCCGCCCTCAGCGTGTCTATCGAGACCAGAACGAGATTGGGTCGTTGCGGATCGACGGATCTCCGGCACGACCAGCCAGCGGCCGCAAGCCCCATGGCTGCCAACACCCCCAATGTCGCAGGTCGCAAGAACTGCCTCAAGATCTCTGCGTTTCGCACCGAAGTCCAAGGATGCAGCAAGATGGCCGGCCAGGCAACCCCAGGCTATCGCCGGAAACCTCCGGATGCGCAATTCGTAGGAAGAGAGAAGAGATCAGGCCCGCTCCGAGGGCCGAGATCTGGACGCGCACTCGAGCGACTTCTAACCGGAAAGAAGGTCGTCATGTTCTTCCTCCCTGCTCCCGCTCCGCTCATCTTGGCGGCCTCTCTTGTCCCCATCTGCGCCCATGCAGTCCTCCCCTCCGGGGTTCAGGGCGAGCAGATCCTCGAGGCACCCAAGACCGGACGGCTCGACCGGGTACGGAAGCTCGCTTCTGCCGACCCGGACCTTTTCCAGGTATGAAACGTGGCTGGCTACAGCGCCCTGCGGTGGGCGGCGATTCGTGGCAATAGCGAAGTGGTCCGCCTCCTGGCCGAGAACGGCGCGGATCCCAACAGCGTCGCTGCCGATGGAGGAACATCCCTGCATGGTGCGACTCATCATGATGACGCGCAGATGATGACGGTCCTCCTCGAGGCCGGAGGTGGGATGCGAAGCCTGCCACGGCCGAGGATCATCCTATATGGATCCGGAGATCATGAAAGATCGAGGTGCCTTCCTGGCCAACGGGGGCCGGATCCCTGATCAGCTGACCTGTCGGACGTGCCATCGAGACCAGGCCTTCGAGTTCATGGCTCGACTGGAGCGAATCCAGCACTGGTGAGTCGTGTCTTGCGCCTCTGTGCCGATTCTCTCCGACGGCGCCACATCTCTCCTGGGCACAAAGACGCCCACCGCCCCTTGGCGCGGTATAGTTATTTCCAATCAGCCATTTACTCGGAGGAATCTGATGGAAGACAACCACCGAAAGAAGAAGAACGCGGCCGAGCCGGGAGTTACTCGTCGCCACTTCCTGACCGGCACTGGCCTTGGTGCCGTGGGGCTGGCAACAGGCGTGCCAGCCGTAGAAGGGGATACGAAGACCGATTCAGCTGTCGTCATCGAGGCTGGCCAGACCGTGCCAGTCACTTTGCAAATCAACGGAGTCCGCAAGCGACTGCTGGTTGAGCCACGCTGGTCACTCGCTTACGTCCTTAGAGAGCAGCTGGTAATGACCGGGACCAAACTCGGCTGTGATCGCGGAGAGTGCGGTGCATGTACGGTTCTCGTGGACGATGTGCCCCGCTATTCCTGCATGACCCTGACTCTGGAGGCGGAGGACAGCAAGATCACGACCCTAGAGGGTCTACTCGACGGCGAGGAGCTCGGCGACGTCCAGCGCGCCTTTGCAGAGAAGGACGCCTTTCAGTGCGGCTACTGCACTCCGGGACAGGTGATGGCAGTCGAAGGGCTGTTGCGATCCAACCCCGATCCGTCCATCGAGGAGATCCGCACCGGGGTGAGCGGCAATCTGTGCCGCTGTGGAACCTACCCCAACATCTTCAAGGCAGCCCACCTGGCTGCTGATATGAAGCGAGGCCGGGGAGGTGGGTCATGACCGAGGCCAGGTACTATGAGCGCGGTCCGATTCCCGAAACACCGGAGCCGAAGCAACGACAGGACCACTGGACCGCAACCAAGGTCGTCGGCCAGGCTCTGCCCCGCGTCGACGCCTACCAGCGCTTGAGCGGCGCTGCCATTTACCCATCGGATGTCAACCTGCCGGAGATGCTGTACGGCGCCGTGCTGCGTTGCCCGCACGCACACGCCAAGGTCCAGAGTCTCGATACGACCGCTGCCGAGCAGATGCCTGGCGTACGGGCGATTCTGACGGCAGAAAGCCCCGGTACCGATATCCCCTGGCAGCCCGAGAGCGAGGGTCCGGCCTCGGTCCTGTTCGACTCGGTCTGTAGATTCGAGGGCGAAGCCGTAGCGGCCGTGGCGGCAGCGACCCCCTATCAGGCGCACGATGCCTTGCGCACCATCAGGGTGGTCTACGACGTGCTACCAGCCGTCTCGAATCCACAGGCTGCCCTCGAGCCGGGAGCTCCCAAAGTTCATCCGGACGGCAACAGCTCCGGAGAGCCGTCGACCTATGAGCGAGGGGACGTCAACGCGGGATTCGACGCGGCCGACGCGGTCGTTGAAGAGACCTTCGCGGTTCCCTTCCTGCTTCACACCCCGCTGGAGCCCCACGGCTGTGTGGCTCGCTGGGAAGGAGACAAGCTGACCCTATGGGAGTCGACTCAGGGCGTCTACAACGTTCAGAGCCAGACCGCCGCAGCCCTCGATCTTCCACTCAGCCATGTGAGGGTCATCGGGCACTACGTGGGGGGTGGATTCGGCTCCAAGTTGGCCATCGGCAAATACACCCTGATAGCTGCTCTTTTGGCCAAGCAGACCGCCAAGCCGGTGAAGGTGTTCTTGAGCCGCGAAGAGACGCTCCTCTGCGTCGGCAACCGGCCTGGAGGCACCATGCGCCTCAAAGCCGGGGCGAAGCGGGATGGCTCGCTGACAGCCCTCGAATTCGAGGCATTAGGCTCCGGAGGGGCCTACTCTCCCTACGGTACTGGGCTGTTCGACTGGCAGATTCGCGACCTCTACAACTGCTCGAACGTACGAACCAAGGGGCAGAGCGCCTACATCAACGCCGGCGAAGAGAGACCCATGCGTGCGCCTGGGCACCCACAGGGGTCCTGGGCTCTCGAACAGATTCTCGACGCCCTGGCCGAGAAGCTCGGGCTGGATCCACTTGAGCTGCGGCTC
Organism: Thermoanaerobaculia bacterium; assembly: GCA_947259195.1. Lineage (GTDB taxonomy): Bacteria > Acidobacteriota > Thermoanaerobaculia > Multivoradales > JAHEKO01 > JAUVRX01. The sequence continues at coordinate 90,429 of CAMYLC010000021.1, read as the reverse complement.
AGAAACCTCACCACGGTGAGTCAGGCTCGGGGAGGCATCCCCTACACCTCGACGGGCTTCAAGGAGTGCCTCGAGGAGGGTGCCAGGGCCTTCGGTTGGGCGGCCGCACGGGCCCGACCGGCCGCAGATGGTGCGCTGGTCCGGGGAGTTGGGATGGGGGGCTGCACCTGGATAGCTGGTGCGGGCGGGCCACCCTCGACAGCGATCGTGAAGTACTTCGCCGACGGCAGCGTCAATCTGAATATGGGTGCCAGCGATATCGGCACCGGGACCAAGACGGTCATGGCGATGGTCGTGGCCGAAGAGTTGGGCGTACCTCTGGAGCGCATCCAGATCGAGCATGCCGACACCGGCACCACGGAGTTCGCCACCGCCAGCGGTGGCAGCAAGACGGTCCCCACCGAGTCACCCGCTGTGCGCGCCGCGGCCCTGGACTGCAAAGAGCAACTCCTGGTCATGGCGGCCGCAGACCTGGAGACTCCGGTAGGTGATTTGCAACTCCATGAAGGTGAGGTCTTTTCGTCGCGTGATTCTTCCAAGCGCATGGCAGTCAAAGAGATTAGCCAGTTTCAGCGCCGGAGAACGGTCGTCGGAATCGGCTACCGTGGACCCAATCCCGAAGGTAAGGCGACCTGCCCGTTCGCCGCTCAATTCTGTGAAGTCGAGGTCGACAAGTTGACGGGCGAAGTCAGGGTTCTCCGTTTCCTGGGGGCCCACGACAGCGGCAGGGTGATGAGTCGCCTGACCTACGACAATCAGGTCTACGGCGGCATCGTCATGGGCATCGGCTTCGGACTGATGGAGCGGCGCGTACTGGACGAGAAGCAGACCGGGAAGATGGTCAACAGAAACTGGCACGACTACAAGATTCCGACTGCCATGGATGTACCTGCTGCTATCGAGTCCTTGCCCATCGAGATCCAGGATCTAGAGTGCAACACCACCGGCGCCAAGGGGCTGGGAGAACCGGTGACCATTCCGACGGCCGCAGCCATAGCCAACGCGGTTTACCATGCCACCGGCGTCCGCGTGACAGAGGCGCCGATCAACCCCACCAGACTCCTGGAGCTGCTAGCGGCCCACGACCAGAGGAGAGCCTGACCCATGTTGCCGAACTTCGCCTACATCCGTGCTCGCACCAAGCAGGAGGCTCTCAACAACCTGGGGAGTGAGGGAGCCCACGTTCACGCCGGTGGCACCGACATTCTGGGCTGTGCCCGAGCCGAGGTCTTCGAAGTCGAGAAGATCGTCAGCATCAGCCGTCTGGAGGAGCTCAGGGGAATCACCAGGTCCAGTGACGGCAGTCTCCGGATCGGTGCCCTGACCACGATCTCGGAGATTGCACAGAGTCCCCTGGTTCAAGAGAGCTATCCGGGGCTGGCCCAGGCAGCTGGCGACGTAGCCAGCCCCCAGCTCCGGAACCAGGGCACCCTCGGCGGCAATCTCTGTCAGCGCCCCCGCTGCTGGTACTTTCGCGGCGACTTCCATTGCGCCAAGAAGGGCGGCGACCTGTGTTATGCCGTGGAGGGTGAGAACCGCTACCACGCCATCTTGGGTGGCGATCCATGCTACATCGTCCACCCCTCCGACACGGCACCGATGCTGGTGGCACTCGGAGCGGAAATCCACATCTCGGGAGCCGCCGGGAGCCGCTCCATGCCCCTGCAGGACTTCTTCGTGCTGCCAGATCAGGACCTGAGCCGGGAGAACCTCCTGGAGCCGGGTGAAATCGTCACCGAGGTTCTTCTGCCAGGGGCCAGCGGGATCAAGAGCTCCTACCGCAAGATCCGCGAGCGAGGCGCTTGGGATTTCGCCCTCGTCAGTGTCGCCCTCGCGGTTCGAATGAACGGTTCCACAATCGCCGAGGCCAGGCTTGTTCTTGGAGGTGTGGCGCCTGTACCTTGGCGGGCGGAGGCCGCTGAACGGGCCCTCATCGGAAAGCAGCCAAGCCCTTCAGTGGCGGCCGACGCTGCTGCTGCCGCGGTAGCCGGAGCTCAGCCCCTGGAACAGAACGCCTACAAGGTTCTCTTGGCCAAGGGCGCGATCCTGGAGAGCCTCTTGGCGCTCTAGCCCGCACTGTTCATGACGCCGTGAGCAGATTGTGGAAAGCGTCCGTCAGATCTGATAACTCGCAGGGAGGAACACCGGAGGCAACTTCGAAGGTTGTTGAGAAGCGACGAGCGAGGACGGCCTGAGATGGCGGGCGATCTCCACTAGATGCCGTGGGGGCGACGAAAGGTACGGGCTGAGGGTTCGATCCGACCAGACACCACGGATATAATCCTAGAGCCGCACCTGCCTGATGGCAGGCGGCGATTCTTTTCTGTCCTGAAGCCACTGGGTCGAGGGTATTTCGCGAGCCCACTACTGGCCTGGACCGAGGAGTCGACATCTAACAAGGTGTCAGATCGAGACGATGACGCACAGGAATCAGCGACGGAAAGAGCACCCTGTCCGCTACCGGCTGGAGTTGGGTGCCTATAGGGGAGCTAAGTCCCTGGTGAGCCTACTGCCTGAGACGATGAGATTGGCTTTCGGGCGATGGGGCGGCCGGATGGGCTACCTTCTGGACGCCAGGCATCGACGAGTGGCGCTGCAGAACCTCGAGCTCGCCTTTCCCGAGTGGCCGTTGGCCAGCCGCAAGCGCGTTGCGAGGGAGTCCTTTGGCAACATCGGCACGGCGGCAGTAGAACTCGCCACCACCGCGAAAATGGACCGCGAGAGTTACCTGGCCCGCCTCGATTTCGAAGGCTGGAAGAACTTCGAACTGGCCGAGCAAGCGGGCAAGGGCGTCTTGCTGATGACCGCCCACATCGGCAACTGGGAGGCTCTCGCGCAGGCTCCGGTGCTGCGGGGAAAGCCAGTTTCCTTCGTCGCGCGGCCCCTCGACAATCCCTATCTCGAAAGGGAAATTCGCCGAATACGGGAGCGCTTCGGGAATCGGACGATCATGAAGCGCGGTGCGGCGCGACAGCTGATTCGAACCCTGAGGAGCGGTGGCGTCACTGGCCTCCTGATCGATCAGCGTGTCCACCCGAACGAAGGCAGAGCCTACGACTTCTTCGGTCACCCGGCCTACACGACCCCTCTGATGGCACGGCTGTCTCTGCGCACCGGTGCCCCAGTAGTCCCCGTTTTCGGGATCCCATTGGAGGGCTGGAAGCGCTGTCGAATCGTCTACCGGCCGCCGATCTTCCCCGAGACCAACGGCGAAGATGCAGTCGATCGCCTCACTCTGCAGTACCTCCGCACGATCGAAGAAGCGATTCGGGAGTGGCCGGAATTGTGGCTCTGGGCACACCGCCGCTGGAGAAGAGGGCAGCCGACGGAAGCGAGCCCTAGCGCCGAGCCGCAGCCATCTCAGCCATTGGAATCCGCCAGCGACCAGGCCTCGATCAAGGCCAGCTGACCGAGCGTTGAAAGTCGGAATCTGAATCAGGAAGAGGGCTTGTGCAGGGATTTCAGCACTTCTCTGTGCTGGGAGTACACCTTGCGGGCCTCGACGAATTGCCGGTGGCTGAACCCCAGCTCACTGGCAATCTGGCGAATCTGAGCCTCCTCCGCCGAGGTGATGGACTCGTCGGCGGCAGAGACTGCAAAGAGACAGTCGAGAAGCTCTTGTCGCTGCTCCGGGGTCGAGACCTGCACGAACTCACGGGTCACAAGGAAGTTCTCGGTGTGTCCGAAGAGGCGATTCTGACTCTTGGCAATCTGCACGACCAGAATGGCTTGCTCCTCGGGCAGATGTCCGAGCCGTCGAATGACTTCCTCCATCTTGCGAGTTTCCACTTCGCTGATGTCCAGATCGGCGTGCGCCACTCGCCCGAGAATGTAGGCGAAAGCAGCAACGTAACGCGCCTTGTCGGGGTGCATCGTTTCCAGCTCGGCGACGATCTTGCGAACGGTGGCTGTGCCTTCGGCCGCCTGAGAGTCCTCCTCGCCTCCGATACCGAGGATCTTCAGGAACGACATGGGCCCGGCCTCACCGGTAGTACCCCGCGATCGTGCGTGCGCTCAAGCCGCCACCTTCGACTCCAACCTCGATCTGTCGCCATTCCTCTCCTCCCGTGTACTCCGAGTAGTAGCCGACGAGGTACTGACTGCGCAGCTCCTCGTCGATCTCTGCATAGACGTCCTGCAGGTCCTGGCCGACCCGAGCGAAGAACACCTTCCCACCTACCGAGGTGGTGAGGGTCTCGAGGCGCTCCAAGAAGCCCCGAACGCTCAAACCTTTACCCTGGGTCCGATTGATCTCGTTGTTGGAGAGGATCACGTAGATCGGAACGCCGACCTTGCGCGCGAATCGCAACGCCGTGCGGTAGGCGAAGTCGGGGTCCTCGTCGGCACCGTCCGTGTAGACGACAAGAGCTTTCTTTCCCGGTACTCCCTGCAGCTGCACGAGCGAATAGACGACCGCCTTCCAGATCCCGGTCTGTCCATCAGGCTGCAGCAGGTCGAGGGATTTGATGACTTCCGGCAGATCTGAGGTCGTATTGCGGGTCAAGCGGGGCTCTGTGCCGAAACCCACGACGAAGGCGCGATCTCGGCGCGTCGCCAGGCCGCGCAGAAACTCCGCCGCCGCGAACTGGACTTCGGGTAGCTTGACGAACATCGACGCCGAGCTGTCGATGGCGAGACCGACCGTCAGCGGCAAATCACCCGCGTCGTTGAAGGTGCCGATTTCCTGGGCCACCCCGTCTTCGAGAACCCGGAATCTCTCTCGGGGCAAGTCGGTGACCGGCCGGCCCTTGCGATCCGTCACGACCACGTAGAGCTCCATCAAGTTGACCTGCAGCCTCTCGCTGGAGCCCGGGCTGTTGAGAAAGACCACATCCTCGGAACTGTTGCCATCCTCCAGATAAGCCACAACCCGAATGAAGCCCCGGGGCGCCTCCGGAGGAATGACAATTCGCTGTCGGTAGGGTGGCGCATAGCGGGTCGCCGCCAGGGCCTCTTTCCAGTAGAACTCCACTCGATCGATTCCCTGCCCCCGGCGCGGCTCCACCTCGGCATGAACGTCGATTGGCCCCGCGAAACGCCGCGGTTGCCCTTCTTCACCAGGTCTGGGCTTGACGATACGCACACCGAAGACACCCGAGCCCTCATTGACGATCAGAAAGTCGCGGCCCAACTCCACTCCTGCGCTATCCCGCGCCACGACCGTGACCCGTCTCGGCTGGGGAAGCGGTCCCAAGTCGAGGCTGGCGCTGAAAGGTGGCGAGTCCCGCAACACTTTGCTCTCCCCATCCATGAGAAATTCCACCGACGCCACTTCGCTGCGCGAGACGACGGTTTCCATCAGGGTTCGCCCCATGGCAAAACCCTGCCTGGGCGCCATGAGGTGAATCACCTGAGGTGCCGGCAAAACCAGTGATTCCAAGCTGTCGGTCATAGAGACCGTCGCGCCCGGTTCGACGAACGAAGCGAAGGTCGCGCCCCAGACTCCCCTGTCCAGCTCCTCCACAAGCACCACGACCGGCCCCTCCGGTTGACGACCGAGCTCGACTTCCAAGACGGATTCCTCGGGATCTTCTCCGTCACCGACAAGACCCCAGCCCAAGTGCTCCTCGTGGAAGATCTCAGGCTGTTTTCCTTCCCTTGAAACAGCCACCGTGACCCGCAGGGGGGAGGATCGAGCTCCGTTCTCCACGTCGTAGACATCCCTCTTGACCACCAGTCGCGCACTCTGACCGTCCTCGCTCGGCTGCAAGGCTGCCACCACCGGCAGCTCACCATCATCGAGATCGTTCTGAAGAATCCGCGCGGCGCGGGTCTGCGAAACCACTTCCGGCGTGATGTCGGAGAGCCAGCGACGATAGCGGAGAATCGACCCCGAGTCGTCTCCGGGAGCGATCAGACGAACCTTAACCAGTTGCCGACCGCTGTCCTCGATCTCACCGAGATCCAGTCGCTGACGCTGGGGTAGACGCTCGATCAAGTCCGAGAGCTGGAACTTGCCCCGGATCAGCTCTCCGCCGGTGGCCTCGGCCAGCGCCTGCAAGGGCACGGCCGGGGCCAGAACCAGGGGCGGTCCAACCTCCTGCTTCTGAGCCTCTTCGCGACGCCGCCGGAGCCACTTGAGGGGATCGACTCCGATCGTTGTCTTGTCCACAATGCGACCATCTTGAATGATGACATCGACCTTGTCCTTGCCCTCCTGCTCCAGTGGCGCGTCTTCATCCGGCTCCAGGAGCTCATTGGCCCTTTGCTCGGGAACGTAGGGTAGCACCACCCAACCGTAGGCTGAAAAGGTCTGAGCCACTTCGAGCGCTGAAGGACGCGACGGCTGGGGAGCCAATCGTGCGGCGGTGGGCTCTCCGTACTCGCGCACCAGAAGAGATCGGTAGAACTCGTCGGGATCGGCATCGTAGCCGCTGGCCACCATGATGATTGCTTTGGGCCCCGGAGTTGTCTCCTCACTCACCCACAGAAGCAGCTGTTCATGGTACTCCCGCAGCAGCTCTGCCTCGTCCCGGACCGCCATCCGAACCCGAGCCTCCACGTCAGCTGCTTCGCTGCGGGCAATTCCCGAGGAAGTCTCCCCATCACCTACGAGGCCAGTGTCTTCCAGCAGGCTCCAGCGCAGCTCTTCCTGAAGGTTGTCGGAATCTTCCCGCAGTCGAATCCAATGCAGGGCCTGTTCGAGGACATCCGCATCGCGGGTAGCCGGCAAACCGGTCCTCATCTCGCGGCCGGCGAGGAGGATCTCGACGGGGCCCAGGCGAGTCAGCTCCCTGGAGCGCTCCGCCAGCTGCAGCGCGGCGTTGCCGAAGTCCAGGGGACTGGTAAGAACCTGATCGAACAACAGCACCACCCGCCACTCGCCGCTTGCCTCTCCAAGATCGGAGATCGCTACGGTCTGCCCGTCGACTAGGGCTTCGACGCGGCCGGCAACCTGATCGGTCACGACTTCGCCCCCCGGGTTGAGGGCTTCCAGCTCGATTTCGTGGCGGCTCGGACCGACTTCGACAGCCGCTTGAACTCCAAGCAGGCCTGCCCACAGAAGACCCAGCCATGCCATAACGGCAATCCGCGACGCACGTCGTGCCCAAGGAAGACGGGCGCGGACATGGCGCATTTCACCCTGATTGTTGCGCGATCTCAAACTCAAACCTCGTTTCGGTGGTAGGTCGACTCCTACCCGACCAGAAGCCCCCATCTTCTATTCAAGATCGGTGCCTGGAAGCTGTTCGATTCAATCGATTCCAGCTCCGTTCAATTCTTCTTCGTGCTGATGAATCCTCCGATAGCCCCGATTCCAGTAGACCAGGGGGGGCGCGTCGGGCTCCGGAATGCCACTCGCCTGCACTTCGCCGAGATAGATCGTGTGGGTTCCAGCAGGACGCCTGCCATGAATCTTGCAGTCGAGCCAGACCAGCGCATCGGCCAGTACAGGAGCTCCCGTCACAGCTTTGTGCCAGTTGCCCTCTGCGAAGCGGTCTTCATCCTTGACCCAGGCGAAGCGGTTCGACAGGTCGATCTGATCTTCCCGCAATATGTTGACCGCGAACACGGCACCCTCCTCCTCCAACATCGGGTAGGCGTGGTGTCGATGGTCGATCATCACAGCGATCAGCGGCGGGTCGGGCGATACGGAGGCAAAGGCCGAAACCGTCAACCCGTGGACCTGCTCGCCGGCCTTGATGGTGACGATGGTGACCCCGGCCGGAAAGTGCCGCAGTGCGTCGCGATAGTCCTCTGAGGAAACAGGCATGGATACCTCCGAACGGTCAGGGAGCTGACCGATGGATCGGATCGGCCATCAGCTCTAAGCCGATGCCGCTGTGATAGGTGAGTAGCTCGTTTCGACGTAGTCCTCGATGATCTGACGAAAGGCGTCCGAGAGTTCTGAGAAGTTCCCCTGCAGGCTGGTCATCTGGCGACCGTCGACGTAGACGGGGCAGTGCGGCGATTCACCGGTTCCAGGTAGGCTGATTCCGATGTTCGCGGCCCTCGATTCGCCTGGACCGTTCACCACGCAGCCCATGACGGCTACGGTCATCGTCTCTACGCCTGCGAAGCGCTCCTTCCATTGGGGCATGCGCTCTCGCACGTACTCCTGGACCCTCTGGGCCAGCTCCTGGAACGTCGTGGAGGTGGTTCGCCCACAACCTGGACAGGCGGTAATACTGGGAGCAAAGCGGCGCAAGTCGAGAGCCTGCAGGAGCTCCAGACAGGCGTAAACCTCCTCCCTTCGATCGGCGCCCGGTCTCGGAGTCAGGGAAATGCGGAGCGTGTCGCCGATCCCCCCCTCGAGTAGCACCGCCATGGCCGAAGCCGACCAAACCAGACCCTTCATCCCCATCCCGGCCTCGGTCAGACCCAGATGCAGAGGTTGCTCGGACTCGGCGGCCAGACGGCGATAGACAGCAATCAGATCGCAAGGCCGAGAGACCTTGCATGAAAGGACGATCTGATCCCTACGTAGGCCGCATGCCAGGGCCAATTCGGTCGACTGTACAGCCGAGAGAATCATGCAATCGTTGAAGATCTCTGCCGAGGTCTTGCCCAGCCTCTGGTCAGTGTTCTGCTGCATCTTCTCGATTACAAGATCCTGGTTCAGAGAGCCGCCGTTGACGCCTATTCGGATCGGCGTATCGAGCTCCGCGGCGATCCTACAGATGGTGGCGAAGTTGTCGTCCCGGCGCTCGCCATGCCCCACGTTACCGGGATTGATGCGGAACTTGTCGAGGGCTGCCGCGCAGTCGGGGAACTGAGCCAGAAGAACATGGCCGTTGTAGTGGAAGTCTCCGATCAGCGGCACGAGACGACCGGCGTCCTCCAGACGGCGCTTGACCTCGGGTACCGCGGCCGCCGCGGCCGCCGTATTGACCGTGATTCGGACCAGCTCGGAACCGGCCTCCGCAAGCTCGAGCACCTGCTGGTAGGTGGAGTCGATATCGGCCGTGTCCGTGTTGGTCATTGATTGGACCACAATCGGAGCACCAGCCCCCACCTGAGTGGATCCGACTGTGACACCCACTGTTTTGTGTCGCTTCGCCAATTCTCTCTCCTCGCGCTGCTATGAGCCGCGCGATTCTAGCACCGGGTAGAGCGCCGAGACGCCTCCACGGCGATCGCGGTTTGGCTGGTCTGTCAGTCCTGCAAGCTCGACGCGCCCTTTCCCGTCAAGGATCCATGGAGCGCAGGGGCCGCTCCGCCGACACCGCGGCGTCAAATCGCCGACACCAGTCATGCAACCCAGAAGGAGTCCATGATGTCGATCCAAGAACGCCGAGGCCATCCCCGCCGAACCATTCAAGGAGTACACGTCCACAACGGGGTCGTCAGTGGGGAGCTACTCAATCTCAGTGCCGGTGGACTGGCGATCGAGACCACCCACAGCCTTCGCGTCGGGGCTCTGTACACCTTCCGTTTGGGTCGACCCTGGATGAGCTTCAAGGTAACAGGAGCTGTCCGATGGAGCCGATTGGCACGCACCCGGAATGGCCCCGGTGGTGAGGTGACGCCGATCTTCGTCGCTGGAATCGCTATCGGATCGAAAGATCGGCGCTAGGAGTGGCCGTAAAACAACGCATCGTGCCCCGAGCCCGCCGACTCGACCGATCGATGATGAAGCCTGCTTGTCCGACCACCTTCTCGGTTTCACGATTGGGGTGGCAGCCACCCGTGACGCCGGTCCACAGCGGCTGACAGAGGTCCTGCATCCTGGCCAGGGGAGCCCACGCCGAGCGGACATGCTCCAGCATACGCAGCCTGCCATCGGCCACCAGCACACGGTGCACTTCCAGCAGGCCCTGCTCGGGATTTCTCACCGAGCAGAACACCAGGCTGCTGACAACCGTGTCAAAGGCTCCGGACCGGAAAGGGAGGCTCTCGGCTCTGGCCACGACCAGAGGCCGACCGTGAGCCCTTCCTCTCGCCCGGCGCGCCAGGCGTAACTCCAGCTCGAGGCCGGTGACATCGGCTTGCTCCTCGAACAGCCTCAGGTTGCGTCCAGTACCACAACCGAGGTCGAGCGTTCGACCCCTGGCTCCCCGCACAACCCAGCGCCGCCACTGCCTGAAGCCGACAGCTTCCATCAAGGCCATATAGCCGTCATAGAGCCATGGAATCTGTTCGACTCCTCTCATGCAAACCTCCTCAGGCGAGCCCCACAGGGCCTACCAAGAGACTCCTCCCACCGATCCCGACAGGCCTCCTTGGGCAGCTCGCAACGGCCCCGTATCAACCCCCCCGAGCTGCCGCGCGGCTTGCTCTACAAATGAGTCGACACTCTCGGCCTCGGTTACATCGAGGGGCTCGTGGTGGACCGGGCGACCCATCCCTGGCACCGCCTCTGCCACCTCGACAAGGGCCTCCTCACCTCGCGCACAGATGGCCAGACCGCCACCCTCCGCCGCCAGTCTCATCGCGATGGACCAACCGAGGCCTCTGCTGCCACCCGTTACCATGGCTTTCTTTCCCTCGAGCTCCAGGTTCATATCGCCTCCGATGCGGTCAGTCCAGATGGCCACGGTCCGAGTCGCCCATCTCGATACCGCCCTGCGGAAAGTACTCCTTCCATCTCCGCGTCACCCTCTGAGCAATCTCTGGGGAGCAGAACAGCTCCGATGGAAAACCCTCCCTGCGCCGAGCGTCGATCAGAACAGGCGGGCTGTAGGCGACGTGGTTTCGTACCACTCGACTTGCGGCCGCATGAATGTCGGCAGCCGGTTCGAAGCGAGTGAAGGTCGTCCAAAGGAAATTCATCGCGCTGGCGGCAGCTCGGACCGGCTCGTCAGTCAGGACGAGCAAGGGCCAATCGCGGAATACCGCCTCGGCTGCCAGACGCTCACCCGCCTGGGGCTCATCGGGCTGGGGTGGACCGCCGATAACCAGGCAGCCCGGACAGAAAACCTGGACCTCGGTCACCCCTGACGGCAAGACGTCGGCCCGAAACTCTCCAGGCAGCTGCCTCACCGGCTCTCCCAAACCCAGCAAGACTCCTTTCGAGCCCTCGTTGACTCGCGGCCCAGAGTAGTCCAACGTATCCATCGAGAGGTTGCTGAGAACGAAGAGATCGGTCTCGGGTCGGGTGCGCTCCAGAATGTGCTCGAGGGTAGCCTTGAAACTTCTCAGGTCGACCCTCTGGTCGGTGATCAACAGGAACTTCGTGAGTGAAAGCTGGCTTTCGCCCAGAATTCGAAAAGCGCTGGCCATGGCCTCGCGCTTGTAGCGCTCCTTGACGACGGCTGCTGCCAGCGAGTGATAGCCGGTCTCACCGTAGGACCAGAGATCGATCACTCCCGGCATCACCAACGGAAACAGGGGAGCCAGCAACTCCTGCAGAAGATCCCCAATGAAGAAATCTTCCTGGCGGGGCTTGCCCACCACAGTCGCTGGATAGATCGCATCCCGGCGACAGGCCAGCCAATCGACCTCGAAGACCGGGTACTCGTGGGCGAGGGAATAGTAACCATAGTGGTCGCCGAACGGGCCCTCCATACGGCGCAGGTCGGCAGTCACCCTACCCCCAAGAGCGAACTCGCAATCTGCCAGCAGGCCGGCACCGTCGGGTCCCGAGCAGACACGCAGCTTCTCACCGACGATGAGCGAGGCCAGCATGAGCTCGGGGACGTTTTCGGGCAAAGGAGCGACCGCGGCGAGAATCAGCGCCGGAGGTCCTCCGAGATAGACCGTCGCTGGGAGAGGCTGCTGGAGAGCCTCCGCCACGGCGTAGTGAAAGCCACCCCCTTTGCCGATCTGCCAGTGCATTCCAGTTGAACGTCGGTCATACACCTGCATCCGGTACATCCCGAGATTGTGGCCGGCACCCTCTGGATGCTCGGTGAAGACCAGAGGAAGTGTCATGAACGGCCCTCCGTCATCCGGCCAGGAGGTAATCACGGGGAGCTGACTCAGGTCCGGTTCTCGGCTGAGCCTCTGCATGACCGGGCCCTGACCGGTCTTCCTGGAGCCGATTCGCAGCGCTTTCCAGGCCACGTCCTTCGCACCCCAGAGGCCTGACAGCGTCGGAGGCAACAGATCCTGCGAGAGCGACACGAGGCGCTTGATGAGACGCAAAGGCTCAGGCCCGAAGGCTGCCTCCGCCCGGCGGGCAGATCCAAAGAGATTCGTCACCAGTGGATAGGCCGAGCCCACGGGGTTGGTGAAGAGCAGAGCTGGGCCGTCGGCGGCGATCACCCGACGATGAACCTCTGCCACCTCCAGCCGAGGGTCGACGGGTGCCTCCACCACGGCGAGATCCCCACCTCGTCGCAGGTGTTCGAGGAAAGCTCTCAGATCGGGGAAGGAGGTCTTCGTCATTCGGGCAAGTCTACCCCTGTGGAGCCCGAGGTATGGTGAGCCCGTTCTTCGCCATCTGCGGTGCCACCACCTCCACCGCTGGACCGCAGCCGGTCACTCATCCAGAATGGTCACGCCGGGATCGGGATCGCCATAGTCGAACAGGACCGACTCCGGACCCTTGGATGCAAGTTGCTGTTCGATTCGTTTCAGCACCCTGGCCCGTCTGTGCCAAAGCGCCTTGATCTCGACACGAGAGAGTAAGGGAGCTAGCTCCTTTCTGACGGTCTCTTCGTTCAGCGAGCGGATGGCCTGCAGCATGGAATTCGAGCACCGACTGATCATCTCGGGCAGTGGGAGCACCTTGTCCTGCCCGAACGCACGCGTGTGATCGATTAACCAGAGATTGCCGAAGGAGTCCACCAACATATTGCCCTGGTTGCGATCGATGTTGTTGATCAGATTGTCGAAAACCTGCATGTCGGCCAGGCTCTGGTTCCACAGATTGTGGTCCGGCGGTTCGAGGCCTTCGCTCAATCGAATATCCTCGGTCATCGCCTTTTCGATCCACAGCTGCGCTGAGCCCGTAGCGCTCCCCGACACCCGCAGCACAGTCGGCGGCACATTCTGCATTCCTAGGAGCCTTCCCAGACGATAGGCGGCTATCTGACTCTTGTAGCTGTCTCGCAGATACATCACGGTCCTGCCGTTCGGCAGCCGCTTCAGTTTCTGCTCGTATCGATCGACGTCATGAAAGATGACCCGAGCTGCGGTCTCCCCACGTTCCAGGGTCAGCCTCTTTGCCCCGGTAATTCCACGTGACAGGACCGTGACCGAGCGTTCTTCGGCACTGGTCAGGAATCCAAGGATCTCATCCTGGGCGGCTAACCGGAGGCTCTTTCCATCAGGGCCCAACAAGACTCGGGAGTCGAAGGTTCCGGCAGGCACCGACTGTGCCGAGGCCGGCGACAGTGTAGCCAGAGCCAACACACAGGCGAACGGGAGACACCCCGGCAGAACCGCGCTCATACCTGCATTACGCAAACTACTCTCTCGGGTTTAGCAGTCAACCCTCCACCGAGCCCAGCAGACCACCAGTCGAGGCCGGTTGGCGGACCCTATCCAGCACTCTTGGCTGCAGCGCCGTGCGGCGCCAGCTCAGCAGATTCGTCGTAACTGATGACCAGACCCGGCGGTGCATCTCCGTAGTTGAACAGAATCCTGTCTTCGCCCTGCTTCTTGATCTGTCCTTCGATCATCTTCACGAGCTTGTCCCGTCGTTTGAGGAGTGCCTTGATCTCGAACCCGCCGAGGTAGGGGCCGAGAGCTGCCTCCAAATCGCTCTTGCTCAAGCCTCGAATCGCCTGGAAGAGCCCCCTGGAGCAACCCTTGAAGGAGTCTTCCTTGCGGAGGGTCGCATCCTTGGCCAGGCTGCGTGTGTGATCGATGAGCCAGAGGTTCCAGTCGTTGTCCCAATTGATGTTGCGACTGTGACGGTCGATATTCCGGATCAGCAGATCGAAGGTCTTCATGTCCTTGACCTGCCGCTGGAAATAGAGCGAGGCCGGCTGACCGGAATTGCCATCCTGAATCCAGCTCTCATAGCTGGTCAGATCTTCAATCCATATCTGGACGATGCCATCCTGACCCTCCACCTGTCGGGCGACAGCGGGCGGCACCATCTCCATTCCCAGTAGTCGACTCAGCACGTACCCCGCCATGTCCGCCTTGTAGCTGTCCTGGAAGTACATCTCTGTCGTGCCGTCTGCCAGTTTCTCTCCCTGTCCCTTGAAATCGTAGTAACCGAACTTCGCCCGCGCCTGGACGCCGCCAGCTTCCAGGAGGATCCTCTTCGGTTTGGTGACGCCCTCCCCAATGAGCTGTACGTCGACTACATTCGCCGTGCGCAAGAACTCCTCTACCTCGGAGACCGTTTGGAAAGGCAAGGGCGCGCCGTCGGGACCATGAAAGACCCGGTTCGGCGTCTTGGCGCCTTGCGACTCAGGACCTGGCGGGGGAAAGGCAGCGAGCCTCGCATCCAGGCCTTCGTACCCGGCATGGCTGTCGCCGATCGCCAAAACCCTGGCCGGGACCTCCAGGGCGTAGCCAAGGTAAGGGGCCAGACAGACAACCATCAGCAGGGCTGTCAAAACAGGGATCCACCGCCCGCGGTGGGCTGTCGAATTGGACTCGGACATTCAGGCCTCCTTGCTCTTCAGACTACTCGCCCTGGAACCGTTCGATGAGGTGGCGGAACAGAGCCTTGACGATCTCGATGTTATTCGACAGAAGATCGAAAAGATCGTCGCTCTCGATGGCCAGTAGCAGGCTGTCCGTCTCGGCCGTCGCCGTTGCCGTCCTCAGGCGACTGCGAAGAATGTCGATTCCACCGAACGTCGCCAGGGGGCCGACATTCTTGGTCTCGCCGTTTGAAGACTCGATCTTGACACTGCCCCGAACGACACAGAACAGGCCCTCCGCCGGCTCGTTCGCGCTGTAGATCTTCTCTCCTGCGGCTACCATCCTCTCCTGAGCAATGGCGGCGATCCGCAGCACCTCCTCCGCCTTGCAGTAGGAGAAGATATCGACGCTCTGCAGAAAAACGACCGTTTCGATCCTGGCTAGCTCAGACACAGGTTTCCCTCCTCCACCACGGCTAGGCTGATATTCCCTCTCTGACAGCGACCCAACGGGCCGTCTCGCCGACAAACGGATCCGTGGCGTTCTGTACCAGGGACTGGACCCGATCGTAGAGCTCCGCGACTCTTCCCTCGTGAACGGCATAGAGAGCCGCCAAAGTGAGGTGGAACTCCTCGGAATCTCCCCCCTCACGCACCACCAGCATCCTGTCCAATGTGCGGACCTTCGTGGCTCTCGTCACCCCGAAGCTCCTCTCGGCAGCATTGAGCTTCTCGTCGATGGGTTGATCGTCGATGACGGCGAAGACACTCCTCCGCAGGTCCCCCGAAAGGGTATTATCCAGGTACTCCAGGGCGTGACTTCGCAAGCCAGCAGCGCCACCCGTCAAGCTGCGATGCGCCGCCCAGACGTCATGCGGCGGAAAGAGAGCGGCAACCAGGCCGAAGATGTTCCGCAGGTGCTCTTCTGCACGCTCCCCCAGGAGTCTCTCAACCAGGTCGGGTTCGTGGGCATCCTCGCGCCAGACGATACAACCCCCTTCGAGCCTGCTCTTCTGCATGCCGCCGAGGGCAAGCAGATCGGCAAGGGCCTGAAGGTAGCGCCCAGCCTCGAAATGAGTCTGTTCTTCGATCATCTTTAGATCGATCGTATGCCGAATGTCTTCCGGCAGAGCTCCTATCGACTCGATCAGCTTGCGCCGTTGAAACGAGTCGCGCGAATCACCGAGATGCCCGAAGAGTTTCTCTGCGGCGGCCAGGGTGCCGATCTTGGCAATGGTCATCGGCAGAGCACGTCGCACCCATAGCTGCTCGTCAGACTCACCCATGAAGTGAGCCAGGGTCGGGATCGCGGGCTCGCCGAAAGCCACGAGCGCCTCCCGCGCATCATGCTTCACTCTGCGGTTGTTGAGCAGCGAGACAAGGGTCGGCACGTAGATCGGGTTGTAGCCATCTCGCGCTACTCTGCGCCGAATAGCCGAGATCGCCTCGCGAGCGATCTGCGGCTCCCGATCGTAGAGGAGACGAATCAGCAGCTCCTGGAATCGGGGCTCGCGTATGGCTCCGAGTGCCTTCGCCGCCTCGGCCCGGATCTCCGGATCCGCATCGGACAGAAGATCATTGAGCGCGCGGGTGGCCTCGTCCGCCATCGACTCCGTCCCGTAGTTGGCAAGGCAGGCCACCGCCGCAGCACGCACTCCGGCGTCACTCTCTCGCAGTCGTGGCAGCATCAGGTCGCAAGCATCCTCACCATGCAGCTCGGCCAGCGCCTGAATGGCGCCGACTCTGACTTCCGGGTTGTGGTCCGCCAGGCGCCCTTCGATAAGCGGCAAGGCGTCGACTCGCCCCGCCTTGGCCAGAATCTCGAGGGTGCGCTGGCGCACCTCGGCATCATCATGGTAGAGCAGCAGCGGAGAGACCAGGTTTTCACGATTGTTGGAAGCCAGAATGTCGAGACTCTGGATGACCTGCCGTGCATCCGAGCTGCCGAGAGCTTGCACCAGCATTTCCAGCGTCGTGACGTCGGAGAGGTTGATCGGGATCTCCGCATCGACGCTTCGCTTCTTGAGCCCGAGAAGAAAGGAATGTACATACTCCTTGTAGGCAATGACGGTGACAACGAGCCAGACCGCGATGAGCACGAGTGAGATCCAGCCTGCCTGCACCGGGGTAAAGAGGTGAAATGTCACGGGCAAAAGCAGCAGCGCCGCCAATCCCTTGGCGCCTCGCTGCACGAAGACGTCGATGAAGGCCTTCGCCTTGACGCGAGCCTTGGATGGCACGGGCAGGAACAGCAGCTCACGTGTCGCCTGCTCGAGCGAGTAGCGCACCCCGTTCTCACCCACCTTCAGGAAAAGCGCTGTCGCCAAGAGTAGCGAGGGGAAGAGCCCTGCCGAAACAAACAGTGCCGCCGTCCCGAAGGCCATGGTCACCGGCAGAACTCTCATCGCCACCCCGACACCCAGCACCCGGTGAATGCGAGCCGTAAAGGCCAGCTGAAAGAGGAAGGCCGCAATCCCCATGATGCTGTAGAAGTTGCCGAAGAAGCGGGTGGCGTTCTCCAGATCGGTCGTGGCGTTCTCCACCGCCCAGTTGAACTGGAGATCGACGATCTGCGCCACTACGACGCTCAGGACCATGATCGCCGTGATGACCTGCAGCTGCCGCGAGCTCTTGATGATCTCGAAACCGCCTTTGGCTTTGTCGAGTTTGGCCAGGCCGGCTGCACCCGCTACGGCGTCCGAGTCGGCAGGTCGTTGCCGCTGGATCAGGAAGATGATCCCCACCGCCAGCATGAGAATGGCGGCCGCCACCAGAAACGTCGTTCGGGTGTCCACCAGATAGCTGACCAGGCGAGCCACCTGACCGCCAGCGATGCCTCCCAGTAGGCCTCCCGCACCGATGAAGCCGAACAGGCGCTTGGCCTGGCGAGGGTCGAAGACATGGTTCGAGAACGACCAGAACTGACTGACGTTCATTACGTAGGCGATCGAGATCCAGACATAGAGCGCGAACGGGATCCACGTCCAGGTGAACTGAAACAGCCACCAGAACGCGACCATGCTGATGGCGATGATGGTGCAGGTCGCCGCCATGAGATGGTGGCGCTTGACCCGGTCAGCGAACCGCCCATAGAGCCTGAGCAGTGGGTAAGAGCAGACCGCCACCGCCAAGTAGACCCAGGGCAGGTTGGCAGCTCCCAGCCCCTTGACGTAGGAGGACTGCCGAACGCTCTTGGTGGCGTACTGAAAGGTGATAAAGAGAAAGAAGGTAATGAACAGCAGGAGAGCCGGCCACCCCTCACCGGACCGCAAATCGATGCCGAGACGGCTAGCCAGACGCCGCCAGAAGGGCGTCTCTTGTGTAGTCACAGCTATTCCAGACCCGTCTGGACTCATCGGTACCTCCGGCGCAGAATGGCCCTAGGATTATAGGTCATCGCAGACATGATGCTAGGCCCGTGACACCCGTTCCGCCACCCAGGTGGCGGTTTCTCCCACAAAGGGGTCTTCGGCTCCTGCCGCCAGTTGCTCGACCTCGGCCTCGAGGCCTGGGACGCTCTCGACTCGAATCTCATAGAGGGCAGCCGCCGCGATGCCCGCCGAGTCGGGCTCGCCGCCGATATGCGCCTCCAGCAAACCACGCAGTGTCTCGACCCTGGAACGGACCCTGATGTCGAACAACTTGGTGGCTCGGGTCAGCTTCTCACTCAAAGGGCAATCGTCGATGACGGCAAAGACCGCCCGACTGAGCTCGCCCTCCAAGGTGTTATCGAGAAACTCCAGAGAGCGGGACCGGTGCAGCCTGTCCCCACTCGTCAGACTCCGATGAGCCGCCCAGATGTGCTCCGGTGGAAACAGCAGCGCCAGAAGACCGAAGACATTCCACAGATTGCTGGCCGCTCGTTCTGCCAGCAGTCGATCCAGAAGGGTGGGAACCCGCTCCTCACTCCACACGACGAGAGGCCCCGAGAGATCGCCCTTGGCATGCAGACCCAGGCCGCGCAGTGCAGCCAAACGTCGCAGGAAACGTCTCGCCTCTTCCCGAATCTGCTGCTGCACGTCCTGCCTGTCCAATGCGTGGCGGTGGTTGTGCTCCAGCATCCAAGTCAGGGCTTCCACCTGCTTTCGCCTCAGAAAGCTATCGCTCCCCTGCCGCAGTCCATCCAGCAGTGCCTGAGCCGCGGCCATGGTGCCGATCTGCGCGATGGCCTTCGGCAGGGCACGCTTGACCCACAAGGGCTCATCGGGGTGGTTCATAAAATGGACCAGCATCGGAATCGTCGACTCGCCGAACGCCACCAGCGCTTCTCTAGCCTCATGCCTGACTCGGCGGTTCTGGAGGAGCGCGATCAGGGTCGGAACGTAGAGTGGATTGAAGCCATCCCTACCGACTCGCCGGCGAATCGCGGCGACGGCCTCCTTGATGACACCCACGTCGGAGTCGTAAAGCGATTGGATCAATCTTTCCTGAAAGAGCGGCTCGTGCACGGCGCCTATGGCTTTGACAGCCTCGATCCTGATCCTGGGCTCGGCATCGGCCAGTAGATTCAAGAGCACCCGAGTGGCGTCGGCGGTCATGGCTTCGTCGCCGTAGTTCGCCAGGCAAGCCACCGCCGCTGCCCGCACACCCGGATCCCCCTCCTCCAGCCTGGGCAGCATCAATTGGCAAACATCCTTGCCCTGCATGCCCGCCAGCACCCTGATGGCCTCGGCACGCACCTCGGGGTCGGAATCCCCTAGACGTCGCTCGATAAGCGGGGCGACGTCGACGCGCCCGAGATCTGCCAGGATGCCGAGAGTTCGAAGCCGCACCTCGGGCTCGTCGTGGTAGAGCAGCAGCGGCGGCACCAGATCGCCCCGCCCATTCGCCGCCAGAATGTCCAGACAGTGAAGGACCTGACGCCGGTCTGAGCTGCCCAGGGACTCCAACAGCAGCTCCAGGGTCGTCACATCCGACAGATCCACGGCGACCGAAGCGTCGACCGTCCTCTGCTTGAGGCCGACGCGGAAAGCCCGCACGTATTCCCGGGAAGCGATGGCTGTCACACTCAACCAGATGGCGATGAGCACGAGTGAGATCCAGCCTGCCTGCACCGGGGTGAAGACGCCAAAGGTCACCGGCAGCAAGAGGAGCGCGGACAGCCCCTTGGCGCCTCGCTGAATGAAGACATCGATGAACGCCTTGGCCTTGACCCGGAGCCGTGATGGAACTGGCAGGAAGAGGAGCTCCCGAGTCGACTGATCCAGAGAGTATCGGAGACCGCTCTCACCGACTTTCAGGATCAGCGCCGCTGCCACCAGCATCTCGGGCACGAAGCCCGCCGCAAGAAACAGAGCTACGGTGCCGATGGCCATCGTCACCGGCAGGACTCGTAGCGCAAAGGAGATTCCCAGCCGCCGGTGGATCCGAGAGGTGAATGCCAGCTGAAACACGAACGCAGCGATGCCCATGACGCTGAAGAAGTTGCCGTAGAAAGCCGTCCTCTGGTCCAGAGTGGTGGTGCTTTGTTCCACAGCCCAATTGAACTGAAGGTCAACGACCTGCGCCACCATGACTGTCAGGATCACCACCGCAGCAATCGTTTGCAGCGGGCGAGATTGCCTCAGAACTTCGAATCCCCCCTTGGCTTTTTCGAGCTTGCCACGGGACGATCCGGGCTCCTCACCCTTGAGCCCGATGGCGTCGGAGGAGCGGGCCCGCATCATGAGCAGCGCTACGATCACCAGCAGGACCGCAGCCACCAGCAGGACCGAGCTCGTGCCCACCAGCTTTCCAGCCAGCCGCGCCACCTGCCCACCGAGGACGCCACCCAGCAGAGCCCCCGCGCCGATGAACCCGAACAGCCGCCTGGCCTGACGGGGATCGAAAAGATGCGTGGCCAGCAACCAGAATTGGCTTGCCAGCATGCCGTAAACGATGGAGGATCCGACGTAGAAGACCACCGGCACCCAGGTCCAGGAGTAGCGCATCAGCGCCCAGAAAACGACCAGGCTGCCGGCGATTCCGACGCAGGAGGCGACAAACAACTGGTCGATCCGATAGCGATCGACGAATCGGTTGTAAAGACGAAGGACCGGGTAGGAGACGAGCGCTACCAGGAGATAGACCAGTGGCAGTCTGGCGGCACCCAGGGCGTCGATGAACGTCGACTGGCGGATCGTCTTGGTGGCGATCTGAAACGTCAGGAGCAGGAAGAGTGAAGCGAAGAGGAGCGCTGCGGGAGAGCCCTCACCTGGACGCAAATCCACACCCAGGCGCCTGAGAGTGCGCCTCCACACTGCCTCTGCAGCTCCTCCGCCCCGCGCTGCGGGTGCTTCCCCGGTCACCGAAGCCCTCCTTTGGTCTGCTCAATATAGACCAAGTCGGGTCGGTTCACCGCTATCGGCCCTATCTTTGCCCCCAGGTCCGCAGCATTCATGAGCCCCACGACATGTAGCGGAGATCGTCCGCCATCTCAGGGCAGTCCTCACTCGTCGCTCCTCGACAACCTGCAAGGTTGCCTCCGGTGCTCCTCTTTGCGGTTGGCCAGAGATGGCGGACGCTTTCCACAATCTGCTCGCGCGGCGATGAACAATGCGGGCTAGGAATCTGGTGGAACAGGCATGCCGAGAAACACGAACGGTTCGCCATACTCTCGGCGATCGTGCTCGATCTTCTCCAAGATCAGCTTTTGGCGCGCCAGCACCGCCTTGATCTCTCCCGGACTCAGGACCTTGCCGAGCGCCGCCTCGACTTGCGGCTCTTCGAGAGAGCGGAGGACGTCGTAGAGCTCCGGGGTGAGGCTCACCGGGCGTTTCGAGAAGCCCTCGGGAAGGCTCTTCCGCTGCCGAAAGGAGCGTGTGTGGTCAATGAGATGGAGGCGCCAGTCCGGCCGTGTCCACAGCTGATTACCGAGGTTGTTGTCGATGTTGTAGATCAGGGCGTCGAACAGCCTCATCGCCGCTCGTTGCCGAATGAGAAGCCGAGTATCCTCGGGCGCCAGCTTGAGACGCAACCGCTCCTGCTCGGTGATGGCGTCCTCGACCCAGGCCACGACGGCCCCTTCGTGAGCCTTCACGCTCCGCAGCACTGTCACCGGCACCATCTCCAGGCCGAGAAGTCGATCCAACAGATACGCGGCCCGCTCGTAACGAAAGCTGTCCTTGAAGTTGAGCTCGGGAGGCGCCTTCTCGAAATGCGTCAGTCCCTTGCGCTCCAAATCGAGATGTTTGAAAGCAGCGCTCATCCGGTAGCCGTCGTGCTCGAGCCAGAGCCGATCCGGCAGAGTCACACCGACTTCGAGGTGTTTCCTCTCTACAATTCGGCCATCGAGGAGAATGGCCTCGATCTCCTGATCGGAAAGCTGCGACAGATCCTGTGTGTCGACCGAATCTTCTTCCACCTCGGCGCGCGCCCCGACTTCTAGAAAGCCGACTGTTCCAAGCAGGGCTGCAAGCAGAACGAGGCCCCTCTTTTCCAGCTTCCTCCAGATCATCGCCTCCTCAGCTCCTCTCTGGACTCCCTCGGGTGGGAGCCTGCTCGACCCCTGTCAGGGTTCCCTGGGAAAATCTCGCCGGGATCTTCTCGACCTCGTCTGTCCGCAGCATGAGGGCCTCGACGCACTCCTTGTCCAGCTCCGCTCCCGCCAGGCGCTGCAGAGCCGAAAACGCCTCATTGTTGGTCCAAGCCTCTTTATAGGGGCGGGCGCTGGTCATGGCATCGAAGACGTCAGCGACGGCGATGATTCTCGCCTCGATCGGGATTTCGGAGCCTCGCAGGCCGCCGACCTCTTTGAAGGCGGATTCGCCAGTTGGGCTCATGGCCTTGCCTCCTGAGGAATCCCGATCCGTCGCAGGAGATCCTCGTATCGCGGGTCGGAACGGAGCGCATCGAACTGTGGATAGGCAACTACGTGCAGAATCTGAGGTTCCCGTCCCGCGTAGGCCCGATCCAGCCATTCGAACGCCAGATCGACCTCCCCCGCAGCAGCGTAGGCCCTCGCGACCAGCATGGGCGATGGTGACGACCGGCTGGCCAGATATTCCGCCGCGGCCCGATCAGCGCCTCGTGGTCCACCATCCTCGAAGCCCTGCTCCACAGCTCTGAGGTAACCGGAGTCGGGAGGATAGAGGTTGCGCTGCACCTCGAGGGCTTCCTCGTAACGACCTTGCAGTTTGAGGATCATCGGAAGCCACGTCCGACTCACTCCCTTGTCGTCAGGGAAGAGCGCCGTCCACTGGCGGATCTCGTCGATCGCTTCGTCGTAGCGACGAGTCATCGTCAAGTGGCCAATCACTGGTATCACCGTGACGCGCGAAAGTGGGTCGACCCTGCGAGCCGCCATCACCTCCTCCACGGATTGCTCATGATCTCCGAGAATCATGCAGTAGTCGGCCAGCCCATGTCGGGCAATCGGATCATTGGGATCGATCCTCAGGGCCCTTTCGAACTCCTCGACCCCTCCACCGAGGTCCCAGTGGTAGAACATCTTCACCCAGCCGAGTAGTGAGCGGGCTTCGCTCAGGTCGGGATCGAGCTCCAGAGCCCTCCGGAACCCCTTTTCGGCTGCCGGCATCGCTTCCTCGAGAGGCAATCTCCCGAAGAATCCGAGCATGAAATCGCAGCTCGCCAAGCCCGAGATCGCAGGAGCAAAATCGGGGTCCATCGCCAGCACCTGCTGGAAGAACTGCCTCGCTTCGGGAAAATACTCTATTGCGAACCGATTGAGCAGAGAGCGGCCCTTCAGGTAGAGCTCCTGCACCTCTGGATTCACCGCCGTCCTCGAGGCCAGAAGCCTCACCTGCTCCTGAGTCAGCTCGATTTCGATCTCCGCGGCAATGGCACGAGCCACGTCACTCAGAAGAGCCAGGAGACTCTCCAGATTGCGGTCGTAACTCTCGGCCCATATATGCTCGTCACTGGCACCGTCGATAAGCTGTGCCGTAATGCGCACCTGGCCATCGGCCCGCAGGACCGAGCCTTCGACCAGCGCCTCGACTCCCAGCTCGCGAGCGATCTCCGGCAAGGCCTTGTCCGACCCCTTGTAGCGCATTGATGACGTTCGGGAGATCACTTTCAGGTCCGAGATCTTCGCCAGATCGGTAATCAGGGCCTCATGCATCCCGTCGACGAAATAGTCCTGCTCCGGGTCCCTCATCAGGTTGTCGAAAGGCAGCACCGCCAACGAGCGAATCGACGGAGTCTCACTCACAGCCAACTCCGGACGGCGAGTCTTGACTAGTTTGAAAGCCACCGCCGATGCCAGGATCAGAAGTGCGACGACCACGACGATTCCCGCCAGCCAGCCACGCATCGATAGTCTCTCGACGGCCGGAGCGGCAATGGCATGTTCTGTCAAGACAGCCTTGGTTTCCAATTCCCTGGAGAGGTCTGAGAGCTCGTTGCGCACGTCGATGGCCGACTGATAGCGCCGCTCGGGGTCCTTCTCGAGACAGCGACCGATGACCCGCGCCAGATGATGCGGCAGCTCCTCCTTCAGGAGATCGACCCGCTGCGGAGTATCCCGCAGGATCGAGGAGATCAGGTCCGGCGAAGACTCACCCCTGAACGGCCTCTTGCCGGTGGCCATCTCGAAAAGCACCACGCCAAGGGAGAAGACGTCAGAGCGCTGATCCACCGCCTTGCCCACGACCTGCTCCGGCGACATGTACGGAACCGTCCCGAGGACTCGCCCGTCCCCAGTGATCCCCTCGGTAGCCAACTGTGTATCCTCGTCCGCCAGCGAATGGCCTCGCAGCTTCGCCAAACCAAAATCGAGGACCTTGACCCGACCATCGGAGGTGACCATGACGTTGCCTGGCTTCAAATCCCGGTGGACGACTCCCGTCGCGTGCGCCTTGGCCAGGGCGTCTGCGAGCGGCACACTCAGTTCGAGGATTCTCTCTGCAGCAAGCCCACCCGGAGGAATCGAGTCCGCGACCGTCTTGCCATCCACGAGCTCCATGGTGAGGAAGTGGACTTGAGGGCTTGGAGGCTCAGGGGTTTGGGGGCTCAGGGGTTCCCCCTCCCCGGCCGGCACGGGGTCCGGCCGCTTCAGCTCTCGACCTTCTGCCTCGGCCGTTTCTACGGAGTAAATGGTGACAATGTTGGGGTGGTTGAGTGCCGCCAGGGTCTTCGCCTCGCGCCGGAAGCGCTCCAATCTTTCAGGCTCGGCTACCAGCTCAGGCGGCAGCATCTTCAAGGCGATCCGTCTGCCCAGCTCCAGATCTTCGGCCAGATAGACCTCTCCCATTCCACCCTTCCCGATCAGCTCGAGGATTCGGTAATGAGAGATCGTGTTACCGATCATGCCGGGCTCAATTCCAAGATATTCCTACCGTCCACCTATTCTTCCACCAACCAGCGTATCGAGTGATGCCATGGGGCGCCGACGCCCAGTCCCCTCAGGGCGCACTCGCAGGTTCCGCTTCTGGCCTCAGCCGGGCGATCACCTCGGCATCCACCCACCAGATATCGGAGTTTCCGTTCATCGGCAGAGCGTGCAGTCGTTGCATGTCCTCGTAGTCGAGCCTTTCGGGCGAGTGCCCTTCCTGGATCGTGGCGCGCGAAGACATGAAGAAGAAGTACCTGCCGTCGGGCGACACGTAGGGTGACCACTCCGCGCCCTCGACCATGCTGATCCCTTCACCCAGGTTGATGGGCGCCGACCACACATCGTCGGGGGAACGGAATACCACGTAGTAATCGACCCCGCCGAGGCTATCGTCACGCCCCCAAACGCACACCACCAGGTAACTCTCATCGGGCGCGATGAAAGCGTTGAACTGGGTCTGCCCGGAGTTCACCTCCGAACCGAGCTCTTCAGGTTCGGAATAGGCACCATCCACCCAGCGCGACCGGAAGATCATCTCGCTGCGGCCCTCGCCTCGACGCGTGAAGTACAGGGTTCCGTCCCTGGTCACAGAAGGGAAAAACTCGGGCGCCTCGGAGTTGACTGGTGGGCCCAGATTCGACGGCGCGCCCCAGCCCTCTGCGGTTCGCTCCATGACCCAGATATCCTCGCCTCCCAACGATTCCTCGGCGCCGGGCAGCGGACGATTCGAGAGGAAGAAGAACCGCTGCCCGTCCGGTGAGATCGCCGGCTCGAGGTCCATGAAGTGGCCTGAAAAGGGGGCCACTTCTGGCTTCGACCACCGACCCTCGACGCGTTTCACCACGAGGATGGCACTGAAGTTGTGATTGGCCCCGACCACGCCAGAGTAGTAGATCTCGTTGCCGTCGGGAGTGATGGCCATATCTCGCTCCGACAGTCCGGTGGAGACGATGCCGGGAGCGAAGAGCTTGGGAGTCAGGCCCGGCAGCTCCTGCCCCAGGTAGTCGCCTGTCAGCTCGTAGAACTGCTCGCCTCGAGCTTCGACGACGGGCTCGTCGACGGCAGGCGAGCAACTTATTGCCGATGCCGTGACACAGGCAATCACACCCACCCAAAGCGCTCGAAACCTCACTCGTCGCATCGTCAACTCTTCTTGCTCGACGACCTGTCCGCCCTGTCCTCTATACGCTTCTCTATCCTACGCCCTTCGGCCACCAAGCTGTACGTTCTTGCCCCAGCGGCAACGATTCTGCGAATAGAGCGAGTAGACTTCGGATCGTACACGGCGAAAGCGCACAGGATCGACGGGTCGTGATTTCTCGCTAGCGAGGCGTAAGAGAGAGATGTCCTTCCGATGATCGAGTTTGCCACACTGCTTCTCGGGCTGGTCTTCGGGCCTCAACAGGTCGGATTCCTCGTGCACGAACAAGTAGAAGTCATCGAGATCTACCTCGACCGTCAGATCGTTGGCCGCCTCAGCGAACCGCCTTGGCATCTGACCGTCGAGCTCGGCGAAGAGCTCGCACCGCACTTCCTACAGGCGGTGGCCTATGATGGGGAGGGAGAGGAGATCGACCGCGTAGAGCAGTGGGTCAACGTCTCTACTCAGCAAACCGAGGTCTCGCTCCTCGTCAGCCCCGGACAGGACGGAGACGGCTTGCAAGCCCAGGTCGCCTGGGAGAGCGTTGCAGAGCAGCTCGAGCCAACGTCCTTCCGCATAGAGCTGGACGGCGAGCCCCTGGAGGTCGAGGATCCGAGGCAATTCGATCTGCCTTCGACCGGCCCCGATCAAGCACACCTTCTGCGCGTCGAGCTGCAGTTCTCCGAGACACTTCGGGCAGCGGCCGAGGCCATCTTTGGAGGACCCTACTCCGACGAGGTAGACACGGAGCTCACCGCTGTACCGGTGCTGCTCGATCGCCCCAAGAAGTTGCCACCTCTGGCAGACATGCAAGACTGGTTTCTCGACAGGGACGGGGCCCTTACGGTCAAGGCGGTCGAAGAGAGTCAGGTCGATATCGTAGTCGTCAGAGATGTGGCCAGCGTCGAGACCATGCGCAAGCTCTACCCACGCGCCAGCAAGTACCAACCCTTCCGCACGCTTCCTGCGCCGACCCTCGACCTGCCGCTCAAGAAAGACCACAGCATCCGGTTCATCACTCCTTTGGCGCGACAGATCGAACGTGATGGCTATCAATATCAGCTATTCCCGCCCATCGGACCGTTCACGCGTGAAGATGGAGCCCTCCTGTGGCTGTTCTCATCCGTCGTGCCAAGCATGGCCGAGTCCCAAGGACTCCGACTCGCCGACGCCATCGCGGTCGCCGGCATGGCGGCCGCCCAGTCTGGTCGCCGCCGAGTGGTCGTCGTTATCGCCTCTGCCGAGCCCGACGACCGCAGCCAGTTGTCCGCCGAAACGGTCCTTCCCTTCCTGCGCCGACTTCATGTGCCGGTGGTCCTCTGGAGTCCGATTCGAGGGGTGAAGCAAATCGCCTCCTGGGGGCCTGCCGTCGACATTTCGAGCCGCCAGAAGCTGACCACCGCCTACCACGACCTTGCGAAGCAACTGAACCGACAGCGAATCGTCTGGCTGGAAGGACGGCATCTCCCGCAAGCCATATCCCTCTCTCCGAAGGCAGAGGGCGTTCACCTGGTCGAGTGACTCGGGACCAACGACCCGGATATCGACGAGGAATCAGTCCCTCCCTGCTCCGTCTACTCGTCGAACGACTAGGAGGCTAAAGGCGGGACCGTGAGGCGAAGTCGCTCCAAGCCCGCTCTACTTGCTCGGCGAGCGCTCTGGAAGCTTCCTTGATCTGGGCTTCGTCTCGATCCAGCAGGCGAATCTGCTCGCGGCGAAGCTGCAGCGCCAATGCCGCCTTGTACTGGTTGGGATGTCCTAGCCCCAACTGCACCCCGACGTCGTAGGCCACGTCCCGAAGCTCTTCAATCGTTTCGATCGACCTGTCGATATCCAACTCTCGGTAGTTGTCGACCCAGGCGTGAGCCCAGAAGGATGCATCGCGAAAGTACACGTAGCCCAGCATGGAATAGGGCTGATAGGCGATGGACTGGCCAACCAGGATCCGGTAGGGGTCCGACCCCAGACCCGCCGCAACACACTCGATACCAGCCAGATCGCGAACCTGCTTAAGCTCGAGCACCAGGTCGTCTGTGATGGCATCGCTCTCACCACGGATCTGGACCAGGTACTTGGTGTCCAACGCGCTGCCGATCCCCAGCTTGAGATAACCGACACGCTCCACCTTCAGAAAGTCGGCATCCAGGCTCGGATACTGGGCCCGCAGGTTGTCGAAGTAGTGCCGCATGGCCTCCACAAGCTCGACCTGCTCCGATTCGGGAACTGGATCCGAGATCCCCTCGACCCACTCGAAGTACTTGCGTCGGTCATACTCGAAATCGTCCTGCAGGCGCGCCACGACGGCCGGCTCGGGTGCCACCGTCGACGAGTCGTCCAGCGCGGCCCGATAGCCGCTCAAGAATACCTCGAACAGCTCATCGGCCCGATCGTTCCATCCATGGGCGGCGACGGCCAGTCGCAACGAGACGCCAAGCCGCACCAGATCCACGACAGCCGGTCCACTGGAGGAGTCGTCGAAATCGGTCAGCCCACGACCCAGATCGGTCACCGCATACTGCTCCAGGTGGGCATCGCCATGCAGGTTGAAGGGAGGGTACTGGGACAGGCTGTCCGCGAACTGTCGACACACCTCTTCCGTGAACTGGATATTGATGAATCGAAGATAGCCGTGGGGGCTCTCGACAATCCTCTCCAGTAGCTCCGGATTGCCAGAGAAATCCCGGGATGTCGGATCCACAAACAGAGGATTCGAGGACTCGACAAGAGGTTCCTCTTCGGCCGGAGAGCAAGAGACCAAAGCCACACCCAGCAGACCCAACGCAATCGTCTGCCGTACCCACAAAGCTGCTTTGATCCTGATTGACATTCATCCTACTCCGGCTGTCCCGCGTCCCGTTCCGGTTCCTGCTTGCCGCTCATGACTGTCTGCCCCATAATGCGGCTGCCACATCAATCCCCGAAAGTTGCGGCGATTGTACAGGGTGATGAGTGTCGGATACGAGCGTGCCGCAGGGGTGCGGTGCCCCGCCGCGCTCGCCCTGGATCTGACCGGAGAGCCATGACTGAGAGCCAAAAGGAAACTGTACTGTCTGTAGTGATGATCTCCCCGGACTCCTTCGAGACCATCCGGACGACAGCCACAGCTCTTCGCCGACAAACCGTTCGCGACCAACTGGAGATCGTCGTTGTCGGCCCACGCTCCATGGGCACCGATTTGGATCCAGAGGATTTCTCCGACTTCGCCCGATGGCAATTCATCGAAGCGGACAGGACGGACTCCTCCTCTGAGATGCGGGCCGCCGGAATCAGAGCGGCCTCGGCACCGATCGTCGCCCTGACCGAGGATCACTGCTTTCCGGCCCGCGGATGGGCCGAGGCGCTCATTGCAAGGCATGCCGAGCCCTGGGGAGGTGTGGGAGCGCTGTTTTCGAACGCCAACCCAGAGAGCATCCTCTCCTGGGCCAACTTCATCATCGAGTACGGCGACTGGATCGACCCCGAGAGAGGAGGCGAGATCCACCACATCGGGGGCCACAACAGCAGCTACAAGAAAGACCTCCTACTGACCTATGGCGACCGCCTACCTGACATTTTGGAAGCAGAGAGCGCCATGCAGTGGGATCTAGCGGACCGCGGGCAGCGATTCTACCTCGAGCCAAAAGCCGGCATGATTCACCTCAACTTCACGCTCTTCCGACCCTCCATCAAGCTACGTTTCTGCGGTGGCCGCCTGTTCGCCGCAAACCGGGCTCGTGGTTGGTCGTTCGCAAAGCGTCTCCTCTACACTTTGGCTTCGCCCTTGATTCCCCTGGTCCGGTCTTGGCGCTTAGCCCGAACCCTCGTCAACTCCGGCCGGTCGGGTCTCTTGCTGCGAGTTCTCCCGACGCTGATGGTGCTGCTGGCCTTTGATGGTCTCGGCGAGATGGTCGGCTACGCCAGTGGATCGGGGAGCTGCATGCAGTGGCTCACCGATATCGAGTTCCACCGCCAGCGCTTCTTGAAGAGGCCCGCCAAGGACACAGCAGCCGCATTGGCAAAAGCCACTGAAACCACGGACACTTGACTCTCAGCGAACCCTCGACACTCCTCTGCCCCACTACCCTTTCGGCTTGATGAACTTCTGGAACGGCGGGTAGTCCCAGAGCGGCCGCAGAACAAGGTCGGAATGGGGAGGAGGGACCGCGCCGGCCAGAGCCCGGCCGTGAGCCGCTGAATCGCGGAATAGCTGCAGTGCACGGTCCATGTCTCCACTCCAGGCTGCGATGGCCGCTCGCCAGTAGTAGGGCGCTCCCCACAGGTAGGGTCGGTCCAACTGTTCGAACCAGCTCGAGACTTCCTGGGCAGTGACGCTGTCACCCCGGCCTGCCGCCAGTAAACCCAGGTAACCCCTGGTGGTCAGGTCGTCGGGGTCGTCCGCGGCGAGCTTCACAAACTCTTCTTCGGCCTCCTTCCACCTTCCCCCTGCAAATAGGGCTTCGGCTCTGCCGGCGCGCGCTACACGATCTGCTCCTTCGGTCTCGAGGCGGACGTTGTACCAGTCCACCGCTGCTTCCGCGATCTCCACTGCCTCTTCCGGATAGCCGTGGGCCTCCAGCTCACCGGCAGACGCGATCCTCACAGAGCCGGCTGTCTTGTCGAACACGCCGTAGCCACGGTCTACTCCTATCAGGTCCCTGACTGTCTCGAAATCACCCAAGGCGACACGCGCTCGTGCCTCCCACCAGACGGCGGACAGATTACTCGGGTATAGCTCCCGAGCCCGGCGCGCCCTCTCGATCTCCTCTGCATGATCTCCGAGAAGGTGATAAGCCTCCGTTAGAAAGTGCCAGTAGGGAGCAAATCCTCGGTAGAACCCTCGCTCGAAGTCGATGGCTTCGAGCCGCTCTACTGCCTCGCGAGGACGATTCGTGATCAGGGCCAAAGCTCCTGCATCGAAGGCTCCGGGGCCCTGGGGATTCAGCTCTGCCGAGCGACGCATTGCCGCAAGAGCCCCTTCAAAGTCTTGCTCGAAGGTGGACACGAGTCGATCCAAGAGAAGTTGATCCAACACCGACAGGGAGCTGCGATGGGGTACCACCTTCTGAACGAGTCCGTAAGCCATCTCCCACTCTGAGAGATTGAGGTAGGCCATGGCAGCGAGTAGCAGCGGACGAATGAAAGACGAGTCCATTGCGTTGGCCCTCGTCCAGCGGTTCGCTGCACCCCTGAAGTCCAGAAGAATGAATCGCTCCAGCCCCTGGGAGTACTCGTTGTAGGCCTCGTAATTGGGCAAGTCAGAGGGTCTCGCGAGCGAGGCGAGTCGCGAATCCAGACGAGTTGCCACCGAGGCCATGATCCGCGATTGCAGATTCTCGACGGCGACCAAGGGCTCTCCGACCGGTGCGCGACTCGGCTCCAGAGCGCCGAGGAGGTGCATTGTGATCGTATCGGTGACCTGGGCTGCAATCAGAATCTCCTCGCCTTGACGGTAGATGGCTCCAGTAACCACGGTACCGGCACCGGTCTCTGCTGCCAGAGCCGCTATCCTCTCTCGTTCGTCTGTCGCTCCAGCTTCCTGCGCGACAAAGCGGGCGGAGCTGACAGCCGTGATCGGCGACACCGCTTCCACCAACCCGGTCTGGGCGAGTCCGCGTGTAATCCAGTCAGAGGCCATGAGGCCCAGGCTACTCAGCGAAGGATCGCCCGTACGATTCTCGAAAGGCGCCACCAGAACCCGCCTGGCTACGAGCTTCGCCGCCGGCTCCGATGTCTCCCCAGAACGAACCACGGCAGTCTCACTGGTTTCCGTTGCCTCGTGTCGATCTCGAATCCATCGGCGAGTCGCGATACCGCAGACGACGAGCACAGCCACTGCAGCGATCACCATCAACCAGTGTCTCGATCGAGATTCAGGTCGGGGTGGGGCCTCGATACCCTTCAGTGGCCTGGTTGCGTCGCGAGCTGGGGTGGTCTCACCGCCTTTCCGAGACTCACCAAACAGCTCGTACACGGGAGATGGGTGGTTTGGTCGACCTGTCTCCTGGCGTCGGGCCAGGATCTTCTCGATCCTTGTGTGTGCATCAGAATCGCTCTGCAGCTGCCGAAGGTCCGGATCCCACTTCAGTCGGGCGGTCTCCAGCCAGCCAGTTTCGACTGCCTTTTCCAACGAGGCAAGGGCCTCCTTGGAACGGCTGGCCGACACCTGATAGGCCGCCAGATCGGCCCAGAATTCCCCGTCACCGTGTAGGAAGAGGCCGCTGAAATCGTAGCCCTCACGACCCTGGAACAGCGCGAGCGCTTGCTGCAGGCTTTGATCCTCCTCTCGGCGCATATCCAAACTCCGCAAGAGCCGCGCTCGTCCGAGGCGAGCCCGGATCTCTACCCAGCCGATTCCCAGGGACCTGGGAGTCGTCGAGATCTGAGAGGAGGCCTGCCGAAAGTGGTCGAGCGCCGAGTCGTGTTGGTGCCGTCTTTCGGCAATCTCGCCCAGAAAACAGAGAGTCATGGCACCGTAGGAAGGGCTATAGACGTGATCGGTCGCCTCAATGAGCTTCAGCTGTCTGAGGTATAGATCCTCGGCTGCGTCCAGGTCCCCTCGCCGCAGCGCCAGCTGTCCCATGTGGGCAAGCGAGCCGACGAACCTCGCCATGTCGAATTCCCCCGACTCTTCGATCTGCATCGCGGTCTTCAGGTACCGTTCAGCCTCTTCGTACTCACCGCGACGACTGCAGATATCCGCCAGTACCTGATAAGCCGACTGGTACTTGGGAAGCACTTCAGTGGTTCGTCGGAGGTGTCTTGTTGCCTCCTCATAGCCCTCTGTCTGGTGATCGAGAATGGCCCGAAGCCACAGTGAAACGCCCAGGAAGTAGTGGGCCATGGGGTTGTCGGGCTCGAGCTCCAAGGCCCGCCGACCACTTCTCAGCGCCTCGTTGAATCGATTCTCGCGGGCGTAGACGTAGGTCAACCAGAGATGGGGGTCTCCAAGCTCTGGATCGAGCTGCACGGCGCGCTCGAGCGCCTCCATGCTGCGCTCGAGATCGGATTGCTCGGTAGTGGCAATGAAATGCATGGAGTGCAGCTGACCGAGCGAAGAGTGGGCCATCGCGTAGTCGGGATCCAACGCCAGCGCCTTTTCCAGGAACTGCCGAGCCAGCTCCAGATCTTCCTTGCCCATCCTGTAGATGAGTTGTCGCGCTTTGGCGCAGTACTCGTACGCCTCCAGGTCCAAGGTTTCGGGACGTTCGATCTCCAGGGCTTCGGACTCACTGATCCGAACCCCGAGAGCCTCCATCATGGCGGTGATGATCTTGTCCTGGAGGCTGAAGATCTCCTGCATGGTTCCGTCCAGCTTGATCGACGCTTTCACTGCCTGGCTTGCCACATCCAGGCATTGGGCGGTCACTCGTAGCCTGTCTCCCATCTTCTGGAAGCTACCGCTGACAAGCCATCGAGATCCAAGGAACCTACCCGCGTTAGCTAGGTCCTCGTCGCCCGCCATTCCATTCGGCACTGAGGCGAGCGTCTGCATCACCCTTCTTCGATCCACCACCCTGAGCGAGCCGACCTTCTTGAGGTCCGCAGTCACCGACTCGGCGATACCGCCGCTCAGCCACTCGGCCTCCGAGTCTCCAGAGACATTGGTGAACTCGAGCACGGCGATGGTGTTGAGGTCCCTGCTTGCTTCAGATGAGGCAATCGAGGGCGGTCCGCCGGGAACCTCGAGCAGGGTGGGTTGGTCATCGGAATCCGCGGCCTCGACCTGGAGCGCCTCGAGGTCGGATCTCAGGTCCACGGCCGTCGGATAGCGATGGTCGGGATCCTTGGCGAGAGCCCTGCCGACGAGTCGATCGAAACCCGGTGCGATGCCCGGCCGCCGACTCGAGGGTGGTGCGGGCTCCTGATTCAACACACGGTTCAACACCGCGCCTTCGTTGTCTCCACCGAAAGCGGGCTCACCAACCAACATTTCGTAGAGGACCGCACCGAGGGAGAACAGATCCGAGCGTGGATCTGCGTCTTCGCCGCGAAGCTGCTCAGGCGGCATATAGCTCAATGTGCCCATCGAGGTTCCTGAACGGGTGATCTTGGTGGCTCCCGACACCTTCGCCAGTCCGAAGTCCAGGACCTTCACCGTTTGGCGATCGGTAATGAAGATGTTCCCGGGTTTGATGTCCCGATGCAGAATCCCTCTCTCGTGAGCGGCCGATAGGCCCTCGGTCACCTGGATGCCGATATCCAGCGTCTCGGCAGGAGAAAGTGGCCCCCGACGGATCCTCTCCTGCAGGCTCTCACCCTGGTACAGGGCCATGACGATGAAGAGCTGGCCATCCTCGCTCTCGTCGATCTCATGGATGGTGCAGATGTTGATGTGATCGAGCGCCGAGGCAGCCCGCGCTTCATTGACGAATCGCCTCTTGAGCGCCTCGGTGGAGGCGAACTGAGGAGGCAGAAACTTGAGAGCCACCAGACGGTCCAGCCGAAGGTCCTTTGCCTTGTAGACGACTCCCATGCCTCCAGCACCCAGCTGGGACTGAATCTCGTAGTGGGTGACGGTCTTTCCGATCATCGGCGGCCACCTGCCATTCTAGCTCTGGGCAGGAAGCTTCCAGCCGCATACCAGGAACAGGGCCAGGTCCACCTCGAAAACCGGGGGTTTTCGCTGGTCCTCCCCTTCCTGGATGGCCCGGCGGATCCGATGGAGACCCTGTGCCCACGCCTCATCGGACAGGATTGCCAGTTGAGAGCTGGCCTTGCGCTGAAGAAAGTAGTCTTCGAGGATCTCGCCGCCGGTGAATCGCCTCTGGATTCGCTCGACCTCGACTGTCTCGATGCCTTCGAGACCTGAAGCGGTCATCCATGTCCGCAGCTGGTCGGCGGAGGGATAGCGTTGAAGATCGAGGTCTCGGGCTTCCGGGAAGTAGTCGTATAGATACCAGCGATCTCGCTCCTGATGCGGATCCAGGCCAACGACTGCGAGTGTACCTTTGGATCGCAGCAGTCGGACCGCATCAGAGACAAAGGATGAGGGGACAGCCAGGTGGTGGATCACGTTGACACAGGAGACGAAGTCGACAGAGGAATCGCAGAAAGGGATGTTGTCACCCGACGCGCACACCAGAGCTTCCCGCCCATTGCTTGCAGGTACCCTGAGCAGCATTGCCAACGAGCGATCCAGCCCCAGGGCGATACCTGCCATCGGAGCCAACTCGGATAGCCATCTGCCTGTGCCGCAGCCGACATCCAGGATCGTCTCGGCCGCTGATTGCCTGACCCTCTCGTCGAGAGCTTGTGCGACCCCATCCAATCGATTCAGCGCGTAACGCTGATCGTAGCTCTCGGCAATCCGGTCGTAGTCGACGAATCGTCGGTTCATGGGGTTCTCGAACGACTAGGCCTGGCTGCCTCGTGCGCTGGAACCGCTTCAGCGGGGAGCCGACTCGAAAAGCACGGCGTCTTCGCCTAGGCTGTCGATCTGGCTCTGGATCGCCTGCACGAGGAGCTCGCGGCGCACCAGCAGCTCGTTCTGATACTGACGAAGATAGGGTCGCATGGCCTCTTTGAGTGCGGCATCGGACAAAGCCTGCAGGCGCTCCCACACCCCGCGGTCAAGTCCCGTGATCTTCTCGGGGTATTTGAGCTCTGTCTGGCCGGCGAAACTGCGGGTGTGGTCGATGAGCCAGACCTTGCCGTCTCCATCGATCAGGATGTTGCCCGGGTTTCGATCCGTGTTGGCGATCAGATTGTCGAACACCCCCATCACCTGCACCTGCTGCTCGAAGGCCGTCGGGTCCTCCGGCTCGGTCCCCTTCTCTCTGCGAGAGGCATCCGTCGTCGCGTTCTCGACCCAGATCTGGATGGTACCGCCCTTACGCCGCACAGCCGGCGGAACGCTCTCCAGACCCAGCAGGCGACTCAGTTGATAGGCCGCGACCTCGGAATGGCAAGAATCGACGAACCCGCCACCTGGAGAATCCTTGATCTCGTAGCCCGTGCGGAGGATGGCGTGCGCCTGCACGCCGCCCTTCTCCAGCATCACCTTGCGTTTCTTCTTGTTTGTCCCCGACGCGAGCTTCTCTTTCCACGCGATGTCGGCCGTCTCCAGGAAGTCCTCGACCTCCTCGAAGGTCTCGAACGGTAGCGGTTCTCCGTTGGGATCGTAGAAAACAACCTCTGCCTGAAGATTGGACCGCAGGCCGACACAAGCCAGCACCAGAAAGCAGAACCCCACACCGGCCCTCGAGCCGGATCTGCGATCGATCTTCTTCATTGCAGTCTCCTTCGTTGGGTTGATCCTAACCCATGATATGAGGCGTAGGGGCGTGAGGTCCTGGGGTCTCGGGGTCCTGGGATTCTGCGCTCCTGAGGTCCTGAGGTCCTGGGGTCTCGAGGTCTTGAAATCTCTCGGCGTGTCGTCATTCCTGGGAGGCGGAGGTGAGGAAGCGGAAGCCCTCGGTCAGTGATTCCTCGTCGGGGTGATCGTAGTGACTGGCACTTGGCACTTGCAGGTAGAGGACGTGCTCGAAGCCGTCGTCGAGCATCTTCAGATAGGTCTTGCGGGTCTGGGCGCGATTGAAGTCGAGCTGGCCCGTGAGCAGCACGAATCGGCTGCTTGACTTCACCTGGTGCAGCTCCGATTTCGGGGGCGCTGGAAATCCTGGCGGCCAGTGAGCCCCGGGCTTGTCCGGCACCGACAGGCGCTCTGGATAATCGCATCCAAACATCGAGAATCCACCTTGAAAGACCTCCGAGTAGAGCATCGCCAGGCCACTGGTGACCCTCCCGCCGCCCGAGTAGCCACCGACGAATACCTGGTCGTCATCGACGGAATAGAGCTTATCGATGTTGTGCACCGCATCCAGAGCGAGGAGGTAACGATACCAGCGAGCTCGGCCATTGCCGGCATTGTCGGCTCCCACCCAGATGAGGCGGTTCCTGTCGAGCGCCTGACGCATCTCAGCAGCAACGAAGCCGCCGAAAGGAGTCGGGCTGATCCACACCAGCAATCCGAAGCCGGCATCGGGAGAGTACGAAGGCGGCACGTATACCCTGAAGCTCTCGTCTATCAGTGCGTAGGCCCCCCCGGAGTGGTCGGCGGCCTCGACGTCGGCGCGATCGAGGTTCAGACGTTGTAGGAGCACCTCCAGCGACGAACGGGGGCTCTTCTCCACGAACCGGACGCGATAGGAACCCGTTCTGCCAGCCATCGGCTCTTCAATTGGAATCTCGGGGCGTTCGGCAAGCGACGAAGTCCGGGTCTCGACCTTCGGGAGAGCAGCAGAGTACTCGTCGGCCATCTGGGTCAGCTCCGTCGGAGTTCTTACCTCGAGATCGTTCAAGAACCTCCCAGCTTCTGGGCCTCTCCCCAACTGTCCCATCAGAGTCGTGTACAGCTGATAGGAGTGCGTATCAGCCGGAGAGACCACCAGCGCCCATTGCAGGGTCCGGATCGCGCCCTCTTGATCGCCCTGCAAGTAGTGGGTTCTGGCGATCGACCTCAAGACCTCCGGCTGCGAAGACCTGGGTAGCGCTCCCAGGGCCCTCTCGTATTCCGTGCGCGCCTCGTCATAGTGACCCTGTTCCAGCAGCGTGTTGGCCTTCGCCAGCCACCTTCTGATCGACGATGAGCTCTCGGCGAATCCGGCCGTTACTTCTTCCAGGGGGCGCATCCAGACTTCGACAGGCTCCGAGTACCGTCCGGCACTCTGTACCCAGCCCTCCACAGACACGAAGCCTCGCGCCTCGATGACGAGATCCCATCGCCCTTCCGCAATGCCCCCGATCCTCCAGCGACCCTGGTTGTCGGTCTTGACGGTCCTCGGGCCGGCGCCTGGCTGATCCACGAGCGCCAGAGCGACCTGTGCCCCTGCAATGGGATGGCCGTCGATATCCGTTACGACGCCCCGCACCACGGCCTCGCCAGCCCAGATCTGGGCACCAGCCACCGCGAAGCACAGAACCTGGAGGATTAGGCAAGAAGAGAAGCGACGCAGCGAGCGACTCATCAGGCCGTTCTTCTAGTGCTCGGGACTCGGATTGCCGGCCGGCCGGCGGCTACCGCCCTCTTCAGGCGACTGTGAATCGCCAAGACCTCCACGCGACCGATCTTCGCTCCAGGCCCGTCCTTCTCCACCTTGTCGAGAGTCGCCCAGGCCAGAGCTACAGGAAGGCCTGTAAACAGGACCAACCCATCCGGCCCTCCCGCCTGCTGAATCGCGAAGGTGTAGTCCGTGGCCGCCTCGAGATCCTGCCGGGCCAGTTCGAACACCTCCTGGCGCTCGATGTCGTAGGGCAGGTAGTTGCGGCCTTCGACGCTGTCATCGGCCGAGTCCTTGAGAATATTGACCAGCTGCAGACCCTCACCGAATGCCACCGACCGCTGACGCAGATAGTCGGCGATCGGCTCCAGAGATGGTCGCTCCAGGAGAAACAGGTCAGTGAGCATCTCACCGACGATGCCAGCAACGATGTAGCAGTAGTCCTGCAGCTCGGGAATGCTATCCAGTCGCAAGACACCGTCGGAACCCGTCCGCTCCACGACGGTGGCCATGCCTTCCGCAGTGCGGATCGTGTGATGGGCCACCACGCGCTGGGCCCCCGGAGTCAGCTCGAGGAAGGCTGCAATCACATCCGGTGTCCTGTCCAACAGCTCCAAGTACCCTGGGTGCTCCGAAGAGGGTTTGGCTTGCCACTGACGGGACAGCTCCCGAGCGCGCTCGACGGATGGGTCTCGCAGAAGATCTCCGAAGGCCTCCAGAGCCCTGATCTGCTGCGGCTTCTCCCACAGCACACTGGCGTCTTCGAAGGTGTCGGCGATACGGAACAACAAATAGGCGATCGTAACCTCGCGCAGCGTCGGATCCGGTAGCAGCGGAATGGCGAGGGCGAAGGTGCGACTGGTCTTGACCAGGAGATCCTGCAGCAGCTCGCTTTCGTTCTGGCGCTGACGGGAGGTCCGACTCTGCTCGGTCGCCACAGAGGCCTTGTCTGTCTCGCTGCTCATCTCATCCTTCTTTGCTTCTATTGCCGTTCATCCTAGCAGCCCGTGCCCGCTGCTTCAGCACCGCAGTTCCTTCCGGTCTCAGGTCAACGGGTAGAGAGGGACCTCGGAGCCGCAGCCAACACCCTCGTTCCCTTGGCCCAGCGACCCTTCAAGATCTGGCCCAGCACCCCGGGTTCCAGACCATTCGCGATCCAGGACTCGACTCCGAGCTCGGCGAGACTGGCCGCCGTCTCCAGGCGATGCCGCATGCCACCCGTGACGTCGGTCCCCGATGCGCCCTCGAGTCTGTCCAGAAGCTCCCCAACAGCGTCGAGAGGAAGCTTCTCGATGGTCACGCCCCGGCTGTCATAGATGCCGTCGGTCTCCCCGAGCCAGATGCTGCGTCGAACGATCACGTCACCAGCCTGGAGCCTTTCGGCAAGAGCCAGGAAGACGGCTTCGGTCGATGAGATTGAGGCTCCCAACTCGCGGTCCATGACCACGTCCCCGTGGACTACCGGCAGCATCCCCAGGTGCAGTGCATCGAGCAGAGGCGCGATCCAGAGCTCTGCGGGCACCCCACCTGCTGAGACGAGAAAGCTCGACGGTGCCAGGGAGAAGGCGGGGACTCCGCATCTCCGCAGAGCGCCGATGACCAGTCGGTTCAGGGTCGCCGCCCGATCCTGGGTTTCCGTCACTCCCAGGAGCTTCTCCGGCGTTTCGACTCCCTCGTGGATGCCGTGCCTTGCGGCTGCCACATGACCGAAAGAACCGCTACCGTGACCCAGAACCAGACGCACCTCGCTCGGGTCCAGCTCTTCGAGCTCACGAGCCAAGCGCTCGATGACATCGGTTCGCGCCGTTTCCGGCCGACGTTTGTCGGTAATCAGGCTGCCACCCAGCTTGACGAGAACCACTTCCATCGCGGCGGTCATGGCTTCAGCCCAGATGCTCGTCGACGATCCTGGGACCCTGTCCTACGCCGTCGTGGATCAGCGAGCTCACTTCCGGTATCGCTCCGACCTCATCAGCTACCGCGGTCTCGGACTCCGGCGTGCAGATCATGTGTACGTTGGCACCCGCGTCCATGGTGGCGCAGACCTCGACGCCTTCCTGTCGCAGGCGGCGAATGGCCGCCAGGACCTCGAGGGTGCCGGGCCGCCAGTAGAAGATGGGAGGGTGCGAGGACATTGCAATGAGGTGGAGGTCGATAGCCTCCTCTTCGACAGTCTGTGCAAGGGCCGAAAAGTCTCGCTCCAGAATTGCCTGGGTGACGATCTCCAGTCGGCGCGGAAGCAGCTTCTGCCTCGGCTCGAAGTAGGGGCTGGACGGGGCCCGCTCGTGCCCCTCTCGGGAGGAGACCTCCTTGGCCTGCTCCTGAAGAACGGCAACGACATCACGCAGGTCCCAGTGCTCTGCCGGTGCCAGCTGTGTCGCATGCTCCTCTTCAGGCCCCTCTCCAGCGGGCCACTTCACGTAGCCGCCCAGTACCGATCTGGATGCTGATCCGGAGCCGCTGAGACGCGCCAGCACAGACGCCTCCTCGCTCGACACCTGCCTACCGAGGGCCGTCACAACTGCCAGCGTGAGAGCCGCGAAGCCCGATGCCGAGGAAGCCATCCCGGCCCCCATGGGAAAGCTGTTCTCAGTGGCGACCCGAAACGAGATTTCTTCGCCAGCCCATCCACGGAGTCGCTCGAGGTGGGGCTCGACTCGCCGAGTGAACGCCTCGGTGGCTGGCGCGAGGGATCCCTCCTTCGTTCTGAGGAAGACCGCATCGCCCTCTGTGCGATCCACGATCTCGACGGTCGTGCGGGTGACACACTCCCTCAAGGTCATGGAAACTGAAGGGTTGAACGGCAGAGTCTGATTCCAGTCCCGCGTACCCCAGTATTTGATGAATGCGATGTTCGCCGGTGCGACGACCGTGGCTTTTCCTATCATCCGTCGACCTCGCAACTCAATCCGGGGACGCCCAGCTCCACATGCTGACGATTGTATGCCGACAAGCTCTCGAGTGATCGGCCGTCCCAGGTATCTGGCCAGCAGACGAGGAGACAGCCCGCGGCGTCGCCTGACAGAGCCCCGGCGCCGGAGATCTTGGCGGCCCCGCCAAGGGCCTCCACGTCTCGAATCGCCTCGCGCACCGGTGCAGGAACCACGCCCATGGCCTCTAAACAGGCCTCACACTCACGGATCGACGAAATCGCCCCGTCGACAACACCGGACTCGCTCTCCAGCCACTGTCGAAAATCCCGCACGCACGACTCCATTCGATCCAGCAACCTCTCGAAACCGCCTGGGTCCTCGGAGGCGCGTTGCCGCACCGCCGCCACCACATCGCCGGTCGTCTCCAACGGCTGGCCGGTGTGCAGCACCTGGATCCGCGAGCCCAGGACCTGGCCGCCTCCAACCGGCACCGTACGAAGCTCCCCAGCAGAACTCCGTTCGGCCCACAGAAAGCCACCATGCAGCACCGTTCGGTGATCCACACCGGATGGCATCCCATGCTGGCGACGCTCGACCTCCAGTACGACTCGATCTACGCACTCCCGATCCACCTCTCCTTCCAGGAAGCACAGAATCCCGCCCACCAAACCGACCCCCACCGCCGCCGAGCTACCAAAACCCGAGCCGATGGGCAGGTCCGATTTCACGCGTAGCGCTATCGGCGGCAGATCGGTTCCCATCTCGACCGCCAGCTCTCCTAGAGCGAGCGTGACGAGGTGCGCCGGGTCGGGATCCCGCAGCGTCTGAAAGCTCTCGGCTGTCGGGCTCTCTGAGTAGGCTTGCCAGCGGGTTCGAGAGTCGATCGCCTCTTGCCTCAGCTCGGTCCAGCCGGTCCACAACTCCCGATCCAGGTCTGGAAG
Organism: Thermoanaerobaculia bacterium; assembly: GCA_947259195.1. Classification (GTDB taxonomy): domain Bacteria; phylum Acidobacteriota; class Thermoanaerobaculia; order Multivoradales; family JAHEKO01; genus JAUVRX01. The sequence goes on along the minus strand of CAMYLC010000021.1, from coordinate 48,794 downwards.
GTCGACGAAGATGCCTTCGCTGTTGCCAGTGACCTCGATCCGGGTTCGAGGTGCGACGGCCGCAACCAGCGCCGGTCGTCCATAGACCGCGGCGTGCTCACCCATGAGAATGAGCTTGCCTGGGGAGGTGGCCAGAACACGTCGCTGCATCAGGCAGGCCCCATGTAGGTCAGAACCGCTCTGGAAGGCGATGGGGGGCTCTCCTCAAGGCTGGGCAGCGATCTTCAGGTGGCGTCGGGAATGGCGCCGCGGCCAAGCTGTTCATGGGCGCCAGCCAGGTCTCCCGAAGTGAAGGCCGCCAGCAGTGAGAGCTCGCCAGCCAGAACCATAGCTCCCAGAATCTCCGCCAGCCGCATCGCGCCAGCGCCCGGATTCTCTGGATCGGGCACGGCGCCGATGACCTTCAGGGCCTCCTGCTGGGGCCCAAGGGCCGTGCCGCCTCCGACGACACCGAGAGGAACATCGGGCAGATAGACCGAAGCGAAGACGGCGTCGTCACCACGGGGCTCGATACAGGTCACTCCCATCGCACCTTCGACCACCTGCGCCACATCCTGGCCCATGGCAATGAACACCGCAGCCAGAACATTCGCATAGTGGGCATTGAACCCCATCGACCCAGCGGCAATCGAACCCAGGAGATTCTTGCGATACTGCACTTCCACGAGCGACCGCGCGTTGCTTTTCAAGCAGCTCTCCAGAACTCCACCCTCGAGCACCACTTCCGCATAGATCCGCTTGCCCCGGCCTTCCAGGAAGTTCACCGCCGAGGGCTTTTTGTCGACGCAGTAGTTGCCCGACAGCGCCACGCAGGGAATGCCGGTGGCCGGCTCGATGAGGTCTCGCACGACCCGGTCACAGGCGATGGTCGCCATGTTCATTCCCATCGCGTCACCCGATCTGAAGCGAAATCGCAAATAGATCGAGCTGCCAAAAGTCTGCGGCTTGACATCCATGAGCTCGAGGTGCCCACTAGTAGCCTCTGCCACCTGTCGTATCTTCGACTCGTTCTCGCCAACCCAGTCGAGAAAACGCCGAGTCTCGTCGATTCCGAGAGTGCGAAAAACCGGTGCCCGAGTTATCCCGACATCCTCGACGCGCACGACTGCCCCTCCGGCTTCGCGCAGCGCCCGACAGCCTCGATTGATGCTGGCTACCAGGGCTCCCTCGGTGGTTGCCAGGGGTACGTGGAGATCCTCGTCGACGTCGACGAAGGTGCCCCTAACTTTGAGCGGCCCGCAGATGCCGACGGGAATCTGCGTCGCGCCAATGAAGTTCTCGGCATGTCGCGTCGAAGCCCGACTCGAATCCAGCGTGTACTGAGCGATGTTGTCGAGCTGGGTGCCGGTCAGCTTCTCCAGGGCACGACGTCGGATCTCGGCTTGACTGCGAGCCGGAATCCCCTCCGGCAACTCATGCCAGCGCCGGTCCCCATCGACCAGCTGTCGAACCAGTTCCTCATGATCCACGGGTGCCTGATTGGAAGAGGTCACGGTGTTTCAGTCCTCGCCTCGGTGGCGCAGCTCGATCTGCTGCAGGGCCTCTAGATTCCGCGCTCCGGCGCAGAACATGCTGATGCCGAGCTCGCGTGAGGTGCGCCGGACTTTGTCCACAACAGCTTCGGTCGACCGATCGGCTGCGACCAGGAAGGGCTGCGCCATTCCTGCCAGATCCGCCCCGAGCGCGATCGCCTTGGCAACATCGAGGCCGTTGCTGACGCCGCCGCTTCCAATGATCTGGAGACCAGGTATGTGGCGAATCTGGCGAATGCTCGACGGCGTCGGAATCCCCCAGCCGGCAAAGAGCTCGCCGATTCCCGCATCCCTGGCCCGTGCTCCTTCGATACGTGCCCAGCTCGTACCTCCCAGCCCGGCAGTGTCGACGATCCTCACTCCGACATCCCACAGCCTGGTGGCCAGCTTTCCCGAAATCCCCGAGCCGACTTCCTTGACGATAACCGGCACTTCGAGTTGCTCGACGATCTTCCCGACCTTGGAAATCAAATCAGTGAAGTCACACTGCCCTTCGGGCTGGATCGCCTCCTGGAGGGGATTGAGGTGCAGCACCAGGGCGTCGGCCTCGATCATCTCCACGGCAGCCCGGCACTCCTTCACGCCGTAGCCGTAGTTCAGCTGCACAGCGCCCAGGTTGGCGAGCAGAGGCACCGAGGGAGCCCACCGCCGAACCTGGAAGCTCTCGACCAGACCAGGGTCTTCCAGGGCTTTGCGCTGCGAGCCGACCCCCAAGGCGATTCCGGTTTCCTCTGCAGCCTCCGCCAGGTGTCGGTTGATTCGCACCGCATCCCCGGTCCCACCCGTCATACACGAGATCAGAAGGGGAGCTGCGATGGCCTTCTCCAGGAAATGGGTCGAGATCTGCACATCCCGGAGATCCAGCTCTGGCAGCGCTTCGTGCGCGAAATAATAGGCGTCAAAGAAGTGGCCATGTAGCTGCATTCGGTCGTCGAGAGACAGCTGAATGTGCTCGGCCTTACGATCGCGTTCGTCGTGCGCTGTCATGTTCTGTCTCGTCGGGACCAATTCGGGCTACCGCTCTCGCCCGCGAAGGTAGTCCATCAAACCCTGGAGGAAATCAGCTCCGGGCCCTGTCACATCGGCCTCGTCGAGAGCCTCTTCGGCGGCCTGCAGGCGTGTGTCGATCATCTCGACGACCTGTTGGCGAGCGCCGACGCTTTCGATGAGCCTCTGGACTTCTCTGACCTCGTCTTCTCGTACACCGGCATTGCCGAGTGCCCTCTCCACGATTGTCCGGCCAGCAGGTGAGAGCTTAGCGAGAGCGCTGTGGATCAAGATCGTGTACTTGCCTTCGGCCAGATCTTCGCCCACCGGTTTGCCCACCGTCTCGACGTCACCAAACATCCCAAGCAGATCGTCCTGGAGTTGGAAGGCCTCACCAAGCCGAGCCCCGTATCGGGTCAGAGCATCGAGAGTGTCTCCAGAAGCTCCAGCCAGCAGTGCTCCCAGCTGAACCGGCCGCTCGACACTGTAGCGGCCCGACTTCATCTGCAGGATCCGCAGCAGCTCTGCCTCGGTGAGGGTACCGCGGTACCCGGCCGTCATCTCCAGATACTGCCCGACAATGACTTCCTGGCACATGGTGGAAAAGCACTGCCGCACATCGGCTCTCACGTCCTCCGACATCGCGGAAGACGAGTAGAGCTCGACGGCGTACGACTCTGCCAAGTCGCCAAGCAAGATGCCCACAGAAGTACCGAAGTGGCTGGAGTCGCCCTGCCATCCGCGGTCACGGTGAAGGTCGCTGAACAGCACATGCACGGCCGGCTCTCCCCGCCGCGTCTCAGCGTGATCCATGATGTCATCGTGCACCAGAAGGTAGGTGTGCAGCAGCTCGACAGCCATGGCTACCGGCATGACAACCGGCTCCGAGTCGCCGCCACAAGCTCTGTAGCTGTAGTAGACCTGGGCAGGGCGCAATCGCTTCCCATCGCGCGCCAGGAACTCCGACAGCACACCGGTCAGCTCATCGGCTTCCGCGAGCTCGGCGCGGGTTGCCAGGCGCTTGGCCTCGACCCAGGCCATGAGATCGGTCTCCAACCGGCCCCGGAAAGAGACCAGTAGCTCACCGAAATCGGTGCCAGCCGCTTGCGTTGCCTGCCTGTGGCCTGCCTCCTCGACATTCATTGTTCCACTCATCGGCCTGTTCGACATCAAATGGGGAATGGTATGAACCGTTATCTTATAGCTTACCTGCAATGCTGAAAACAGTCGTGAGGGTCGTTGCCCGCGACTCGGGCGACTCACCGGGTGGTTCCTTTGACCTACTGGGACGACTTTGAGAGTTTGGTCTCCGGCTCGCCCTCCGCAGCGTCGTGAAAGGGCAGGATGGCGCGATCGAATCGGACGGCCTCGGGGGCCTCCCAGCCCGCGACATCGCTGAACAGGAAGCCGAGGGTGGCCTCGCGGTTCAAGGCGCCGTGGGTCCAACGCAGGTGGCCCTTGCCGATCTGGGCCAAGACCCCTGTATGGGGAGCACCATACATGTATCCCCGACTCGCCGAGCAGATCACCGAGGCCGGATTCGTCGTCAGCTCAAAGGCATGAGCGATGCGATAGAACGGATCTGGATTCTCGGCTACGACCGTGGCTTCGAAACAGGCAGCGTCAGAGAGCCAACCATCTCGCACCTGTCCCTCCTCCTCCATGGCTGGAACCAGGTCCTGGAACTGCAATGGGTCACCATGGTGGGGCTCGTACTTCCACCAGAGCTCGCCGTCGACCTCCTTCTGCTGGAGGGTAGCGTTGCCGCGATGACTTTCGATCCGCCATCCCTCTTCCAGCTTGTAGGCGCACAGGTCCACACCCTCGACGGCGGCCAGAATCTCGGCCACCCGTCCCTTGTTCTCGTCGACAGTGTAGGCCTCGAAGTTGGAGACCAATCCGAAGGGCGTCAGCACTACGTCTTCGGTGCCCTTCAGCCGTTTCTTGCTCCGGTAACCGGCTTGCTTGAGAGCCCTCTTGGCCGGCTTGAAGACGTTGATCAGCGGCTCGCCGCCATCCATGCCGTGATCGGAAAAGACGACGACGTCGAAAGGACGATCGGGTGAAGCCTGGCGTGCTTCCAGAATCATCTCGTCCAGCGCCTTGAAGAAGTCAACGTGCGCCTGCGGACTGAGCACGTGACCTGCGATATCCGTCGCCGCAGAGTAGATCCAGAACTCATCCTTGTCCGATCGAACGAAATCGTCCATGGCATTGCGCAGGCGCTTGATGCCCGACTTGACCGGCTTGACAGCCTCGATGGCGCTTCCCGCAACACCCTTTCGGCCCCAGTCGAAGAAGTCGCGCCAAGGAAATTCGATGCGGCCATAGCTGACGGCACCGCCGCCCCTGACCTTGCCCTCCTGCCAATCGAAGAAGCGGGCCTCGTAACCCGGGGACCTCTCGAGCCCGATCGGCCCGAGGATGCCGGGCAGCGCCACGCTCGTCGACGACGGGAACGTGCTGACCAGCCGCACCGGGCCCTCGAAGCCCTGAAACAGCGCCTCGTCGCCCAGGGCCGGATTCATGACATCGGCCGCTATCTGGTAAGGAACAGCGTCCAGGGCAATAAAGAGCCTTCTCTTGGACAACTCCTCAGCCCCCGCAACTGCCGCCAGAAGAGTGACGACCAGCAGGCCGAAGACCAAGGTCCTTGTTGCCATGGGCTGAGGCCAAATGGTGGGACGTTTCACGATTTCAGAATCCCTTCGACCACATCCGCCATCGAGACCGCGCATTCTCTCAACCGAGTGCGCAGGCCCTTCAAGGAGCCAAGTAGGTGGGGATGGAAGATCAGATGTCGTGCCACTTTGCCTCGATCGATGCTGCCGTCCGAGCTGCGGAACTCATTGAAATCGAGCGGCAAGCTCTCACTGGCGGTGTCGCTGACGGCACGCAGGACGAAGTAGGGGATACCTCTCTCCGTCGCCAAACGCGCATACGTCGCCGATTCCAGATCGACGACCTGGAACGGCCCGCCACCAATGGACTGCCAAAGAGCTCTTTTCGCCGCAGCCTCGACCACGATCGTGTCGACGCTCACCACTCCTCCTTGCACGACATTGTCCGCGGTGAGAGCTCGCTGAAGTAGTGAGGCGTCGGGCGATGGAATCTTGCCCCGCTTGTCTCTGACCGAGTCCACGGCTACGAGATCTCCGACTGCCAGATCTGGTGAAATCGCGCCGGCGACTCCCACCACCAGCAGAGCCTCGATGTTCTGGTCTGACAAGAGGGCCGACAGCCCCTTCTCGGCAGCCACCGAGCCCTCGCCGGTGGCTATCAGCAGCATCTCCTCTGACTCGAGGTGGCCGCGGACCGCCGAGCCTGAAGGAAGCGATACCTTCTCGACGTCCGAGAGTCTCTGACGGAGAGAATGGAGCTCCTCTTCCATGGCGGCGACGACCACGACTCGCGGGGGCGTCCGACTCGGATTCGTCTGTACCGTCGATTGCATGGGTCCCAGATCCCGTCTAGCGCGTCACGTAGCCGTTGGCGCTGAACCAGTCCACGGCTCTTTGCAGCGGTTCTTCGATCGCAGTCTGGGGCAAGCCGAGCTCGCGCACCGCTTTGCTGGCGTCGAAGTACATCTTGTATCGCGACAGTCGTACCGCCTCGAGCGGCACCCCAGGTGTGCGCCCGACGAGGCGGCTGAAGCCCGTGTCGAGTGCTGCCCAACAAAGTGGCAGCCAATGCGGAACCTTCATCTTCGGAGCCGGCAGCCCCGTCAATCCACCAAGCGTCAAGAAGATCTCCTGCAAACTCATGTCGCGGTTGCCGAGGATGTACTTCTCCCCGACTCTTCCCTTTTCGGCGGCGCGAATGTGACCCAGAGCCACATCGTGCACGTCAACCAGGTTCAGCCCCGTGTCCACATATGCCGGCGTCTTCCGATTGAGGAAGTCGACGATCATCTGACCTGTCGCAGTGGGTTTGAGGTCACCTTCCCCGACCGGGGTCGAAGGATTCACGATCACGATCGGAAGCCCCATTTCAACCCACTCGTCCGCCACTCGCTCGGCCAGGAACTTGCTCCTCTTGTAGTGCCCGACCATGTCCTCGAGAGTGACTGGCGCCTCCTCGTCGGCCGGCGATCCGTCAGGGTTGAGACCGAGGGCTCCCACCGAGCTGGTGTAGACGACGCGCTTTGCCCCCGCTTCCGAGGCGGCCCGCAGCAGGTTGCGAGTCCCTTCGACGTTGGACTCGTAGAGCTCGTCCGGGTTCTTGCTGAACAGCCGGTAGTCGGCGGCGCAGTGAAACACCATCTCGCACCCCTGCAGGCCAACCCGAAGAGAGTCGCCATCCCGAAGGTCACCCATGACCACTTCTACCTCCAGACCGTCGAGATTCCGGCGCAGACTCTCGGCTCGCCTCAGGCAGCGCACTTCTGCTCCAGCCTCGAGTAGAGCCCGGAGCAGGTGCCCGCCGATGAAGCCGGTGGCACCGGTGAGAAAGACCTTCATGGGGGTTTCCTATGGACTTACTCTGATCGAACCGGGCACTCTCATGCCGGGCTTTTCTCCAGCCGCAGGAGAGGCAAATACCCGGTCCAGAGGTTGCATGTCAGCCCATCAGATTCCAGGCCATCAGGCGCGCCATGTCACCTGGATTGCGCGGCAGCTCCTTGACCACCGAGGCCTCGAAGCCGGAGTGCATCAGACAGTTCTGACACAGCCGATCCTCACGTGACTCCCAATAGTCCCAGTCGGTGAGATGCCAGAACTCCTCCCACGACCAGGTGAACTTCTTGCCGATCAGATAGCAGGGGCCCTTCCAGCCGTTGGGTGTGAAGGTCACCGTGCTCCATGGCGAGCACTTGTAGTCACGCAGCCCTGCAGCGAACTCCAGAAACATCGGAGTCGACGTCAATCGATACCGCTTGGAGATCTCCAGTACACGCTGGAACTTGTCGTAGATGTCTTGCCGGGTCATGAAGATGTCTTCTTCCACCGACTCGTATTGATAGCCGGGTGAGATCAGCATGCCATCGATATCGAGGCTGGCCATGTACTCACAGAGCTCTTCGACCTCCGAGATCTTGGTCTCCTTGAAGATCGTCGTGTTGGTGATGGTGTGATAGCCGAGGCGTTTGGACTCCTTGATCATCTCGATGGCCTTGTCGAACACCCCATCACGGGCACAGACGTGGTCGTGTGTCTCCCGCATGCCGTCCAGGTGAACATTGATGGTCAATCGCTTGTGAGGATCAATAAGACCGAAGACCTTCTCGTCCATCAGCAGTGCGTTGGTGCAGAGATAGATGTGACGGTTGCGCTCGATGATGCCGTTGACGAGCTCCCTGAGCTCGGGGTAGACCGTCGGCTCGCCACCGCACAGCGACACCCCCGGCGCACCAGACTCGTCCACTGCCTGCAGGCAGAGCTCGACCGGCAACCGGTCCTTGAGCTTACCGGTATGCCGCTCGACCGCACAACCGATGCAGGCCAGGTTGCAGGTGTAGAGCGGCTCCAGCATGAGGACGAACGGGTAGCGCCGGTTGCCCTGCAACGCATTCTTCATCGAATGCTTGATGTTGTCAGTGGTGATGTGTAGAGGAAATCGCATGTCGTCGTGCTCCGCTATTGATTCAGCTCGCCAGGGCTTCACACGGCATGCAGGACAGCAGGGGGCGATCCGACATCACCGTTTGCCGCCACCACCTTGCGGTAGCTCTCCAGAGCGAGCAGTGAGAAATAGGTTGCGTACAGATGATAGTCCAGATAGAAGACTTCCGGAAAACCCGTGCCTGTCCACCATTCGTCCTTCCAGCTGCCGTCGGCCTGCTGCTGGACCAACAGGTATTCGACAGCCCGCCTGACATTGTCGCTGTCTCGATCGCCAGTAGACAACAGCGCCAAGAGTGCCCAGGAGGTCTGCGCGGCCGTGCTTGGCCCGATCCCCTTCTTGCTGGCATCGGCGTAGGAGTCGGGCAGCTCGCCCCATCCACCGTCGGAGTTCTGACAACTCCTCAACCAGTCCGCAGCGCTCTGGGCCCAGGATTTCGACAAGTCTTGTCCGGCAGCCCGCAAGCCCGATAAGGCCAACCAGGTGCCGTAGATGTAGTTGCAGCCCCACCGGCCGTACCAGGTTCCATCGGGTTTTTGCAGACGGCGGATGAAAGCGACGGCTCGCTGGACGACGTCGGAAGAAAGATCGTAGTCGTGGGCGGACAACGCTTCGAGAGCCCTGGCGGTGATGTCCGTGGTGCTCGGGTCGATCATGGCGTTGTGATCGGCGAATGGAACGTAGGTCAAGAACTCCTTGCTGCAGTCCTTGTCGAAGGAGGCCCAGCCGCCATCACGGTTCTGCATGCTGATGAGCCAGGAGAGGGCACGTTTCGAGGCCGCCGAAAAGCGCTCCTCCAGATCCCCGGAGAGGGGGCGTAGCTTGGCGACGGCAGACAAGACCTGGGCGGTGTCGTCGCAGTCCGGGTAGAACTCATTGGCATACTCGAAGTACCAACCACCCACGGAAGCGTCTGGGTTCTTGATCTTCCAGTCCCCTGGCTCCTTGACCTCTTTGGAAAGCAACCACTCGACACCCCGCTCGAGCCTCTCCCTCGTTTCGGGATCATCGCTTTCTCCCAGGGCGTTGAGCGACAAAGCCGTGTCCCAGACGGGCGACTTGCAGGGCTCGAGCCTCAGCGTGTCGCCTTCTTCGATCTCCAGCTTTTCGAGCTCCTGGACCTGACCTTGGATGACCGGGTGGTCTTCGGGGTAGCCCAGGCAGCGCAGTGCCAAGATGGTGTTGACGATCGGTGGGAAGATAGCCCCGAGTCCATCGCTCTTCTCGAGCCGTGGGAGAATCCACTCCTCGGCCCGCTTCAAGGCCCTGCCACGCAGTGGCGTCAGATGCCACTGTTCCATTCGTTTGTGGACCCAGTCGAGAGTCTGGAAGAATGCCGACCATCCGTGGTGCAGGAGCGAAGCACGACTGAATTGCGGCACGGCTCGTCGCGTATTCTCGACCAGCAGCTCATCGATCGCGGCGTGCTTCGGCACCGGGCAGTTCGGCTTCTGAGCCCAGATGACGCTCAGGGGCACGACGATACCCCGCGACCATGAGGACATGTCGTAGATGTTGATTGGAAACCAGAGCGGCAGCAGCACGAGCTCGGGCGGCACCCCAGGACTCTTGTCCCACTGGTACTGCCCGAAGATGGATAGATAGAGCTTGGTGAAGGAGTTGCAGGCGTGCAGGCCACCCTTGCGACAAATAACCACCCGAGCCCTCACCATGTGCGGCGCATCGGGGTCGTCACCGACCAGCTTCAAGACGAAGTAGGCCTTGACCGATGTGCTCACATCGGCGCCAGCGCCCGGATAGCCTGCCCAACCGCCCTCTGGAAGCTGCTTGGCTCGCAAGTAGTTTGCCGCCTTCCGCACCTTCTCCTCGCCAGTTCGGCCCAGGAAGTGCAGCAACAGGATGTACTCGCTCTCGAGAATGGTGTCGCCTTCGAGCTCGGCGCACCAGTGCCCGTCGGTCTCCTGCAGACTCAGCAGCTGCTGCCGGGCCTTCAGAATCGAATCGAGAATCTCGGCGCGCCGGTCCTCAGCCTCGGGCGCTGCCTGCGGTGCAGCGCTCTTGGACTGCAGAATTCCCTGCGATGACATCTGATCCATGGCTCCTCGAAACTCCCCATCACAACGATCAGCGGATACCACCCACCACGGACATAGCTAAAGCACCCCTTTATCGGGCTGCTTCGAGCGAGTCCCTGAGTGTAGTTCCGTAAATGACGCGCTTCATCCCAATCCTGCGAAGCGCATTCAGTTTCTATCATGGCTTCGCGTCATTGCGCTACCCTAGGACAACACTTGAGGATACGATGACGCTCTCAAAAGAGGTTTGAATTCTCACCCTCGACCCCGGTGGGCAGCAAGCAAGCCGGCATCCGCAGGAGGTGCGACCTTGAAGACCCTGACCCCATTGCTGGTAGTGACTCTCCTTGTTACGTCCGTATCGCCGTCACCGGCGCAGGGTCTGGAACTCATGCTGCGTGGAGACGCCGCCTATCTGCGGCGCGCCGAGGGACACACCGGCGCGGTGGCCCGGTCCGAGCCAATCGGCGAGTCCATATCCGCTTTCGAACAACTCCTGACCGAGAATCCACAGAACATCGAAGCACGCTGGAAACTCCTGAGGAGCCTCTACTTCCAGGGCGAACACGTGCTCCAGGACCCGGATGAAAGGCTCGCCCTCTATGAGACGGCGAGGGAGATCTCCGACGTGGGACGAGAGCAACTCGCAATCGCCGCTGGCCTGGGCACCGATTTCGACTCCATGAAGACCGAGAAGCTGGCCGCAGCTTTGGCCGACACTGCCGACGCGGCGCCTATCTACTTCTGGTCGGCGGTTCACTGGGGCCTCTGGGGGCGTTACCGCGGCAAGATGGCGGCGGCCAAGGAAGGCGTCGCCAAGAAGATTCGCAACTTTTCCGAGGTCGTCATCGATATCGACGAGGAGATCGAGGAAGCAGGTGGGCATCGGGTTCTGGGGCGGCTCCACTCCGAGGCTCCCAAACTCCCCTTCTTCACGGGCTGGGTGGATCGCAAGACCGCCGTCAGCGAGCTGCGGCGGGCCATCGAGCTGGTGCCCGACGCACCGCTCACCCTCTACTACCTTGCCGACGCCCTGTTGGAGCACTTCCCAGACCAGGAGCAGGAGGCTCGAGGCCTGCTGGAGGATCTTGTCCAGCGCGAGCCCGATCCGGCCTGGGTCGTCGAGCAAACCCAGGTCATCGAGGATGCCAGAACTCTCCTGGCGTCACTCGACGACTGACCGGGCCTGCTGCTGCCGGTTCTGCAATACGACTGAGCCGCGCGGCTTTCCTTCGACAGGTGTTTCAACCGCTGAAGAAGAACTCCACGACATCGCCATCCTGGATGGCGTAGTCCTTGCCTTCGGTCCGCAGCAGACCGAGGTGGTGGAGCTTCTGGAAGCTGCCATGCTCCCGTACCTGCTCGAAAGTGGCCACGTGGGCTCGAATGAAACCGCGCTCCATGTCACTGTGAATCTGACCGGCGGCCTGCGGTGCGAGAGTGCCTGAAGGAACCTCCCAGGCCTGCAGCTTCCGGTTCGCCAGGGTATAGAACCGAATCAGGCCCAGGAGTCGAAACGAAGCTTCGACAACCCTGTCGAGACCGGTGGCCTCGAGCCCCAGTTCCTCCATGAACAGGAGGCGCTCATCAGGCTCGAGCTGCATCAACTCCCACTCGATCTTGGCCGAAACGGGCACGACGATGGCCTCTTCGTCTGCGCCGGGCCAGGGCCCCAGTCGAACCAGGTCGGCCACCGCAGGCACAGACCCCTCGCCCAGTTCCTGTTCTCCTACGTTGGCCACATACAGGGTGGGTTTGCCGGTCAACAGGCCGAGAGCCTTCATCTCCTGAAGAGCTTGTCGGCCGGGCCTGACGCTCCGTAGAGGGATGCCCGCCGTCAGCAGCTCCAGGTAGTGCTCGAGCCGATCCTTGTCGCCCTTGTAGGCCTTGGCGTTCGTCTGCCACTCTTTGCGGCGCTTTTCGAGAATCCTGCGCAGGATCTCGAGGTCGGCCAGCAAAAGCTCCGTTTCGACGATCTCCGCGTCGCGAACCGCATCGACATTGGCAAATACGTGGGCAACCTCGGTGCCGCCGAAGCAACGGACCACGTGGGCAATGGCATCCACCTGACGAATGGCACCTAAGAACTGGGCTCGACGACACTCCGCAGCTCGTCGAGCCGCGCATCCGGCACCGAAACAACACCCAGGTTGCTGTCGATGGTGGTGAACGGATAGTTGGAAACCTCAGCCTGTCCGGCCGACAGAGCATTGAAGAGGCTGGACTTGCCCGTGTTGGGCAGACCGACGATCCCGACAGCGAGCATCCAGAGCATTGTAGCCCGAGCCACTCACTTTCTTGTCAGATTTCGGGCGCCTGCGGGAACTACTTTAGATGGAGGGCAACTGAGCCGCTGGCCCGCCAACCGACTCAAAGCCCTTTCGGCTGTCCAGCACCTCAGCCGACAACCCGCGACTCCTCGACAGAGTTGCCCTCCTCCCTCCTTTTCCCTTTGCTTTCTTCACCGAGGCACCCGCGCCTCAGTACTCCGTCAAGCCATTTGCCGCCAGCGGAATCCACTCTGGGAGGTGCCAGAGGTTCGTCCCTGTGAGCAAGAAGAAGGGGGGCAGACTTCGGCCTCCTTCGACACCTCGCGGTTCTTTCGACTACTCTGCCTTGACGGGGGGCTCCGCTCGAGTCGGCAGCAACCTCGGCTCGGACTCGATGCTCTTCATCACCTCTTCCACGCCCCGCTCGAGCTGAGGGTCGCGACCCTCGAGAATCGACTTGGGGTCGTTTTCGACCTCGATGTCCGGCTCGACGCCCAGGCCCTCGATAATCCAGTTCCCCTGCATGTCATTGGTACTGAACTCGGGCACATAGATCGTGCCTCCATCGATCAGCGGTCCACGACCTCCGATGCCCACGACGCCTCCCCACGTCCGCTTCCCGATCAGGGGTCCGAGACCTGCCTCTCGGAAGTAGAAGGGAAAGATGTCGCCGTCGGAGGCGGAGTCCTCGTCCAGTAGACACGCCATGTGCCCATAGAAGGCCGTGCCGGGGTACGTATCCGGAACCTCGCTGTTACGACCGAATCCGGTCCCCAACGGCTTGCGACCGAGCCGCTCGATCAGCATCTGCGAGACGTTGCCTCCGCCATTGCCGCGCACGTCCACGATGAGACCCTCTTTGCGCAGTTGCGGAAAATACCACTTGACGAACTCGCGCAGCCCCCGGTCGCCCATGTCCGGAATGTGCATGTAGCCGACCCGGCCGCCGGTCATTTCCTGGACCCGGTCGTAGTTGCCCTCGACCCAGGCCAGATAGCGGAGGCGGCTCTCGGCGGTGATGGGATTGAAGGTGACCTGGCGAGCGCCGGAAATGGTCGGTGCAGAGTTGACCGTCAGCCCCACCGGCCGGTCCGCCTTGTCTCGAAGCAGCTGATAGGGGTTCATGCCCCCGGTGAGCTCCTCGCCGTCGATTGCCAACACGTAGTCACCCACCTGGACGCCGACGCCGATCTCGGTGAGTGGTGAACGGTACTGGTCCTCTTCGTTGTGCCCGGGAAGGATCTTGGCGATGCGGTAGCGACCGGCCCCGGAATCGAGCTCGAATTCGGCACCGGGAAGCGCCACCTCGTGTCGCTTCGGCAGTTCGTAGTCCCCTCCCTCGACATAGGCGTGACCGACGCTGAGCTCGGCGATCATCTCGCCGATCAGGTAGTTGAGATCGGAGCGATGACCGACGTGCTCCAGCCAGGGGCGATACTGATCGCGCAGCGCCGACCAATCATAGCCGTGCATGTTCTCGACGTAGAAGAAATCCCGGTACCGACGCCACACTTCGTCGAAGATCTGCGCCCACTCCTGCTGCGGAACCACCCGGCTCTTCAGGTTGGCGGTGGAGACCTCCTTGGCCGAGTCCTTGCCGGTCGTCGACACATCGTAGAGCTTGAATCCCGAGCTGTGCCGGACCAGGGCCTTCGAGCCGTCCGAAGACAGAGCGTAGCTCTGGATGTCCTCGGCCAGCGTCTTGGCCTCACGATCCTCGAAGGAGAAGATCTTGAGCTCGGTCTTGATGTCCGAACTCCGACCGTAGTAGAACGGCCCGCCTCGCGAGTACAAGATGAAGCCTTTGCTGGCGTTCAAATTGCCGTAGTTGTCCGATTCCACCGGGATGCGCGCAACCCGGCCGCTCAAGCCTTCGAAGTCGATCTCAACATAGGCCTTCTCAACCTCGCCTTCTTCTGTCTCCTCCTCATCCACGTCCTCTTCAAGCGTCACCTCGTCGCTTTCCGGAGGCAGGGGGTGCGCCACATCGTCTCGTAGCGCCAGAGCGTAGATGAAGGTCTCGCGATCCGTGGCGAAGTTCCACTCGATGGAGGAGATCTGAGGGGTGTACTCCCGATCGGAAAGATAGTAGAGGTAGTTGCCCTCGGGGTCCCAGGCCAGATCGAATTCATTGAAGAGCTCGCTGGTGATCTTGTGGGGCGTCTCCTCGCCCACACTCCAGATGTGAATCGAGCCGTAGCCGGGAGTCTCATTGAGGATGAAAGCCAGGTGGCCGCCGTTGGGCGACCAATCATAGGCGTTGATGGCTCCCTGTTCGTCGTCGGCCACCAGCGTCATCTGCTTGGTGCCCACATCAACCACCCAGAGCTTGCCGTTCTTGTCCGTGAAGGAGATCCGCTCACCGTCGGGAGCCCAGATCGGCGCATAGCGCATGGCTTCGCCGTTGTCGGTGAGCTGCTCGGGCTCGCCCGATGCGTCCTGGTCGACGATGTAGATCTCCTCCTCGCCGGTCCCGTCCGAGATGAAGGCGATCTTGCGTCCGTCTGGCGACCAGCTGGCCCATTTGTCGTGGGCGCTAGAACTTTCGGTCAGGTTGCGCGTGGGGCCCTTCTCGATGGGCGCGGTGAACACATCACCGCGCGCCACAATCAGGGCCCTCTCGCCTTTGGGACTGAGCGCAAACCCCTCGATCTGATTGTCGACGCTCTTGACTGCCGGGCGACTGTAGAGACCGTCGTCCGGCACGACAATCGACAGCGGGCGGGACCGAGCCGCTGCGATATCGAAGATGTGAAGCTCGCCATCGAGCTCGTAGACGATCTGGCCCTCTCCATCGTCACTCGGCCAGCGAATGTCCCAGGTGTCTTCCGTGGTCACTTGTTCGGTGACCTTGGTGAGCGTGTCGTAGGCATACAAGTTGTTCTTGTCGTCACGATCCGAGGTGAAGTAGATCTTGCTGTCGATCCACATCGGGTCCCGGTCGGCACGAGGATGGTCGGTAATCTGCTCGTAATCGAAGGAATCGAGATCGAAGATGTAGAGTTCTTGAGCCCAACCTCCCTCGTAGCGCTTCCATGTCCGAAAATCGCGCACCAGTGGCGAATAGACGACCTGCGTATCGTCAGGTGACAGATCGCCTGCCCCAGAAATGGGCATCGGCAGTGGCTCCGGCAATCCCCCCTCGACCGGCACCTTGAAGAGGCGGGTGTCCGACAGATCGTAGCCATATCTCATGGCCCGGAAGAGAATCCCGCTGCCATCACGCGTCCAGTCATAGACCTGGTTGTCGAAGCCCCACCTGGGAGCGAAGGGTCCCTTGGCCGGATAGTAGGTGAGCTGTTTCGGCGCACCACCCGTAACCGGCACGACATAGACCTGTTCGTCCCCGTCGTACTGGCCGGTAAAGGCGATCCACTGGCCATCCGGGGAGAACTTGGCGAAGAGCTCGAGGCCCGGATGGGCAGTCAACCGCCAGGCGGTGCCTCCCGAAGCGGAGGCGAGCCAGAGATCGCCGGCATAGGTGAAGACGACTCTGTCGCCACTGATGTCGGGGAAGCGAAGCAGCTTGGTCTGGGCGGAAGCGACATTCGTACCGACCAGCACCATTACCACTGCGACCATGAGCACACGGAAGCGTCTCGCTTGCATCGTGAATCCCTCTCGAGGAAATTGAATGAATCGACCCTGTGGCGCGAGCTGCGCCAGAACACCAACAATAACGAGATTATCAGCCCGAAGGTTGCACGATGCCGACGAAATGCGAGATTTCGGCACCTGGCCCTACTTCCCTCTGGCCACGATCGGACATGAGACGATCGGCTCAACATCTCCCAAAGCACCCCTTTCGAGGGCAGGAGGCGAGCCATGAATTGGCAGCTGATCCTCATCGGTGGCGTTGTCTTCTGGCTGGTCACGAACATCTTTAGCATGTTCGTTACGGCTACCTTGATCGACAAGAAGGTTCTCGATCCGATCTGCCAAGCGAACGAGTCGTTCTGGCGGCCGGAGTTGACGCAGGATCCTCCGGACATGGCGGCGCTTCTGCCCCAGTGGATGCTCACATCGTTCGTGAGCAGTCTCATCGTCGCCGGAATCTATAGCCTTGTCGGCGGCTCGTTCAGCGGTCCAGGCTGGAGCCGGGGGTTGAAATGGGGACTATGCCTCGGAATCTTCAGCGTCATGAGCGATTTCGCCATGTCCGGTTCTTCGATTTGCCTTTGCAGTTGTGGATCTGGTGGAGCATCGACGCATTGATCCTGTTCGCCCTGGGTGGTGCGGCGATCGGCTGGATCGGCGAGCGGTTCACTGGCAGCTAGGCCGTCTCGGAGCTCGGAGCTTCGTCGGAGCGAGCCGAGATTCTCGAGCGTAAGAGTCGCAGCAACTCCTCTTCGGAGTGGTTCAGAAGCTCCTCCCGCTCGAGGAGTCCCTGGCTCAGCAGCCGGCTATGAATCGCCCCTCTCGTCCGGTCGAACCGAGAGGCGATCTCACCCGTCAAGACTCCTTCCTCGAGCAGCTCGATCAGACGTCGATCCTCCTCCTCCGACCAGCGCATATTCGAGCGCAAGGGTCTCCCCTGCTCACGATTGATCTCTTCCAGGGTCTTCTTCACCCGGCCGGACCGAGACTCGATGAGCTCGATGGAGCCGAAAAGGGCTCGAATGACTGTCGGGTGGTTGTAGGGGCTGTCTTCTTCGAAAACCTCGCCCGTGATCGGGTGGGCTCCGCTGGCCAGGGCCGATAGGACTTCGACAACTTCACGCTCTAGCATGGCTGACGCTCCTTTCGAGACACGATGCTGATTGTTCGGTCTCTCGAGGGGGCGTCTTGTTACAGCGGCGTCGATACAATCACAGCCCGTCGGCAACCAGTTCGGCCACGTCTCTGACCTGGAGCGAATCCTCCCTGCCCTCGACCTTGACGGCGTCGTCCATCATGATCATGCAGTAGGAGCAGGCCGTCGCCACGGTGCCAGCTCCGGTAGCTGCCGCCTGCCGCACCCGAAACAGGTTCATACGGTCCTCTTCCTCCATCTCGAACCACATATTGCCGCCTCCAGCACCGCAGCAGAAGCTGGCCTGGCGGCTGTAGTCCATCTCCACCATGGATGAGTTGCCGACTGCGGCTCGGATGAGCTCTCGAGGAGCGTCGTACTCCCCCTCGTACCGACCCAGATAGCAAGGATCGTGGAAGGTCACCTTGCCATTCGCAGTACCGTCGACCCTCAACTTCCCCGACCTCAGCAGCAGAGAGATGAACTGAGAGTGGTGCTGCACCTCGAAGTCGCCATCGAAGTCCTTGTACTCGGTCCCCAGACAATACATGCAGTGGGGACAGGGTGTGACGATAGTCTTGAAATCGTACTGCTTCAAAGTCTCGATGTTTTGGAGGGCGAGAGTCTCGAACAGGTACTCTTCGCCCAGCCGACGCGCCGAGTCGCCGGTGCAGGATTCCTCCTCTCCCAGCACTGCGAAGTCCACCCCGGCCTGCAGGAGAATCTTGACGAAGGCTCTCGCCACCTCCTGGTTGCGCGGATCGTAGGCTCCTGCGCAACCTACCCAGTAGAGGACGTCGGCTTTCCTCTTTTCGGCCATGACGGGCACGTCCAGATTGGCGTCGGAGGCCCACTTCAGGCGATCGGAGGCGGGTAGAGCCCATGGATTGCCCCGATTTGTCATGCCTTCCAAGGCCTCCATTGCTTGCTCTGGTGGCTCGCCTTCTGAGAGCACAAGATAGCGACGCATGTCGGTGAAGGTCGGCACATGGTCGATGAGTACAGGGCAGGCTCCGGTACATGCACCGCAACTGGTACACGACCACAGCTCCGCACTCTTGATTCGCCCGCCAACGAGCTCTTCCGGATCCGCTTCCTTCCGGATTGTTCTGGCGTAAAGGTCTTGTCGGATATCGATAATCAGCTTCATGGGCGACAGCGGTCGCCCAGTCGCCTGCGCCGGACAAACCGTGGTGCATCGAGCGCACTCGGTGCAGGAGACCGAGTCCAGAAGCTGCTTCCAGGTGAATTCGCTCGCCTGTTGCGCGCCAAGGGAAACGTCGTCGAGGTCAGCCTCGGGATCCTCCATGAGCTGGCTGACGTGCATGGGCCTGACCAATCGAAGGCCCTTCACGTCGGTGAGGGCCACATTGACGATCACCGCCAGTGAGTGGAACATCTTCGTCAGGGGCAGTATGGCGACGAACAACAGCGAGGTGATGGCATGCCCCCACCAAAGGCTGCGCTCGATTCCCGCCCAGGCTGAATACGAGGCCAGCCCCGCAATAGGCCAGCCGATGAACGAATAGGCAGCCGTGCTCGGCTGCTCGACGGCCAGACGGGCCGCCTCGGAGAGATACCCGCCAAGAACGAGAATCAGTAGGAACAGGAGAATGCCGGTGTCACCCAGGAGATTGCCTCGCCCCCTGAAGGCGTCCTGTGGTAGCACCTCGGGCTTCGAGTAGCTGCGCCGGAAGAGAGCCATCAGGATGCCGACCAGCAGCAGGAGACCACCGAGATCGTTGAGCGCTGCGAACCAGGGCGTGTCCTTGGTCGGCAGGTAGCTCACGAACCAACCACGCGCGACGAAGAAATCCACGGTCGTGGCGAAGAAGAGCTCGATGAACCCCCAGCCCAGGAAGAAGTGCATCACCGAGGCATAGGCGAATCTCCGGTTGAGGACCTTGCGCTGGCCCACCCCGAAGGTGAGCGCGTTGGCCAGGCTCGAGAAGGGTCGAATTCGGCGGTACTTTTCCTCCTTGCCGATCCGAACCGTAAACAGGAGGCGTAGGTTGTAGGCGAAATAGACCAGAGCCAACAGCGCCAGCACGTAGAACAGCAGCGGAATGTGATGGGTGCCCGACATGGCGACCTCCCGTCAGACTGCCTGGGAATTAAACTGCAAAGATGGATCCGGCCTTTCGCGGCCAGTCCAGATTTCGGAATGAACGTACGACGATCGCATCAGCGGACCGATCCACCGTGATGCCTTGTCCCAGGCCATCGTAGCATGGCCCGCTGCGTCCGGATCAGCGAATCGCTGCCGCGATTCTCTCGGCGGAATACCGGAGATTCTCGAGCCAATCTCGAGCCAGGGGATCCAACGATTCGACCCGGGCTCCGAGCTCAGAGGCGATCACCCTGGCGCTGCGATCGGAGAAACCCTTCTGCACGAAGACAACCCGAATCCCCTCGTCGCGCCCTGCTTCGATCGTCGCCACGAGCTGCGCCGGGCCGGGTTCCTTGCCCTCGGATTCGATCGCCATCTGCAGTAGGCCGTACTCGCACGCCAAGTGGCTCCAGGCCGGATGAAAGACCATGAATCGGCGACCCTCGAGCCCTGCCAGCAGCTGGGTGATCTCGCCATCCAGCCGCTCGATATCCGAGAGTAGCTTCTTCAGATTCTGTCCGTATTCAGGCGCGCCCTCGGGATCCAGTTCAATCAACGCGGCTTCGATGGCAAAGGCCGCCGAGCGCATTCGCTGTGGGGCAAGCCAGATATGGGGGTCGTCGTCGAGCGGCCCACCCTGTTCGGCCAGGCAGGATTCCTCCTCGCCCGCCGTCATATCCACTATCGAAATCTGAGGGTTCGCCTTCAGAAAGCTCTCCAGGTGGCGAACCTCGAAGAGGAAATTGGGGTGCCCCACTTCGACATAGAGGTCCGATCTTCCCAGAGCTACCACCTCCTGCGGAGACGGCTCGAAAGTGGTCGGAGAGGCTCCGGGCGGAACCATGACATGAACCTCCACCCGCTCCCCACCGATTCTCTCCACCAGGTACGCCTGAGGAGGCACACTGACGGTGACCACCAGAGGTTGGACACAGGCCAGAACTCGGCGCGACATTGCATGTTGCATCAGGCCTGCCACCAGGACAGCTCCCAGGCCAAGGGTCCATGTCGGTACCCGGACTACCCATTGCCTTCGATTCCGCATCAGGGTCGAAGACAGATGCGAATTGCCACGATCTGCCTCAGGATGGACCTCATTTTCAATGGCTCTCTCGGGTTCAATAGAGGATTGCGATTGCAGCGTCCATGCTAGCCTAGCCGGCATGGTCATGACACCTTCTACCATGCTCCCTCTGGGCACGTCCGCACCCGATTTCAGCCTGCCCGACACCGAGAATCGCCTCGTCTCGACGACCGAATTCTCCGCGGCCTCAGGCCTGCTGGTCATGTTCCTCTGCAATCACTGCCCCTTCGTCAAGCACATCCGGGAAGCCCTTGCCCGCTTTGCCACCGAGTATCGAGACAGAGGGCTGGCCATTGTCGCCATCAGCTCCAACGACGTGGCCGCCTTCCCCGAGGACAGCCCCGAGATGATGCGACAGGAGGCGCAAGAGGCCGGCTACGGCTTCCCCTATCTCTACGACGAGACCCAAGACATTGCCAAGGCATACCGCGCTGCCTGCACCCCGGATTTCTTTCTATTCGATGGCGAAGGCCGGCTGATCTACCGTGGGCAATTCGACGACAGTCGACCCGGCAATGAGGTGCCCGTCACCGGAAGCGATCTGGCAGCTGCCGTCGATGCCCTCCTCGAGGGCGCTCCAGTCACCTTGGAACAGAAGCCCAGCATCGGCTGCAACATCAAGTGGAAGCCGGGCAGCGAGCCCGACTATTTCGGCGCTTGAACCTGTCGCTTCGTCATCGCACACAACATTCCCAAGGCTAAGGCTTGTCGACGATCGGCACCGCAATATCCAGCCACACCGGAAAGTGGTCGCTGACTTCGACTCCAGACTCGTCGCGGCGCCGCCAGATCCCGCCGTCGAGAATCCCCAGATTCGCCGACGGCAGAACATAGTCGACGCGAAGGCCCCACCCTGCCGTGTCTTGCCGATCCAGGTGTGGGAGCTCGGCCGCGGCGGAGGAATCCGCCTCGGGTGTGAAGTCATTGTTCACGCGGCTGTGCTCGAGGAGTCTGTCGACCGCCTCGTCGAGGGAGTTGCCCTCCTTGGGGTCGGCGTTGAGGTCACCCAGCAAAACGAAGGACCGGTCTTCCGGTAGCCCACCGGTGCGCCCACCATCATCTTGGATGTAGTCCGCACCCTCGAGATAGTCGGCCCAAAAGCGGATCTCGTCGTGATTCCGCTTCCTGTTGCGCATCTCAGGGCCGTCGAACGCCGGCGGCGTCGGATGGCTGGCCAGGATATGGAGGACCACACCGCCTGATAGGCGAATCGGGACATCCCAGTGGCTCTTGGAGCTCAGCCGCAAAACACTCCACTCGTCGGGTGAATACCAACTCTGGCCTGTTGCGGGATCCTCGGGTTGCATTGCGCCTGGCATCCGACTCCAGGCAAACGTCTGAAAGGTGCGGACATCTGCTTCCAGGACTTCCAGCCCCTCTCTGACCAGCAGCGCCATCCCATACTGCCCGGGGAACGTCCCGAAGCCCCAGGCGTCCTGCCCGTAGGCACGGTCGGTCGCAGACTGCTCATCCCCTCTGTCATGGCCCTTCCACTTCGGTGGCTCCACGGAAACCCGGCCGTCGTTATCCAGATCCAAGCCACTCGCTACCCCCGTGTTCACCGGCCACATGAAGGCCAGGTACCGAATCGGCTCGAGACCGTCACCCTGAGGATGGGCGAGAAACAGATCGGCAAATCTCTGCCCGTTTTGACCCGGATCCTGACCCTCGACCCAACTCGGCGCTCCCGACTGGTCGTAGGCGATCTCATTGATCAGCAGGATGTCGGGACGAATCTGTTGCAGCATGGCTGCTGCCATTCTGGGGCGTGGCCGGGTCGGATCCAGCAGCTCCGCGGTTCGCAAATCCTCGATATTGAAGGTGGCGACCCGCAAGACCAGTTCCTCCTCGACTTCGCCGACTCGACCGTTTTCGATCGTCTCCGAGTCCCCGCAGCCGAGAGAGAGAGCCAACAAGAGAAGAACTGGCAGGCTGAAAGTCGATCGCATCATGAGCACCCTACAGAGCCGACGACACGAGGTCCTGCGGCTCAGCCCGGAGGTCATCCGGGGGCTTACCGAAATCGCGGCGAACCAAGCGCTGCCAGAGATAGGCTGGGAGCATCAGGAGCGCGCCTAGCAGCACCATCGTCGGCCCGGACGGAAGGTCGAAAACGTAGGATAGGGCCAGACCGCCTAGGGTCATCAGGGCGCCGATGAAAGTCGAGACGAGAATCACCGAGACGAAGCCGCGAGTCAGCATGAGGCTGATGACGGGCGGAATGGTGAGCAGCGCAATAACCAGGATGATTCCCACCAGCTGAATCAGCAGCACCACAGACAGCGCCACCATCACCATTAGGATTGCCATGAAGACACCCACCGGAACTCCCTGGACGCGCGCGAACTCCTCGTCGAAGGACACCGCCACGAACTCCTTGAAGAATAGCAGCGCGAAACCGAGAACCACGAGAGTGAACCAGAAGGTGACCAAGACGGCTCCATGGCTCACTGTGAGGATGTTGCCAAACAGGTAGGTCATGAGGTTGGGAGCGTAGCCCGGGCTCATGGCTACGAAGACCACGCCGATCGCCATGCCGACACTCCAGAGGATTCCGATGACGGCATCCTGAGAACGGACCCATCGGCGACCTCCGGCTGCCACGAGCAACGCCGATACGATGGCGACAACTCCCGCCCCGATCAAGGGCTCGACGCCAAGGTAGTAGCAGACGCCCAGGCCGCCGAAAGCGGCGTGACTGACTCCTCCGCTGATGAAGACCAGTCGCTTGACCACTACGAAGGTGCCGATGACCCCGCACAGGAAACTTGCCAGCAGGGCCGCAAAGACGGCCTGGCGAATGAAGTCGTAAGACCAGAGCTCGATCAGCGTTGCCATGGCGCTAGCCCGACCCTCTCACCAGCTTCGCAGCGAAAGGGCGAAGATGCCCGAAGGTACAAGGCCTGACAACCGTAGCCCCCGCAGGCGTACTTGAAGTACGTCGAGGAGGGATGAGGACGGAAAACGTAGTCGATTCGGGCATCTTCTTTCTTGCAGCCGAATGCTGGTGAGAGGGTCGGGCTAGTGATGGTGCTCGCCCAGCACTCTGTGAGGCACACCGTGGGCCACCAGCTCGACAGGACACCCGTACACCTGTTCCAACATCTCCTCGGTGAGCTCGGAGCCGGGATGGTAGAAGAGCTCTCGATTGACGCAGGCGATTTGCTCCACCATTCCGGCGTAGGGCGTGATGTCGTGCGTGATCACCACGACCGGAATTTCTCCATGCAGCTCGCGCAGGGCCTCGAGCACCGCGATCCGGGATTCCGGATCGATGGAACCCAGCGGCTCGTCGAGAAACAGGATCTCGGGCTGCCCGACGAGGGCCCGAGCAATCAGGGTACGCTGCAGCTGCCCTCCAGACAGATCCCCTATGTAGGCGCCTGCAAGGGCACCGAGTCCCAACCTCTCCAACTGACGCGCGACCTGGTCGTTGTCCTCCCTCGAATAGAAACGCCGCGGGCCTCGCGCGCCGAGGCGTCCCATGCGAACGACATCGAAGACCTTGAGAGGAAAGCTCTCATCGAAGTCGGCAAACTGAGGGACATAGCCGATGGCACCATGACGGCCCGACAGATTCGACCTCACCGAGCCGGACCAGGGGCGCAGGAGCCCGAGGACAATCTTGACCAGGGTCGTCTTGCCGCCGCCATTGGGTCCGATGATCGCCAGAAAATCGCCGGCCGAGATCCGCAGCGACACGGCTTCGAGAACCGGCCTCCGCTCATACCCGAACCAGATATCTCGCAATTCGATCAGCGTCTCTTGCCGGGTCATCGAATGTCCTCGCACACTGCTTCCAGCCCTTCAACGGCACCTTCCCGTCTGTGAATAGTACTTCGGTCCCAAGCCCCAGGAACCACGCCACCCGTCCCGTGTCTACACCATCGCGTCGGAGCCGATCTCCGGGTGCTGCTTGACGAACCGGACGAGCCGATCGAGGTATCCCAGAAAGCTGGGCAGCTCGACACCGGTCCCAGCCAGATCCTCCACGGTGTTGTCGCAGGTGTAGTGGGTTGGATGCACGAAATAGTCGATGGCCGAGGACGGAATCTGCATCAATCGGTAGACACCTGGCAGAAAGTCGATCGCCAGCTTGGAAGCCTCCCACGGCGCCGGCACACGGATCACCAATCGGCCGGTGGCTCGACCCAGCTCACGGATCAACTCATCCACCGTCAGAGGATTCGGGTCGGCGAGTTGATAGACCTTGCCCAGCGATTTCGCCTGGCCGCTCAACTCCGCGATGGCATCCACCACGAAGTCGCTGGGCACCAGGTTGACCCTCACCGTGTCGGGATCACCCACTACTGGCAGCACTGCAACCAAAGGCTGGCGCAGAAGCCAACGCATGACGTAGTACGGACCGTCATACTTCTGGGTGGCGCCTGTGCGACTGTCCCCGACGACGATGGCAGGTCGATAGATGGTGGTGGGAAGACCTGCGACCATTCTCTTCTGGACCTCCAGCTCCGCCAGGAACTTGGTCTCTTCATAGTAGTTGTTGAACTTCTGCCCTTTGGCCAGATCTAGCTCTCGGAAGATGCCGGCGTAGCGGCCGCTCACGTAACACGTGCTGACGTACTGAAATCGCTCGAGTCCGCCGCAATCCGCGGCAAAGTCCAACATGTTCCGCGTGCCGTCCACATTGACTCTCATACCTAGGCTGCGCTCGACGCTCAAATCGTAGACCGCCGCCAGGTGGAAGATCTCGATGATGGACTTCTGGAGCTTCTTCGGCTTGCCGAGGGCCAGATTCGGTTGCGTGATGTCGCCGACCAACAACTCGAGCCGGTTCTCGAGGTGAGGGTACTCCGATTCCAGAGCCCCGACCCGCCGCTCGGCGTCGGCGAGAAACTTCTCCTGCACCAAGCAGATGGCGACCTTGTCGTTGTCCGGAGAGAGGATTCTGGGCAGCAGTTCAGAGCCGAGAAACCCCGGGAAACCCGTCAAGAAGATCTTCGACATTGCACCCTCCCTGGAGACCTCAGCGCAGACCCGGTATCCACCGCAGCAGGCGCAAGGCACCAGTCATCAACTCGCTGAAGTCCTTTTCGCCAACGCCAGCCGGGGAAGCGATGGGCATTCCCCTCTGAACCGAGATGGTCTGGGCCTCTGTGTACTTGAGAAGTCCTTCGGCACCGTGCCGGCGACCCAATCCTGACTCTTTGAAGCCACCCATCGGAGCGTCGATCGAACCCCATGTCGCAGCATAGGCCTCGTTGACATTCACCGTGCCAGCTTCGATTCGGGCTGCCACTTCTCGGCCAACTTCTGCGTCGCTCGTCCAAACGGCAGCGTTCAGCCCATACCGACTATCGTTGGCCCGCTCGATGGCCTCTTCGACGCTGTCGAAGGGGCTGACTGAGACCACCGGACCGAATGTCTCTTCGCTGCAGATCTCCATCTCTTCGGTAACACCCTGGAGTACTGTCGGCTCGAAGAAGTACGGACCGATGTCGGGACGGGCCCGACCACCGGCGAGGACCTTGGCACCCTTGGTGACTGCATCCAGCACATGGGCCTCTACCTTGTCCAGCTGCGCCGGCGACACGAGTGAGCCCATATCCGCTTCGAAGTCGAGCTGCGAACCAAGCGTCATACGGGAAACCCTGGCCGCCAGACGCTGGGTGAATCGCTCGAAAACGGACTCAGCAATGTAGAGGCGTTCAATAGAGATGCAGAGCTGGCCGGCGTTGGCGAAGCAGCCACGAATGGCCCCTTCCACCGCGCTCTCCAGATCGGCATCGGCCAGCACGATCATCGGATTCTTGCCACCCAGCTCGAGGGAGCAGCCGATGAGACGCTCGGCAGCCTGTCGGGCGACGATGCGACCCGTCTTCGTGCTTCCCGTGAAAGCGACGTAGTCGACCTGATCGATCAGTGGCGTGCCCAGCTCCGAGCCCTTCCCCGTGACAATCTGGAACAGATCGTAGGGTAGGCCCGCTCGGTGAAGAAGTTGCAGAGCCCAGAGGGCTGTGAACGGTGTTTGTTGATCCGGCTTCAAGACTGCACCGTTGCCCGCCACGAGGGCCGGAAGGGCGTCGGTGATTGCCATGCTCAAGGGGTAGTTCCAGGGTGAGATAAAGCCCACGACCCCCTTCGGACGATGGTGCTCCCACGTCGAGGTCAAGCCCGGCAGAGCCCCCTTGCGCTGGTGAGGGCCCAGATGTCGCTCGGCATTCAGTCCGTAATACCGAGACACCAAGGCGACGTCGGCCACCTCCTCGAAGGCGCTCTTGCGCGCCTTGCCGGTCTCCAACTGAATCAGGTCGAGGATCTCTTCGCGGTGAGCCAGAATC
The DNA here is from genome assembly GCA_947259195.1 of Thermoanaerobaculia bacterium. Lineage (GTDB taxonomy): Bacteria > Acidobacteriota > Thermoanaerobaculia > Multivoradales > JAHEKO01 > JAUVRX01. The sequence goes on along the minus strand of CAMYLC010000021.1, from coordinate 22,179 downwards.
AGGTCGTGGTAGCGCATCAAGACGGCCTCACGCTCCACCAGGTTGGTTTCGGCCCATTCCGACTGCGCTCGACGTGCTCTTCTCACCGCCTTGCTGACCGTGGCGGGCGTGCCGTGAGGATACTCGGCCAACATGGCCCCCGTCCCCGGAGAGATGACCTGCAGCGGCGGCCCCTCATTCCCGGCGAGTGGTACCAGTTCCGTCAGTTGGCGGAGTCCCTCCCTGCTGATGGAACCCATCTCCTCCTGTGGTAGCAGGGACGGCTCTGTCTCCATCCCCGCGATCCCTGGATCCTCGGTCAAGGTCACCATGTTCGATCTCCTCGTCCCATACGGCGCTGACTTCCGCACCAAGATAGCGGCAACTTCCCATTATTGCACCTGGGTGTATCTGGCGCTGCTGAATCTCGACGTTGCTCTCAGACTCCGGTCCGCGTCGGATCCATTCTGATGAGCTATGATTCCGACCGAAGAGTAGACCCCACAGGAGAGCAAGGATGAGCGATACAGACTCGACCAGAGACAAGATAGTCCAACACTTGATTGCGGCCTCTGACGAACAGATCGATGCTTCCAAGGTCACCGATCAAACCACTCTCCGCAAGGATCTGGACCTGAGCTCGCTGCAGGCCGTCACCCTGGTGATGGACCTCGAGGACGAGTTCGGAGTCACGATTGAGGACGAGGAGATCGAGTCTTTGGACACTGTAGGAGACGTGCTGGCCATGGTGATTCAGAAGCAGGAGCAGCTCACGTAAGCCAATGCGCCGACGAGTTGCCATAACCGGAGTCGGGTTGGTCTCCTGCCTGGGCCACGACTACGAAGAGGTGCTGAAGGCACTGAGCGAGGGTAGGAGTGGTGTCCGGGCTGTTCCGGAATGGGAGGGCAAGGGTCTCAAGAGCCTGGTGGCAGGCATGATCGACAACCTCGACGAAAAGAAGGAATTGGCCAAGCTGTCGAAGAAGCTCACTCCGGCCATGTCCGATTCTGCCCTCTATTGTTCGCTGGCGGCTCGCGATGCCGTTGCCGAGGCAGGCTGGGATGAACTGATGCTGCACAGCGACGGCACCGGATGCATCGTCGGCTCCGGGGTGGGGAGTGTCGATTCTGTAAAGAAGGCGGCCGATCTCTACTACTCTGGCCGCATTCGCCGCTCTGATCCCTACACAGTCTTGCGCTGCATGGCCAGCTCTTCGAGTGCGGCGGTGGCCAATCTCTTCAAGATCAAGGGTAGGAGCTATTCCCTGAGCTCCGCCTGCGCCACTTCGGCTCACAACATCGGTCATGCCTATGAGCTGATCCGGGCGGGTGTCCTGGACCGCGCCATCACCGGGGGCGGTGAGGACGCAGCCGAGTTGGTAGCAGCCGCTTTCCAGGGACTTCGGCTGGCCTTGTCGACGCGCTACAACGACACACCCACCAGGGCCTCTCGACCCTTCGACGCCCATAGAGATGGCTTCGTGATCAGCGGGGGCGGAGGCATCGTAGTCTTGGAGGATTTGGAGCAGGCATTGGCGCGAGGTGCCCGAGTTCGAGCCGAGGTCATTGGCTACGCGGCGAATTCGGATGGCTTCGATCTCGTGCTGCCGGAGCCTGAGGGAGCTCAGGCTGGCGCCTGCATGCGAATGGCAATCAAAGATGCCGGAATCGTACCCGAGCGGATCGACTATGTGAATACGCATGGCACCTCCACCATCCACGGCGACGTCGCCGAGGTGAAAGGAATCAAGTCGACCTTCGACGATCGGATACCGCCGTTCTCCTCCACCAAGTCCATGACCGGGCACGGGATTGGGGCTGCCGGAGCCCTCGAGTTGATCTTCTGCATCGGCATGATGGAACAGGGCTTTATTGCTCCATCCATCAATGTCGAGACGCCCGATCCGGTCGTCGAGGGACTGCCAGTGGTGACAGAGACCCGGTATCAGGAGCTCACCACGATCCTGTCGAACAACTTCGGTTTTGGTGGAACCAATGCTTCGATGGTGATCCGACGCTTCGATGATTGATTCATCCGTCGCTATCGACCGCCTGCGCAATCCCGAGGGCGGCCTCGACCGCCAGGCACTGCGTCAGATCCTTCCCTATGGCGAGGCTTTCCTGTTCGTCGACGAAGTGACCCGACTCGAACCGGCAAAGATCGAAGCGATCTATCGGATTCCGGAAGCGGCGCCGTTCATCGAGGCCCACTTCGTCGGCCTTCCCCTGATGCCAGGCGTCCTCATCGGCGAGGGGCTAGCGCAGGCGGGCACGGTCATGGTGCGCTACAACCTCGAGCAACATGCCGACAAGGATCTCCTGGCGTTCCAGATCGAGAGCGCCAGGTTTCTGTCTCCAGCCGTGCCGGGAGACACCCTCGAGTACTTCGTCAAGCTGACCAAGCTACGTCAGCGCGCAGCCCGAATGGAGGGTGAGGCTTTCGTCGGCGACCGGCGCGTCTGCAAGGCCGAGCTGGTCTTGGCAATCGTCGATCGCCAGCTCCTGAAGGCCGAGCTGACCAAGCCCTCAGAAGAATGATCCGCATCGCAGTGCTCGCCGACGTTCACGGCAATGTCCCGGCTCTCGAAGCCGTCATCGAGGATGTCACTTCTCAGCAGCCGGACGGGGTGCTGGTCGGCGGCGATCTTGTCGGCCGCGGTCCCTGCGGCAAGCAGGTCGTGCGCCGCATTACCGAGATGGGTTGGCGCAGCGTGCGTGGCAATCACGAGGACTATCTACTCGCCTTCCGACAGCAACGAGTGAAGAGTCACTGGTTGACCGCTCCCGAATGGTCTGCCGCGCGCTGGATGGCGGACGAGCTCGACGAAGCGGCAGCCCGCACTATCGAGGGTCTGCCCCTGACCCTGTCGAGTCACCTGGCTCCAGAGCTGCGGCTTGTGCATGGAACTCCCAGGTCCAACAGCGAGGGCATCGGCCCCTGGACCTCCCGCCAGCAGGTGGAGGCTCACTTTTCCGAGGTCCCCGAACCTGTCCTGGTTTGCGGCCATACCCATCGACCCCTCGAGTGCCGACTGCCGACCGGCATGGTGGTCAACGTTGGCGCGGTCGGACTGCCGTTCAACAGAGATCGCAGGGCTCAGTACGCGTTGTTCCAGTTGGACGGTGAAAAGGCGAAGGTCGAGTTCCGTCGAGTCGAGTACGACATCGACCAGACCATCAGAGACTATGAGACTTCCGGGTTCTTGAGCCATGGAGGGGCGACGGCCCGGCTTCTCATGCTGGAACTGGAGAAGGCCGCTCCCTTTTTGGTGCCCTTCATCGAATGGGCGAGGGCCAAGGGCGTGACGCCCCTGGAGGAGGAACTCGGAGCCTTCCGGCAGTTCTACGACCCGGACGAGCCCTTTCGCGCCTTTGCCTGCCGTCTGAGAGAGCTGCAGGAGAGTTCCAGGAGCGTGCCGAAACCCCCTAAAGCCCCTAAGCCCCTAAGCCCCTAAGCCCCTAAGCCCCTAGAAGAGCTACCAGCTAGTCTCCCCGAGGTGAGCCGTCTGTCAGACGGCGGAGCAATCCCTGCCCTCCTTGAAGGGCCACGCGCTGCATGTAGAGTTGAACTCCAACCAAACCGCCCAACTCCTCACCTCCCCCTGCCCGACCTGGTCCGCCATGCAGGGTCTGGGGCATCGCGGCACCAGAGCCTGGACCCTCACCGATCGTCGCCTCGGAACCGATGTAGATTCGCCCAGTGCTACTGGCTCCTGCATCGAGGAACTCGCCAAGCCAACCTTCATCATCGCTGTAGAGGGAGGTGACGAGCGTTCCTCCGGCCAAAGACATCGTTCTTGCCGCTGCGGTGGCGCCCCCGTCATAGTGTAGAAGCGTCGCAACGGGTGCGAAGACCTCTCGCTGGTGAACCGTCGTCGCACCGTTGGCGTCGGCAGCCTCGAGCAGCGTAGGCTGAACGAAGTAGCCCCTGCCGGCAGGACTGCCCACACCGTCGGCCCGCTTGCCACTCCCCAGGATCAACCGCCCGTCGCGCTGTAGTTCGCCAATACCCTCCAGGGCGTCCACGAGCTGCTGCGCCGATGCCAGCGGACCCATGCCAACAGCTTCATCGGCGGGGTTTCCTGTCACGACTGCTTCGAGTCTCGCCACGAGAGCCTCCCGAACATCGGCGGACCTCGACTGGGGACTCAGTATGCGACGCACGGCCGTGCATTTCTGACCGGCCTTCTGGGTCACTTCGCGCACGATGTCCTCGAGAAACATCTCGAAGACCGGGCTGCCCGACTCTACATCCGGCGCCAGCACGGCGGCGTTGAGGCTGTCCGCCTCGACGTTGAAACGACAGTTAGCGGCGATCAACTGCTCGCCCTGGCGTAGCTTCGTAGCCGTCGCCGCCGAGCCGGTGAACGCGACCACATCCTGGGGGCCCAATTGACCCATCAGATCCCCGGTCGAGCCACAGATGAGCTGCAGAGCACCGTCGGGCAGGATACCGGCGTCGACGATAATTTCGACGCATCGCTGGGCAACGAGGGCCGTCGAGGTACCTGGCTTCGTGATTACCGGCATGCCTGCCAGAAGAGCCGCTGCAGCCTTCTCCGCAAAGCCCCAGACGGGGAAGTTGAAAGCGTTGATATGAACCGCGACTCCGTGCCTCGGTACCCAGAGATGTCGGCCCCAGAAGCCGCCATCTCGACTCAGGGGCACCTCTTCCCCATCGGCCATCAGCGCACCGCCTTCGAGTCCCCGAGCCAGACCGGCATAGTAGGCCAACGTGGCCCCACCGCCATCGATATCGAAAGAGCCATCGGCTAGTGTGGTGCCGTTGTTCAACCTCGACAGGTCCAGCAACTCGTCTCTGCTCTCGCGCATGGCCTTCGACATCGCCTTGAGCAGAGTACCTCGTTCCGCGAGGCTCATCTCTCTGAGCGCGGGGCCTCCCCGTTGTCTGGCGCACTGCAGGACGGCGGAGAAATCGACCCCCTCACTCGAGGTCTGGGCGATGACCTCTTCGGTTGAAGGGTCGATCAGCGGCACGAGGCCGGTGGCCGGCTCATGCCATCGACCGTCAACATAGCTCTTGAGGATCTTCATGGTCGTCTCCTTGCACTTCAGGCACTCGGCCCGCCTCGTTCAGGCTCTAGACAGCACCGCCCGGGGGTGCTTTCAGCCCTCCCGCTCCAGCTCGTTGCGAATGAAAGTCTCCAGGATTTGGAACTGTTCCTTGCTCGGTTGCACAAACTCGACGCCCACGCGGTAGTGCAACTCTCCCTCCTCGAGATCGAACTCCGCCGCGTAGACCACCCTGCCCATGCACTCGAAGACATGCTCATTGAGCTGCAATTCCAGCTTGACGATGGACTCCGGCTTCGGGGGTAGCTCGGTGATGATCAGCATGCCGGAGGCGCTGAGCTGCTTGACCAGGAACTTGGATTCGGTCTTGAGATCGACCTCGCGCGCGGTGTCTACCTTGAGTCGACCGAAGATCCTCTGCTTGAGATCGAGGATGACGTTCTTCTCCATAAACTGATACAGCTGTTCCGCCGTGTTCGTCAGGATGTCCCCGAAAGCGATCCCGGCGGAATAGACCGGCACCACGTCTCCGGTATCCAGCTTCTGCGTTCCGGCCAGACGGCACCACTTCACCTTCCCCTCGAGGTTGACCACGTCAGGTCCGTCACCGAGGCGGAAGTTGTACTTCCTGCCCACCTGGAGCTGAGCGCTGGTGCGGACGGCAAAGCCGCCCAGACTCAAGTTGTCGACGCTGGCCCTGACCGAATAGGAGAAGCTACCCTCCACCTTTTCGGTGGGGAAGCGGGGATATCGCCTCTTTTCGCCTTTTTCATTCATGGGATTAGACTGCCGATTCTATACTCTCTGATGGCGGGCCCAGCGGCAAGAACCGGCTCCCGGGGCCATCAAGCCCCGCCGCCTGTGTGAGACACGCCACATCGCAACCCACCCCTCCTGGACTTACAATAGCTGTGGGCTCAAAAGCGGAGGGTGCAGAGTCGGTCGTCAGGGCTACCGACTTCGTGAGCCAGCAGGGCAAGACATGAGTATCACCGGCAATCTCCTTACCCTCGAGCTATCGGAACTCCTCCAGTGGCTGGCCCAGGGCACCAAGACCGGCGTTCTCATCATCGAGAACGAAGACACAGAAAAGCGCATCTACTTCGACCGCGGAACCATCGTCTCGTCCGAATCGAGTGACTCGCAGGAACACCTGGGGCGCTTCCTTATCGCCGAGGGCCTCATCGATGAGCCGACACTGGATCGTGCTCTCAAGCTGCAACAAGCAACCCAGATTCTCCTTGGCAAGGTGCTGGTGACCCTGGGCTCCATTACGGAAAAGGAGCTGAACCAGGTTCTTCAGCAGAAGACTCGGGAGACTATTTACGAGCTTTTCTGCTGGCCCGAAGGCGAGTTCCGATTCGTGCCGGACGACCTGCCAGAGTTTCCCATGGTACCCATGTCCCTCGACGTGACCAACGTGGTTCTCGAGGGCATGCGGCGAATCGACGAGGCCAACCACTCTGCGGCCGGAGGAATGGAGGATCGCGCTTCCGAAGATGCCCGTGAGATCGAACAAACGCTGGCCTCCGACATTCTGGATCCCCTGAGCATCTCCTCTGTCGAAATCCCCAAGGTCGTCGATGACATGAGCGCTTCCCGAGAGCGCTCCAGTGCCATCGAGGAGGACTTCGAGGGCATCATCGAGCCGAAAGTGAGAGGTTTCTACGAGACCACGACAGCCAAGAAGGAGAATCGGGTCAAGTTGCTGGCTGCCGCGGCTGCCGGGGTTGTCGTGATTCTGATCGCAGTCATGGCCTACTTCTTCTGGCCGGCGGAGCCGAGCGAGGCACGGACCCAGCTGCCGCCGGACAGCGCCGCACGCTTCACCGAATTCGAACCGGCCCCGACCCTCGAGGAATTGGGTATCCTGCCAACAGCCGAGGCAGACGCAGAGCCGCTGGCAACAGCGGACATCGCGCCACCACCAACCGATGCTGACAACAAGGAACGCGAAACGACTCAGCTCAAGGTTGAGTACGAACGGGAATTGGAGACTCTGCGCAATCAGCTTCGCGACGCGCAGCGTGAAGCCGAAGAGAACAAGAACCTTCCCGAAATCCAACTGGCTAGCGACCAGATCGATGCCGAATCTGACGCTCCACCAGCGCTCATCGGTCGGACCACGGTTGTCGCACCCCTGGCAGAGCCCGAGCTGGAAACGGAAGAGGTCGTCCCCGCCGACGGCGCAGCTGATTCCGGCCTGCTCGATGGCGATGCCGAGGAGTCCAACCTGAGATACACCGTTCCCGACCTGCCGGACTCCCAACTTGCTGCATCGGCCGCCGAGCTTCTCCCCGAACAACCCAAGGTGGCAATGGGTGATCTCGTAGAGCCAGGACCGGGAGTCCAGGCGCCAACGGTCGTCAGGCGACCCCAGCCTCGCTACCCCGACACCGCTCGACGCCTCGGTCGCACCGCTGTCGTGGAACTGCGCCTTTTGATCGACGAGCACGGGGGTGTGGCCGAGATTCAGCAAACCGGGCCGAAGGCAGGCATGGGCTTCGACAGGGCGGCCTCTGCAGCAGCGGAAAAGACCACTTGGCGACCCGCCATGGTGGATGATATCCCGGTCAAGATGTGGGTCGATCTGCGGATCGAATTCAAGCCCTAGAGGTTCTCTAGCTTCCAATCCAGAGCTTCAGCGCGAAGACGATGATCGTCACGGTGACGACCCCCCGCACCCATCGATGTCCCTTGAGGACGGTGAGACGTGCTCCGACCAGCCCCCCGATGATGGTTCCCGCCGCCAACGTCAAGCCCATGAGCCAGTCGACTTTGCCCTGCCAGACAAACAAGGCCAGGGACAGGGCAGTAAAACAGAGTACCGTCAGCACCTTTACGGCGTTGCCCCGCACCAGATTCAGACCCACGGCCGAGGTCACGGCGAGGACGAAGAACCCGACTCCGGCCTGAACGAACCCACCATAGATCCCCACCGCGAAGAAAGCCAGGCCGGTCAGGAGGTAGCGTCGTCCGGCTCGATCGGCAAGCTCCGCACGGCTGCCTTCCTTTCTATGGTGAGGAGCCCACAGAGTCCACACCGACAGCGTCAGCATCAACAAGGCCAGAACCCGCTTGAACGCTTGATCGCTGATGACCAGAGCACCCCAGGTGCCGAAGACCGCTCCCAAGGTCGCCGGCGCAGCCGCCCACCACAAGGAGCTCCAGTCCAGCACACGGTGACGCTCGAAACTCCAAACGGCTGCGACGTTCTGCAGGAGGATGCCAACTCGATTGGTGCCGTTGGCCACGCCAGCCGGCAAGCCGAGGAACATGAGTATCGGCAGGGTCAGGAAGGAGCCTCCTCCAGCAATGACATTGACTACGCCGGCTATCAGCCCCGAGCCGAAGAGCAGAAGGTAGCCCTTCATCTTTCGGTGCCCAGCATGGCGGTCAGGGACGGCTGCCAACGATATCGCCTCAGGTCGACCCGTCCAGCGGAGTCGAAGACCACACCCTCTTCTTCCAGCAGCTGTCGCTGAAAGCCCTCCCAGCCGATCTCCACCCGTCGGCTGATCTCACCTCTGGCATTGATCACCCGGTGCCAAGGCAGCTCGGAGCCGGCCGGCAACGCATGCAGCGCATAGCCCACCTGGCGCGCCTGCCCAGGTAGCTCCGCCAGGTCGGCGATCTGGCCATAGGTGGCGACCTTGCCCGAGGGGACGCGAGCCACCTGGGCGTAGATCCTCTCGTAGGATGATGGGGTCGCCATGATCGACGGCTCGCCGCTTTCGATCAGAGCCGCTCCAATCGACTGAACCGCAATGGGTGTCTCCTCCAATCCATCAGTGGAGTATGCCAACGATGGTAGCGGTCAGCCAGGAAGCCAGAGCTCCGCCGAACATGGCTTTCAGCCCGACCCTGGCGAGGTCTCCCTTTCTTTCAGGTGCCAAGGCACTGATACCACCGATCTGGATCCCGATGGAGGAGAAGTTGGCGAAGCCGCACAATGCGTAGGTCGAAATGACGATGGCTCTCTCGCTCAGAAGACCGCCCTGAATGTAGCTGCCGAGGGTGCCAAAGGCCACGAACTCGTTGAGGGACAGCTTGACGCCAAGCAGATTGCCCACTCTCGAGGCATCGGCCCATGGCACTCCCATAAGGAATGCCAGTGGTCTCAATAGCGTGCCGAACAGGGTCTGCAGCGAGCCGGGGAAGATCCCCTGATACTCGCCGACTGCCGGGGACATACCGCTGGCGGCATACGCTACGTAGCTCCCACCGAGGAGGCGTCCATCGATCAGCCGATCGACGAGACCCATCAACACATCGACGACAGCGATCAGGGCGATGAACCCGATCAGCATGGCGCCGACATTGACCGCCAGCTTGAGGCCATCCACGATGCCGTTGGATGCAGCTTCGATGACATTGCCACCGCTCTCGATCTCCGGCAGCTTGGCGTCGCCGGCGGTCTGCGAGTGCTCCTTCTCTGGAAAGATGATCTTGCCGATCACCAAGGCCGCCGGCGCCGACATGACACTTGCCGCTACCAGATGGCCGGCCGGCACTCCCATGGCAATGTAGCCAGCCAGTACACCTCCGGCAATCGTGGCGAACCCTCCCACCATGATTGTGAGCAGCTCGGACTGCGTCATATCGGCCAAGAAAGGCTTGATCAGCAGAGGAGCTTCGGTCTGTCCGACGAAGACGTTGGCGGTACAGGAAAGGGTCTCGGCACCGCTGGTGCCGATGGTCCATCGCATGAAACGGCTGAGCGCCTCGATGACCTTCTGCATGACCCCCAGGTAATAGAGGACCCCCATGAAGCCACCGAAGAAGATGATTGTCGGCAGAACCTTGAAAGCGAACTGCATGCCGAAGCCGGGCCATCCCCCTTCTTGGCCCGGGAAGAAGTACTGGGAGTCGGCCAGGTTGCCGAACAAGAACCTGGCACCGTAGTCCGACAGGTTCAAGAAGTTCGCTGCCCCGGTGCTGAAGTACTGAAAGGCCCGTTGACCGTGTAGGTTGGAAGCGACCATCCAGCCAACGAGCAGAATCACGAGAAGGGCACCCATGAACCTCTGCGCGCCCGGGGCCAGACCGAAGCGGCGATTGAGCAGCAAGGCCGCCAGCAAAGCCCCCAGACCGATCAAGAGAAACTGGGCGGGAAGCTGCAAAACCAGGGCTGCGACAGCTAGGCTTGCAGCGATGACCACCACGGCTCTACGCCATTGGAGCCCGCCTTCCTCTTGCTTGTCATCCAGGAGATAGAGGATCACGAGCAGACCGAGCAGGCCCATTCCGACGAAGCTCCAGACGTCCTCGCGAAGGATGATGAGAGCCAGAACGAACTGCAATCCCAGACCCCAGAGAATCGGCCGCAGCTTCACGTCTCGCCGGTAGTAGGACATGGCCCAGGCGATGCCGAGCAACGTCAAGAGTCCCAGAATGCTGACCCAGTTCACAGTTGAATCTCCCCAGCCCTGTTCTCGAGTCTCGCCATCTCCCAGTTCATCGCGGGCACTCGGTTCCGGTTCGACAAGGTTCACCGCGGCGAGCGATTGTCATGACTCCGGAGCAATAGTACCTCAGGCAAGAGGTCGGACTTGACGCCGCCTGAGGAGGGGTCGAGGCGACGCTCGACTGGTACATACCGGGCATCCGAGAACAGGTCAGCTCTCCGCGACCTGGCTGCCGAGCTCGGCCCGCCAGTTCAGTGGAGGCTCCAAGAGCAGCAGCGCCAGGAGCGCTCCTCTCTCTACCATGCTATCCAGCTCAATGAACTCGTGAACAGCATGGGCGCCCGCACCCACGGGACCCAATCCGTCCAACGTCGGCGCGAAGAGGCTCGCCACGTTGCCGTCGGAGCCACCCCCTGCCAGACACTCCTCGAGCTCCAATTCCAACTCCCTGGCGACTGCCTGGGCCCGTCGCCAAAGCAGCCGATTGCGAGGCGTGCGCTCCAGGGGTGGAATATCCACGTGACCCTCCACCCGCAAAACAGCTCCCGGCGTCTCCGGTTCGAGGCTCCGAATCGCCGCCTCCACCTTGCGCGCCTGCTGGGTGGTCAGCACCCGCACATCGATGTCCGCCGTGCTCTCGGGAGCCACTACGTTGGGTCGCAAACCACCGTCGATCGTGCCGACATTCACCGTGATTCCATTCGTTGGATCGTTAAGGGCGAAGAGCTTCTGGACAACATGGGAGAGCTCGAGGATCGCGCTCACCCCCTGGCTCGGCTCGAGGCCGGCATGCGCTGCCTTGCCACTCACACGAATCCTGAACTGACCGACTCCTTTGCGGGCGGTTTTCAGTGCACCAGTCTCCCCCATCGCCGGCTCCAACACCAAGATCCGATCAGCGATCTTCGATAGGCGTTCGACAGTCCGCCGCGATTCACCGCTGCCCAACTCCTCGTCCGAATTGATGAAAACAACCGGCAGGACCTCCGGTTCCAGGCCCTGCTCCGCGATCGCTCGCAGGGCGAAGATCATCAGCACCAGACCACCCTTCATGTCGTAGATTCCGGGCCCTGTCATGCGGCCCGCACGAATGGTGATGGGCATCTTGCCGAGTGTGCCTCGGGGCCAGACGGTGTCGCAGTGACCAATGAGTGCCTGAACGCACTGGTGTCGGCTGCGCTCCCTGGGGACCGCCAGAAGGTGACCGCCGGTCTCGTGCCCAGGCAGCCGTCGCACCCTGAAGCCGCTCGCTTCCAGCTCTTGAGTCAATGTCGCCTGCACGTCGGCTTGAGAGGCCGGATCTTGCGACGGTGATTCTGCGGCGACGAGGCGTTCGAGAGCCTCGTACATCTCGGCTCGGCAGGAGCGGAGATAGTCCAGGAGTCCTCGAGCCCGAGCCGATGGCATCAGCAGACTTCAGCGCCGGAATCCAGCGGGTAACGGAAAGGACTGGCTCGTGGCAACCTCCGCGAACCGATTGGGGTGGAGATAAGCGAAGAGCGGGCATGCGTCCAGAACGTCCTGATCGTCCCGATCGTCACCCCGCAGGGCTTCCCGGTGGGCATACGCCGCTATCACCTTGCCGGCGACGAGACTATTGGGTCCGAAGCCGTCGACGACCCTGTCCAGCTCGCACTCGAGAAGCAGATAGGCATCCCGCACGAAGACTCCATCTGTGAAGCGCGATGGAATGGTGGGCACGGCCTGCAGCATCGACTTGCTGCCATCTTCACAGCGCGGCGCGGCAGCCAGGCTGGCCAGCACTACCTGATCCGGCCGCAGATAGCTGACCGTAAAGCACTCTTCGCGTCTGATGTTGCGATACGTCGAATGGGTGGGGGTGCAGACGAAGCCGAAGTAATTTCCCCATCCGAGAGGAGTCGCCATGTGTTTCGGGGCCAGATCGACACTGCCGTCCTCCTCTTGGGAGCCAATCACCACCAACGGTGATACGCAAAAGAATCGTTCCCAGATGGGACGATCCAACTCGAGGGAGACAAGCTGACTATAAGGGTCTTCCGACATGATCCCTCCTCTCCTCAGGAACTCTGCAGGGCTCACTTTGAGACAGCGCAAGTCTATCAAGGACCCCAGCACCGCCCAGGGTAGACTTGGCGAGCCCAACTCCAGACTCTTCGGACTCCATGCACCAGCTTCTAGACATCGAGGCCATCCTGATCACGGATCCGGTACACGAACCCGTTCAGGGCCGGATGATTGGCCACTCGCGACAGGGGCGCTCGATCCACGCCTTCATCCTCGGTAACGGTCCGATTCGTATCAGCCTGATCGCAGGCTGCCACGCCGACGAGCCGGTCGGACCGGCGATGCTGGAGAAACTGGTGGCTTATCTCGGCAGGCTGCCGATGGAGGACTCCCTTCTCAGCGAAAGGCGCTGGCACATCGTTCCCCATGTCAACCCTGACGGGGCCGCTGTCAACGCCGCCTGGAGCGATCTCACCCAGCCGACGACTGACCACCATGGCGCGCCGGATGAAGCCTACGACCTGGTGGCCTACGTCAAGGACGTTGTCCGCGAGCTCCCCGGCGAGGACATCGAGTTCGGTTTCCCGCGACACCAGAACGATGTCGACGCCAGGCCGGAGAATCTGGCAGTGGCCCGTTTCCTGCAGGCTGAAGGTCCATTGCACCTGCACGCCAGCTTCCACGGCATGGGCCTCGCTCCGGGGCCCTGGTTCCTCCTCGAACCATCCTGGGCCGACCGCACGGCCGCGATGAGAGATGCACTTCGGGATCGTGTAAGGTCGATGGGCTACCAACCCATGGACCTGGATCGCCAGGGTGAAAAGGGATTTTGCCGTATCGACGAGGGCTTCTCGACTCGCCCGGACTCCCGAGCCATGATCGCCCATTTCGAGGCTCGCGGAGACGCCGAGACCGCCGCCCTGTTTCGACCGAGCTCCATGGAGTATGTGCGGCGCCTGGGTGGCGACCCCTTGACCCTGGTCTCCGAGATGCCTCTCTTCCTGGTGCCAGCTACCTCAGGGGGCCGTGACGTGCCTCGATTCGAAAAGGGAACCGAAGGCCGCAAGCGCCTCCTGGCCTGGCTGCAGGATCTTGTCTCTGGGAAGCCGCCTGAAGTCGCTAGACGGACCGTTGCGGGGGCCGGCATCCACGCCATGCCGATCCGCGATCAGATGCGGCTGCAACTGGCCTTCCTCGACCAGGCCTTGGCTCTGCTCAGGGCAGACTAGGAGTCCGCTGGCTCCGCTCGGCGTTCGGCTGGAACCACCAGCACGGCCCACAGGGTCCCGCAGAGAATTTGCACGACCGCAAACACCAGCACTCCCGTGCTCAAGGAAACGGACCCCGATTCGAGCAGCAGACTGGCAGTGAGGATGGAGATGCTGTCGGCCAGGGTAACCGCCAACCATTCCGCCGAGAAGACCCGCCCCCGGAAGCTGTCTGCAGTCCGCTTCTGCAGCAACACGGTCGAAGCCACCCAGTTGGCACCGCTCGGCGCGTGCGCCAGAACCACCAACAACCCGATGCCCACGAGCCACGGAACGACGCTGACCCCGACATAGCAGAGACCGGATATCACGATCCCGACGCCCATCATGAGTGGCCAGCGTCTCTCGTCAGGTAGCCAGGAGCGCACCGCAATGGGCCCGACTCCGGTACCGAGTCCCCTGAGACCGTACAGCAGTCCGATGCCCAGCGCTGGCGAGCCCGGCATCAAGTCCTCACCCAACAGAGCCAGCATGTAGACCAGCGCTCCACCACCGAGCGACCAGGTCGACTTGGCCAGCGCCATGCGCCCAACCTCCCGGTGCTGCCAGAGGTATCGCCATCCTTTGGCGATGCCACCGAGGACAGTCTTCACCGAACCGACGGAAGCTTCCGGATCTGTCTGTTGTGGAATCGAGGTGCGCCAAAGAAAGGCCGCCGAGACCAGGTAGCTCAGAGAGTCCAGGACGAACACGACCCGGACCCCGAACCACTCGGTGGCCACGCCACCCAGGGCTGCCCCAACCGCCAGCAAGGTCGACCAGGTGGCCGCCGACAGAGCATTGGCCGTAAGCAGCTCCCCGGCGGTCGTAACGTTGGGAATCGAGGCGCTTCGAGCCGGAATGAAGACGGCCGTCAGGATCACCTGCACACCGGTCAGAGCGTAGATCAGATAGAGATCGCTAGCTTCGTGGACGAGTAGGAACCCCAGGACAACCAGGGCGCGAAGCAGATCGGCAGCGATCATCAGACGCCGCCGGTTGAAGCGATCGACCAGCAGGCCCGCCAGAGGAGAGGCGACGGCGAAAGGGACCATCTTGGTGAGGAAGACCAGCCCCAGTGCCAGGGGCGAGCCGGTCAACTCTCGAACCAGGGTGTACAGGGCGATGGCATTGAACCAGTCGCCAAACCACGATGCCACTTCACCGAGCCAGATGCGGCGGTAGTTCGTGTTGCCTGTCAGGAGCTCTCGGAATCCAACGGTTTGAGCTGCGGCATGGTCCTTCACGCCGAGACCACTCGAGGGTCGGCCGCAATGCGAAGCCCGGAGCTACGACAAGGAATGCGGGGACAGACCACACCCCCATCTGGAGGCCTGCGCAAGGAGATCCTTCAGCCTCAGTCGCCGCCTGGCTCGGCTGCGGCGTTGAATCGCTCGACCATCATGGCGGTGATGTCGACCCGCTCACCCGCCATGAGAACCACCCCCGGAACGTTGTTGAGAATGAGATCGAACCCCAGCTCAGCCCTGACCTGTTCGAAGACAGGCTCGAGCAGCCCTTCGATCTCTCTCAGGCTCTCCTCCTGCATCTTCTGACCTTCGCGCTGCTTGTCGTCCCTGAACCGGCGCAGGGCAATGGTGGCATCCTCGTACTCCTTGTTGAGTTCGGCCAACCGCGTCTCGGAAAGCGAGTTAGCGCCATCGGCGAGCCGCTGTCGCAACTCGTTCGCCTGCTGGTTCAGGGTCGTCATTTCTTGCTGTACCTGCTGTTGGAAGCTTTCCATACGAGCCTGAAGATCCTGACCCTGCTTCGATTGGGCGACAACCGTCTCCAAGTCGACGATCGCAATCTTGATCGGCGCTTCCTGAGCCAGCAGCGGAGTGGTCCCCGCTGTCAGTAGAACGAGAACCACCAACGAACCTAGGAACCTCGAACCTGTCATTCTTGTCATTGTCCAACTCTCCTCAATATCGCCTGTTCCGGGCCGGGAGCAGCCGACCCCGGCGACTCGGTGTGCTCGACGTTACAACGGGGCCGCTTTCCTGCGCTACCCCGCCGACACAAACCCCTACTTTACTCCAACCGGCACGGGGAGCAATTCTGCATACCCACGGAAGTGATGCGACGCCTGGGGCGAGCGCGTTTTGATGAGGTACCGAACTCCGGCATTGCGAGCACAGGCACCGTCCCGATCCTCCCGGTCGCCGATCATCAGACACTGAGCCGGCGTGACACCGGCTCGACCCATAAGGGACTCGAGACCAGCTGGGTGGGGTTTCAATCGATCGATCTCCGGTTCGGTGGCACCAGCGATCAAGTCCGCAGTCAGATTCAACGCCCCTAGCTTGTCTCGGACAGGATAGTCGGAGAAGACAGCGATCTGCTTGCCTGAGCCGCGCAAGTGATCGAAAAACTCGTCGACGGCGGCAAAACGACATCGAAGGAGGTGTCTGAGGGGGCGCTCCTCCATCCAGTCACCGACAATCGTGGCCACTTCTTCGGGTCGGATTCCGAGGCTGGCGGCCGGTCGCTCGTACTGCAGTCGACCGATGCTCTCAGCGCCCTCATCCGCCAGGCGCTCTCTCGCCCTCCGGAACTCGGCAATCACCCGGGCTTGCGCCAGGCCTCGAGGACGGATCAGGCAGTGCAGTCCCAGCTCCCACAGCATTCGTCGCCGGATGCAGCCCTGGTCGTAGAGAGTCCCATCCAGGTCGAAAACCACCAGGCGAACGAGCGACAAGTCGATCTGCTCCATCCGAGCCGCTTCTCTACTCGGTCTTCTTGCGGAACTCGTCGATGGAAATCACTTCGCCCGTCTTCCCCGTAGTCGGACCTGACTCGCCGGGCGAATGGCCTTGACCGCTTTCGCTGCCCAGGACCTCATCTTCCTCCTCTGCGCTCGAATCCCCGAGCTGCAACCCGAACTCCGCCTCCGGATCGATGAAGCTCGTGAGCGCCTCGAAAGGGATCGTGAGCTGGTGCTTCGAGCCGCCGAATCGCAGCGTGACCCCGAAGACTCTCTCTTCGACCGACAGGTTCCAGAACTGATGCTGCAAGATGATCGTCATGGTCTCGGGGTGACGCATCTTCAGACCGGGCGGCATGACGACCTCAGGGTGATCCGTCTTGAAGGTCAAGTAGAAGTGGTGGTCGCCCGGAAGACCGTCTTCGGCGACCTTGCACAGGACTTCACGCACCACCCCAATCAGGGCTTCGTGAATGAGCGCGGAGTAGTCGATACCTTCACCTGGCATTTTCGAGTCCTTCCGTCACTCCCGACTATCGCTCCGATCGAGAAACCCGGCCGATCTCAGCCGCTCCAGATGCGCCAGAACCTGGCGCTCGGCCAGAGGTCGGACGATCTCCGGTATCTCATCATAGGCCACTTCCAGGATCTCGTCGGGCTTCTGGCAACCCGATCCCCAGGCGTCGAGGATTCGCTGCTCTCGCCACAGCCGATGATCGATCGATTCGACCAGCTTGGCCACGGCGTTCTTGATCGCGGGCCCATGGCCCGGAAAGATCGTCGACGGTGCCAGATCGCGTAGTCGTTCGAGCGACCTCAGATAGTCGCTCATGTCGCCCTCGGGCGGGTCGATGACGATCGTCCCCAGGCCGGCCACTATGTCACCCGCCACCAATGAGCCGTCCTGTTCCAGCAGGAAGCAAAGATGACCGCGGGCATGCCCGGGAGTATGGAGCACGCGAATCTCCATTGGCGGCGCGCCCGGCAGGACCACCCGTTCATCATCCTGCAACTCACCATCAACCTTCAAACCACGCTCCCGCAGTCGAGCCGCGGTCGCAGGATGGGCTAGTACCGGAACCCCAAGAGCATCACGAAGTGGCTCAACTCCTCCAACGTGGTCCGGGTGGTGATGGGTCAACCAGATGGCAGTGACCCTTCGATCGAGTCGTCGCTCGGTTGCTTCGAGCCCCATCCTCAGGCGATCCACTTCCTCCTCCACCGGCGATCCCGGGTCGACCAAGACGCAGTCTTCAGTACCCAGAAGATAGGCGTTGGTATGGGAGGCCGGGGGAAGCGTTGGAGTGCGCAACGGAAACAACAGCACTCCAGGGCGGAACTCGATGCGCCGAAACGGACCCAGATTGCACTCCACTGGCCTCTGCAGGCGCTCGACGCCGGTAGCCGGACCCACCTGATCCAACACCTCCAGGATATGGAGAATCGGCGGAGCGGTCAGAACCTCTCCATCCCGCCACCTCTGGAGAGCGATCGCCGGTCGGATCCACTCTCCCGATTCGATCTCTCCCCCGATGATCTCGGGCTGAGCCGCACGTGCTTTCTGCCAATTCAAGAGGAAGAACCGATTGTCGAATCGCATGGGGCCCAAAGGAGGTGTCAGCCAGCGGCCGGCATAGACGAGATCGGAGACCGTCGGCAACAGATTGGCGCTCGAAAGCACGCCGGCGAAGTCCACTTCCTTCGATAGCAGCTGGCGACGAGGGGTACGCAGCTGACGGGTGAGAGCGTCCTCGGCGATCGGCTCGACGGTTGAGGCACCAAGCATCAGTCCCGTCTCCTCGAAGAGCTCTCGCACGGCGCAGATCAGCAGCCCAGGTGGGTCGATCGGCCCCAGATCGGAAACCCCATCGAGCACCGCCACCGGAAGAGCACCGTCCGGTGGGGCGTCGTCGATCATCTGGGGCCGGCCGCTGTACTTGATGCCCTGGTCCCCCCGGGACAGCCCGCCACCGGGAAAGGCGTGCCAACCTCCCATGAATGCGAGGCTCTCGGCCCGCTTGATCCAGTAGACCTCGAGGCCGGCAGCGGTTTCTCGCCAGGGAACTACGGAGGCCGAGGCCCGGGGCGACCTCGGACGCGGCAGGCTGGCTCCCTTGCCAACCTGTTCCAAAACCCGCTCGTAGAGACCCACGCCTGTCATGACGTCTGCCTTATAACACAGGATGACGGTTCGGGAGCACCGGTTGATCCAGTGGACGCCCAGAGGATAGATTGCAGGTCAGTCCGTCGAGAAAGCAAGGACTCGATCTCAAATGCCGGCGCCTGACACACCCACCAACAGTCTCCTCGCCTCCTGGCACCGTGCCCGCAGCCTGCCGGCCGGGAAGGCTCTGTTCAGCTTCGCACTGCGCAGGAAGGTACCCTACTCTGGAACCATCAGAGCCAGGGTCGATGAGCTGACCCCTGGGTACGCCAGGGTGCGGATGGCCGATCGACCCCGAGTGAGAAACCACTTCAACTCGATCCACGCCGTGGCCATGACCAATCTGGGCGAACTGGCCAGCGGTCTGGCGATGACGGCGGCGATGCCTCCGGAGCTCAGGGGGATACCCGTTCACTTCACCATCGAGTTCGTGAAGAAGGCTCGGGGGGAGATCGTTGCAGAGGGTCGGGCACCGATACCTGAGATCCCAGACGAGACCACAGAACAGAGGGAATACGAGGTGGAGGCCATCTTGGAGGACCAGACCGGTGCCAGGGTCGCTCGCTTTACCGCCCGGTGGGCCGTTGGCCCCGGAACCTGATCGCCGACCGCTCTCCAGACTCATGCCTCGATTTCCTCGCGTAGCTCCTTCGGTCGCCCAGATCGAAGGCTCCATCTACACGGCCCTGGCCCACAAGCTGTCCACTTTCGAAGGCGAGATCTATCCGTTGCACATCGGAGATACCTGGATGGAGCCGGCGGAAGGTCTGCGAATGGAAGACCTTCGAGTCGAGGACTATCCGGGCATGCACCGATACTCGCTGCCCCAGGGACTGCCGCTGCTACTCGATGCCATCGTCGAACGGACCACCGAACGGACCGGGGTCCCCACACAGCGGGACAACGTCCTGGTTACTGCCGGCGCCACAGGTGCACTCGGAGCCGTCGTCGGTGCCCTCGTCGAGCCTCGAGACGAGGTTCTCATTCTGGCACCTCATTGGCCACTGATCGCTGGCATCGTACGGTCGTTCCACGGCCTTCCGGTGGCGGTCCCATTCATCGATCGGGCAGAGTCGGCGGACTCCGCCGTCGAGGTCGTCACTCCGTATCTGACCGACAAGACCGTGGCCCTCTACCTCAGCACACCGAACAACCCAACAGGTCGGGTCATCCCTCCGGAATGGCTCGAATCCCTCGCACGGTGGTGCGCCCGGCACGACCTCTGGCTGATCGCGGACGAGGTCTACGAGGACTACGTCTACGAAGGCGTGCATGCCTACACTCGTCCCATGGCCCCAGAGCGTGCTTTCTCTGTGCACTCGTTCTCCAAAGCCTATGGAATGGCCGGCAATCGCTGCGGCTACGTCGTCGGCCCGGAGGAGGCAGTGGCTCAGCTGCGCAAGGTCAGCACCCACACCTTCTACTCGACGCCCACCGCATCTCAACTGGCCGCACTCAAGGCAATTCAGGGCCTCGGTGATCCCTGGGTGGCGCGAGCGCGAGAGCAATATCGAGCTCTGGGCAATGCGGCGGCTGACAGGCTGGGAGTTGGGCGACCCCAGGGCAGCACGTTCCTGTTCCTGGACGTGGCCGATCACCTGGAACAGAGGGGGTTGATGGGCTTCCTGGAAGCCTGCGTCGACCGGGGACTGTTCGTGGCGCCGGGTCCCAGCTTCGGGCCCTACCCCACTCATATCCGAGTCTGCTACACCGCGGCTCCTCCCGAAGTCGTCGAGCGAGGGATCTCCGTCTTGGCCACAATGCTGGGAGGCCAGCAGACATCGGAGTCGGGCAGCTGAAGCTAGTTTCTTCGCAGGAGAAGCCTTTGCCCAAGAGCACAACGATCCGCCGCAGCCTTCTCACCAACCTGGTAGCGATCGTCCTGCTCCTGGGTGCAGGCATCTTCACCATGATGGCGATCAGGACCCGACAGGCTGTGATGGACGTCTCCGGCTCTTTGATCCAACAGGCGAGTCGGCGTACCGACGTCAAGCTGCGCAGCTTCTTCGAGCCGGTCACCAGACAGGTCGCGGGCCTCAGAGCCTGGGCACGATCCGGCTTCGTACAACTCGACAACCCGGACCAGATGCGTCGAGTGTTGATTCCAATGCTGGAGGAGATCCCGTGGGGCTCGGCGGTGTTTGTCGCCGACGATCGGGGCCGTGAGTTTCTTCTTCGATCTACCGAGGTTGGCTGGTGGACCCGGGAAATTCGCCGCGAAGAGTGGGGAGACAGAGCCCTTGTTCAGGAGTGGAGCAGGAGTATCGGGGAGCCCACCAGCCGAGAAGAGAGGGTCGAGTACGACCCTCGCAACCGCCTCTGGTACCTTAGTTCCGTCCAGGAGCTGGAAGCGGCCGAGCAGCAGGGCTCCGAGCCCGGGGTCCAGTGGACCGATCCGTATTCCTTCTTCAGCACCGGACGACCTGGAATTACCGCTTCGGGGGCTCTCAGAGACCTCACTGGTGGAATCACCGTCGTCGGCATGGACATCGATCTGATCGAGATCTCGCTGTTTACCAGCTCGATCAGGTTGCTGGACGAAGGATCCGTTTTCGTTCTCACTGAGGACAATCGCTTCATCGGCGTGCCCAGAAACCCACGGGGCACGAACGACATCCTCGAAGTGGAAAAGCTCCTGCTCAAACGCCCCGCGGAGCTCGATTCCAAGACCGCCCACGATGCCTCTGAGAGGCTACTGGGCAGCTCGCAGCAGTGGGAGAAGCCTGTTCGCATGGTGAGTGAGGGCGAGCCCTGGTGGGGCCAGGTCCATCCCTATCAACTGACACCGGATCAGAAGCTCCTAATCGGTGTCGCGATACCCGAAGACGACATCCTTGGAGAGATCAAAGCGCAACGGTACTGGGTGATCGCGATCACTCTAGGAGTGCTGGCCCTCGCCACCTGGCGAGCCGCCGCCATGGCGAAACGTTACAGCCGACCTATCGAAGAGCTGGTCCACGAGAGTGAACGCATCAGCACTGGAGATCTGGAGCCCGGTCCGCCGATCGCCTCGAGGATCACCGAAGTTCGACAGCTGGCTGAGGCTCACGATCAGATGAGAGCGGGTCTCAAGACCCTGCTCAAGCTCGAACACGATCTGCAGCTGGCCCGCCAGATCCAGGAGAGCGCCTTACCCAAGAAGCTTCCCGAGATCGAAGGCTTCGATTTGAGCGCCTGGAGCCGTCCAGCCGACGAGACCGGCGGCGACAGCTATGACCTTATCGGCCTGCAGGACGCTGCCGATGGCTCCTTTGCCCTCACCGAGGGCAAAGCCGATCGAGCCGTCCTGCTGCTCGCCGACGCCACCGGGCACGGGATCGGACCGGCGCTGTCCGTCATGCAGCTGCGCGCCATGATCCGAATGGCCGCGCGTATCGGCGCCGGTCTGTCGGGCATCGCCGAGAAGATCAACCAGCAACTGCATGCGGACCTGCCCCAGGAACGGTTCATCACCGCATGGATCGGTCTTCTCGACGGCCCGAAACGGACTTTGACCTCCTTCAGCGCCGGTCAGGCTCCGCTGCTCCACTTCGTCGCGGCTGAGGACAGCTGTCGGGTACTGGGCTCGAACGCCATTCCCTTCGGCCTCTTTCCGGTCATGAAGACTCAGATCCCACCGCCCGTTCACCTGGCTCCTGGAGACCTCTTCGCGGT
>CAMYLC010000020.1 GCA_947259195.1 Thermoanaerobaculia bacterium | reverse complement strand
GAGCGCAACGGTTTCCTCGTCGTTCATCGCCATGCGCGCGAACGTCTCTCGAATGTCCCGGCCTGACGCCACCGGATCCGGCTCGCCGTTCGGCCCCTCCGGATTCACATAGATCAGGCCCATCTGGACGGCGCCGAGAGGATCTTCGAGGTCCCTGTCACCGCTGTAGCGCTCGTCTCCGAGCCACTCGGTCTCAGGCCCCCAGTAGATGTCCTCTTCGGGTTCCCAGACGTCCTCGCGCCCGCCGGCGAAACCGAAGGTCTCGAATCCCATCGACTCGAGGGCTACGTTGCCCGCCAGAACCATCAGGTCGGCCCACGAGATCTTCCTGCCGTGCTTTTGCTTGATCGGCCAAAGCAACCGGCGTGCCTTGTCGAGGTTGACATTGTCGGGCCAACTGTTGAGAGGCGCAAAGCGTTGGGTGCCGGAGCCTGCGCCGCCCCGACCGTCGCTGATGCGGTAGGTGCCAGCACTGTGCCACGCCATCCGAATGAAGAGCCCCCCATAGTGGCCGTAGTCGGCCGGCCACCAGTCCTGCGACGTCGTCATCAGTTTCTCGAGGTCCTTCTTAACGGCAGCAAGGTCGAGTGACTTGAACTCCTCGGCGTAGTTGAACTCCTCGCCCATCGGATCGCCCGCGGGGGGGTTCTGGTGAAGAATTTTCAGGCTCAACTGATTCGGCCACCAGTGTTGGACCGCCGTGGTCGTTACCGCCGTCTGTGAGTGATGTCCGCCCAAAATGGGGCACTTGCCTGCGCTCTTCATACTCTCTGACATGTGGGTGCTCCTGATTCTTGCTTCGGATGGATGGTTACTCTGGGTCTGAGAAGTTGCTCTGTTGGCGTCGCTGTCGTCGCGCCATCGTCATCATACCCAGAGTTCTGGACTCTATCCAGAACCAGTTTAGACTTGACCTTCAGATCTGAGGACCCGCCACCGGTGATCGACTTGGTTTCACCTGGAACTATCGATAGCAGCGACTCGATCTCACCCTCAGTCCAGAAGCCCGGTCCAGTTGGTGACGATTCGAAGCTCGATCTCGGCTTGATCGGCTGCAGTCTTGACGAGAAAGCGCTCCCCGTCCGCGCTCACCGCGTAGTCGTCGTATCCGGAGCCCTCGATCCAATCGACCTCGAAGAGCTCCCTTGGAAGGCTGACCTCGGCGCGGCCGGTGTCGCCCCTTACATCGACGGCCATCAGGAGATCCGCGGGGGTGACGAAGAACAATTCCTGACTGTCGGCTCGCCACTTGGGCTGGCCTCCGCCGTTCAAAGAGACGCGCACCCTCTCACCTTCCCCCTGAAAGGGCTCCAGATACACCTCGGGCTGTTCGGATTCGGGCGAGACATAGGCAAGCCAGTTCCCGTCCGGCGAAACTTGTGGCTCGTCGACCCGAAAGCCCGGGGTCAGGAATGGACGGGGATCGTCTCCCTCGGTGAGGGCCCAGATACTCTGCTGATCGTCAGGGGTCCGTTGCACGGTTATGATGGTCTTGCCGTCGGCAGACCAGCTCTCCGGGATGTACTCGTCGGTCGACTCCATGAGTACCATCTCGGGATCGGTCGTCCGCAAACCCTTCCGACTCAGTGAGGCACTCTCATTACCTCGCTTGATGTAGGCCAGGGAGCGACCGTCCGGAGACCATACCGGGTCTCTTTCATCTTCCGGAGTTGCGGTCACTCGACTGGTGACTCCGCGAGCGACGTCCATGACCCACAGGTCGAACTGCCCCTCGTCATCGCGAATCTCCAGGGCTACGTTGCGCCCGTCCGGGGAAAGGGCAATTTGACCGTAGTCCGCGGGCTCGCCGACGGTTTCGAAAACCTCGCCTCTCCGATCGACCCAGGTCAGCTGGATGGATGAGCTCGATCCTGTGAGGTAGGCGATAGTTCCACCCGAGGAAACGCCGAAAGATCCGATGTCTGGGTAGGGAGCCCAAGAGGCTACGGAGGCACCGATGGCCACTGGAGAACCTGTCAACATGGCCTTCTTGGTATCGAAGGGTTGTGCGAGGAGCGTGCCGCCCTGCACGAAGAGCAGGTGACCGGAAGCGTACTGTCGCCGCGCCAGTCCCTCGGCAACCTTTCGGTGCATGTCGGGCTCATCGAGTGACGCGAGGTAGAGACCAGATCTTTCGGGCTGCTCGTTGAAGGCGAAGAACAAATAACGGTTGCTATCCGGAAGGAACTGAGGGAAGTGATGACTGACCTCGCCTTGCGAGGTGTCCCAGGTCGTCAATTGCTTCACTTCCCCTCCGGACGCTGGGACAGAGTAGATCAGAGACTGGCCTCCTCCGGCTGAGAAGATGATGGTGCCCGAATCGTTCCAGGAGGCATTGCTCACCTGGTTTGGGACCAGTTTGCTGAGAGCTCGGGTGGTGCCGTTGGCCAAGTCGAGAGCGCGGATCTCCTCCCCAACGCGAAACAGGAGCGACCCACCGTCCGGTGACCAGGCGATCGGGCCAGAAGAGCCGATACCCTCCGTGCCGCCGAGCGGCAAGGCGATCGGGGATTCGAGAGATCGGATCCACAGCGTCGATTCCGTACCGCCCCCGCTACTGTCACGCGACGCCCGGAAGACGACACGGTCTCCCGTCGGAGAGGGAACGGGCCAGTCCCAGACGTGAGACAGGTTCCAGTCGTCGGGAGCACTCATTGCGAACCGGACCGTCTGGGGTCGACGGGGTTCCTCGGTCAGTCCAACAAAGGCAGCGACAGCGGCGACCCCCGCCGCAACAAGAGCTCCTGTCGCCCAGAGCCAACGTTTGCGGGTGGGCCTCCCGGGTTCTCCACCAGTAACTCCGTCGGCAGCGATTGTCGGCACTCGGGCCTCGGGTGTCGTGCCCGTCAAGACGTCCTGGAGCACCACGCGAGCAGCTCCGATGTCGGGGAGTCGCCGGCTCGGGTCCTTGCGAAGGCATCGGGCCAGCAGTCGCTCCACCTCGGGCGGCGTCGCGGCAGGCAGGACTTCCAGGTCGGGATCCTTGGTCACCACAGAGGCGATCACGTCGGTGACGGTCTCGCCTTCGAATAGGGTGGTGGCGGTCAGCATCTCCCAAAGCAGCACGCCGAAGGCCCAGACGTCCGCTCGTCTGTCCACCGGTTTGCCTCTTGCCTGTTCAGGACTCATGTAGGCGGCGGTCCCGAGAATCACACCTGCACCGGTCATCTGTGCGGTCAGGGTCGGGGACATGGAGAGGTCGAGGGAGCCGCTTCCAGAGGCCGAGTCTGTCGACGCATCGAGGGCTTTGGCGAGACCGAAGTCGAGGACCTTGACCTGGCCCTCGGGCGTCACTTTGACGTTCGCCGGCTTCAGATCGCGATGCACGATCCCCTTCTCATGCGCGGTCTCGAGCGCCTCAGCGACCTGGAATCCCGCCGACAACGCGTCGTCCAACTCCATGGGCCCCCGGGCAAGGCGCTCCTTGAGGTCCTCGCCCTCGACGAGCTCCATGACGAGGAAGAGGCTCTCGCCGTCCTGCTCTACCTGGTAGATAGCGGCAATGTGGGTGTGATTCAGCGAGGCCAGAACCTTGGCCTCGCGCTCGAAACGAGCACGGCGCTCGGGGTCTGCCGCGACCGCCTCCGGCAGCACCTTGATCGCAACCTCCCGGCCGAGCTTGGTGTCCTCGGCACGATACACCTCCCCCATGCCGCCCTCGCCCAGCTTGGCGGTGATCTTGAAGTGAGAAAGTGTCTGGCCGATCATCTGGCGGTGATTCTAGCCTCAACGCCGGTTGCGAGCCCATTGCGCTCACCCCGAGTTGGTCAGCCCTGACGGGTTTCTGGCAGAATGGTCGCTCACCCGAAGAACGCAGTGCGTCTGCCGAGGATCACGTCGCAGTCCGGGAGGAAGGTCTCATCATGAGCCAACAGAGCGTAGGCATCAGCGGGCTCTCACTTTATGTGCCGCCCTATAGGGTGAATCTCGTGGATTGGTGTGATTGGACGGACAACAATTGGGGGAAGATTCAGGCCGTCGTCGGGAGCAGCTTCCGGATGCGCGGCCCGGAGCACAACGCCTACACGATGGCGGCCACGGCGGTGCTACGTCTGATCGACGCCTTCGAAGTAGACCCCCACAGGGTCCGATACCTCGCTCTCGGCACCGAGTCGAGCACCGACAATTCCGCCGGGGCCGTGATCGTCCGCGGAATGATCGATGACGCTTTACGCGCCCGAGGGCGAGAGCCGCTGGCCCGCGGTTGCGAAGTGCCGGAATTCAAGCACGCCTGTCTCGGCGGCGTCTACGCTCTCAAGAGTGCCGTCCGCTACCTGATGGCCGACGGCCAAGGATCCCAGGCGATCGTGGTTTGCTCCGACATCGCGGAGTACGCCCGTGGCAGCAGCGGCGAACCGACGCAGGGAGCCGGTGCGGTCGCTATGCTGGTGGAGGAAAACCCCAGGCTCCTCGAGGTCCATCTCGAGGGTAGCGGCAGCTCTTCGGACTACCGAGGACCCGACTTCCGCAAGCCCTTGAGCCGTTTCGTCGGGCAGAAGCCGAGGCCCATGGGCCAATTGCAGGACTTGCCGGTTTTCAACGGGAAGTATTCGACCACATGCTACAGCGAAGCGACCTTGCGCTCGCTCGAGGACATGTTCACGCGACGGGAGATCCACGCGCCGCAGTACTACCGGGACCTAGCGGCGGTCTTCCTGCACCGACCGTATCGCCGTATGCCCGAAAGCGGCTGGGCGATGGGCTATCTCTTCTCGCTCGCCCACGACGACGAGAGGGAGAAGGCCGAGCTGGCGAGGTACTGCGACCTTGCCGAGGTCGACACCGACGATGTGATTGCCGAAATGGACTCGGTGCCGGTGGTGCGGGATCTCGTCCACCGGGACGCTCTGGGAGAGGAGATCTACCCCAACTGCGTTCAGCTGCTCAAGACGTTCCGCAAGACCGAGGAGTACCCGGACCTGGTGCCGGCGAAGATGCGCCTGGGTGGCGAGCTCATGATGGACGTTGGCAACATCTACACCGGTGCCCTTTTCGCCTGGCTTGCGGCGGGCATCGAAGAGGCGCTCGAGGAGCGATCACAGCTCGCGGGGGAAGAGATCCTGCTCGTGGGTTACGGCAGTGGCGACGCCTCCGAGGCGATTCCGGTCAAGCTCGTGGAGAGCTGGCAAGAGGCGGCGGCGAAGATCGGCTTCGCCAAGGCGCTGGCCTACTCCGTCGACCTTACCGACGAGAAGTACCGGCAGCTGCACGATGACGGTCATTCACCCGGGCTGACCTACGACCATAGGGAGGAGTTCCTGGTCGAAAGTGTCGGGCAGCGCGAGGAGAAGGACTTCATCGACTTCGGCATCGAGTACTACCGTTACCGCGGCGAGCCCGGACCGGCACCTACGGCTGGGTAGATCCGCTCCCTTAGTGTCGTTCTGTCTCGCGTGGTCCGACTGATAGAGTTCGCGCCCATGAAGATCCTGATCGTGGGTGCGTCGGGGACGATTGGCTGCGCGGTGGCCTTCGAGTTGGGACAGAGGCACGAGATCATTGCGGGGGGGCGAACGTCCGGCGACCTGCATTTGGACCTTACCGACAACAAGTCGATTCGCGCTGCCTACGAAAATGTGGGGCCGCTCGATGCTGTTGTCTCGACGGCAGGCAACGTCAAATTCGCCCCTTTTGAGGACATGCAGGAAACAGACTATGCCTTCGGCCTCAAGGACAAGCTCATGGGGCAAGTCAATCTGGTGCTGATCGGACGCGAGTATGTTTCCGAGGGTGGGTCCTTCACCCTCACGACGGGCGTGCTGGACCGCGATCCAATCCGTCAGGGCACCTCGGCCTCCATGGTCAATGGAGCGATCAATGCCTTCGTCAGGGCGGCCGCGATCGAGATGCAGCGTGGCCAGCGCATCAACGTCGTCAGCCCGGGCGTGATTGAGGAAGCGATGGAAGCGTACGGTTCCTTCTTCCGCGGGTTCGAGGCCGTCCCGGCTGCCCGGGCCGCGCTGGCCTATGCAAGAAGCGTCGAGGGCGCTCAGACTGGCCAAGTGTATCTCGTGGAGTAGTTCTTACGCACTCATGCTTGAGTGGAGCAAGCGTGTGTATCTCTCGACAAGCTTGGGTCGCTCTTCGTGGAGGCTGTAGAGACAGAATGGGTCCTCTTGAAGGTCATAGAGAAGAAGGGGTGCGGGTCGGTGCCACCTCGTGTGGGTACTCGGGTCCTGGTTGATCAGAAGAGAGGCACCCCAGAGGCCATCGATGACTTCGATGCGCCCGCGAAATTCCTTGGTCTTGGGATCGACCTGGAACTCGTCCAGAAAAACGGGCTGGGGTTGCCAGTCGGCCTCTCCCAACAGGAGCGGTGTGAGGGATCGACCCTGAAGGATTTCCGGATCTGGCAGACCTGTGAGATCGAGTACCGTCGGTAGCAGGTCGAGTAGCGACACCGCCGACTCGAACCGTTGGCCAGGGGCAATGCGACCGGGCCAGGTCACGACGAGTGGAACACGCGAGACGCCGGATCGAAGGATAGGAGTGGCCCAGTCGTCGTGATAGACATGAAGCGGTGTTGGATCACGCACCAGGAGCTCGTAGTCCCAGGAACCTGCTGCAAGACTGTGATCGCTCGCGACAATCAACAGCTTGATGAGCCATGCATTCGTCATGGAGATCGCGCTGTCCGGTCCAGTACTCCGTTGGATCCGCCCCAACCTGAACCAGCGCCTCTCCGATGCGAACCTCATCGGTCTCGGGAATCTCCTCGACCAGGGCGGTCCATCTGTCCGCCGCAGCTCGACGATCAGCATCGACGAATCGTCCGGCGAACGGTGGGATCGGGACGTGGGGATTGTGAACGTCGGTCGTCTGGAAATGGACGAAGTACGGTTCTCCTGGATAGGCCGATCGCCAAGCCCAGAACTGATTGTGTAGCTCTGCCGACGATATCGAGTAGTTCTCGGTGCCGGCCTCCCGAAACACATCATTGCCTCGATCGAGGCCACTGATGCTGCCGGCGTTCGTATTGGTCGTGAGCTCCGCGGTCTGGTACCCGGCACGGTGCATATGTTCGGCAAGCGTCATCAACTGTTTGGGAACGGTGTTGCGTCCATTGACCAGGCCACCTAGAGAGCTGTGTTGCAGCGATGTCAGGAAGCTCAGCGTAGATGGGCGCGTCCAACTCGAGTTGCTGTGGACTCTCTCGAAGATGGCGCCCTCAGCTGCCAGTGCGGCGAGGTTGGGTGTCGTGTTCCGTGGGTAGCCGTAGGGGCTCATGTAGTCCGCGCCGCCGCCATCGATCATGTAGAGAATGACGTTGGGTCGATCACTGAGCAGGCTCCCACTGAGGGTCGGTGCTGCCCAGAAGGCGACGCTCCCCGGACGCTCCGATGACACGATGAGATCGAGAGTGAGAGTGTCCCCTTCGAACCGTGCCAGGTCGATGGAGTGCTGGGACCATTCACTTGGGTCGTCCCGCGATACCTCGAATAGCTGTTGCACTTCACCACCCTCGGAGGTCGTTGAGACGGAGAACGACACCGGAGCCTTGTCATCGAGAACGCCGAGACCGAGGTCGAGGCGCCCTCCGGAAGGAATCCGCACTTTGAAGGAGATCCTCCCTGGTGCGTGCATGAACAGACTTCGCCGGCGGGCGGGTAGGCCCGGACTTTCTCGCTCAGCACCGCGTTGCACCAAGCGCACACCGGCGGCTTGATCCGCGTAGTCCCCTTCGGCTGAGATCAGGCGGATACTGAGTAGATCCAGTGCAGGCGAGTCCTCATCGACCAAAGCGTTGAACCACAGACCGAGCTCTGTCCAGGGTCCTTCCCACCGGCGGCGCTGCGGCGATTCCAGTGGGATGCGGTAGATTTGCGTTGTTCCGTCAGAAATGACCGCCACCTTGCCACCGCCGCTGTAGAAGGGAATATCGTTCGGATACTGAG
>CAMYLC010000019.1 GCA_947259195.1 Thermoanaerobaculia bacterium | reverse complement strand
CCAGCAGGAGAGCGGGGCCATCTGTGTTGCCAGCCGAGGAAATGGCGGCCAGATCTCGTTTCGCGACTGGATCGGGATCGGGGCTGACGAGTATGCCTACGCGGCACCCGACCCTCTGAATCCCGACATCATCTATGGCGGCCGGGTCATGCGTTTCGACCGCCGCACCGGCCAGGCCCAGAACGTGGCTCCAGAGACGCTGCGGTCCGGCGACTACCGGATTCTGCGCACCATGCCCCTCCTTTTCCACCCGAGTGATCCCCGGATGCTGTTGTTTGCCACCAACGTGCTCTGGAAAACCACCGATGGAGGGCGGGACTGGCAGATCATCAGTCCCGACTTGACTCGCGAGCAGCCCGAGGTTCCCACGAGCGTGGGCGACTTCCACAAACCGGAGATGGACACCATGGCGCGCCGAGGCGTGATTTATGCGGTCGGTCCATCGCCTTTGAATGTTGGCACCATCTGGGCCGGCACCGATGACGGTCTGGTTCATCTCACCACCGACGGCGGGAACAGTTGGGTTGACGTGACGCCACCAGAGTTACGCCCCTGGGACAAAGTCTCCCAGGTGGATGCTGGGCACTTCGATACGCAGACGGCCTACATCGCCATCAATGCCATCCGTCGTGACGACATGCGACCACACATCTATCGCACCCACGATGGCGGAGCGACCTGGACCCACGTCGTCGAGGGTCTCCACCCGATGGGGCCCGTGAATGTGGTCCGTGAAGACCCGCAACAGCCTGGCCTGCTTTTCGCCGGTACCGAACGTACGATCTACTTCTCCATCGACGATGGTGATCATTGGCAGTCTCTACGCCAGAACCTGCCTCCCTCATCCATGCGCGATCTCGTGATCCACGAGGACGATCTTGTCGTCGGTACACACGGCCGTTCGATCTGGGTGCTGGACAACATTTCTCCGCTGCGCGAGTTGGCTCGAGCTGCAGACGCCGGTACGCCACATCTCTTCACGCCACCGCTGGCCAGACGCGTTCGATGGAACATGTTCTCAGATACTCCCTTGCCACCCGAGGAGCCCACAGGACAGAACCCGCCCGACGGAGCGATCCTCGACTACTTCCTGCCGGCCGGCGCAGAAGACGTCACATTGGAGATTGTAACCACCCATGGTGAGGTATTACGCCGCTACTCTTCAGAGGATCCACCGGAAATCGTCGATCCCGAGACCCTGCCCCATCCCACATATTGGATTCGGCCACCCCAAAGCCTGGGCACCTCGGCAGGACACCATCGCTTTGTCTGGGATCTGCGCCGTGAGCCACCACCGGGGGCTCGACGTCAGTTTGCCATCGCCGCGGTATTGGAGAGCACGCCCAGCGGCCCACATGGCCCGTTCGTACATCCAGGTCAGTACCTCGTCCGCCTGACGGTAGATGGGCAAGTCGCTGAGAGGCCCGTCGAGGTGAGACTCGATCCCCGGGTGGAGATCGACCAGGAAAGCCTGCAGCAACAAACAGACCTCTCACTACGCTGCTACTTCGGTTACCTGAAGGCCCAAGAGATACGAGAGGCCATCGAGTTCGCGACTGAGAACACGGCTGGCGAGCGACTGACTGCCCTCCAGGCACTCCGCGGCCAAGGAACTCCCGGAGAACCCGATATCCACTACGACTACATTGTCCAGGCGGGGTCCGCGGAGGAATCAGTCGTCGACCTCCAATACAAGTTCCTGTGGGTGCTCTATGTGCTCCAGGGCGCTGACGCTCGGCCGACCAGCCAGACCCAGGAGGCGGTGATGTCCTTGGAGCGTAGCCTTGGAGGCCTTATCCAGAGGTGGGAGGATCTGAAGTAGGCACCCGCGCGAAGAAACCCGGAACATTCTGGAGCGTACTTTCAATCGGAGGGGCTCGCCAATGCTGAGCATTCGTTCTCTCTCCAAGAAATTCAAGGCCGGCAACTTCGGCGTTCGAAACTTCTCACTGGAGGTTGAAAGCGGAATCCTAGGGCTCCTGGGGCCCAACGGGGCCGGCAAGACCACCCTCATGCAGATGGTGGCCACCCTGCTGAAGCCGACCTCCGGAGAGATCCGATTTCGAGGAATCGACGTCGCCGAGGAGCCTGACGCACTGCGCGCCCGGTTGGGTTATCTACCCCAGAACTTCGGCGTCTACGACAACTTGACGGCCCGGGAATTCCTCACCTACATCGCGTCTATCAAGGGCGTGCGGTCGAAGTATCGTGTGCAAGAGATGCTGGAAGCGGTCAACCTGCACACCTCGGCCGAGCGGCCGCTGGCTGGCTTCTCGGGGGGTATGAAGCAACGCCTGGGAATCGCCCAGGCCCTGATCAACGAGCCCGACCTGGTCATCGTGGACGAACCGACGGCGGGCCTCGACCCGGAGGAACGGGTCCGCTTCCGGAATCTTCTGAGCGAGGTCGCGGAGGGTCGCCTGGTGATCCTCTCGACCCATATCGCCTCGGATATCGAGTCCAGCGCTACCCGGATCGCCATTCTGCGAGAGGGATCGCTGGTTGTATGCGGATCCCCCGAAGAGTTGCTTCAGGCTGCCGTGGGTCATGTCTGGGAGACGGTGGTCTCGAGCTCGGAGCTCGAACACCTGCAATCGCATTCGCGGGTATCGAGAGCTGTTCGCAGGAGTGATGGCGTCCATGTGCGCTTCGTCGGCTCCGAGGCCCCGGTTTCGGGCGCCCGTCAGCCAAGCCCCACATTGGAGGATGCCTATCTCCACTTCATGTCCTCTCCCGAGCCCCAAGGGCAACCAGGAAAGTAGACATGCGCCACGTGTCACGGATCGGGGCCGTGTTGTGGACGGATCTGTTGATCCGAATCCGCAAGCCCTCCACCCTGGTCTCGTTCCTTCTTCTTTGCTTCGTAGCCTACCTATGGGTCCCTGACCCAGACAGCGGCCTGGCGTTGATGACCTTCGCCAAACAGAGGGTCCTCTACAACTCACCGGCGATGGCGTTCGCGACCGCGGTGTTGGGCTCGGTCTCTCTCGTGTTGCTGGGCTTCTACCTCGTCAGCCACTCCATTTCGCATGACGTCCGCACCCGATGCGGTCAAGTCATTGCCGCCACACCCACCACCAATTGGGAATATCTGATCGGGAAGTTTCTGGGCAACATTGCCTTTCTCTCGCTGCTGACCGCTGGCTACCTTCTGAGCTCGATTGTCATGCAAGGGGTGCGGGGCGAGGCGCCTCTCGATCTCGGTGCCTATTTCTCCCACTACCTGATGATGCTGCCTCCACCCATCGTCTTTGTCTCCTCGGTGGCTTTGCTGTTCGAGTCCATACCGCGCCTGGCTGGAAAGCTGGGCGATGTTCTCTATTTCTTTCTCTGGGGCCTGATTCTCAGCCTGCCGGTCGGACTGGGCTCCCTGCCCGGTGGCAATCCAGCCATGTATTTCGATTTCACAGGCATGGCCCTCGTCGAACAAGGGTTGCTCTCGCAGCCTGGAGCCGAGAGCGTCTCCATCGGCGTCAGTCCGTTCGACCCCGATCTGGGAGTCCGAGTCTGGGACGGTATCGAGATGCAGCGCTCCTGGATCGTGTCGAGGATTGTGTCGGTCCTCGCATCGTTGCCGCTTCTAGCCTTGGCAGCCTTGGCTTTCCATCGTTTCGATCCCACCCGATCACGATCCCTGCAAACGCCATCGGGCAAGGGGTGGCTGCGACGCCTCGACCTACTGACGAGACCGGTGGGCCGCAGGGTCGGTTCAGTTTTTCTGGCAGGCTCTCGCCGCACCCACGGCCTTTCAAGAGCTGTCCTCTCTGATGCCGCTCTGACTCTGCAAAACAACCCTCTCGGCGGTGTAGCGCTACTGGCGACGGTCGTCCTCTCTCTCTTGGCACCGCTGAGTCTTGTGGCTCGCCTGCTCATGCCTCTGGCGGTGGCAGCTTGGGCAATTCTCATCGCCGGCATCTCCAACAGAGAGCAGCGAGCTGGAACTGTCGACATCATCGGCACGGTTCCCCGGCTCGCGGATCGCTATCTTCTGTGGAAGCTCGGAGTCTCCCTGCTTCTCGGTTTCGGCTTCACCCTGGTCGGGATCTTGAAGCTGTCGGTAGTCGCCCCAGGATCTGCCCTGAGCCTGCTGGGTGGGACCCTGCTGGTTGCCAGCGCGGCCACGGCGCTCGGCAGTCTGGCGGGAACTCCAAAAGCCTTCATCGTTCTCTTCCTGAGCTTCTGGTACGTCAGCCTCAACGATGGCGGCAACACGCCGGCGCTGGATTTTGCCGGGTTCTTCGGCACGGCCGACACAGGCGTGAGACTCTTCTATCTGGTTCTCGCCATCGCTCTGCTGCTGCTGGCACAGCTCGTGTATCGAGCTCGAGCCAGATGAGCCTCGTCGTCAGCGGTATCCCCGAGCTCGACCTCCTCATCACCTTCTACGGCGGCAACTACAGCGACCCAGTGCTCTACCGAAGTCAGAATGTCCTGGTGCCAAGGTACATTCTGCAAGCAGTCGACGCC
Organism: Thermoanaerobaculia bacterium; assembly: GCA_947259195.1. Lineage (GTDB taxonomy): Bacteria > Acidobacteriota > Thermoanaerobaculia > Multivoradales > JAHEKO01 > JAUVRX01. The sequence continues at coordinate 2,356 of CAMYLC010000019.1, read as the reverse complement.
GAAAGTGATTGAGCCGCTTCTCTATTCAGCTGACAATGCCTCCAGCAGTTCCTCTGCCGAGGGACGCACTCTGTAGTCCTCATCCACGCGAAGATATCGGATCACGCCCGACGTATCGATGACCAGCGCGGTCGGGTGAGGGACTTTCGGATTGTCCTCGTTGAGAAGACCGTAGGAGATGCTCACCGTGTTCTCGGGGTCCAGCAAGATCGGGAATTCGAGTCCCTCGTCTTGACGAAGCTTGCGCAGCTTCGCAGGATCATCTGAGCTCACGGTCCAAAGCACTACTCCTTGCGCGAGAAAATCACCGTATCGACTTTGCAGCTCGCCGAGCTGCCTTCGGCAGTGCGGTCACCAGGTGCCGCGGAAGAAGATCAGGAACAGGGGAGCTTCACCACGCAACTCCGCCAACCTCAGCGACTCTCCATCCGAAGAATCCAACTCGAACAAGGGTGCTTCCTGGCCCACTTCGACCCTGGCAGGCTGCGGTGGTGGCTCCTCTGCTGCCACCTTGCTTGACAGGAGTGCCACCATGGCCATGGCGACGGCGATCGATATCGACGCTCGAGTCATCTGCGACATTCGGGCTCCTTTCGGACTGTCTCAGTGAATCATACGACGCCGCGGCCGGGGACGTCGGCTTCAGGTCCCGGACCTCTTCCAGCGATGCAGCTCGATGCCGAATCTGCTTTGACGAAGCAACGCTCTTCGGGCCACGAACTCCACTGTCTCGGTCCCTGTAAGAGGAGTGAACTTCTCCGTCACGAAGATAGCCCCACGTTCGTTCCTCGAAGCCAGCAGAAGAGGCACCACCCGGTCTCCAACTCGAATACCGACCACATCTTCCACCGACTCTCCCCTCGCGAATCCGAGGGTGACGACGAGAGTGATCCAGTCCGCGCCACCCACCTCCGGAGGCAGACCGGCGGCAAAGCACCGCTTGTTCGGTCGGCACCTGCGGATGGGAAGAGCGATGGGCCGACCTACCCGACGCCAATCGTGGAGGACCGCGACCAGGGCGGGGCCCCGCAGGCGAAACCACCGCGGCTCGAAAAGGTCGACGCTTCTTGGAGGGTGCCGATCGCTCCTCTCGGCTTCGATATCGACCGGCTGCAAAACTCTGCCGTCTGCCAGGTCCAACCTCTGTTCGGAGATGGTTTGCCAGTCCTCGACGGATTCGAGTCTCGATCGACCCCGTCCAAATCTCCGCCCTCCTTCCCAGACCGGGCGTTCGACAGGCATCTCTTCGACCAAGACCAGTCTGCCAGTCGGAGGGCGCATCTTGCGGCCCAGCAAGGCCAGGGCCCGATCCATCGTCGTGGGTGTTGTCGTGCGATAGGCATAGATCAGGCCCGGCGGCATGACCAGAAGACAGACAACAAAAACTCCCACAATCCGAGCCGGGGTCGTCTCGAGCCGGGGCCAGAGTCCGGCGGCACGCTTCCAGAGCTCGACAAGAGCCCAGCTCGTCAACAGACAGAAGAACGGGATCAAGGGTAGAAAGTTGTTGTCCTTGAAGTACGGTGTCTTCCAGGCATACGCTGCCGTGTAGGCCATGGGGAACGAAAGCAGCATCCATCTCTGCGCCCTCTTTTCACGACGCCCAGCGGGAGACAGGATTAGAGCAGCCGCCAGGACCGCAAAGGCTGCCAGCCCCAGCGCGCCAAGCCAGGGTCCGAGCATGTAGGGGTCGGTCACCAGCTCTGCTAGACGACCAGGAACCTGCCACCGCGTCATGCCCTGCCGTGCAGCCCGCATCGCGTAGTCTTCTTCCAGACCACCCAGCCAGACCGGGTAGAACCGCCAATAAGGGTTGAGGAGGACAAAGAGACTCGCGCTGGTGACTGCCGAGACTCCCACCAGGCCAAGTCGCCGTCTGTCGCGCAGGCCGCCGGTGAGAAAACCAACTACCAGTGCAATGGCGATCACCCCACCAGTCAACTTGCTGCTCATCGCCAGGGCGATCCCGACGCCTGCGAGCAGAAACCTCTTCAGACTCGGTGACTCGACCGCCTTGATCGACCAGTAGAAAGCCAACAGAACCATGGCCACCAGCTGGGCATCGGGCTTGAAGTACCCGGAAGCGTGGATGTGCCAGGGCATGAACGCCAACGCGGAGGCTCCGATCAGGCCCGCCTCACGGGAGAAAACTTCGCGACCGATCAGGTAGGTGAGAAACAGAGCCAGGGCACCGTACAAGGCCTGTACGAGACGGGTCAGAAGAAACGTCGCCGCACCGAACTCCTTCTCCTTCACCGCTTCGAACAGCGGATTGTCTGTCCAACCATAAAGAGCGTCGCTACCTGCCACCAAGGCCGCCGGAGGGACGTTGAAGAGAGGATAGGGGTAGTAGGAG
>CAMYLC010000018.1 GCA_947259195.1 Thermoanaerobaculia bacterium | reverse complement strand
AGCTCCTGCATCAGGTCCTCGATCTTGCCGGTCGAGATCGGATCGAGTGCCGAGCAGGGCTCGTCGAACAGGATCACCTCGGGCTCGGTGGCGATGGCTCTGGCGATGCAGAGTCGCTGTTGCTGGCCACCGGAGAGGCCGTAGGCGTCATCGTCCAGGCGATCCTTGACCTCGTCCCACAAGGCGGCCCTGCGCAGACTGTGCTCGACGATCTCCTCGAGCTCGACCCTGCCGGTCAGACCCTTGATCTGGCACCCATAGGCGATGTTGTCGAAGATCGACTTCGGGAAGGGGTTCGGCTTCTGGAAGACCATGCCGATTCTCTTGCGCAGACGATTGACATCGACACCCTTTCTGTAAGTGTCGGAGCCTTCGAACTGAATGGTGCCGTCGATATGAACTCCTGGAATCAGGTCGTTCAGACGGTTCAGGCAGCGCAGTAGCGTCGACTTGCCGCATCCCGACGGACCGATGTAGGCAGTGATCTGCCGGTGGGGGATCTTCATCGAGATGTCGTTCAGCGCCTGCTTGCCGCTGTAGTAGAGCGACAGATTCTCGATCTCGACCACCGGATCGGGGATGTCCTCGATGATGGCCGGGCCCCTGCTCTCACGTTCGGCCTGTGGAAGAGGCTGGTCCTGCTGGGATGGGACGGGTGCGAACTCGAGCATAGCCAGAGAAGTCTACGCTCAGAGGCCCACATCTCAGGCGGAAGTCGTGTGACAGATCTGTGACAGTCTGAGCACCGATCCAACCAGGCGCTGCAGCCTATCGATAGATGGGTTCCACCGACAGCCGGCGTGCGAAAGCTGACTCGAACAGCTCAGCGTGCTGATCGATCTGCCACAGCTCGAGGCCCAGGTCCTCGACAGCCACGGGGCGCACCACGACTTCGGATTCGTCGATCTCCACTCTGAGATCGCGAACGCGTCTCGCCCGTGGTCGCTCGAGATGATCTGCCAGCCGCAAGCAGGCGGCCAGGGTCAGAAGCAGTCGCTTGTCGTCCGGCTCGCAAATCGGCTCATAGATCCCCAGTCGCGGCCTGCCGCGCAGGTGATAGCGAACGAGCTGCGCGAGCAGGGCCTGTTCACGGTGAGTGAAGCCCATCAGGGGCGCCGACGAGACCAGATAAGCGCCGTGTCGGTCGTGACGGAAGTAGTTGACTGCCAGTCCGATGTCCTGCAGCACGGTGGCGGCATCGAGAAGATCCAGCTCGCGTTCCCCGAACCCATGGAGGGTCTTCAACCCGCCGAAGAGCTTGGCCGATAGCACTCTCATCAGCTCGATGTGCTCTTTCGACTGGGCGTACTTCTGGAGGAGGTTCTGAACGCTGAACGCTCTGAGATTCTCGATCAGGTGGGGAGGTGGTAGCAGCTTACGGAGCAACGCCCCTTCCCGGAGACCTGATCCCGAGATCCAGACCCCGTCGAGGCGAGCCCGGCGCATGAGCCAGCGATACACCAGGCCCCCGGCGACGATGATGTCGGCCCGGTCCGACTTGATACCCGGCACACGAGCCCGCTTCTTCGCCTTGACTTCCAGCAGGCGAGCCAATAAATCTTCGAGATCCTCACGCTTCAGGAAATAGCCATGGACCCTCTCCATGAGCGGATACTGCTGTTCCTTCTGCACCGCACGTGCGAGATTGCGGATGGTGCCACCCATCGCCACAAGCGGCAGATCCTGCTTGCGCATCTCACGGACGACACTCCCGAGCTCGTCCTCCACAGCCGCCTCGAGAGCCGCTATCTGGCGCTTCTTCGGAGGGTCGGAGAGCAGAAATCGCTCGGTGAGTCGTACCGCCCCCAAGGGATAGGCCTGCCCTCTGGCGAATCGCCGACCCTGCATGAGGGACAGCTGTGCACTACCGCCCCCGAGATCCATGACGACGGCATCCTCGAAATCGAACCCATTGGCTACCGCCAACACGCCGAGCTTGGCCTCCTCCTCTCCGGAAAGCACCTCGATGTCGAGGCCCAGTTCGGCGACGCCTTCGAGAAACGCATCTCGGTTCGCAGCATCCCGGAGGGCGCTGGTGCCGAGCACTTCGAGGCTCCCCAGACCCGTGCTCCGCGCATATTGAGCGAAGAGCTCGAGCGCCTTCCCGGCCCTCCGCATCGCCTTTTCCGAGATCAGCCCGTCTTCGCCCAGCCCTTGGCCGAGCCGAACTGGCTGCCGAATCTGATGCGCCAGTCGAAACCACTCGCCCGGCTCCAACAGATAGTCCACCAGTCTGGCGGTGTTGGATCCCAGGTCCACGATGCCCCGACGTTGCATGGCGCTGTTTATACCCCTTTTCAAGTCGGAGGACGCACTCGAGCCGCTTCTGTCACCTCGCTGTCACCTCTTTTCCACCTTTTCGCCCTTTCCCGACGCGAGACTACACCTGGTAATACCTCCTTGGTGTTTACCAGCCCCGCCGGGGACTTCACACTGGCCTCCCCCCAGCCTCGGTGGGGATTTCCTTTTGCTCCGATCTAGCTGAAGAGTGCTAGCATCGCGCCGCCCCATGCGATCCGCCTACAAAGGAGCCCTGGCAATCTGTGTCGCCGCCATTCTATGGGGCCTCGACGGCGTCGTCCTCACTCCGCGGCTCTTCAACCTGAGCGTTCCCTTCGTGGTGTTCCTTCTCCACGCGGTGCCTTTCCTGTTGATGCAACCGGTGCTGTTCCGCAGCTACCGCGCCCTGGCCTCGATGACGGCGCTCGAGTGGGTCTTCCTCGGACTGGTTGCCCTGACCGGCGGCGTCCTGGGGACTTTCGCCATCGTCAAGGCGCTTTTCCTGGTGAATTTCAGTCAGGTCAGCGTCGTGGTCCTGCTGCAGAAGCTGCAGCCGGTCTTTGCCATCGTCCTGGCCGCGATCCTGCTCAAGGAGCCCTTGACAGCCCGCTTCGTGGGATGGGCCGGCTTAGCGCTGGTCGGGGCCTATCTCCTGACCTTCGGGGCGAAGCTGCCCGATCTTTCCGGCGGCACCCACATGGCGATCGCCGCGGCCTGGGCGGCCGTTGCAGCAGCCGCTTTCGGGACGGCCACTGTGCTCGGCAAGCGGGTCCTGCAGGTGCTCGATTTCCGGCAAGCGACTTTCGGGCGCTACGGCCTGACGACGATCCTGGCGCTGCTCTACCTGTTGCTGTCGGGACATGGCCTGCCGTTCGGAGAAGTAACCCGGCTCAACTGGCTCTTGATCCTGATCATCGGCCTGACCACCGGCAGTGGCGCCATTTTTCTGTACTACTTCGGCCTTACCCGTGTGCGCGCCAGCGTCTCAGCGATCTGCGAGCTGTGCCTGCCGCTGAGCGCCATTCTGCTCGACTACCTGATCAACGGCTCGGTTCTTCGACCGTGGCAATGGCTGGGTGCTGCTATTCTTGTGTTGGCGATAACGATGGTCTCGATCCAACAGCCCAAGCGCCGCCCGCAGCCGAACGACAGCTAGACAGAATATGAGCAAGATCTTCGTTCTCGACACCTCCGTCATCCTCTACGACGCCAACGCCATCAACAACTTCGACGAGCACGACGTGGCGGTGCCGATCACCGTTCTCGAGGAGCTCGATCAGTTCAAGAAGGGCAACGGAGTCATCAACCTGCAGGCCCGGGGCTTCATGCGCGAGCTGGACCATCTGTCGGAGTCGGTCGACGTGCGGACCTGGACGCCGATCAACGGCCCCGCCAAGGGTCGGTTCCGCATCGTGACCGACCATGCGATCGAGCCGCGGGTCACCGAGGTCTTCAGCCCGAGAAAGAACGATCACCGGATCCTCAATGCGGCCTTTCAGCTGGCCGAGAAGGAGACCGAGCGCAAGGTCATTCTGGTCAGCAAGGACATCAACCTGCGCGTCAAGGCGCGCGGTCTCGGGCTCGTGGCGGAGGACTACGAGAGCGTCCGCATCCGCGACATCCAGCATCTGTACAAGGGCACGAGAGAGCTCGAGATCGCGGATCAGCTCATCGATCGACTCTTCGAAGAGGGCTCGTTGAACTGGGGTGACTTACTCGACGAGGCCCCACCGGCCAACCAGTACTTCATCCTCAAAGGCGGCACGCAGTCCGCACTGGCCACCTTCCATCCTCAGCATCAACGTATCGAAGCGGTGACAAAATCCTCCGCCTACGGAGTCTCACCCCGCAATGCCGAGCAGATCTTCGCGCTGCATGCCATCCTGAATCCTCAGGTGTCGCTCGTTTCCCTCACCGGACCTGCAGGGACGGGCAAGACCCTGCTCGCTCTTGCAGGAGCCCTCGAGCAGCGGCGCAACTTCCGACAGATCTACCTGACCCGTCCGATCGTACCGCTCGGCAATCGGGATATCGGCTTCCTGCCCGGCGACATCCAATCGAAGATCGGTCCCTACATGCAGCCGCTGTGGGACAACCTCGGCCTCATCAAGAACCTCTTCAGCTCTTCCCAAAAGGAGCACCGCAAGATCCAGGAGATGATCGAGAACGACAAGCTCCACGTGCTGCCGCTGGCCTACATCCGCGGCCGTAGCCTGTCGCACATCATCTTCATCGTCGACGAAGCACAGAATCTGACTCCCCATGAAGTCAAGACGGTGATCACACGCGCCGGGGAGGGCACGAAGGTGGTGTTCACGGGCGACATCTTCCAGATCGACACTCCCTACCTCGACACCCAGAGCAACGGCCTCTCCTATCTGATCGACCGCATCACCGACAACCCCCTCTACGCCCACGTGAACCTCGAGAAGGGTGAGCGCTCCGAGCTCGCCAATCTGGCGAGCCAGCTGCTCTAGATGACAGGCCTACCACCATGGTGGGCCGTGGTCCGTGACCGATCAGGCGGGAACTCCGAGAGTCACCTTGATCTCTTCAGGCCGCAGGTGTCTCCTGATGGCGAGGTCGACGGCCTCAGGATCGACTTCGAGCCACCGATTCGTGCACCATTCGGATCGGTCGACGGGCTCACCGTAGAGCTCGGATTCGGCCAACAGCTCGGACCACTGCCGCGCAGTCTCCCGACGAAAGGGATCGCGCCCGATCAGATACGACTTGGCTTCATCGACTTCACTCTCTGAGACTCCGTCCGAAACCAGCCGGTCGATCTCCTCCCGCAGACAGCTCTCTGCCCGAGGTAGATTCTCCGTGGCCACGCCCAGATAGACGACGAATCGGCCGGGGTCCAGGCCTGCACCCGCCGCGGCGCTCGCACTCGTCGCGTAGGCCAATCCTTCACGCTCCCTGAGCCGTCGCGGGAATCGCCCCGACAGAACCGAGCCGGATCCGAGAATGACACTCAATACCTGCAGGGCCGGAAAGTCGGGATCGGCCCTCGGCACCGTCAGATGCCCGGCGTAGAAATGCGCCTGGTCGGCGCCGGGGAGAGACACCGTCCGAATAGCCTCGTCGTACCCTTTTGGAGCGGCGATCTGCTGATCGACTCGACCACGAGGCGCCGTGCCGAAGATGGACTCGACTCGAGCTCGCACGTCGTCCTCGTCTTTCAGCCCGCCGGCAAGGGTCACGATGGGACCGTTTTCCAGACTCTGACGCCAGAACCTGAGACAGTCTTCTCGAGTCAGGGAGGCCAGTCCATCGAGAGTGCCCAGCACCGGACGAGATCGCGGGTGAGGGTGATAGAGCTGGTTCAGGAATTCCCAACCGGTTTTGACCTCGGGCTGATCCGCCATCGAACACAACTCGGCCGAGGCCTGCTGCACCGTCCAGTCGAAGCGATCCAACGGAAACTCCGATTCCATAACCAACTCGGCCGCCCACTCGACGGAGCGCTCCCAGTCGCGGGCCAGAGCTTCGATCGACACTCCGATCGTCTCCAGGCCACCGAATGCCGATAGCGACATTCCAAGGCCTTCGGCCTGTTCGGCAATCTCCTGCCAGTCTCGTCTCGCAGTTCCCTCGGCGAGCATCCTCCCAGTAGTCGATGCCTGACCCGGAATCTCCTCTGTGCGGGATCCGCCCGGCAATCTGACTTGGACCGCGAAGGCCTGGGAGTCGCTCAGTGATCGGAACCGAGTGGCTGGGTACGGCATCTCGGCCCTCAAGCCTGATCGCCTTCGGGCAGCGACCATCCGACGACTCTGCGAGAGGCTTCGTTCACGTAGCGCTCGGCAACTTGCTCCACCTCATCCATGCTGCAGCTTCGGATCCTCTCCAGGTGGCGAGCCGGCACATCGACGTCCCCCAGGGCCCCGGCGGTGGCCACAGTCAGGGCAATCTCCTGAGCCTGTTCGTGGCCGAGGACCCAATCGGCGATCAGGACATTCTTCGCCCGCTCCAGCTCGCTCTCCTCGAAACCACCCTTGGAAGCTCGATCGAGCTCCTGCATCAGTAGATCCTCCACCCGCTGGTGTTGGACTTCAGGGATCACTTCGGCAGCTATCAGCATGGCTCCGGCGTAAAGGGTCTCGGTCATCTCTACGGAGACGAATGCACAGGAACGCGTTTCTTCGACGAGGCTTCGATTCAGTCGACTGGCACGACCGGCTCCCAGAATCGCCGCCAGCACGCGCATCGCTGGAAAATCGTCATCCCGCAGCGCTGGACCTTGCATCGCGCACAATAGCCGAGCCACTCCACCGACTCGCCGTTCGACCCGCCGGGTCTCAGTCGCACCTACCTGGCCCAGCGACCGAGAGCTCTCCCGCTCGTTTCGCGGAATCTCGGCGAAGCACCGCTCTGCCACGTCGAACGCTTCCGGCCCCACATCCCCCACAATGGCCAATACCGCATTCTCTGCCCTGTAATGCTTCGCGTGAAACTCCCGAAGTTCTTCCCTGGTGATCGAAGTCAGCGACCTGCGGGTGCCGAGGACAGGCCTCCCATAGGGATGGTCACCATAGAGGGCCGACATAACCTCGTCCTCGAGCGCATCCCACGGGTCATCCTGGTGCATCTTCACCTCTTCGAGGATGATCGCTCGTTCGGCTTCGACCACCACAGGATCGAGCAGCAGCCCAGCCATTCGATCCGCCTCGATCTCCAGCGCGGTAGTCCACCGATCCCTCGCAAAGGAAAAGTAGT
>CAMYLC010000017.1 GCA_947259195.1 Thermoanaerobaculia bacterium | reverse complement strand
CTGAAGATCTGCGACATGTGGGTTCCCTACCTGCTTTCGAGCGCACCGCGAGCCATCCGATACGAGGACCCGTGGGCCGCTCGAAAACGGCCCTCCAAGAGGTCTTGAAAGGATACCCATGTAGCCACCCGTGTCAAGATGCAGGATGACCGAACCTTGGAAGCTCAAGGTGGTGGGCCGTTCGAGGGGCTCAGCGAAGGGATTTGACGATCAATCCACTTTGGTGCCAGCGGGGTACCGAATGAAATAACCGTCGGCCCAGACGATGTCCTCTTCGTACGAAGTCGTCCTGAAAGGTCCGATGGTGTAGGGACTGGTCTCGGGCCCCTCTTGCCCGTCCCGGCCCAGACTCCGGATTCCGAGCACGGCCGGAGCGAGCGTGTCGCCAGACCAGGCGTACTCGAGCTCGAACCCCCAACCATCGTTGTGCGGTACCTCTCGCGTGTAGAACATCGTGTTGCTGATGTAGAGAGTGGACATCAGCTCATCGTCGGTGAGGATCTCGGTAAGTCCGGAGAAGTCGAAGGTCTGCGAAGAACCGGAGGCCGCGGCTGAGACCTGGTCGGTAAGCCAGGAGAACCATGCCGAGCCGGTTTCACGCATGTCGGCCACGGTCCTTTTTTGCTTCGACTTCTGGAGAGCATCTAGGAGATTGGGAATCAGGATGGCGGCCACGATGCCGATGATGGCCACCACGATCAGAAGCTCGATCAGGGTGAACCCGCGGGAAGAGTGGCGGTAGCGCATAGTGGATTGCCTCTGGCTTGAAGCCTCGGTCGTTGGAATTCAGATGTATAGCCATAGTTGTTTCTATCGGATCTTTGCAGTCGCCGTGCCAGCTCTGGTTCGGGACCAGTACGGGAGTCGCTGGCATTGGCCCCCTCGACAGTGACAAAGTTTGTCATTGACCTGCCATATGTCGGCGATTGCCCTGGCGCACTGGACTTTTTCCTCAAACCGGAAGAACGCGGTAAGCTCCGCGGAGATGGACGACAAAGACCCACGACTTGCTGTTCAACAGGAGACTGGAGACGGTCCGCTGAGGACCTTTGTCGGACTGTTCATGGTGCCCCTGCTGGTGGTCCTGATCTGCGTGGCCGTCTTCGTCGGCTTCGGCTGGATCGCCTACGACCACAACTCCGCCGCAGACTACTTGAACGATCTGAAGTCGGGATGGCGGCCGCGTAGGGCCCAGGCGGCCTACGAGTTGTCGAAGGTGCTGGTTGCCGACCCAGAGGCACTGGCCGACGTGCCGGGTTCCAGAGAAGAGATTCGACGGCTCTTCACGGAGAGTGAGGATCCGGAGTTGCGTCGGTACCTGGCGCTGATCATGGGCTATACGCAAGATCCTGCAGCCCTTCCGCTCCTCGAAGAAACGCTGAACGACCCGGATTCCGAAACCAGGATCTATGCTCTGTGGGCTCTGGGCACATCGGGCGACCCTGACGCAGTCCCGCTGCTGACTACAGCACTACAGGATCCCGATTCTGGGATCCGCAAGACGGCTGCCTTCAGCCTGGGAGAGCTTGGGTTGGCCGCCGGGATCGATCCGTTGATGCCGCTGCTGCAAGACGGGGTCGCCGATGTCCGATGGAACGCAGCTCTCGCGCTCAGTCGCCTGGGTAGCAGTGCCGGTGTGGCCGTGCTGGAGCAGATGCTGGACCGAGGTCTGATGGCGCAGATCCCCGATCTCACTCCGGTCCAGACTGAGGAGGCGATGGTCAGTGCCGTCCAGGCTCTCGGAGTTGTCGAGGGCCTCGAAGCGAAGCCTCTGCTCGAGGGGCTTGCAGACAGCGATCCCAGCCTCAAGGTGCGACGAGCCGCCCACGCCGTGCTCGAATCACTCGGCGACTGAGCCTCACTGGCGATGGAACCCGAGACACGTCTTCGTTGATGTCGAGAACTGTGACAGTAACGATGCAGGATCTGATGCTCGAAGTCGCTCTCTACCGGCGACTCTCGGCGGAGGATCGTGAGCTTCTGGCAGCAGCTGCCGCGGTCGAGAGTTTCGACAAAGGGGAAGCCGTTTTTCGCCAAGGGGATCCGGCCGAGGACTTCTTCACTTTGGTTCGGGGCCGAGTCAAAGTCTACAAAGTGATGCCCAACGGTCGGGTCGTGATACTCGAGATCCTTGGCCCCGGCGATCCGGTTGGGGCAGTGGCTGTCTACGAGGAGCTGGCGTATCCGGCAACCGCAGAGGCGATGGAGGAGACCCTTTGCATCAGGATCCCTAAGGGCCCCTTCTTCCAACTGCTGGAGAGTCGCCCCTCACTTGCTCGAGGGCTGCTGAGGGCCATGACCCATCGCATCGTGGTATTGGCCAACCGGTTTGCGGACCACGCGGCTGGCAAAGTGGAGACACGGTTCGCGCGTCTCTTTCTCAAGCTCGCCACCGAGATGGGCCGGCCTGGTGGGGGAGGGGTCTTCATCCCCATGACCCTGTCGAGGCAGGAGTTGGCAGACCTGATGGGTACTACCGTAGAGACCTCGATTCGCATCATGAGCCGGTGGGGTAAGGAAGGCGTCGTCCAAACGGAAAAGAGTGGCTTTCTGGTCACGGACCGGCAGGCGCTGGAGCAGATCTCCGTCGATTGAAAGCAGATGGCCGCCCGATTGTGGAGCCCGAGCAGGAGGCAGTCGATTCGACCCCGATCCACCAGGAGAAACTTGGAGAGTGAGCTGATGAATGGAAGAGCCAAACGAAGTGCTTTGTCTGCCCTCGTGTGCATCGCTGGAGCAAGCCTCCTCCTCGCGGCTTGTGGAACGTCTGACAAGCCGAGTGGCGCAGAGGCTTCGAAAGGACGTGAGCACTACCTGGCGAGCTGTGCGCTCTGCCATGGAGCTGAAGGCGAGGGCAAGGCGAAGCTCGGCAAGACGCTGAAGGCGAGCTCATTCGTGGACAGCCTGAACGACGAGGAGCTGGTGGAGTTTCTCAAGGAGGGTCGGCCTTCCTGGGACCCAGCGAACGAACGTGGAATCGACATGCCGCCGAAAGGTGGGAACCCCGCCCTCACCGACGAGAATCTCATGGAGATCGTGACCTACCTGAGAACTCTCTGACAGGCGGGGTTGCGGCTCTGCCAACTCGTGGGCTGAGATCGAATGACGAGCGAGACTGACAAGTATTCGCGACTCGAGTACCGGCACCTCATCGCCTGGCCGAGCCGAATCGGGCGTGAGGCCGACCTGCTCGACCGGGTCCTGAGGACAGGACCCTCCGAGCGAGTGTTGGACCTGGGTTGTGGTACCGGTGAGCACGCCCGATTTCTGGCCCAACGGGGCTTCACGGTTGTGGGTGTCGATTCCTCCGAATCGCAGATCAAAACGGCGCGCGAGGCACCGCAGTCGGCTGGAATCGACTTTCTCCAGGGAGATCTCGGTGAGCTGCGTGGTCTCTTGACGGGCTCTTATGGTGGAGCGATCTGTCTCGGCAATACCCTGCCCCACCTGCTCGATCGTGGCAGCCTCGAGCGGTTTCTTTCCGGGCTCCGTGTACACCTCGCGGAAGATGCGCCTTTTCTACTCCAGATGCTCAACTACGAGAGGATCTTCCGGCGGCAGGAGAGGTATCTGCCGGTGAGTCTTCGGCCCGACGCCGCCGGTGACCTCGTGTTCCTGAGACTGATGAACCTGCACCCGGACGGCAGTGTCACGTTCTTCCCTTCGACGCTGCAGCTGAGGCCTGGGCACGAGCCTCCCTTGGAGGTCAGAGCGTCCAAGGAAGTGCGACTCCGGGGGTGGCGGCTCGAGGAGCTCGAGAGGCATTTTGAAGCGGCCGGATTTCGGGTGACCGAACGCCTCGGCGCCTTTGACGGGAGTACTTATGACGAAGCCGACTCGAGGGACCTGATCGTGGTCGCACGCTGAGCCGAGCGTCACTTTGCCCCTTGACACCTCGGCGAGGTTGCACTAAAAAGTGCACACCAGTTACTTACTCGAGGATGAGAAGGTCGCGCGACTCGCGGGGCGCGAGGCGGCTCTCTCTAAGGGATGGCAGAGAAGACGACCAACGAAAAGAGTGCGGAGAAGGTCTCCCGCCGGGGCTTTTTGTCTTGGGCGGTGCTGGCCTGGATAGGCTTCACCGCCGCGATCGGTGGGTGCGTCGCTGCCCTGAATCGGTTCCTCTTCCCCAATGTACTGTACGAGCCACCCACGACCTTCCGGGTTGGTCTGGCGGAGGACTTCAGCCCCGGGGTGGTCGACGAGCGCTTCAAAGAGTCGAATGGCGTCTGGATCGTCAACAGCAACGGTAGGCTCTACGCGCTGATCGCCATCTGTACCCACCTGGGCTGTCCCCCCAACTGGCTGGAGGCACAGAACAAGTTCAAATGTCCGTGCCACGGTAGCGGCTATTACAAGGACGGGATCAACTTCGAAGGTCCGACTCCCCGACCCCTCGAGCGGGCGAGGATCTTCATCGACCCGGACGATGGCCAGCTGGTGGTCGACAAGGCCCAGAAATACCAGTGGGAGCTGGGACAATGGGAGGACCCCGAGTCGTTCGTCGAGGTCAGTTGAGACCACGAGAGCGCACTCCGAACATCATGCTCAAGAAGATCCAGAAGAGCGTCACCCAATCGCAGGTCTGGAAGTCCATCTTCCGGGTCGGGATTCCCACCGACAACCGGAAGCGAGCACTCGCCATGCTCGGCAATGTGGTGCTGCATCTCCACCCGATCAAGGTGAAGAAGTCGGGTCTGCGGATGAGCTACACCTGGTGTATGGGAGGTACTGCCTTCTTCTTGTTTCTGGTCGAGACGATTACCGGCCTGCTGCTGATGTTCTATTACCGGCCGACGGTAGAGTACGCGTATTTCGACATGGTAGACCTGCGTGAGGCGGCTGCTTTCGGGATTATGAGGGAGCTCCATCGTTGGGGTGCGCACCTCATGGTCATTGCGGTGTGGCTCCACATGTTCAGGGTTTTCATGACCGGTTCCTACAAACCGCCTCGCGAGTTCAATTGGAACGTCGGTGTGGTCCTTCTTGTGCTCACCCTTCTCCTCTCGTTCACCGGCTACCTCCTGCCTTGGGATCAGTTGGCCATCTGGGCCATAACGGTGGGCTCCAACATGGCCAGGGCGACACCCTTCGTCGGCACGGAGGGACCTGGCTCCGCTTTGCTGCAGCTCGGTGGGACAAAGCTGATTCATGTCGGCAGCGATGCGCGCTTCGCTTTGATCGCCGGTCGCACGATCGGGGGGGGGACTCTAATTCGATTCTATGTGCTGCATTGCGTCGGCATTCCCTTCGTGGCTGCCTTTCTGATCGCGGTCCACTTCTGGCGGGTACGCAAGGACGGCGGCATCTCCGGGCCTGTTTGAGCCGACGAGCGCTATGGACGCGATCAAAGATCTCATCAACTATCTGTCCTACCCGAAGTGGTCGTTCACACTTTCGCTGGTGGTCTTCTTCGTACTGCTTTGGTCCAAGAGGTTGTGGACGCGATCTGGCGGCCTCATCATGTTTGTGGTCAGCGTGCTCGCTTTCTGCCTCAGCTTGCTCGATCCGAACTTCAGAAGTGTCGTGGCGAAACCGGACAACGTTCCCATCGTCATGATGGTCTTTCTGGTTGGCTACTTCCTATGGCTCGCCCTGTACAAAGCCCATCGCAACGACGAGTTGATCGAGCGTGGTGAACCGACTTTCGAGAAGAGCGAAGTCGAAGACAAGATCTTCACCTGGCCCGATCTGGTCTTCATCGAGTTCATCTGCATGATCCTGCTGATGATCGGCTTGGTGATCTGGTCGATCGTGCTCCAGGCACCCCTCGAGGAACCGGCCAACCCGTCGGTGGCTCCCAATCCCTCGAAGGCACCGTGGTACTTCCTGGGTTTACAGGAGATGCTGGTCTATTTCGACCCGTGGATGGCCGGCGTAGTCCTTCCTGGACTGATCATCGTTGGACTGATGGCGATCCCCTATATCGACACCAACCCGAAAGGAAACGGCTACTACACGTTCAAGGAGCGCAAGACGGAGATCAGCCTTTTTCTCTTCGGCTTCCTCGTGCTGTGGTGCCAGATGATCGTGATTGGCACTTTTCTACGCGGGCCGAACTGGAATTTCTTTGGACCGTTCGAATTCTGGGATACGGAGAAGATCGAGCCACTGGTCAACGTTGACCTGTCGGAGATCATCTGGATCAAGGTCCTGGGAGTCGGCTTGCCCTCACACTGGTTTTTCCGGGAGATCTTCGGGATCGTGCTGCTGTCTCTCTATCTCTTGGTACTGCCGGTCGTGCTCAGCAAAACCAGGGGCTTCAAACGGTACTACGGAAAAATGGGACCGTCTCGCTTCTACATCGGCGTCAGCCTCTTCCTGGTCATGATGTTGCTGCCCATCAAGATGTACTTCAGGTGGGCGCTGAATCTGAAGTACTTCATTCACATCCAGGAGTTCTTCTTCAACGTCTAGGGTCATGGCTGGTCGTCCACAGAAGAAACCTGATCGGCACTTCGAGTTCAGCCGTCTGAACCTGTGGTTTGGCGTCAGCGCCTTGGCGCTCTTAGCTGTAACTGTCTGGATGGTGATGGCTGACTACGCCAAGCCCTGGAAGCGGTTGCAGAGTGATTTCCGAGACCGCGAGCGTCAGGCCCTGCTGCAGCAGGCCGACGTGGAACGCCAGCAACTCGACGAGAACGAACTGCTTCAGCTTCAGCAGGAGATCTCCCAGGAGGAGGAGAGACTGGACGCCAGCCGCACCGAGATGCGGGAGTTGGAGAGCACTATGGGGAAGGTGGAGAAGAAGATCTACGCCACCGACTCGGCCTCGCGAACCTCGAAGTCCCTGCTGGATGCAGCCCGTTGGGAGTACGACCGGGCGCTTCAAGAAGGCGACCAGGCCGCCATCGCCCGACGGAGAAGCCTCGTCCAGCGCGTCGATCACGACGAGCCGGGGACCGGACGGGTGCGGGAAGGAGCCGGAGAGTGGCTGGACAAAGAGATTGTCGAACAGGGTCTGGACGTTGTTCCCAATCTCGGTCTCGAGGTCGAGGTGCTGCAGGCGGCGATCGTAGTCGGAGAGCTGCTGCGCGATCTGATAGGCAATCGACAGCAGGGCG
>CAMYLC010000016.1 GCA_947259195.1 Thermoanaerobaculia bacterium | reverse complement strand
TAGCCGACAGCAAAACGTTCAAACCGTCGATCTCCAAACAATCAAATCGTCAGAGAATAGAAGATCCCACCATGAAAGACGTCTTGAGCCCCAAGGAGTTCGCCCAGGCGATCGGAGTCAGCGAATCCTCCATCAAGCGATGGGTGGATTCCGGAACGATTCCGGCCAGCAGGACGGCAGGCGGTCATCGAAGGATCGCCATGAGTGAAGCCGTGCGCTTCCTGCGCGAGACGAAGACCCCACTTCTGCACCCAGACATCCTCGGGTTGCCGGATGTCTCGGCACTCGGTGGAGACCTGCCGATTGGTGAGGACGTCGGAGACACCCTTTTCGACTTCCTCCAGGGTGGAAGGGCCGAGCATGCCAGGGGCCTGATTCAGAGTCTCTATCTCAATGGTCGGAGCATCGCTCAGATCATCGATGGCCCCGTGCAGACGGCCATGGCGCGCCTCGGCAAGCTGTGGATCGAGAGCGAGGAGTCAGCCGCAGTGTTTCGAGAGCACAGGGCCACCGAAATCGCGATTCAGGCTTTGACGCAGCTTCGTCTCTTGATCCCGAGCCGGGAGGGTTCTCCCGTGGCTGTCGGTGGCGCTCCCTCCGGCGACCCCTATCTGTTGCCCTCACTGGCTGCTGCTGCAGTACTCGAGTCGCGTGGCCTGAATGCGGTCAACCTCGGCCCTGAGACCCCTCTCGAATCGCTGCAGCTGGCCGCTGAGTCGATGGCCGCTAGTTTGTTATGGCTGAGCGTGACTTCCATCGAAGATCGCGAAAAGCTGCATGGGCAGCTCGTCGAACTGGTCGAGGTCCTCGAGGGCAAGGGTCTCCCTCTGGTGATCGGCGGGCAGAAGGCGGATGAGCTCGGGCTGCCCGACGTACCTCATCTGCATGTGGGAACGACGATGGGCGAGCTGGAGGCGCTCGTCAAGGGGCTGCGTCTCGGCGCCACTGAAGGCGAAGCACAAAGTCGAGTGCGGGCCGACGTCGCCTGATCGTGCCGAGATGGAACCCCAATTATTGACTTCAGAGAGCCGTGGCAAGAACTCCACGGGCAGCAGTCTCGCGGTACCGCAGGATTCGATTCAGATCAGGGCCAACCAATATGCGGTCGATCCAGGAGCCGCCAAAGACGCTGTAGAGAATGCGGTCGGTGACGACGACACCTTGCTCGGAAGGTTCGAAAGAGTGCTCGTGCCGAAAGCTCCGAAACGGCCCCTGAGCCTGCTCATAGACCAGCCAGTGCGGTGGTTGGAGCTCTGTGATGATGCTGCTCCAGAGCATTGGCAAACCTCGCCACCGTAGTCGGTATTCGATTCTGGAATCGAGTCGAACCGGAGGCGAATAGGAGCCCCGGACGATCAGACTGAACCACAGAGGAGTTAGAGCATTCAGTCTTCCGGGGTCACAGAACAGTTCGAACACCGTCTCGGTGGCCTGCTCGGGAATCTCGAAGCTGTGCTCTACCTGCCGGCCCTGAGGCTCTGCGATCACCTCGGATCCTGCTCGGCTGTGGCTCGGGTCGATCCTGTGGACAGTGCTGTTCTGCCCAGAACATGCCGCAAGGCGGTCTCCAGCTCCGGATGTCGAAACTCGAAGCCGTCGTCAGCCAGGCTCTCTGGCATCACTCGGGTGCTGGCCAGGAGCATCTCTTCAGCCATCTCTCCGAAGGCCACCCTGGCGGCCAGGGATGGCACTCTGGCAAAAGCAGGGCGCCGTAAGACCTTGGCGAGAACCTTCGTCAGGTCCTGATTGTCCACCGGCTTCGGTGCCGTGACATTGACCGGGCCTCGCAGGTCGGGGCTCATGATCGTCTGCAGCAGGGCTGAAATCGCGTCGTCGAGAGAGATCCAGCTCACCCATTGCCTGCCACTGCCGAGGACGCCTCCCGCGCCGACCTGGAATAGTGGCAGCATCTTGGCCAGGGCACCGCCTGTCGGCGAGAGCACGACTCCGAGTCGCGGATTGACGACCCGAATCCCGGCCTTCGAGGCGACTTGCGAGGCCGATTCCCAGGCATCGGCGATCTCGGCGAGAAACCCGCTGCCTCTGCTGCTGTGCTCGTTGAGGATCTCGTCCTGCCGATTGCCATAGAAGCCGATCGCCGAAGCCGAGACAAGCGCCTTGGGAGGCTCGTTCAACTCGAGAAGCGACGCTACCAGTCGGGCGGTTCCCTTCTCCCGGCTCGTGCGAATACGGTTCTTCTTGGTGTGACTCCAGCGACCCTCACTGACGCTTTCGCCCGCCAGATGGACTACGGCGTCGACGCCTTCCAGGCTCTGCGGATTCAGGACTCCATCCTCGGTGTTCCAGGTGACCAGATTGGGGTTCTGAACCGACGTCGCTCGAGTCATTGGCAGGACCGTGTGACCTTGGGTCGTCAGCAGGTGGGCGAAGGCGCTGCCGATGAAACCGGTGCTTCCCGTCACTGCGATCTTCAGGCGCGGTAGGTCTCGGAACCTGGCGAAGAGTCGGAGGTCCTCGGCCGTGGTTCTGTGGCGGTAGGCGAAGACGCGTTCCAGTTGATGACGCACGAAGTTCCGTCCGGCGAGGTCGCCCAGGGTCCCCGCCGGTAGTCGGTAGGAGATTCGATCACTCAGCTCGCTACTGGTGTCGTCGACTGGAGAGAAGTCATGGGTGTGCTCCCATCGATCGAATGGACCTTCGAGTTGAATGTCCTGAAAGCCGAGCCCGGGTCGGACATTGCGGTGCTCGGCCTTCCAGATCTTGCGGAAGGGACCGGATTTGAGCTCCAGAACGACGCGCGAGCCTTCGCGCAGGCCTGTGCTGCCGGCGAGAAGCCGAACCTGCTGCCAGGGAGGTGAGAGCCTGAGGAAGGCACCCGGCCGCGAGTGCCACGCATAGAGATCCTCAGCACTGGCTCCGATTCGACTGGTCTTCTCGAAGATCTGATCGGTCATGTGGGTAACTCCTGATTACGAATCGCGAACCAACCTCGACGCCAGCATCCGCGTCGCGAGCAGGAACACAAGGGTGACCGCTACCAGAACCAGCACCTGGGGCTTCAGATCAGCGAGGCCTGTCTCATACCAGAACACCTTCTGATAACCGTCGAGGGCCCAGGCGTTGAAAGTCAGCAGGCCCAGCTTCTTCAAACCCTCCGGCATCAGGTAGCGTGGAAACATGCTGCCCCCCAGAGCCGACATGACGAGGATCACGACGGCCGAGACGCCAGCCAGCTGAATGCGGGTCCGGCAGAGGGATGCAAGGAAGAGTCCGAAGGCTGCAGCCGCCGCTGCAGAGACTGCCGTCATGATGACGAAGCCAGTGAGGTGCTTTGCGGTCCACAGGTCGAGGCCGAAGGCGGCCCATCCCCATACGAACATGACCGTTACCTGTAAGAAGCCGAGGGCGGCGAGAAACAGCCAATGTCCCAGAAGCAGCTGTCCCAGGCTCAGTTTGGATGCGAGGACTCGCCGCAAGACACCGCTCTCTTTTTCATCGATCAGAATGCCGCTACGCCCGCTGACCGCGAAGAGCAGGAACATGACTCCGATGCCTGCCGACAAAAAGGCGACGGCGGATTTGTCTTCATCGTCGCCAACGACATCGATAGTCTCGAAGGAGAAAGGAGAATCGAGAGCTTCGCCACCGCTGGCTTCGTCGATCATGCCCAGCTCTTCGAAGGTGAGCCTGACCGTCACGGCGTTGAGGATTCCCGAAGCCAGCTCGCCAGCGAGAGGATTAGAAGAGTCGGCCAGTACCTGGACAGCTGGGGCCTCGCTGCTCGAGTCCGAGAGGCGATCTGCAAAGCCCGAGGGAACGACAATTCCCACGTCCACCAGACGCTCCTGGACCTGCTCGGCAGCGATCTCTCGGAGAGCTCGGCCATCGCCTGTCTCGAGACGATGGGTCAGCAGTGCAGGTTCCTGCTCGAGCAGGGCAGCGAATCTCTCTCCCGTCGTCCCTTCGTCCTCGAGAACCAGGACCGCCTCCAATGCCTCCAAATGGTCGGTGTCGAGGTCGCTGAAGACCACCGCGAAGATGGAAAAGAACACGATCGGCAAAGCGAACGTCAGCAGCAGCGCCACTCGATCGCGTTTCAGATGCAGCCAACCGATCCTGAAGATGGTCCAGATCAATCTCTGAGCTCCGTCCCCGTCAGACCGCTGAAGACCGCTTCCAGGTCGGGTGTCGAGACTTCGAGGCTGACGACCTCCAGGCCGGCGGAGGAGATTCGAGCCAGTAGATCGGGAAGCTCGCGCCCGGCGTCACGCACCGAGCCCTCGCCGATTCGTCCTTGAATCAAGAACCCTTCTCCCAGATCCAGTGAATCGGGAGGCCGATTGAAGAAGATGGTGACGGTCTTGAGTCCCGCAGCGAGGGTGTCGGCCAGATCGCCGACCCGCCCCGATGCCAAGAGGGATCCGTGATCCAGAATCATGACCCTGTCGCAGGTGGTTTCGATCTCCTGCAGCTGATGAGAGCTGTGAATCAGGGCGGCGCCATTGTTGCGGAGCTCGTCCAGCATGTGCCAGATCTTGCGCCGACCCTGAGGATCGACGCCCACTGTCGGCTCGTCCAGCAGCACCACTCGCGGTTCGTGCAGCACGGCACAGGCGATGTTGAGGCGTCGTTTCATGCCGCCGGAGAATCCGCCGATCTGCTCGTCGGCTCGGCTCGCCAGTCCGGTCCAGCCCAGGGCCCACTTGACTCGCTGGTAGAGATCGGGGCCTGTCAAGCCATGCAGCCGACCGAAGACTTCGAGGTTCTCCCTGGAAGAGAGTAGCGAGTAGAGAGCGATCTCCTGCGGCACGATACCGAGCAGCGCACGGGCGCGGCTCGAGGCCCAGGGGCTGACCCGCTGGCCGAAGAGCTCGAACTCACCCTCGTCGGGTCGCAGCAGGCCGGCAATCGAGCTCATCAGAGTGGTCTTGCCAGCCCCATTCGGACCGAGCAGTCCGAGCCACTCTTGGGGATTCAGATCGAACGAGACTCCATCGAGAGCCTGGACAGCTCCGAAGCGCTTGCGCACGCGGCGCGCGGAGAGTGACGGTGCTGTCGTGTCCTCGACCGCGATCGACATCAGGTGCGACCTTTCCAGGCGAGGGGGCGCCCCAGCGATTCGCGAACCAAGGCGAACCATTGCACGGCAACGATCAACAGGATGCCCAGCGGATGTAGCAAACCGCCGAGGATCGACTGCTCGAACCTCCAGACCAGGACCATGCGGGTGAAGTAGACCATCGCGGTAGCGGTAGCGGCCAGCGCCATCGTCGAGCTCGCCGCGTTGGTGAGCCAGGCGGCCAACAGGAGCAAAGGAGGCAGGACCTGACCTCCGACGAGCAAAAGGGTCCATGGAATGATGGCGCTCGGCGAGGCCATCGCTTCCGTGGCGTTCTTGGCAAAGCCACTCCAGACTTCCTGGGCGTTGTGATACATCCGGCAACTCGCCAGGTTGGTGGCGTCGAAGAGCTCCGTCTTCAGGCCCTGCCGGCGAAACACTCTCGGCAGCTGGAGCCCGTCGTGGCGAGAAGCCTTGATGGTTCGGTGGCCGCCCGTCTCTTCATAGGCTCGGCGGCGGGCTATCAAGAGCTGCCCACAGCCGGCTGAGAAGGCCGGCCAGCGAGTCCAACGCATGCCCATCATTGGGAGGAAGCCCAGAAGGACGAAGTGAATCAGAGGGACAGCTAATTTCTCGGTCAGGGTTGCCGTCACTTGACGGGGAATACCGCTGGCAAGGTCCGAGTGGGTCTTGTCCATGAAGGCAACAAGACGCTCGATGGCGTCGGGCTCGAGTGCCACGTCGGCGTCGATGAACAGCAGGTAGTCTCCGGCAGCGTCGGCGGCGCCGGTGAAGCATGAGTGCGGTTTGCCGCCCCAGTCGTCTGGCAGGCTGGGGGCGCTGAGAAGTCGGACTCTCGGGTCTTGATCGGTGAGCTCCGTCACCAGTGCCGCCGTCCGGTCGCTGGAGTGGTCGTCGATGACGATCAGCTCGAGATCGCTGAAGCCGTTGGAGAGAACTCGGCCGGCGGCGTGGTGGATGTTCGACTCCTCATCGCGGGCTGGAATCAACACCGAGACTCGGGACATTTCCTTTTTGTGCCGAGCGACGCGCGGAAGTGGCCGATAGAAGAGTAGATTCACTACCACGTTGATGGCTGGAATAGCGGCCAGGATGCACGCCACGATCGTCAGGATCTCGAGGGTCATGACCGACCCCCCCCATGGGAGGCGTCGAAAGTTCTGCCCTGAACCTTGGCGAGCAGACGGCGCCACCAGTCGTAGATTCCGGTAACCCCGCTGCGGCCAAGCAGGAGGGTTCTGAACGCTGACGGATCTCTTTCCAGCGCCAGGGTCTCGAGGTGGTCCAGCGTCGATTCGAGACCCTGTTCCAGACGCTTCGTCAACTCGGTGGAAGAGGTTGGTCGGTCGTCTGGTGTGAACTCGACTGCGTCTCCGAATCGAACCAGGATCTCGGGCAGGCGCTCATTCCAGAAGGTGTACTCGACCGCCAGTGGAATTGCCGTGACCGCGCCAGTTCGCCGAATCAGATGACTCAACCCAGGTCGAAGGCTGACGGGACGCTGCCGTGAATCCGTGAATCTACCTTCAGCGGTGATCCAGAGGGCGGTGTCGTGGCGACGTAGGATGGCCTCTCCTGTTTTGAGAAACTGGACCGCCCCTGCACGTGTCCCCTGCTCGACTCCGAAGATACCCAACCTGGCCAGAAACCGATACTTCTCGAGAGCTTCCGAATCCATCGGGCCGTAGGCTCTCCTACCGGGGACGAGCACTTGGCTGAGAAGCATGAAGAGAATCGGATCCCACCAGGACGGGTGGTTGGTATAGATCACCAGTGGGCCGCTGCCGATCTCGGAGAGGACATCCTCTCCGCTGACTCGAATCGCGTCGAAGCTGCGGGCGAAGTAGCGCCGCAGGTATCGTGCGAACCACGTCACCAACCGAGGAGACACTGCGGGCAGGGTCTGGTCGCTCGCCGGTGCTTTGGTGATCGTCTCCGACATCGATCTTGGTTCCTTGGCGCTGATCGTTGGGTGCCGATTCTGGGCAGCGGTCCGACGACGGTCAGGCCGCGACGGGTTGCTGGTCCTGATCCAGCGAGTCGGCGGCGATCCAGCCGGACATCATCACCATCGGCATGCCTGGGCCGGGGTGAGCGGCTCCACCAGCAAGATACAGACCTTGGATCTCCCGACTGCGATTGCCTGGCTTGAAGGCGCCGAGATAGCGACCGTGACTGGCGAGACCGTAGATGGCTCCGTTGAGAACGTTGTATCGATCGTGAATGTCCTGCGGCGTCAAGGCACGCTCGACTACGATTCGCTCTTCGATGTCCTCCATCCCACCGCAGCTCTTGAGCTTGTCCAGAATCACACGCCGGTAGTCGGGGAACATCTCGCTCCAGTTGTGGTGGGCACCCAGAAAGGGTGTGTGCACCAGGACGTACAGGGCCTCGCCACCCGGCGGTGCGACAGCGGCCTCCGTACGGGAAGGCGCCGCGACATAGCAGGTCGGGTCCGGTGCGGGCTCTCCCTGGTTGTAGATCCAGTCGAACTCCTCTTCCGGATCTCGCGAGAAGACGAAGTTGTGGTGCATCAGGTGCTCGTAGGCCCGGTCCAGACCGAGGTACAAGACCACTCCCGAGCAGGCCGGCTTGAATCGGCGTCGATGGTCGAAGCGCTCTCCGGCCTCGCCTCCCACGAGCTCGCGATAGGTTCGCACCGAGTCCATGTTGGATACCACGGTGGAGAAGGGGAGGGTCTCACCGTCGTCGGTGAGAACGCCTATCACCTTGCCGTTGTCAGTAAGAATGCGCTGGACTCCAGTCTCGGTACGCACTTCGACGCCCAGGCTTTCGGCCAGGCGAGCCAGGGCCTCCGGTACGGCCCTCGTGCCACCGATCGGATACCACACTCCGCCTTCGGTCTGCATGTGGGCGATGCTGCACAGAACCGCGGGCGACTCGTACGGTGAGGACCCGACGTATTGTGTGAAATGATCCAGCATCTGGGCCACCCGGTGATCGTCGATATGCCCTCGGATCGTGCCGGCAACCGAGCGACCCATGCGCAGTTTCACCAGGTCGCGCAGCATGGCCAGGTTGAAGGTGGCCTTCAGATCCATGGTGTCCTGAATGTCTTCGACCGATTTCCAGAAGAAGAAGCGGTCCGAGATGTCGTGCAGTTCCTCGGAGAGCTTGAGGAAGTCGGTGTAGCTGGATCCATCGCCCGAAACTGACGAGAATTCACCGATCCTCTGCGCCATCTGCTCCGTGTCCTGCAATAGATCGAGGACCGAGCCATCCTCGTAGAAGCACCTCCACTGGGGGTCCAGCCGAACCAGATTCAGCTCGTCATGGAGGTTCTTGCCCGCTTCGGCGAAGATTCTCTCCAGGACCCTGGGAACAGTGAGAATCGTCGGCCCCATATCGAAGCGGTAGCCCTGCTCCTCGAGAACCGCGGCCTTGCCACCTAGCCAGGAGTTCTTCTCGAGCAGCGTCACGTTGTGTCCCCGGGCCGCCAGAGTGCAGGCCGCAGCCAACCCTCCCAAACCTCCGCCGACAACTCCGACTCGGGAATCTCCACTGGTCGTGGGGCTCATTTTTCCTCCTTTGCAACGCGGCTCTTGTGCCGCAGGTCACGGATCAAACTTCGCCAGCCGTGGAAGCGGTCGCTCCAGCGCCTGGAATGTGATGCCTTCAGATAGGACTCGAACAGCCGCTCATCGTCCGGCTGCAGTGTTTCGAAATGCGGATGCGTTCTGGCTTGCCGCTCGATGACGACGCGAGGCGCCGTGAGCTCCAGGAGCCCTTCGGCTCCTCGTGTCGAGCCGAAACCGCTCCAGCCCCTGCCGCCGAAGGGCAAGCGGGGATCTGCGGTCGGCGCGATCATGTCGTTGACCGCTCCAGCCCCTGCCGCCGAAGGGCAAGCGGGGATCTGCGGTCGGCGCGATCATGTCGTTGACTACGACTACGCCGGCCTCCACCCGCTGCGCGAAGCTCCTAGCTTCAGCTGCTGGCCCGAAGACGGTCGCACCGAGTGCGTAGGGGCATTGGGCGTCGAGCAGCAATGCCTCCTCGGCGTCGTCCACGCCAACCAACGACACTACCGGGGCGAACACGTCGGTCCGCAGCAGTCTCATATCGGGCGCAGCGTTGGTGACGACCAGGGGGCGCATCGAGCTCCCGTTCGGGATTTCGCCACAGGCCACCGTCGCACCGTCGGCTTGCGCTTCGGTAAGGAGATCGGTGACGAGAGCGGCGATGGCCGAGTCGACCTCGACGACAGCAGAGTCATTCAGAGCTTTTTCGAGATGCTGCTGGAGGGCATAGAGACGGCTCTTGGGCACGAATACGCGACGCGGAGCGATGCACGTGGCACCGCTGTTCAGTCGCAAGCCGAAGGTCAGAGCTCGCGCCACTAGATCCAGGTCGGCGTTGGGTAACACGAATACTGCATCGCATCCCGAAAGCTCGACGATGGCTGGGGTCACGTTTGGAACGAGTCGAGCCAGGACCTCACGACCGGTGGCCAGAGAGCCGGTAAGCAGGACCTTGTCGACGCCAGCGTCCATCGCCCACTGCGCAGCCGCGGGTGACTCGTCGAGCACCGCCACCAGGTCCTGCGGTAGACCGCAGTCGATGAGGAGATCCACCAGGGCCTGTGCGGCCTTCGAGCAGCTTCGGCCTGGCTTCAGGAGCACTGCATTGCCAGCGACCAGGGCTTGAATCGTCTGCACGCCGGCCAGCAGCAGGGGGTAGTTCGAGGCGGCGATGATCAGGACGACTCCGAGAGGCTCTCTTTGCACCTCACTGGAGGTGCCGAAAAGCCATCGCGGTCGACCTCTGGCGCTCAGCTTGCGAGGGCTCAAGAGGATTGTGGCTTCCTGTTCGAGGAACCGACAGGCGTCTGCCAACGGCAGGATCTCTGCCGACAGTGTTTCGGCAAGGCCTCCGGAACGGCTCAGTTCCACGGTCCGGGCCAACTCGGATCCCCGTTCGGCGAGCGCCCAACGGAATCTCTGAATGACGTTCAGACGCTGTGCCACACCGACTTCTGCCCATTGCCGCTGCGCCCGTCGAGCCCGAGCCATCGAATGCAACGATGGCGAACGCTCGACGGTGTTGCCGCCGGATCTCTGCAGTTGAATAGCCATGCCGGATCCTCTTCCCTCAGGCTGTCTTGCTCATACCGCCCGTGGCGGCGCCTGGGGCTCTCGAAGCTTGCATCTTGGTGGCCTGCTGCCAGGCGGGGCCGGTCTCACTTCCACTGTGAAAGGGCAGGAAGGTCGTCTTTCTCACTCCCTGGGAGTCTTCCTCGATCAGCTGCGATGTGATCTTCGCCGACTCGAAGATGACGGGAAGACCACTTCCTGGGTGCGTCCCGCCGCCGACCAGATAGACGGACTCGAGGTCCTCGAACCGGTTGTGCGGCCTTCTGCTGAGCATCTGACCCCAGGTATGAGCCAGGTTGAAGGTCGCTCCCCGGTAGATTCCCTGCTCGGTCTCCCAGTGGGTTGGAGTCAGGATCTTCTCGTATCGAATTCGTCGATCGAGATCGTCGACACCGACTTTCTCGAGCTGTTTTACGACCACTTTTCTGAAGTCCTCTGTGTCTCGGGTCCAATCGACATTCGGGTGCTGATGCGTCACGGGCACGAGAACGTAGAGCGAGCTCATGCCTTGCGGCGCCATCTGCGGATCGGTGACTGTCGGGTTCTGAACATAGAACGAGGGCTGGACCGACAGGATGTGGTCGTCTTCGATATCTCGCAGATTCTGCCGGTAGTCATCGGCGAGATAGATCGTGTGGTGTGCGAGGTCGTCTAGGCGGCCCTCGACTCCCATATACATCATGAAAGTGGAGCAGGAGAATTTCTTCTTCTCGAGCTTCTCGTCGGTCCACCGTTTGCGCAGGTGATTCGGTACGAGTTGGGACATGGCGTACGCGAAATCGGCGTTGACGACCAGGGCATCGCACGTGCGGACGCCGGTGCTGGAGCGCACTCCGACGGCCTTGCGACCCTCGAAGAGGATCTCCTCGACCGGCTCGTTGAGATGGATCCGAGCTCCGAGCTTTTCGGCCGCCCGGGCCATGGCCTGGCTCACGGCACCACAGCCGCCACGGGGATGGAAGACGCCGTGCTCGTACTCCAGGAACGAGAGGATGGTGAAAAGGCTGGGGCACCGAAATGGCGACATGCCAAGGTACTTGCTCTGGAACGAGAAGGCCAGCCTGACCCGGGGATCCTTGAAGTAGGTGCTCAGATCCTGGTCGACGCTCTTCCATGGCCTCAGGAGCGGCAGCATCTCGAAAAGCGACAGCCCCAGCAGATCTTTGAGGCTCTCCATTGGTGACTCCAGGATCGGCTTGAATGCGGCGAGCTTCTGTCTATTATCAGTCATGAACTTGTCGAGGTTCTGGGAATCGCTGGGAGCCAGAGCCGCGACCCGTTCCTTCAAGAGCTCGATGTCGGGAGTGATCTCGAGCTGCCCTCCCTCCTCGAAGACCAGCCGATAGTGGGGGTCGAGACGGATCAGGTCGACTTCATCATGCAGGTCCATCCCGCAGCTGCTGAAGATGCTCTCCAGGACCTGCGGATAGAGAAAGAACGTTGGGCCCAGATCGAAGTTGAATCCGTTCTCCGAGATCGTCGAGGTTCGACCGCCAACGTGCCCTTGTCGCTCGAGAACCTCGACATCGAAACCGGCCTGGGCCAGTAGCATCGCGTTGGCCAAGCCTCCGGGGCCTGCTCCCACGATAACGACCTTCTTGCCTTTGCTTCCTCTTCGCTCAGCGCTCCTGCGCCGCATGATGTTCACCTCCGGTTGATCGAGTCCACCCTGGCTGCGTAATGTGGACGCTCTATAATAGACTTTTTGAACGTTTATTCTAGCGCTCGGTTTTCGAGTGGTCATGACCCTGGTTGCATTCCGTTAATGAGTGTTTTGCGTTGCTTTCCAAGGCGCGGAGTGGACTATATGAATGTTTTGCACGTTTTGTCAAGTATGAGTCGTTAGGAGGGAAAGAAAAGGCGCAGAGCCCTTGGAGACCTGGTCCGGCACCAGATCGCCCAGCAACGGGTGGTGGTCTGGCAGGGCGCCAAGGCCCGAAGTTCGAGGTGGCGAGCCTGGAGGAGCAGAGAAGCTAGGGTCTGCCAACCAATACCTGCTTGAGCTGCACCAAGGCACCGATGCAAGTGCCCAGGAAGCCGAGCTTGAGGGCAATCGCCAGCATGGGTGAGATGATCTCCCTGGTCAGTCCCACATACCGCGCTGCGGCTTCGGCGGACCAGCCGTTCTGCATCATCCACTGAGGATCGATCTCGACAGGGCTCGGACCGAACGCGACTCGAAACAGGAAATAGGCAAAGAGAAGTGTCGTTCCGAGATCGAGCCAGCGGGTGAGTAACTGCCATTGGCCCTTCCGCAGGACCCAAATGCCGAGGGTGATGTCGAGGACGAGAACGAGATTGAGCAGATTGAGGCTGTCTCGAAAGCCAGGCCCGAGAAAAGGTACCCAGCCACTCTTGTCTCCGTCGGTGAGAAAGGACCCAACCAGCCTGTGAGACTCGAAGTTGGCCAGGTAGAAGAGGAGCATCAGAGCAGCCAACTTGAGGGTCATGCCGAAGCGGTTGATGCGGTTTGGGTCGTCTTTGCTCGGCAAGGTCTGGGGATCCCAACCGAGGGCAGAAACCCGAGACTCTCCTGAAGCCCGTTCGATAACGGCGAAGACCACGACCACGAGCCCGATCAGGATCAACGAGGCTGTCAAGAAGTTGTCGAAAGACTCGACGACACCGAGGAGTAGTCGCTTTGCGGGAAGTGGACCATTGCCGAGGCCGGTAAAGAGTCCCAGGAAGATCAGTCCAGCCAAGACGAGAATGCAGACGCGGACTGTGGCTCGGAATGCGGGGAAGAGAGAAGGGCCAACGAGATACTTCGCCTCCGGCTGATACGACGAGGCTAGCTCTCCAGGTGGCCCAAAGTCCTTCAGGACGGCAACGGCCACGTCTTCTGGGTCTTCTGTTGGATTGCGGTGCTGGCGGCTCTCGACGGTCTCTTCGAGCGTCGAGCGAAGCTCCTTGGAGACATCCTTCCGGAGCTTTCTTGGCAGCGCTGCCGAAACTTCGTTGACATAACGATCGATGAGATCCATGGCCAGCTCCTCTAGTCAGCTTGGCGGATGCGGTTTAGCGCCTTCTCGAGAAAGATCCACTCCTTGGAGAGTTCGCCGAGCGTCTGTCGACCCTCCTTCGAGGTCTGGTAGTAGCGCCGTGGCCGTCCTTCGCCGAGTTGCCAACGACTTTTGAGCAATCCCTGAGTTTCGAGTCGCCGGAGAAGGGGATAGAGAGTTCCCTCCGGCACTGCCAGTCCTAGTTGAGCCAACTTCTCCCGAAGTGCGTAGCCGTAGTACTCCTCTTCGAGCTGGGTCAGGATCGCCAGGACGAGAACGCCCCGCCGGAGCTCTGCCACCAGGTTCTCAGTTACAGATTTCGCTGAAGGACTCATGGTGTGTGAAACATTATACTGTGTGATACATTGTAATGCAATACAAGCTCCCGAATCGACAAAGAACCCAAGGTAGTAGGGGCTTAGGGGCTTAGGGGCTTAGGGGCGCAGGGGCTTAGGGGCGTAAGGGCTTAAGGGCCCAGGGGGGGTCCTGGGCAGCACTGTGATTGACGCACGTGGCCTTGCACCGCACTCAGCTCTCAGGACATCGATACGGATCAAGACTCCTGCTTAGGAAGCATCCCATACGCCCTCAAGCCCCTAAGCCCCTACGCCCCTGGGCCGCGAGGGCTGCGGAGGACGAAGTCCTACGCTCAGTCTTTTGCCGGCGGTACTTCCCAGCCGTAGGATTGCTTGACCATCTCCAGGAACTCGAAGGTCTCCGCGATCCTGACTCCCTCGACCGCCGCGATCCGCTCGAGTACCTCGGTGAGATGCTCCCGGTCACGACAGGCGATCTCCAACTGAAGATCGGCCGCGCCCGCCCCGATGATGCAGTAAGTGACCTCGGGTAGAGCGGCCAGATGCCGGGCCGCGTTGCGCCGCGAGCTGCCTTCGACTTTGCAGAGAATCGTTCTGACGAGATAGCCGAGGAACATGAGATCCGTGGCGGCGACGATGGCCAGGACACCATGTTGGATCAACGATCGGACCCGAGCGGTGGCGGCGGCCCGGGGTATCCCTGCCTCCGCAGCCAGGCGGCTATAGGGCATCCGACCATCTCTCTGAAGCAGGCTGATCAATTGGCGGTCGATGGCATCGATTTCATACATTTGTCTTGAATCTAGCGAAGTTTCGCAGCACTTTGCAAGAAAAAAATGCTTGATAAACACACTTTGCTTTGACATGCTCGGAATCGCGCCGAAGTATGCAGCTTCACCGGTTCTCCGGAGGAGGGATAAAGCTGTGACTCCAGAAGCTCCGAGCATCCGCTCACTACCCCGGACCCTTCAGGCAGATGCGCTGACCCCCGCAGCGCTCGAGGCAGTCCACGCCCAGACCCTTACCGTGTTGGAAGAGGTTGGTGTCGGCGTCGGTGGTGAGGCCATGTGTCGAGCCCTAGCCGACGCCGGGGCCGAGGTGGACTTGTCCACGAAGCGAGTTCGGTTTCCAGCCGGGATGATCGAGAAGGCCCTCGAGAGGTCACCGCGAACCTATGTGCTGGCAGCACGAGTACCGGAATTCGACCTGGCCATCGATGGCCAACACAGCTATCTAGCTGTCGACGGCTGCGCCGCCGAGATCCTCGACCACGAGACCGGAGAGCGGCGTCCTTCGACCAAGCAAGATCTGGCGATGGCCATGAGGCTCGCCGACGCTCTTCCAGAGATCGGCATCCTCTGGCAGCCGATGTCGGCTCGCGATATGCCTCGGAAGTCGCAATCGCTCCACGAGTTGCATGCCCAGTTCGCCAACAGCGGCAAGCACATCCAAATGATGACCGCCGTCACCCCGGAGGTGGCCAGGGGCGTGGTGGAGATAGCGCGGGTGGTGGCCGGGGGTAGTGAAGCGCTGAGACGGCGCCCCATCATCTCGGCCTTCGAATGCAGCCTGAGTCCGCTGATGTACGAGGATGGCGCCCTCGAGGCCGCCCAGGTCTACGCTGAAGCGGGTGTGCCTTGCGGCTTCGTCGTCATGCCGATCTCCTGCGCGACCGGCCCCGCGACGGCGGCCGGTACCCTCGTGCAATCCAATGCCGAGATACTGGCTGGAATCACGGCCCTCCAGGTCCTGGTTCCCGGTGCTGCGACCTTCTACGGTTGTTGCGCCACGGTCATGGACCTGCGGTCGGGAGCGGCGGCTTGCGGTGGTCCCGAGGATCTCTATCTGCAGATGGCGGCGGCGCAGCTGGCCCGGAACTATGGCGTTCCCTCGAGCATCGGCACCTTCGCCACCGGATCGAAGATTCCGGACTGGCAGGCAGGCGTGGAGAATGGTCTGTCAGGATTTGCGAGCGTTCTCGCTGGGGCCGATCTAATGTGTGGCGCCGGGCTGCTTTTCGGTGCCCGGGTCTATTCACTCGCGGAAATGGTGCTGGATGCCGAGATCTTCAATCTCCTACACTATTTGACGGACAAGTCGGCCATGTCGCTCTCCGACTCCATTGCACAGGTCATCGAGTCGGTGGGGCCGGGCGGGCACTACCTCAGCGACAAGCACACACTCCAGAACATGCGACAACAGTGGATGCCCAAGCTCTTCGATCGTCTGAGTTGGGAGGACTGGGAGAGCGCTGGCCAACCGGGTCCACAGGAGTTGGCAAACGAGCGGGTCCGGAGTTTGCTGAGTACTCATGAACCCCCTCCCCTCGACGACGGGGTGGAGGATGAAATTCTCCGCATCATCGATGCTTTCGAGCGAGGCGATGGAGGGAACGAAGATGAGTGATTTGCTCAAGAGTTTGCAGGAAGCCATTCTGACGATCGACGAAGAGACTGCTCTCAAGGTGACCCAGGAGCTACTCGACTCCGGTATGGAGCCCGAGGAGATTCTCGAGTCCGGCATGACCGAGGCCCTTTTGGAGCTGGGTCGCCGATGGAATTGCGGCGAAGCCTTCTTGCCTGAAGTGGTCGCGGCGGCGGGTATCTTCGAGCGCTGCAGCGCGATCGTCGAGCCAGCGCTGATGGCCAAGGCCGACCGCAAGGTCAGTGACAAAGCGATCATCGCCACCGTCAAGGGTGACCTTCACGATCTGGGCAAGAACATCGTCGGCGCCATGATGAAGACCGTCGGCCTCGAGGTGCACGATCTGGGCAAGAACGTCCCGACCGAGAAGATCATCGAGGCAGTGAAGGAGCTCCAGCCCAAGCTCATCGGCTTGAGCGCCCTGCTCACGACCACGATGCCCGAGCAGGAAAACGTCATCAAGGCTCTCGAAGAGGCTGGTCTGCGCTCCGCGGTCAAGGTGATGGTGGGTGGAGCCCCGGTGACTCAGGAGTGGGCGGATCGGATCGGTGCGGATGGCTACGCGCCCAACGCTCCCGAAGCCGTGCGGGTGGCTCTGGAACTGACACAAGTGGCCGCTTGATCCTCCGAGGATCGAGTGAATCGATGCTTCAACTCAGGATGCTTCAACTCCTAGGCCGCTGGAGGAGCTAATGGAAACGGTTCTCGAATCAGCGAGCAGGAAAGTCGTCATCGGTCCTGACAAGCCCTTTGTCATCATCGGAGAGAGGATCAACCCCACCGGGCGAAAGGTTCTGGCGGCGCAGCTCGAGGCAGGTGACTTCACCACGGTGGAGCAGGATGCCATCTCCCAGGTGGAGGCCGGAGCAGCGATGCTGGACGTCAACGCCGGCGTACCCGGGGCGGACGAAGCCAAGATGTTGGTGGGCCTCGTGGAGCTGGTGCAGGAGCTGACCGAGGCGCCGCTGTCCGTCGATTCTGCGATGGACTCAGCGCTGGCGGCGGCCTTGCCGGTCTGTCAGGGCAAGCCGTTGGTCAACTCGGTGAATGGTGAAGAGGAACGCCTCGAGAAGATCCTGCCTCTGATCAAAGAGCGGGGAGCGGCCGTGATCGGCTTGGTGTTCGACGAGGCCGGTCCCTCGATGGACCCGGACGAGCGCTTCCGAATCGCCCAGCTGATCGTCGAGCGCGCTGCGGACCATGGAATTCCGCAGCAGGATGTGCTCATCGACCCCCTGGCCATGACCGTGGGTGCCGAGCCGCAAGCGGCCGTCGTTGCGCTTGAAACGATTCGCCTGGTTCGCCAGGAGCTCGGCAACAACATGACGATCGGGGCCTCGAACGTCTCGTTCGGTCTCCCCGGGCGCAAGATCATCAACTACTCGTTCCTGGCGCTGGCGATGTCAGCTGGCCTGACTTCCGCGATCACCAACCCGCTCGTCCCCGAGACTCCGATGACGCTGATGGCCTGTGACTTGCTGCTAGCCCGTGACGAGTACGGAATGAACTGGATCAAGGCGCACCGGAAGTGATTCAGTGACTGGCGAGGTGCAGGTTACCTTCTTGCCGGAAGGTCTGATTTCCGAGGTCTCCCGAGGCACCACGCTCTTCGTGGCTGCGCATTGGGTCGATCTTCCCATCGACTCGACTTGTGGCGGCGTCGGCACCTGCGGGCGCTGTCGAGTGAGGCTGAATGACTTCGAGTTTCCGATCCATCCGGTCGACCAGGAATGGCTGACTCCAGTGGAGCTCAGTGAAGGGTGGCGGATCGCCTGCAGGGCCGAGGCCGATCGGAGCCTGGAATGCTGGGTGCCTGAGCCCATGCAGATGCCGCTCTCGGCCATTGCTGGAACGGGGAGGGCAGTCGCTGTCGAGCCCGCCGTAAAGAAGTTGCTGGTGGCACTGACCGTCGAGGATCCCGAGGACAAATCGTCTGTGGAACAGCAGTTGCGCAAGGCACTCGCCGGCGCTGGACTCGGATCGGTGAAGATCTCGCAGCACCTGGCATTTCAAGTCGGTGATCTCCTGCGGACCTCCGGTCCCGATGTCACCCTCACAGTCTGCGATGAGCACCTGGTCGACGTGGAGCCGCGAGAGACCTCGGATCGATGCTTGGGTTTGGCGATCGACCTCGGGACAACCACGGTTGTGGGTAGCCTCATCGACCTGGCCAAGGGCGAGATATTGGCCGAGAAATCGCTTCTCAACCGGCAATCGGTTTTCGGAGCGGATGTCATCTCGCGCATCGCTTATACGACCGCGAGCGATACACGGCGCCTCGAGATGCAGATCGCGGCTCTGGAGACGCTGAATCAGCTGGCTATCGAGCTTGCCGACGAGGCGGGGATCGATGAGCGACAGATCTACCAGGTCGTGGTGGTTGGCAACCCCACGATGCTGCATCTGTTGCTAGGCATCGATGCACACCCAATAGCGGTGGAACCGTTCGTGACGACCTTCAGCAGTGAGCAGGACCTGGAAGCAGCGGAGCTGAAGCTGGCCATCCACCCGGGCGCCCGAGTGCAAACCTTGCCCTTCATCGGCGCCTATGTGGGTGCTGACACCGTTGGTGGCCTGCACGCCACCGACGTCCTACGTGCCGATGAGCTCCGACTGTTCGTCGACGTGGGCACCAACAGTGAGATCGTTCTCGGCTCCTCCGATGGGGCCTGGGCCTGCTCGGCACCGGCTGGACCGGCTTTCGAAGGTGGGCGAATCCGTAACGGAATGATGGCCTCCGAGGGGGCCATTCGCCGGGTGAAGCTGGGCGAACAGGTGAAGCTGGATGTCGTGGGAGACCAGGCGCCGAGAGGGATCTGCGGATCGGGTCTCATTCAGGCCATCGCCGAGTTGGGCAGGGTAGGGCTTCTCGCTCCGAGTGGTCTCCTATACCGACCTGAGGAAGTCCCGGAGCATCCGCTCGTCTCGAGGCTCATCCAGATCGACGAGGTGAGGGCCTTCCAACTCGCCGAGGAAGTTGTGCTCACCCAGGTGGACATTCGCGAGGTGCAAGCGGCGAAGGGAGCAATCAGCACCGGCATCTCTGTTCTGCTGGAAACTGCAGGGTTGGGGCTCGAGGACATTCACGAGGTTCTCCTAGCCGGTTCCTTTGGCTCTGCGATCGATCCGTGGAGCGCCAGAGCTCTGGGTCTGGTTCCCTGGGTTGATCTGGAGAGAATCCAGTCGGTGGGCAACGCGGCTCTCGAGGGAGCGAAGATGGCACTCATGTCGTTCCGGGAGCGTCAGATAGCCCGAGGCATCTCGTCGAAGGTCCAGTACGTCGAGCTCTCTGCCATGCCGGACTTCAACAATCGATATCTCATGGAGCTGAGCTTTCCCCTGGAGCAAGGTACGTGAACGACCCACGGCCAGCTCGCCAGACCGATCAAGAGGGTCAGGAGCCCAGGCCGCTGGCCCTTGTGGTCTGCGGTGCTCTCATGAGGGAAGTGCAGAAGGTGGCTAGCTCACAGGGTTGGTCGGTCGACTTGTTCGGTGTGCCCGCCAGACATCACACGCAACCGCCCCAGATCCTCGAAGCGGTCGTGTCGATGCTGGATCGGATCCAAAGACAGTACGAAAAGGTAGTGGTGGTCTACGGCGATTGCGGTACAGCGGGAGCCTTGGATCGGCTGCTGGAGAAGCGAGGCGTGAGTCGCATCCCGGGTCCCCATTGCTACGAGATGTATGCCGGGGCGAGATATTTAACCATCACGCAGGACTGTGCCGGCACCTACTTCGTGACCGACCATCTAGTACGGAATTGGGAGGCGACCGTCCTGGCCGATACCGATCCGAAGTGGCGGGATTCGTACACGGCTACCATGTTCGCCGGCTTCGAGCGAATGGTCTATCTGCAGCAGGAGCCGAACGATGCACTGGAGCGAAAGGCCTTGCAGATTGCCGAGTCGGTGGGTCTTCCTCTCGAAGTTCAACCCACAGGGCTGGGAGCTCTGGAAGAGCGATTGGTGGAGGTCGTGGAAGGGACTCGAAGAACTCAGAGCCAACTGCCTTGAGCTCATTTCTTGAAGGAGATCGTAGTCATGGCGCGAGCCGAAGAGGTCAATCCCAATCCTTCGGGTTTTCGACTGTTGTCCGACTCTCAGCTCGAGCAGATCCATCTGGCCTCGCTGGAGATTCTTCGGCGAACCGGTGTCCGGGTCCATGACGCCGAAGCGCTCGAGTTACTCGCTGCCGCCGGCTGCGTGGTGACCGACGGCGACCTGGTGAGAATGCCTCCCGGTGTTGTCGAGGAGGCGCTCGACAAGGCACCGTCGCGAATCGTGCTGTGCAGTCGCACCGGCGAGCCCGCCATGTATCTCGAGGCTTACCGCAGTTACTTCGGAACCGGTTCCGACCTGCCGAACACCCTCGACCTGGAGACGGGCGAACGTCGGCCGTCAGTGCTCGCTGATGTGGAGCAGACAGCTCGGCTGGTCGATTCGCTTCCCAACGTCGAGTTTGTGATGTCGATGGCTCAGGCCTCGGATGTTCCAGCTGCAACCTCCGACCGGAAGTCTTTTCTGGCCATGCTCACCAACACGATCAAGCCGATCGTGTTCACCGCCTGGGACGAGCACGGGCTCGCCGACATCATCGCCATGGCTCAGACGGTGGCCGGTGGTCGGGACGAGCTGGCGCTGAGTCCCTTCCTCTTCGCCTACCTGGAGCCCACATCACCTTTGCAGCACTCCGATGTCGTGATGCGCAAAATGATGATGATGATCGATCACGGCCTGCCATTCGTGTACGCCCCTGGCCCGGTCGAGGGTGCTTCGGCGCCGATCACATCGGCGGGCAGTCTCGCCATGGCCAATGCCGAAATCCTGAGCGGCATGGCGATCGCGCAGCTCAAGAAGCCGGGTACACCAGTACTATTTGGCTCCGGTTCCGGGCCGCTCGACATGAGAACCGCCCTAGCTACCTATTCCAGTCCGGAGTTCATGCATCACTGCATGGCCATGGCCGAGCTGGGGCACTACAGGTACAACCTACCCGTTTGGGGCTTCTCCGGATGTTCCGACTCGAAGCTGGCAGATCACCAGGCCTCGATCGAGAGCACGATCTGGATTCTGTGGACCGCCCTGAGCGGTGCCAACCTGGTCCACGATCTCGGGTATGTCGAGTCCGGCCTGACCTGCTCCTACGAAATGATCGTCCTCTGCGACGAGATCGTCAGCTACGTCCGGCGCCTGATGGACGGCTTCCAGATCACGCCCGAGACTCTGGCGCTGGATGCCATCGACGAAGTGGGTCCCGGCAACGACTATCTGGGTCATGCCCACACGCGGCGACATTTCCGCCAAGTGTGGCAGCCTCGGTTGCTCGACCGGAACACCTACCAGAGCTGGGAAGCGGCGGACAAGCCGACCGCCTTCGGTACCGCCCGCGAAATCGCTCAGCAGGCGATAGAGGAGCACCAGTGCGATCCTCTCCCCGGGGGAATGCTCGAAGAGCTTCAGGCCATCGTCGCCAAGGCGGATGCGAAGCTCTAACGGGGAGAAGCGCCTTGGAGCGGTCACAGCTCTCCAGTAGAAGTGGATCGGCCACCTCCCCTTGTCCATGCTCGGGCTCGGATGGAGCCACTACCGACGCGGGGTCGGAAACTCCCTGCGCAGGCGAAGGCTGGGCAGGATGTTGGCTCCTATCGACCCAGATCCGAATGACAGTACTCAGAAGGAGCAGGAGTAGCAAAATTCGAAGGACTGGCAGGTTCATGGTCGAAGTCGTGCTGATCTCGATAGAGGCTACCCGGTGGATTCCATGTCAGTGTTGGCTACAATTCTCGCAGCATGCTCGGTTTTCGGCGGCTGTCTGCAATCGGTGTACCCGTGGGTCTCATTGTGTCCTTCGGGTGGTCGGCTGTCCAAGCTCAGATCCCGCGATTCGACGATCGCAGTATTGGATCCGGCCTGGAAATCGTGACCTACTCCGGAAGCATCGAGAAGCCGCACATCCTGGAATCGGATGGCAATGGAGTGTTGGTGCTGGATTACGACGGGGATGGTTACCAGGATCTCTATTTCGTGGCGGCGTTCAGGATTCCGAGGCGAGAGGAAGCGGAGGAGGAGAGGAGCGCTCTCTATCGCAACCTGGGCGACGGGACCTTTGTCGAAGTGAGTCAGCAGGCGGGCGTCGGGGCCAGAGTCTACGGCCATGGCGGCTGCGTCGGCGATTACAACGGCGATGGCCTGCCTGACATCTACCTGACCGCTTACGGCGACAACATCCTTTACCGCAACAATGGCGATGGCACCTTTACGGATGTCACCGAGGAGGCCGGGGTCGCTGAGCCGGCCTGGAGCATCGGCGCGACCTTTCTGGATGCGGACGGTGATGGTGATCAGGATCTCTATGTCGGCAATTACATCGTCGCTCCGTGGGAGGAGATCCTGGCGGCTCGAAGGACTCGCCGCTGGCGAGGCAAGGTCGAAGTCATGGACGGCCCCCGCGGCCTGATCGAGTCGCCGAACACCTTCTATCTCAACCGGGGAGACGGCACCTTCGAGGATG
This sequence comes from Thermoanaerobaculia bacterium, assembly GCA_947259195.1. Lineage (GTDB taxonomy): Bacteria > Acidobacteriota > Thermoanaerobaculia > Multivoradales > JAHEKO01 > JAUVRX01. Next base: position 24,233 of record CAMYLC010000016.1, on the reverse strand, counting down.
CGACGGAGGCTTCGGGTCTGGCGGAGGGCCGCCTCGGCTACACGATGGGGGTCGTCAGCTTCGACTATGACAACGACGGCGACACCGACATCTACGTGGCCAACGACAGCACCGCCAACCGGCTCTACAAGAACCACGGAAACGGCACCTTCGAGGAGGTCGGCACCTGGACCGGCAGCTCCTACAACGCCGACGGCAGGGTGCAGGGCAGCATGGGCGTGCACTACGGCGACTACGATGGCGACGGCTGGTTCGACCTCGGTGTCACGAACTTTGCGCTCGACTACTACGCCCTCTATCGCAATCTGGCAGGAGAGCTGTTCCAGGACGAATCCTTCATCTCCCAGCTCGCGGTGACCAGCTTCGCACCTCTGGGATGGGGGGTATTGTTCTTCGATGCGGACAACGACCGGGATGTGGATCTATTCTTCTCCAACGGGCACATCTACCCCCAGGTGGATGAGGACGAGTCTCTCGGAGAGACCTACCGTCAGTTGAACCAGATCCTAATCAACGAAGGTGGCAAGTACCAAGATGTCAGCGCTGACGCCGGCGGTGCCTTCAGCGTGAAGCTGTCCAGTCGCGGAGCCGTCTTCTTCGACCTGGAGAACGATGGCGATCTGGATCTCGCCGTTAGCAATCAGGACGAGAAGCCCAATCTCTTCGTGAACGGCACACCGCCAAGGTCATGGCTCCGTGTCGATCTGCGTCAGGCCTCAGGCAACCGCCGCCCTCTGGGTTCGAGAGTCGAGGTGGAAGTCGAGGGATCGAAGCAGATCCGCGAAGCCACCTCGGGTGGCTCGTACGCTTCGGAGCTCGATCCACGGCTCCACTTCGGATTGGGCTCGGCAACGAAGCTCGATCGGATGTCCGTCCGCTGGCCGGGTGGACGGCGCTCCATCTTCATGGATCTGCCCGCGAATCGACAGGTGGTGATTTGGCGACCTGGGGTGTTGGCGCAGTGAGAGCCCTCTTCAGAAACCGGCTTCTCGCTATTTGTTTGGCATGCCTGGTCTGGACGCTGTCATCAGGTCCTGCGTCGGCCCAGCCACCTCGGACCGGAGCCGGTCCCCCAGCCGGCCATCTCCAGAGCAGAATGCAGAAGGCGGTGTCTTTGCTTCAAGCGGGTGATGTCGAAGCGGCAGAGGCCGAGCTCGAGGGGATTCTCGAGGTGGCTCCGAATCATGGCCCTGCCAGCCTTCTCATGGGCCAGGCCAGGCTCGATTCTGGGGATCTCGATGCCGCTCAGAAACACCTGCTGGTTGCCACGAAGTCCCAGGTGCGAAGGCCCTACCTGGCTTGGCACCTGCTCGGTCGCACGCTGCTCGCGCAAGGCAAGGCCGAGCAGGCTCGCGAGTCCTTCGACAAGGCGGTGGAGAATGCTCCGCAGTTTGCACCAGCGCTGGTGGGTCTTGCGAGGACGGCGATTCGTCTTGGGGACCTGGAGCAGGCTGCCTCGGAATTGGAGAGAGTCCAAGGACTTCAGGGATCGGGTCCAGACGCCACTCTCCTGCTGGCAGAGGTCTTTGTGGCGCTGGAGCGCAGGGACGAGGCGAGAGTACTTCTGGGGCCATTGGCGGAGGCGGCTACGGACTCGACCGAGAGCCTCGCAGCTCGCATGATCCTGCTTAGTCTGGGTGATGAAGAAGAGATCAACCAGCTGCATCACCTGGCAGGGGAGAATCTCTATCTTGCTCGGAGCTATCTGGCTATTGGACTGGCCGAAATGCGATTGGGGGAGACCGAGAGAGCTGCCAACGCCCTGCGAATCGCACTGGAGATCGACGACCAGGACCCGGTGCCGTGGTTACTGCTGCAAGAGGCTTCGGACGATGAGAGCCTGACCTCCTATCCCGAGTTCTTCCCCGACCTGGAGGCCAGGGTCGACAGGGTCCACCACCTCCAGACGACTGGAGGCCCGGTGGAGACTGAGGTCGAACTGATCCTCGAAAAGAGGCCTTTCCATGCGCCGGCCCGCATGATTCTCGTCCTCGATGCCGAGGCGCGGGAGGACCTGTGGAGCGCTCTTGCTGGCTATCGTCGACTCTTGGAGTGGCTGCCTGAGATGTCTACTCTCTACTCCGGAGCCGCCAGGGTGGCGCATACCATGAAGGCGGGGCAGTTGGCCGAATGCCTGGCGCGCCGGGCTCTGAGATCGATGCCGGAGAATGCGCGGCTCCACTACCTGCTGGCGGTGATCCAGTCGGAGGTCGGCGACTGGGAAGCGTCATCGGACTCCTGCAAGAAGGCCATCGAGCTCGGCATGGAAGTAGCTCCCCTCTACCTGACGCTGGGTCGGGTCGAATACGAGCAGATGCACATTGGGGCATCCATCGCCGCCTTCGCAAGAGCCGTGGAGCTGGATCCCGATGCTGATCGGGCGGTGCCCCGATTTGCGCTGGCGACCCTCTCCACCGAGGAGTTCGACGTGCTGCGCGATTTGATGCAAGTCGAGATAGTACGAGATCCGAATGGCGAGAGTACTCTCTACACCCTCGGCCTGATGAGCCTGCGAGAGAATGACTTTGCCGCGGCCAGAGGCTACTTCGAGCGGCTCGCCGCCCTTCTTCCCGAGGACACACAGGTGCAGCATCACCTGGGTACCGCATACATGCGTGAAGGCGACAAGGAGAATGGGAAGGCTGCTCTGGAGCGCTTTCGAGTGCTGAAAGCAGCTGAGGAGGAGGCCTGGGTGGAGCACAATCAGGCCTATCGCAAGAAGCTCGAGGCGCAGGACGCCGCAGCGGCCGGTGACGCGGAAGGGGCGCTCCGGATGTACAGCGACCTGGCTTCCGCAGGCCTGGCGGAGGAAGATGACTTTCTAGCGGCTGGGTCACTTTACCTGGGAGCCGGGAACTTCGAGCGAGCTTGCCGGTGGTACGAGCAGATCCTCGCCAGCAATCCCTACAACCGAGAAGCTCTCGAAGGCCTGGCCGCGGCGGCCGATGGGCTGGGCCGGACAGAGATAGCTACCCAGGCCCGCGCCCGCGCCGATCTCCTCGCCTGGCCGTGCACCGTCGACTAGTTGATGGGGGCTGGAGGTCAGCCCGGGGGGCAGGATCCCAGGGGGCTATCCTCCCTTCCGCTGCAAGAATCCCCTGGGGTCCTCCCGAACGAACCTCTGGCACCGCGGAAGGCAGTAGGGGCCGAAGGGCCTAAGGGTGTAGGGGACGACTCCTTGACAGGAATCTCTAGTCATCCCGTCGTAGAGGATCCAGAAGATGATCCAGGGCTCCCAACAAAGTCCTGACCTTGCGACCCCTAAGCCCCTATGCCCTCAAGCCCTCAAGGATCGGCCGGAAGGCACGCCCGGACGCCTCAACCCCAAGCCGGCAACGCGAGCTAGAGCGATCGCGTCAGTGATCGATCGAGACGAGCCGTTGCCAGTTGAGAATCGCGTTCCACAGGAAGCGGTGGTCCGAGTGGTTCAGGTAGCGGTGCATCGGGTTGAAGTTGTAGGCCACGATCGCGCCCTTGCCGGTTGGCACCGACAGGATCGCTGGGCGTCCCTGTAGCTTGTCTTCATCCCTGGCACCCCCGCTGACTACCATCGGCTGCGACTCGGCTCCCCATTGCAGGACCACCGTGCTCTTGTCCACATCTCCGTCGAGGCAAGAAGTGCAGTAGGCCATCCTCAGCCAGTGCTTCGGAAGATCGTAGACGGGGTAGTTGAAACGAAAGACCGAAGGAGTCTCGCTATAGCCGTAGGCAATCGGGTGTTCAGGCTTCAGGAAGCTTGTTCGAATCTCTGCGCCGGGAGTCGAGATGCCCGTGTCGAGGGCTCGTCGAACGTTTCGAATCATGCCGCCATCCAGGGCGAGGGAAGAACCGTTGCCCAGGGTCAACAGGAGCCCGCCCAGCTCGACGAAGCTCTGGAGGTTGGAGAGGCCGGTCCAGCCAATGCCTCCCGTGATGTCCTCCGAGGCAGCGGGTTCGCCATGGCTCGGGAACTCGACGGTCTTGGTGAAGGGCATCGGGCCGTCAACGGCCTGAATGCCGTGGATCTGGGAGGTGAGCTCGAGGTCCACGTTACCGTAGACGATCACATCCACCTTCTCTTCGAGGCTGCCTGCTCGAATGTCCTCGTCCCTCAAGTACGTGTAGGGCACACCCTGCTGGTCCAGCGTGTAGCGCAGCCAGCCGATGGAGTCGGTGTCGGCCCAGGGTACCCAGACTCCGAGCCTGGGGACTGAGGCTTCATGGCTATCGACGCCGGGAGCGACGGCGGCGCTTTCAAAGTCGAGCGCCAGGTCGTTCGCCGCGACAACCAGCGCATCTCGGAGCCCTTCCTGTTTCCCTAGAATCCAGCTCCCGGCTGGATACTCGATGCCACCGGCCGAGAACGGTTCCTCGGCAATCTCCAGCGAGAAGTCCGCCAGGCGATAGCGGGCTGCCAGCATTCCCTCCTGGCCGCGGTCGCTCAGCAGGTAGACGGGTCCTGCTCCAGAAACGCTGCCTTCGGCTCTTACTTCACCTTCGACGGGTGTCAAGGAGATTGGGACGATCCGATGATCGTCGATTCCTACTGTCTCGACGCCGTAGTGAGTCGGGAGATTCCAGGTCACGTCGTCGTAGGGTAGGTGTTCTGTATCGAAAGGGAAGTCCTGAAGCTCCAGCAGATCCACCGCGTAGTTGCGGTAGGGCTGGTCGAGAGGCACCACGAAGCTGCCGGCCTCGAAAGTGCCCTCATCCACCATGAAAGCTCGACTCGCTCTGCTGACCTCGATCCCCTGCCTCAAGAGCGCGTTCACCATCTGCGCAGCACGCCGCCGATCGTTCTGATCCGCGGGGATGACGAAGGCGTAAGGGCTGCCCGCAACACCCTTCTGCCAGGAGTTGTAGCCCTTGCGGTAAAAGTTCAGGAGCATCTCGTCGGCGTTCTTGGCGGTGTAGTCCAGAATCGACAGCAGCGCGGTCTGTTGGTAGTTGACGTTGTCGCGCATGGACCAGCGTAGGGTCCCCTCGACGGGCATGGGGCGAAACCATCTGCGGGTCATCTCGTCCCCCCAGACGGTTCGCATCATCGTTTCGGCGCCGGCGTTGCCCATCGTCTCGTAGCCGCGCCCGATGCTGTTGTGGTTCATGCCAACGGAGTCCAGGTAGTGGTGGCCGTAGCCCTCGCCGAAGTCCCAGGTCCAAACACCTGGCATGCCCATCGCGGTCAGGGTTGTCACCTCGTGGAAGCTCATCTCCAGGAATTCGCTGGTGACGATAGGGTCGAGATTCGGGTTGTAGGGCCCCGTACCGTTCCAGGTCTGCAATAGAAACATGGCCTCATGCAGGTCGTGCACCACGGTGGGGTGGTAGTCGAAGAACATCCTGTAGACCGCTCGCACCAGACCCTGGGTCTGCTGATGAGCATCACGATTGGCATCCACGAAGAGGTAGCGCCCCCAGTAGGGAGGTGACTGGCGGGGTAGCGCAACGTAGTCGGTCTTGCCCTTCAGGAACCGATAGAACCAGTCCGCCACCTTGTCGCGGCCGTCGGGATTGGAGACCGGGTTGATGAGGACTACGAGCTGCTTCCTGATTTCCTGAATCATCGGCTGATCGGAGACCGCCAGCCGATACGCCAGCTCCATGGCCATCTCTGGACTACCGGTCTCGTCGCCGTGAATGGCGGCGTTGATGTAGTAGATAGGTCTGGAGCGGACGATGATCTGCTCGGCTTCGTGCTGACTCGTCTGCCTCGGGTCAGCCAGAGCCGCGGTGGCGGCCTTGAGCTCGTCCAGACTCCCGATTCCCTCTTCGTCGGCCACGATGACCAGCAGAATTTCGCGCCCCTCTTCGGTCTCGCCGAGCACTTCGACTTCGACTCGGGGCGATGTTCGAGCCAGCTTCCGCATGTAGCCGTAGATCCTCTCTGCGTGAGTCAGCTCGCCGGCGGCGCCAGGAATGTAGCCCAGGTACTCGGTCGGCGAGGGTACGGTCTCGGAGTCGGGGAGATAGGCGACCCAGGGACTCAGGTAGGCCGGATCGCTGGTGAGCTTCGCGATCGCCTCGGCTGAGCCGAGCTCCGGGCGATCGGGAGCGAAGAGGCCATCGTCGGCTGCCAGTGAGGGCACGAGCAGTGAGAGGATCAGTGTGCAGAAGCAGACCGCGGATCGTTGCATGGTTCCCTCCGGTGGAAGTCGTCGCAATCGCAGAACCTATAATCTATCCGGTCGCAAGCGGATCGATACAGTCATGTGGGTGCTCTCAATTCGGCAAAGCCAAAGAACACTTCGACGATTGGCTTGTTTGGCAGGTCTGGTGGCAGTGCCTGGCCAGGTATTGGCGGAGGCACCGCGCAACCTCCTACTGATCACCATCGACACCCTTCGTGCCGACCACCTGAGCTGCAATGGTGCCGACAATGTAGTTACACCCAATCTGGATCGGTTGGCGCGTGAAGGAGTCAACTTCAGCCGTGTCCGAGCTCCTGTTCCGCTGACCCTGCCCTCACATGCTTCCATCCTGACTGGCAACTACCCTCCGACACATGGCGTTAGGGAAAACGCGGCGGCGCCCTTGTCGGAGGAGCAGCTGACCCTGCAGGAAGTCCTGCAATCCAATGGCTACGAGACGGCGGCCTTCCTGGGAAGCTTCGTCCTGGACCGCCGCTTCGGACTGGCGCAAGGCTTCGATGTGTACGACGACCGGGTCTGGACTTCGGTGGAAGAGCTGGAGAGGCTGCAAGCCGAGCGACCTGCGGAGGCCGTCTTTGATGCCTTCGAAGACTGGCTTGCCGATCGGGTGGGGCAGCGACCCTTTTTCGCTTGGCTCCACTTCTACGATCCCCATGCGCCGTACCTGCCGCCCGAGCCGTATCGAACGCAATACCGCAGCGACCCGTATGCCGGGGAAGTGGCCTATGCCGACGAGGCGGTCGGCAGGGTCTGGACCACGCTCGAATCACGCGCCCTGCTTCCTCGGACCGTCATCGGAGTCGTGGGCGATCATGGCGAAGGTCTTGGCGAGCACCAGGAAGCGACCCATTCTATTCTGATCTACAACTCGACACTGCACGTGCCGATGATCCTCTATTCGCCGGGTCAGATCCCTGCCGGCAGCCGTGTGGAGACCTTGACGAGCCTCGTCGATCTGGCGCCGACGCTCCTCGACCTGGTCGGTTTGCCGCAGGATCTTGGTGCCGGACGCTCCCTGTTTCCGAGAATTGGGCTTTCTAAAGCCGCTGTTGAGCAAGCAGATGAACCATCGCGTTCGGTTTACAGCGAATCGCTGTACGCGCAGCGCAACCTGGGCTGGAGTCCTCTCTTCGGTGTGGAGGGTCGTGACTTCAAGCTCATACTCGGGGCCGAGCCCGAGCTCTTCGATCTGGGCGCAGATCCGGAGGAAAGACGCAACCTGGCCGCGGAGCGCCCTGAGACGGTGAGCGCACTGAAGCAACAGTTCGCGACTCTGGGCATTGGCCTCGAAGCCGCCTCCCAAGAGGAGGAGGCGGCGAGCCTGGACCCAGAGACGGTGGCGCGGCTCCGCAGCCTCGGCTATCTGTCCTCACCTCGTGGTTCCAAGAGCGAAGCCGCGGCCGGCCCTGTACCCGACCCGAAAGAGCAGATGGAGGTCTGGAACGAGATCCAATTGGCTTTGGCCGAATTCACGATCGAAGACTTCACTTCGGCAGCGACTCGACTCGAGAAGCTGCTTGCCAGTCATCCGGACATCTCCCTCGGCTACGAATATCTCGGCAGCGCCTACGAGAAGATGGGGCGGCTCAGCGACGCCGTGGACGTCTACCGGAGGGGTATCGAAAGAGGACTCGGTTCGTCGGAACTGTCGGTAGGACTCGGCCGCATCTACTTGCGGCGCGGGGATTTGCCTCTGGCCGACAGTGCGCTGCGAGATGCGCTCGCCGAGGATCCCCTCCACGTGGTCGCGCTTCACCAGCTAGCCGATGTCGAGGCTCGAGGCGGGAATCTCGCCGAGGCGACCGCCCTGTATGATCGGGCCCTGGAGATCAATCCGGCTTACGTCTACTCCTGGAACGGGCTCGGTATGGCACGGGGCAGGCAGGGCCGGGATGACGAGGCGGCCGTTGCGTTTCAGAAGGCCGTCGAGCTGGCTCCGACGGTGGCTCCATTTCACTTCAATCTGGCCTTGCAGTTGGAGCGGATGGGGAGGATGGAGGAGGCCGGCTCCTCCTACCGCGAGTTCTTGACTCTCACCGAGGGACGTTCGGACTTGGGCCGGGAGCGAGCCCAGGCGGAAGAGGCCCTCAAACGCCTGCAAGGGTAGGGTAGGGGCTTGTCCCCTTTCTCCCACCCGTCCTGGGGCTTGGGTCCTGGGCAGATGACCACCATGCTGCTGGGGCTCGACGTGGGACCCCCAGGGGGCTATCCTCCCTTTCGCTGCAAGGACCCCCATGGAGGTCCCCACGCCGGACCCTAGACCACCGCAGAGAACTTCGGGCCCTGTCTGGGACCATTGTGCTTCCGGGGTCCATACCCTTCTAGTGCCATCACCGGTGGTAAGAGGTTCGTTCGGGTGGTTCGACAGGGGGGCTCTCGACAAGCGCGGCGCAAGAGCCGATGGAGTTCACTGGAGAACCGGCGCGCAGGAGAGCGCAGGCGGTGGCCCGTCCGTCAAAGTCTGAGTAGCCACCGCCGTCCCCCTGCGGACCACCCGGACGGGCCTCAACTCGATGTCGGCTACTCAGGGAGCAGCGAGAGACGACAAGTTCTACCGGGTCGGAATGGGTCGGGGATAAAGGCCCAAGCCCTTGACGACCTCTGGCACGGCCGCCGGCCAGCCGATGGCCATGATGTGGAGGCCCCGGACGCCTTCGATTTCTCGCACCTGTTCGCCGATCTCACAGCAAATCTCCAGTCCCGCCTTCTCGGCGTCTCCTTCAGAGAGGCCCTCGAGACTCTGAATCACGGAATCCGGCACCTCCATGCCGGGTACCTTCGTCGCCATGTACTGGGCTGCCTTGAGCGAGCGGACGGGGCCGATGCCAGCCATCATCGCAGTTCTCTCGTGCAGCCCCGTGTCGACCACGCGCTTCATGTACTCGCGGAACCGATCGACGTTGAAGACCAACTGAGTCTGAATGAATTGAGCGCCCGCCTCGATCTTCTTGGCCAGCCGGTGTGGCCGAAAGTCGAAGGGTGGTGAAAAGGGGTTGGCGACGGCACCGACGAAGAAGTCGGGCTTGATCTTCGGGATTATCTCGCCGTTGTCGAAGATCTGTTCGTCGGTCATCCTGCGGATCATGCGAACCAGGTTGATCGAGTCTATGTCGCTCACGTTCTTGACATGGGGATGGTCGCCGCAGACGGGGTGATCACCACTCAAGGCCAGAACGGTGGTGATGCCGAAAATGGAGGCTCCGAGCAGATCCGATTGAATCCCGAGTCTATTTCTATCCCGGCAGGTGAACTGCACGACCGGCTCCAGACCTTCCTGCTTCAGGGCGATACAGGACGCGAGGCTCGAGACGTGGACTCTGGCCGATTGGTTGTCGGTGACGTTGTAGATGTCGCCGTAGCCGCGCAGGAGCTCGATCTGGCGCTGTAGGGCGGGCATATTCGGACCGATCGGCGGAGAAACCTCGACGGCGAGCGGAAAGTGCCCGGCTTCGAGAAGCCTCGCCAGATGGCTGGACGAGCCGTGGGTGTCGAGGCCCTGCACCAGGTCGGCCATGACTAGTCGGTCTTCCCCTGGTCGGAGCCTGAGGCTCGGTCGGCTGCCCATTGGTCTCTGCCGGTGGCGAAGGTGACCCAGGAGGCTTCCCCTTCGAGTCGCCAATCGAGCGCCGGGTTCAGGCGGTGGATGTCCTCTTTCCAGGGTGTCAGGGCGCTGCGCTCGATGGCCTTCACCCAAACGCAGTCCCTCTCCGGATAGACCTCGCAACGACCGTCGGCTCGAACCCCACCGCAGGGGCCGTTTCGAATCTGCTTGGGGCAGGTCATGGGGCAAGTCATGCCGGTGTAGTGGAGAACGCACTGACCGCACATCTGACAATCGAAGAGCGACCGTTTGACCGGTTCCTCGATCCAGCCTACTGCTCTCGTTGAGCGTTCGAGTCCCATCTTTTCGAACCGTCCCCGCAGCATGCCGAGCGCGCGTTCTGTGAGCTGCCAAGCCCAGACCAACGGCCGTGGGTGATCCTGCAGATAGGAACGGAAGGACACGACTCCGGGCCTCGTAGGCTAGTTGCTCTGCATGGCTCGGGCCGCCAGAGCACCGGGGGCACAGGTGATGCCACCACCGGGATGGCTGCCGCTGCCGCAGAGATAGAGCCCCTGGAAAGGGGTCAGATATCGCGAGCACTCGGGCACCGGTCGTACCACCAGCTGGTCGATAGCGTGCTCGCCATGAAAAAGGTGACCACCCGTCACTCTGTAGCGTGCCTCGAGATCTGCCGGGCTCGAAAGCTCCGCCGCTACGATGTACTGCTCGATTCCCGGGGCGTAACGATTCAACGCCGCCATGGCGGCATCGAAAAACTCCTCCTTCCGAGCGTCGCTCCAGCCGCCCTCCAGGTCGTGCGGGGCGAAATGAGCCTGGATCGAAAAGACGTGGTGACCGGCGGGTGCGAGGGTCGGGTTCTCAACTGAGGGTGCCCAGATGTCGAGGAAAGGCTCCACAGAGAACATGCTGTACTTGGCCGGGTCGAAGGCCTTCTCCAGGTCATCGATGTGCTCACCCGTGCGGACGATCTCAGGCTGGAAATCGGGCCGGCAGCGGAACTGCGGGTAGCCGTTCAGTGCCAGATTGATCTTGGCGACCACTCCCCGAGAACGGTATCCAAGCAGGTTCTGCTCGAACTGGATGGGGAGAGAACGGGCGGGAAGCAGATCCAGGAAGAGATGCTTCGGATGGCAGGAAGCGACAACGAGTCCTGCCTCCAGAGCTTCGCCGTTGGCGAGGATGACCCCCTCGATCTTGCCTTCCGCCACTTTCAGCCGAGTGACCGCCGCGTCGGTTCGAATCTCGACTCCCTGGGCGCGGGCGGCTTTTTCGAGTGACTGGCTCAGAGCAGCCGGTCCCCCTGCTACGGCACTGTCGAAGAGGATCTCCGACAACAGCAGGTTGAGGTTGCTCCCCGGTGACCACGGCCCGGTCATGGTGTTGAGGATGGCTGGTCCGGCCACGGCGACACGGAGGATCTCGCTCTCGAACCACTCGTTGACCCAGTCGGCGACGCACATCGGCACTATGCGGAAGATCTCCATCATGTCATTCTTGCCAAGCATGCGTAGGCTGAGAGCCTTCTTGCCGAGTCCCCACAGATCGGCGACCCCGAGACTGTCGGTATCGGCTGGCGCTTCGTCGAATACGCTGCGGAAGACTGGAGAGATCTTACGGATGAAAGCCCTATACTGCCGGTAGCTCTCGGCATCCTGTTTTGAGTGAGCACCGATCTCCTTCTGGGCTGCGCGGGGATCGTGGAAGTGTAGATATCCTGGGCCGTCGATTTGAGGAATGAAGACCGGCGGAGCGGACTTGCGGGTTTCCAATCCGTGCTTGCGGAGCTCGAGGTCGTCGATCACCCATTTTCGCACGGTCGTGGTGTCGTGCAGGACTCCGGCTGTTCGGTAGCCCGGGTGAAACTCACTTCCTGCTGCCAGTCCACCGATGGCTTCTCGGCGCTCGACGACTACGACCTTCTTACCGGATTTGGCCAGATAGGCTGCGGTGGTCAGACCGTTGTGGCCCGCACCGATGACGACGACGTCGTAGCGGCTGCTCATAGCTCACCCGATTTCAAGATGGTCTTGGCAGCCAGCTGACCCGGGGCACCCATGATACCGCCGCCCGGGTGGGTACCCGAGCCGCTCATCCAAAGGTTCCTGATGGGTGTCTTGTAACGGGAGTACCCGGCTGCCGGGCGTTGAAAGAGAAGCTGCTCCAGGCTCAGCTCGCCCTGGAAGATGTTGCCCTCGCTCAGTCCGAACTCCTGCTCCATGTCCCAGGGCGTGACGACCTGTCGGTGAAGGATGGTCTTCTTGAACCCCGGGGCGAATTCCTCGACGGTGTCGGTCACCGTGTCGCCAAAGGCCTCGGCCTTCTCGGGCCACATCTCAGGTCCCTCTTTCAGCTTGTACGGCGCGTACTGAACGAAGCAGGAGACAACGTGCTTGCCTGGCGGGGCGACGCTGGGATCCAGGAGCGACGGGACGACCAGGTTGATGTAGGGCCGACGGGAGAAGTTGCCGTACTTCGCCTCGTCGTAGGCTCGCTCCAGGTAATCGATGCTGGGTGCAATCGCCACGTCGCCCCGCAGATGGGCTGTGCCTTCACGGCCCTCGAACTGGGGAACCCGGTCCACCGCGAAATTGACCTTGCCGGAGCTGCCGCGAAACTTGTAGCGCTCGATCCGCTGCGCGAAATCGTCGTCGAGATATTCTTCGCCGACAAGCCCGAAGAACGTCAACCTGGGGTCGCAGTTGGAGACCACGAGCTTGGCATCCAGCTCGTCGCCGTTCTCCAGCACGACACCGGTGGCTCGACCGTTCTTGATGAGCACCTTGTGGACGGGTGCTTCGGTACGAATCTCGGCGCCAAAGCTTTCGGCAGCGCGAGCGCAGGCCATGCTTATGCCGCCCGTCCCGCCTTTGGAGAAGCCCCAGGATCGGAAGGCGCCGTCAATCTCGCCCATGTAGTGGTGGAGCAGAACATACGCCGTTCCAGGTGAGCGAACTCCAAGGTAGGTGCCGATGATGCCACTGCAGGACATCGGTGCCTTGAGCGCGTCGGACTCGAACCAGCGATCCAAGAAGTCGACGCCGCTCATGGTGAGCAGCTTGGCCTGCAGATCGAGGAAGCTCGTGCCGCCGCTAAATGACTTGCCCATCCTCAGCATTGCCAGCAATTCCCTTGGCATCAGAGACGTCGGGTCGGGTGCCGGCGAGTCGATGATGTTGCGGGTGAATCGGGCCATCTTCGTCATCGTGAGACTGAATTCGGGATAGATCTCGGCATCCTTGGCGCTGAAACGCGAGATCTCCTGCCGGGAGCGTCCGGCTTCCGGCCAGCGACACAGCCCCGGCCCACCCTGATGAGGCGTGAAGGACGTCTCCAGTGGAATGAGCTCCATTCCGTGACGTGGCAGATCCAGCTCGCGAATGATCGAAGGTCGAAACAGGCTGACCACGTAGGAGAGCACCGAGAAAGTGAAACCGGGAAAGACCTCTTCGCTGACTGCGGCGCCGCCCACCACGTGCCGCCGCTCCAACACCAGTACCTTGTGTCCGGCCTTGGCCAGGTAGGCGGCTGCGACCAGGCCGTTGTGACCGGCGCCGATGACTATGGCATCGTAGGTCTTGTTCATCACGACCTCTTTCTGGGTGGGTTGAAGAAGGGGGTCGTCACCACGGTGGCGCCGACGACCTGGCGACGGTACTCGACCGTGATCTCGAATTGAACCCGAGTGCCGACCTTGGCGAACGGCGCCGTGACCTGTGCCAACGCCAGGTTCTTCTTGAGCGTCGGCGACCAGACACCGCTCGTTGCCTGCCCGATCCAGTTCTGGTTCTCGTCGTAGACCGGCCTACCGTCGCGCCACACGTGGCCCGGCAGATCCGGCGGCAGACCGAACTTGTCGAATGCCGCTTCCACCTCCGCCCAGTCCACATCCAGCCCTACGAAGACTCGCTTCGCCCCATCGGCCTTCTCCTTGCGGAGTGCAGCCTGACCCGTGAACGGCTCGCGATCGAGTTGCACTGCCCAGTCGAGGCCGAGCTCGTAGGGCGAGTTCTTCTGTTCCTCGATCAGGCAATGGTTGGCGCTGTAGTAGTCGACGCCGTTCATGATGAAGCCGGCTTCGATGCGGGTGACGTCCATGGCATCGATACCGCACGGCAATAGGTCGTAGGCCCTTCCGGCAGCCATGATCGAGTCGTAGAGGCGCTCCGCGTGACGACTGTCGACCCATATCTCGTAGCCGAGGTCGCCGGTGTAGCCGGTCCTCGAAATCCAGACCTCCGTGGCGTCCAAACGACAGCGCACGACACCAAAGAAGCGCAGTGTGTCCATGTCGGTGTTCACCACGCTGGCGAGAATGTCGCGGGAGGTCGGCCCCTGCAGGGAGAGTGCCGCGATGCGGGCCGTGCTGTCCTCGATGGTGACGTTGTAACCGCGGCTTTGACGATCGAACCAGGAAAGAGAAGGCTCTGCCGCTGTCACCCTGAAGTAGTTCTCATCGAGGCTGGAGACGGTTCCGTCATCGATGACCTTGCCGTCGTCGTCGCACCAGCACAGGTAGGTGACCCGTCCGAGCTTGAGCTTGTGAAGATCCTTGACCGTGAGCCGAGACAGAAAGGCTGCCGCATCCGGGCCGTGGACCTCGTATTTGAAGAGCGGCGATACGTCAATCAGGCCGGCGGAGTGCCGCAGAGCGTAGTACTCGGAATCATGCGTGGTGTCATAGGCGGAGACCGTATAGTACCCAGCCCAGTCTTTCCAGTTGAGGCTGTAGCAGTGTTGTGACGTTCGAGAGTGAAAGGGTGTCGGTATCGGCATCGGCAACTCCTCCTACGAAACCAGCGGCTGGGCCGTCGAGGAAGGATGGTCGATTCCGTCGGCGAGCCGCCACACCTGACGGGGTAGGGACAGGATATCTCTATGGGTAGGACCAAGGGAACACCCGAAACTCTGCGGTTGAGGGGTTCCGGGCTACGCCCGACCGGTCTTTGGGGGCCTGGGGGTTGAACCGGCCGGCGTTCCTTCGGCCGGCCTTTGAGAGCTTGAGGCACTGAGGGTCTGGGTTGTTGGTGGTACCGGGCCACGCACGAGGCTCTCCCCGTACGTCCCTAAGCCCCTAGACCCCTAGCCCTTGTTACCTTCACCGGTGCCAGAGGTCGGTTCGGGGGGTGGAATTCCAGGGGGTTCTTGCAGCGGAAGGGAGGAAAGCCCACTGGGATTCCACCCCCCGGACCGACCTCACAAGATCATGAGCATCTGGCAAGGTCCCAGGACCCAAACGCCGGGACGTGTTCTATAGGTTGCACTTCCCAATGCCTCAAAGGCAGGTTGACACGAAGTGCGGCCAGCTCAACCCCCAGGCCCCCAAGGATCGCTCGGCGAAATCGCCGGGCGCCTCAACCCTCCGACTGGATCCGCTGCCCTTCTATCAGAGCCTGGTTCGCTTCCCGCGGTCTGCCGGTGCGGTTGAGAATGTCGGCCAAGAGAAAGTACCCGAGGGGGCCGGCCCGATGCTCGGGATCGGCTTCGAGTCCCTGTCGGGTCAGCTCTTCAGCCCGGGCGAGATCTCCACCCTGATCCATGAGTAGCTTCGCCAAGAAGAAGTAGCCCCGAGCGAAGTCGGGATTGGCGGCGATCGCGGCCTCCCACATCTCCTGCTGGCCGGCGCTATCGCCCATCCCGCCATACAGGCGGCCAAGATTGAATTGAGCCTGGAAGTGGTCCGGAGCTTGATCGATGACTTCCTCGTAATGGGTCACGGCCCGCTCCGACTCGCCCTGCTCCTCCAAGAGCACGGCTAAATTGAATTTCGCGCGCACCAGATCTGGCTTCGCGGCAATGGCACCTTCGAAGGCTGCAATCGCCTCGGTCTTTCTGCCTTCGAGCGTCAGAAGCTCTCCCAGTTGATTGAGGAGGACCGGGGCGGGCTCTGGCCTTCCCGTCGTCTCCTGCAGGATCTCGATCGCATCCGCCCGGCGATCGAGGTCGACCAGAATCTCGGCGGTCCCCAGGGTCGCCATGGTGTCCCCAGGTTCCAGTGAGAGGAGCTGCTGAAAGCCAAGGAGAGCTTCTTCATTCATGCCCAGCTGCCGGTAGGCGTGAGCGAGACCTCGAATCGAGGTGATGTGGTCGTCGCGGGCTTCGAGCGCTCCCTTGAAGTGTTCGATGGCCTCCTCGTAGCTTTCCTCCTGCACGGCGATAGAACCCAGCATCTGGTGGGCATCGACGACAGAGGGGTCAGTCGCCAGAACTTCTTCCAGTTTCAGCTTCGCCTCCTGAGACTTCTCTTTGGAGAGGTCGCTCTGAGCAGACATGACGAGCTGGTGGAGGCCGATGCGCTCCTTGGGATCGGTTCGATCCCAGGCGTTCTCTTCGTCGACGTCGATGCCTCCGCTCCCAGCTACATACCCCAAGGCCCTCAACTGAAGCAGGGTTTCCTCATCGAGATCGGCAGGTTCCACCGTGGCCGGCTCGTCACTCTTTATTTCCTGCACCAGCAGATCGAGCTGGTCCTTGAGCTCTCGTGAGGTGCGTCGCTCGTCGAGCAGAATGTTGGTCTGCTCGAGAGGGTCGGCCATCAGGTCATAGAGCTCGGGCTGTGGCGAATCGATGAACTTGAACTGCCCCTTGCGAAGACTTCGCAGAGGTGCCCAGCCATAGTGAAGAAGCGGATACATCGACTCACTGTAGATCGCTGGGTCGGGATCGCCGTCTCCAGAGGTTCCCAGGATCAAGGGCATCAGAGATTGGCCCTGGGCCTGGGGAGGGGTCGGATGTCCAACGGCTTCCAGAATCGTTGGCATTAGGTCTACGTGGCTGACTGCCTGATCCACAACCTTGCCGGCTGACTCCTTTCCAGGCAGTCGAATCATCAGAGGGACGTGGACGGTGCTGTCGTAGATGAAGAAGCCGTGGAAGCCCTCACGATGCTGGCCGAGTCCTTCTCCATGGTCGGCTGTCAGGATCAACAGCGAGGTGTCGAGGAGGTCGCGCTTCTCGATAGCGGCGTGGAACTCGCCGATCAGAAAATCGGTATAGGCGACCTCGCCTTCGTAGGGGCGGTCGGGGTACTGAGAGCGATACGGCTCGATTGGCTCGTAGGGGTCGTGGGCGTCGTAGAGGTGCAGCCAGAGGAACAGAGGCTGCTCGGGGTTGCTGTCTAGCCACCGGATGGCCTCCGCGATGGTCTCGGCACCATCCCTCTGGACGGATCCCAGATTGGCGGACTCATTCTCTTTCAGGTCGAACTCATCGAAGTAGGTATCAAAGCCACGGCCGATGCCCCATCGGGAGTCGAGAACGAAGGCGCTGATGAACCCTGCTGTGGAACGGCCGCTGGCAGCCATCTTCTCGGCAAGAGTAGGCAGGGAGCTGCCGAGCACGTAGCCAACATTTTCGCGAACTCCGTGATGTGGCGGATAGGTGCCCGTCATGATGGAGCTATGTGCGGGTAGCGTGAAAGGCACGGTACTGGCCGCGTTCGAAAAGAGGATCCCCTCGGCCGCCAACCTGTCCATGTTGGGTGTTGCAACCCTGTCGGATCCATAAGCACCGAGCCGATCCGCTCGCAGGGTGTCCACCGTGATGAGGATCACGTTCAGCTCGGTCGGCGCGATGCTGGCGAGTAGATTGGCGTCCTGTTGGGGTCTTTCCTGGCGCCTTCGCTCGCTCCGCATCGACAGAAAGATGGCGACAACGGCCGCGACGACCGCGAGTGCGATGATGGCCGCGGCGGCCTTGGAGCGGAGCCGCTTCGTTTCATCTTCCTGGACCGAGGGCTTGCGTTTCTTTCGAGTCATCGTGGGAGGTCGGTTTCTCGTAGGCGCCCCGGGGTGCTTGTCGAACGATCTGCGGAAAGGAGGGTCGTGATGCGCCTCGCCAAGAAGGTCGCTTTGATTACCGGGGGAACCTCTGGTATCGGCCGTGCTGCGGCCCTGCTGTTCGCTCAGGAGGGAGCCAGAGTCTCGATCACTGGCCGGGATGAAGATCGCGGAAGGGAAGTGGTCGAGAAGATCGACCAAGCGGGCGGCGAAGCCCGGTTCACCGCCGGGGACGTGCGAGTCGCAGCGGACTGTGAACGGGTGATCGAGACCACCCTGGCGGCCTACGGGCGAATCGATGTGCTCTTCAACAACGCCGGCGTCTATTTCCCGAACACGATCCTCGGCTGCAGCGAGACAGAATGGGACAGGACCATCGATGTCAATCTGAAAGGGACGTTCCTGATGTCCAGGCTGGTCCTGCCCTCGATGATCGAGCAGGGTGGTGGGGTCATCATCAATAACGGCTCGGGATGGGGCGTCGTGGGAGGGGCAAAAGCTGTTTCGTACTGCGCCGCCAAGGGGGGCGTCGTCCTCATGACGAAGGCCATGGCCATCGATCACGGGGGAGAGGGGATTCGGGTCAACTGCATCTGTCCTGGTGATGTGGAGACTCCCATGCTCGCCGAGGATGCCCGGCAGCAGGGCATGACCTGGGAGGACTATCTGGAGCTGGCGTCGGACCGGCCTTTGGGGCGCATCGGAAGACCCGAGGAGATCGCCAAAGCGGCCCTCTTCCTCGCCTCGGAAGATTCCTCGTTCGTGACGGGGGCGGTTCTGCTCGTCGACGGTGGCGGCGCGGCCGACTAGGTGGTCGACTTCCTGAGCGAAGGGGTATTGTATGAAGACAGCGCTCGGATCCCTTTTCCTCGTCGCGACTCTGCAGATCTCCGCCTGGCCTTTGGCGGCGGAAACGACAGCTACGGCGCTGGAGGACGGTGACTCGCTCGTGTTCGACGGGACCCATTCCCTGGTCATCGGTAGGAGCTCCCGTACGTACCACGACCTCTACGACTATCCGACGGCCGACGCGAAGGGTAGCATCGTCTCCTTCTGGCCTGGCGAAGGCACAGAACGAAGCAGCATCATGGCCGGTTCACCGATCGTCAAGTTCGCCGGGCGGCTGAACTACGTCGCCTACTCTTGCGTCGAGGTGGAGCTCTCTGGGGCAGGGGAGACCCGTGTGATCCGCGCCGAAGCGAGTTTCGACGGCGGGAGTCCGGAGGTGCGGGGACAGATCGAAACTACCTATAGCATGCGCGCGGGAAGCGGTGTTGTCGAGATCACCTCGACTCTGACGAATAACGGTGAGGAGAGCCTGCAGGGAATCGCCTACTCTTTGCACTACGACGGCGCCCAGGTCTACCCCTACGAGACAGAGCTATACGCCCAACTCCAATTTCAGCTGACTCCCAAGACGGGCCACTACCTGGCGTGGGTGGATCGCAACCGGTTGCTTCAGGGTGAGCCGGTGGCCGTCGATCTCGCACCGCGGGAGTCACACGAGATCCGGTATGCGCTGGTGACGGATCGCGACAGCGAGAGTTTATTGCGCAGAGTCTTCACCATTTTGGGGATGGGAGCAGAACCGGTCTCGATCAGGTTTGAGAGTCTCGGATCGGGACCCTTCGAGGTCATCGTGAGGGACGTGGCGCGGGACTTCGTGATCTTTCGCAACTTTCTCCAAGATCCTTCACCGCTCCGCCTGATGCTGCCGCCAGCGCGGTATTCGGTCACTGGCAATCTCTTCCCTGCGGTTGTCCAGACCGAGGTGGCAGTAGTCTCCGGTAAGTCAGTGGAGTCCACCCTCGTCAATCCACCGCGGGGCCGTGTCCGTGTCGCGATGAGAGACGATTCCGGAGCGCCTCTTCCCGGTAAGGTGACCTTCATTGGTCTGGGAGGCACACCTTCGCCCTACTTCAGGCCTCACGATCCGGTGCGGAGCGGTCGTTCCTGGGAGGAGGTCAAGAACTCGGTTTATCCGGCTCTCTCTGACCTCGACGTGGAGCTACCTGTGGGCGACTATCTCGTCTCTTCCTCGCGCGGTCCCGAGTACTCGGTTCGGCAAGTCGAGATCGAAGTCGCGAGCGGCGGGCAGCAGGAGCTCGACTTCGAGCTCGAGAGAGTGGTGAATACCGTAGGGCTGGTCGCCGTCGATGTCCACATGCACACGCTGCGCTCTGACGGTACCGTGGATGAGCGCGAGCGGGTTCTGTCGCTCGTCGGCGAAGGGGTCGAGGTGGCGGTGGCATCGGACCACTTCTTTCGTAACGACTACACACCGCAGATCGAGGCCCTTGGGCTCGAGAGCTACTTGAAGGTGATCCCGGGCTCCGAGATCAGCATCCGCAATTCTCGCGACCACGAGTACAGCCTGGACTTCAACCTCTACCCGCTGGGACCCGACGAAGGCGGCTGGGAGGCACTCGAGACTCTTGCCGAAGAAGTGGCACCGATCTTCGAAGCGACGCGGCAGCGTTACCCTGACGCCCTGATCCAGCTCAATCACCCCCGGAGCTCTTCCTGGGACTACTTCGTCTCCTATCAGCTCGACCCCGAGAGTGCGGCCACCGCTCGCGCTGGCTTCTGGACGGGCTTCGACGTTCTGGAGGTCTTGAACGGATCTTCTCAGTTGCTCAACAACAACGTGGCCACAGTCACGGATTGGCTGAACCTCCTTTCACGAGGCTTCCTCATTTCTGCGGTGGCCTCGTCGGACTCCCACCAGATTGATACAGAAGAGCCTGGATACTCACGAACCTACGTCTATGTGGAAGACCAGGAGATTGGAGAGCTGGAGATCGGAACGGTGGTCAAGGCAATGAAGGAGGGACGCTCCTTCGTGACCAACGGACCGATCGTCGAATTGAGGGTGGACGATCGGTATCGCCCAGGAGACATCGTGTCCACTGAAAGCGGCGAGGTGGAGCTGCAGATCGAAGTGCGGACAGCTCCATGGGTCGTCGTCGATGAGGCCAGGGTCCTCGTCAACGGCTCGGTGGTGCGGGTCCTGAAGATCGAAGGCGACGCCGGATCGAGACAAACGCTACAGGACAGGGTGAAGCTGAAACTGAAACGGGATGCGTTTGTCCTCGTTGAAGTCGTTGGGAGCAAGAGCCTATATCCTGTGGTGCAGGCGAGATCCCTCGCTCCTGGTGGCTCCTGGAGTGAGGTGACACCCTACGCCTTGACCAACCCGGTTTTTGTCGATGTCGACGGCAACGGTCGATACGATGCCCCGCTTCCCAGTCAGATCCGATTTCTCCCTTAGGGCTCTAGTTGAGGTTGTCAAATCCTGGGTGGCGCCCGATTCGCTCGGCGCTCGGGTCCGCCAGGGCTGAGGTTCTTTCGAACAACCGGAGGTTCTACGCCTCGGTTTTCGAGAAGAGGCGCCACTATTATTGCCTACCCGTTTGGGTAGCCCCCCCCCCTACTTTCCTATGTGGGCGGGTAGCTACCTGCCGAGGTATTGCCGATGCCCTTCGTTTCGCATCAATCTAGGTGGCAGTCGGGTTTACAGGAGGAACAAGTTGTCCATGAGGCAGCTCGACAGGTTCCGTAGCTTCGCGGAGCTCATCCGAACGGGGGAGGTGCAGCCATGAGTAGACGTACGGTCCATGTCCTGATGGTCTTTGGTGTGATCTTCGCAATGAGCCTGGCGGTCTCGGCTCAAACGACGACTGGCCGCCTCCGAGGCACGGTGCGCGGACCCGAGGGGACGCCTATTCCAGGAGTGACGGTCACGATCAGTGGCGAAGCGCTGCCTGGCGGACCGCGTATCGCCGTCACTGGTGAGACGGGAGCGTATCGGTTCACCGCCCTTCCCCCCGGCGTGTACAACGTCATGGCGGAGATGGACAGCTTCCAGACGCTGACTCTCGCAGATATCAGGGTAGGGATTGGTTCAACGGCCGACGCCGACTTCGTGATGTACGGAGAGTTCGCAGAGGCCGTGACGGTGACGAGCGAGTCGCCGCTGGTCGACATGGCGAGCTCCGGCTCGAGTGCCACCTTCACCGCCGAGTTCATCGAGGACCTGCCGACGACGCGGAACTTCTACGACATGATAGGGGTTTCGCCTGGTGTCAGTGTAGGCGCCGAGGACTCGGACCGCATGGTTGCCTACGGCTCGAATGTGCAGTCGAACGCCTGGTTCACTGACGGCATCGAGCTGACGGCGCCGGAGACGGGCACCAACTGGGTCGGCGTCAACCCCGACATGGTGCAGGAGATCCAGGTCATGGGTATCGGGGCGCCGGCTGAGTTCGGCAATATGCTCGGCGCGGCCATGAACGTGGTGACGAAGTCGGGCACCAACCAGTTCACCGGAACCGCAAATGCCTACTGGTTCAACAACTCGCTGGTCGACAACGCCATCGATGTCCCAGATCAGGAGTTCCCAGGGTACGAGCAGGTCGACAGCTTCTGGGATGTGACGGCAACTCTCGGAGGTCCGATCAAGAAGGACCGCGTGTGGTTTTTCGTGGGCTACGAGTACTGGCGTGACGGTCACGCCTGGCCGACACAAGATCCGGCGCTGTTGCCGGTGCAGTACCAGGATCGCTACGATCTGAAGCTCTCGGCCCGCATCAACGACAAGAACTTGCTGGATTTCAAGGGCGGTATTACGGATTGGGGTTACCCCGCCGCCCCCAACCAGTTCACCTCGCCCTCGGCATCCGCCGGAGAAATCGGTGACGACACCGTCTGGGGTCTGAACTGGCAGTCGATCTTCAGCGACCGCACCTTCATGGAGGTGCGCTACTCGGGCTGGAAGAGCAACGACGACAACCTGTCTGGCACCGGCAGCACCGAGCCGGCCTTCATTGATGTATTCAGCGATGGCAGCCCCTCGGTCTACACCGGTGGCGTTTGGTATCCGTGGATGTATGACACCTCGACCGACCAGGCGAGCCTCAGCGTTTCCCACTTCGCCGACGACTTTCTGAAGGGGGATCACGACTTCAAGTTTGGCGTGCAGTACAACTCGGGCACAGCCGAGACATTGCTGTCGGTTGCTTCCCCGGGGTACTACTACTACAACTACATCTATAGCTACGATTACTACGGCACGATCTACGACTACCCGTACTACTACCGGGCCGAGCAGGCGCCCTACTTCTACGGCAACGAGCAGGACCAGTGGTCGGTCTTCGTCGACGACTCCTGGGCGGTGAACGATCGGCTGACCATCAATGCCGGTCTGAGATTCGATCATCTCGAGGGGAAGATCCAGTCTTTTCCGCGGCTCAACTTGGACGGGTCTCCCTCAGGTCAGTCGGTGCCGGGCATCGACTCGCTCTTCACCTGGGACAACTGGTCGCCGCGCATCGGCTTCGCCTACAACATGGGAGAGCAACGCCAATCGGTGATTCGCGGTTCCTTTGGCATCTACTACGACGGCAACGTCGGCGGCAACTGGAACTCGCCGCCGCCCTTCCCGCCGACCCTGGAGGCTTACTGGTCGAGCTCGGGCTCGCCGACGGGGCCGTTCGACGAGCTGGCGTGGACCTTCAATGCCGGCGCCAACAACGTCGATCCGAATCTCAAGCCGCCCAAGACCTATCAATACTCTCTCGGCTTCGAGCGACAGCTGGGGACCAAGTACTCGGTCGGAGTTCTGGGGGTCTACAAGGACACGAGCAACCAGATCGGCTGGGAGTTCCTGAACGATGGTGTCTACGAAGACTTGCCCTACACCGACCCCTTCAACGGCAGGCAGTACACGCTGCTCAATCCCGTCGAAGATGGGTTCCCGACAGTACGAAAGGGCAACAGGCCGGGCTATACGGCGGCGGGATACCTGGACGATTACTGGGCTCAGTACTGGGGCGTCGTGCTGACGTTCAACCGGCGATTCACCGACTGGTGGGGGATGCAGGCGTCCTACACCTACTCGGAGTCCACCGGTCTCAATCCGCGCGCTTTGAGCCAGTACCAGAACAACCCGCTATACGGCAGCAAGGAAGGTTCGGGCCCCAACCAGTGGTTCAACGTCGACGGCGCCAAGCAGCAGGGGGATCGCCCCAACATGTTCCGCGTGCAGGCCAACTTCGAGCTTCCCTGGAACATGCACGCCAATACGGCGATCAACCTGCAGGACGGCAGACCCTACTCTCGTCAGGTTCGGGTCGGGGAGCTCAACACCGAGGCCAGTCGCCAGAACTACTTCGTGGCGGATTACAGCCTGCGGCACCCCTTCCAAAGCCTGATCGATTTCTCGATCGGCAAGCGGTTCGGCCTGCCGGGAGATGGACTGCTGAAGCTGGACCTGCAGTTCTTCAACCTTCTCAACAACACCGCCAGCGACTGGTTTGAGACGGTGATTCTGGGCCCGGGTCAGGACTACATCCCGATCTGGCATATCAAACCCAGGAGGTTGATGCTGCGCGTGGGAGTCGAGTTCTAGCTCTTTAGGTCTCCCACTCCATTTCGTATGATTCGGGCGGCGATCTTGCTCGCCGCCCGTTCTTTGCCGGTGGAATCACCTTCAGAAGAGGTGAGAAAGCCGATGCCATCTACGAAGGGCTTCAAGATCACCTATGCGACCCTGGCAGCGCCTGTCGAAGAGGTGCATGTGGCATTCCAAACGGCAGCCAACGAGCTGCAGGGAGCTCTGGGGCAGACGCACCCTATCTGGATCGGTGGCGAGCCGTCCTTGAGTGAGGAAGTCTTCGAGGATCGATCGCCGACGATCGGAGACTCGTGGTCGGCAGGTTCCAGAGGGCGAGCGCGAGCCAGGCGGAGGCGGCTATCGGTGCAGCT
>CAMYLC010000015.1 GCA_947259195.1 Thermoanaerobaculia bacterium | reverse complement strand
TTGTCCGAAGTAGGTGTCGTTCGAGAACAGGAAGCCGACGTTGAAGGTCCAATCCTTCATGGTGAAGGTGTCGTTGATCTCGATGCCCTGCGACTCGAAAGAGGTCTTGATTGGCGGGACCGTGTCGGCCAGGCTCTGCTGCCAGAAGCGCCCCGTGTAATAGACCGGATTGCCTTCCACGTCGCTAGCTCGCCCACCCACGGCCTCGATCAGACCCCAGCCGTTTGAAGTCCGAATCAACTCCTCGGCAATCTCGTACACCTGGTAGCCGATATGCAACTGATGTCGGTTCAGGAAGTAGTCATAGCCGACGGAGAAGTCCTCGCGGAAGTAGTCCTGCTGGTCGAGGGTGGTGGCAACACCAACATTGCCACCGCCCTGCGGGACCGCGTTCTCGACATAGCCATACCGGTTGATCAGCGGCGCGGCGAACACGTTGAACGCGGGGTTGTCGTCCAGGAATACAGGCACCTTGAAATTGCCCTGGCTTCCCAGGTCGCCAAGGTTCAGGTTCACTCCCGGGCCGATCGGAATGTCCAGGAGGTTATCGGGAGCGCCCGTGAACTTGTCGGCGAAATCGGTGTACTTGAAGTTCAGAGAGCTCCTGTCGTTGATCAGCCAGGTTCCTTCAAAGTACCCGATCGTCTGCTCCTGATCGCCACCACTCGAGGTGGTACCGGCGCAGGTGGAGCAAACGCTCTCCCCGGAGTTGTCCCGGTCGGAATCACGGTAGCTGCCCGCGAAGAGCAGGTTGGCGGTGGGCGTCCAGGTCAGCTTGCCGAAGAACTCGTTCCGGACACTGTCGAAATCGGGGACCGGGCCGTAGACGTTTGATTTGCTTCCCTCTGTCGTCGTCGGTCGGAAGTAAGAGCCGTAGAAGAAGAGCTTGTCCTTCCAGAGAGGCCCGCCAACCCCGGCCGAGAACCAGTCCTTGTCTTCTTCGAAGGTCTCGTCCGACTCGTCGGTGACATCGCTGGTCAGGCCGGAAGGCTGAGTCTGGTACGTCACCTGTCCACGCCACTTGTTGGTGCCGGAGCGGGTGACGGAGTTCATCGTCAGACCGCCTGACCGATTGAAGTCTATGGCCTTGACTCCACCCCGGATGAAGGAGACTTGCTCGATGTCATAGGAGGCGGGCTCACTCGAAAGGGTGCCGTAGAAAGGAAGGCCGATGTCGACTCCGTCCAGTTTGTAGACGTTGTCCTGGCCGTTGCCCCCCGCGCTGGGTCCACGAATCGCATCCTGCGTATACTGGACACCAGGAGCCAGTTTCAGGAAGTCCTGATAATCCTGGCCCACCGGCAGGGCGTCGATGGTCTCACCGGAGAGCGCCGCCTGGATCGTAGGAGTGGTGAGATCGAGCGACTCCGTCGCCGCGACAACTTCGATGACGTCCTCGACCGCGGCAGTGGTCATCGTGACGTTGACCACCGAGTTCCTTTCCAGGAGTACTTCGAGTGTGTACTTCTGGGTGGCCATGCCATCCATCTCGAAGGTCAGTTCGTAGCTGCCAGGGGGCAGCAATGGGAATCGATACTCCCCCGTGCCCGAACCGACAACGATACGCGCCTGCGGCAACACATCGCCGACCGCGGTGACGGTGACACCCGGCAACGCCGTGCCGTCGTCCATGGTGATGGTTCCGGATACGGAACCGGTCTCCTGGGCGAAGACCGGGGTGCAAAGCGCCGCTACTGCAATGAGAATCAACAAATAGCGCTTCATTTGGTTCCCCCTTCCAGGTTGGTAAGGACCTTTAAATCGGAAAAAAGGCAAACGGTCATACGACCAGAACTCCTCGGATTCCAGGGGTCGGCCGGCGCGATAACGGCCCCGAATTGTGCGAGCAACTTCAACCTAGCACACGGAATTTTCCATTGCAATTATTGACTTCCCGCCGGATCCCTGAAGTCTTCGAGCGCCTGTCGAACGTGTCCGCTGGCGGCGCTGAGGCGCTCTCGCGCCTCGCTTGCCGGAATTTGGCAGCGAGCCATGACAATGGCTGTCTTCACCTCTCCTTCGGCGGCGCGAATCAGGCGTTCTGCCTCTTCGCGAGTGACCTGTCCTGCGCTCTCTACAATACGCGCGGCCCGGGCCCGGAGTTTCGCCGAGCCAGGCCGCAGATCCACCATCAGGTTCTCGTACACCTTGCCGAGATGCACCATGGCGGCAGTGGTGATCGCATTGAGAACCGCCTTCGTTGCCGAACCCGCCTTGAGTCGGGTGGATCCGGTGAGAATCTCCGGCCCGGTCTCGAGGGCGATAAGCAGGTCGGCTTGCTCTTCGAGCCCCGTCGCTCCTGCGCAGGTCACGAGGATCGTTCGTGCGCCCTGCTCGCGAGCTTGGGCCAGCGCACCTCGGGCGTAGGGTGTAACCGAGCTCGCCGAAAGACTCACTAAGAGATCGCTCGAGCCGAGTTCCTGGACTGCGGTGCGACCGTCTTCGGAGCGATCCTCCGCCCCTTCCTGGGCTTCGAAGAGCGCCATTCGACCGCCGGCCATGACACCTCGGATCCTTTCGGGGTCGGTACCGAAGGTCGGTGGACACTCCGCCGCTTCCAGGATGCCCAACCGTCCACTGGTGCCGGCACCGGCGAAGACCAGATCGCCTCCAGCCTCCAAGATCTCAGCTACCCAGTCGGCTGCCTGGGCGATCTTCTCGCGTTGCGCCAGGGTCGCCTCGATCCCCGCTCGGTCCTCCTCGAGGAGGAGAGAGACGATCTCCTCACTCGACAGGGCGTCGAGGGCCTTGCTCTTTGGGTGTCGTCCCTCGGTCAGAAGGGTGTGCCAGCGGTCGGTCGGGAGATTCGGGTCGGCGGGATCCGTCATGGCTTCCCACCCGTATGGAGACGCTTCCTGCGCATTGGGGTATTGTTCCCGAACGGCGTCGGGTGGGCAAGCAAAGTCGCTCGCGCTGGCCGGCGAAACTACTTCTCGAGCACGGTGAGCACGGCATCGTGATCAGCAACCCGACAGCGATCTTCGTCTACCTGGCCGTACTCCTGGGGGCCATCTTCTGGCTCAGTGGGTTGCCTCGACTCGCGCGTCTCTTCAGGCTGACGCCAGCGGTCGTCTATGCCTACTTTCTACCAGCTCTGAGCACGAGCTTCGGAATCATCCCTTCGAGCTCGACGACCTACGACTGGATGGTGCGCTATCTGCTGCCGGTGAGCCTCATGCTGTTGATGACAACCGTCGACGTCAGGGCCATCCTGCGACTCGGTGGCAAGGCGCTCGTCATGATGCTCGCGGGCTCGGTCGGCATCATTGTCGGTGGGCCGATTGCCTACGGCCTTCTCGGACGCGCCCTGCCC
The DNA here is from genome assembly GCA_947259195.1 of Thermoanaerobaculia bacterium. Taxonomy (GTDB): domain Bacteria; phylum Acidobacteriota; class Thermoanaerobaculia; order Multivoradales; family JAHEKO01; genus JAUVRX01. Next base: position 42,574 of record CAMYLC010000015.1, on the reverse strand, counting down.
CCCGACACCTGGATGGGGCTGGCGGCACTATCGGGCAGCTGGATCGGAGGGGCTCCGAACATGGTCGCCATCAAGGAGAGCGTCGGCACGCCCGATTCGGTGATGGCCCCGATCATCGTCGTCGACACCGTGGTGGCCTACAGCTGGATGGGCCTGCTGCTCTTCATGACCGCCTGGCAGCAGCGGTTCAACGACTGGGTCCGGGCGGACACTTCCGCGATCGACGCGCTGAACCGAAAGCTGGCCGTGACCGAAAGTGAGCGACGACCTGCCGAGGTGCGACATCTGGCCATGATCCTGGCCCTGGGCTTCGGTGGTGCCGCCCTCGCGATCTGGGCCGGCGATCACCTGCCGGCGTTGGGCGATCCGACGATCATCAGCCATACGACCTGGGCAGTGGTCCTGGTGACGACCTTGGGGCTCGCGCTGTCCTTCACCCCGGTCTCGCGCATCGAGACCTTCGGCGCCTCGCGAGGGGGTTATCTCGCGCTCTATCTGATGTTGACGGCGATCGGCGCCCAAGCCGACCTCAAGAAAGTCCTGGAGGTGCCGCTGTATCTGGCGGTCGGCGTCGTGTGGATCTCCATTCACATCGCAGTGCTCATCTTTGTCGCCAAGCTCATTCGGGCGCCGCTGTTCTTCGTCGCGACCGGCAGCATGGCCAATATCGGCGGCCCGGTCTCGGCCCCGGTGGTGGCCTCGGTCTTCCACCCGGCGCTGGCTCCGGTGGGGGTTCTCATGGGCGTCACAGGGTACATAATTGGCATCTACGGCAGCCTTCTCTGCGCCTGGCTGCTATCGCTCGTAGCCACAGCTCTGGGCTTCTAGAACTATCCAACAAGAGAGGTAAAGGACCATGACGATTCGCGTGATGCACGTGGGTTTGGGACCGATTGGGGTAGGAGTCTTGAAACAGGTGATGGCTCGGCCAGGCTTCGAGGTCACGGCCGCGGTGGACATCGACCCGGAGAAGGCCGGCCAGGATGTCGGTGAGATCCTGGATGTCGACCAGAAGACCGGTATCACGGTGCAAGGCGGCCTCGAGGCCGCCCTGGCCGGTCACGACGCCGATGTCGTGGCCCTGTGCACCGGGTCGACCCTGCCCGGAATCAAGTCCCAGCTCGAAGCGATCCTCGGCGCCGGCCTGCCCATCGTTTCGACGACCGAAGAGCTCTCATTCCCGCACTTTTCGAACGAAGCGTTGGCTGGCGAGATCGACAAAATGGCTCGGGACGCCGGGGTGGCTGTCGTCGGCACCGGCGTCAATCCGGGCTTCGCCATGGACACCCTGCCGATCGTGTTGAGCGCGGCTTGCGAGACGGTCGACTCGGTCACCGTGGATCGGATCCAGGACGCCAGTGTCCGACGACTTCCTTTCCAGAAGAAGATCGGGGCAGGGCTCGAGCCCAACGACTTCCGCCAGAAGGCGGACCGCCTCGAGATCCGACACGTAGGGCTGGCGGAATCGATCGCCATGATCGCCGCAGCCTTTGGGTGGAAGCTCGACAGGATCACCGATGTCATCGAGCCCAAGATTGCTGATGAACCCGTGGCCAGCAACTTGATCTCAGTCGACAAGGGCCAGGTTGCGGGCCTGATTCAAGACGGTGTCGGCTTCCGGGATGGAGAACCGATCATCCGCCTGCATATGGAGGCCTATCTGGGAGCTCCCGAGTCCTACGACGCGGTGCGCATCGAGGGCTCACCCACGCTGTACTCGAAGATCGAGGGGGGGATTCCAGGGGACATCGCCACGGCTTCGGTGACCGTCAACACCCTGCCGCGGGCTTTGGCGGCCCCACCCGGCCTGCACACAATGCGGGACCTGCCGATCCCCTCCTGGTGGGCCGGCGACTGAGGCACCAGGACGTCTACAGGGGACGGCGTCGGCGCGCGCCGGATCTGTCCTGCACTCCAACGGCTCTTGCGCTGCGCTTGTCGAGAGCCCCCCTGTCGAACCACCCGAACGAACCTCTGGCACCGTTGAAGGCAATAGGGGCGTAAGGGCTTAGGGGTTTAGGGGCTTAGGGGGCGACTCCCTGCCGGGAGTCTCGATGCACCCAGTTCGTCTGAGTCCAGATGACGGATCAAGGCCGGGACCCCTAGGCCCTTATGCCCTTACTGCCCTAAGCCCTTCTCTGGACGACGGGGGAGAGCCTCGAGCGTGGCTCAATACCACCAGCGGCTATGGCTGAGAACTGGGGTCCAGGGTTCGGCGTGGGGACCTCCATGGGGGTTCTTGCAGCGGCAGGGAGGATAGCCCCCTGGGGGACCCACGCCGGACCCCAATCGAATCGCCGTCATCTATCCAGGACCCCCCCAGGACCCAAAAGATCGGCCGGAGGTACGACGGCTGCTTCAAGCCCCAAGCCCTCAAGGATTGGCCGGAAGAAACGCCCGGGCGCCTCAACCCTCCGAGTCACCCGAAGAAGAAATACGTGACGAAGATCGCAGCGATGGCGCCGGCCAGATCCGCGGCCAGGCCGCAGCCCACCGCGTGGCGGGTGTTGCGAATACCGACCGAGCCGAAGTAGACCGCCAGGACATAGAAGGTCGTCTCGGTACTGCCCTGAATCACGCTCACCAATCGGCCGGCGAACGAATCCGGGCCCATCGCCGTCATCGTCTCCAGCATCATGCCGCGCGCCCCGCTGCCCGAGAGCGGTCGCATGAGGATCGTTGGCAGACCGTCGACCCATCGGGAGTCGATGCCCATTCCGTCGACTCCCCATCGCACGCCCGCTAGCAGCCAGTCGAGCGCTCCACTGGCTCGAAAGACCCCTATCGCCACGAGCATGGCCACCAGATAGGGGATGATCGCCACCGCCACCTTGAAGCCATCCTTGGCCCCCTCGACGAAAGTCTCGTAGAGCGGCACCCGACGGCGGGCCGCCAGGAACAGAAAAGTGATGATCACCCCGAAGATCGCGAAATTGGAGATCAGCGACGACTGGCGCTCCATGACCTCGCGGGGGAGGCGAGAGAAGTAGAAGACCAACGAGCCTACAGCCAAGGTCATCGCCCCCAGGTAGGCCATGACCACCGAATCCAGCAACTGCAGGCGCTGCACGGTGGCCGTGACCACCAGGCCGGCCATGGTCGAGCAGTAGGTCGCGATGATCAGGGGAATGAAGACATCCGTCGGGTCGGCCGCTCCGAGCTGTGCCCGGTAGACGAAGATGGTGATCGGGATGAGCGTCACCGCCGAGGTGTTGATCACCAGGAAGAGAATCTGATCGTTGGTGGCCGTGTCCTTCTCGGGGTTGAGCTCCTGGAGCTCGCCCATGGCCTTGAGTCCCAAGGGGGTGGCGGCGTTGTCCAGGCCCAGCATGTTGGCGGCCATGTTCATGACGATCGAGCCCATCGCCGGATGGCCTTCGGGGATGTCCGGGAAGAGCCGGCGCAGCAGCGGCCCGAAGGCCTTGGCCAGCAGGTCGACGGCCCCACCCTTCTCCCCCAGCTTCATGATCCCCAGCCAGAGGCACATGACTCCGGTCAGCCCAAGGGCGATCTCGAAGCCCGTCTTGGCCATGTCGAAGGCGGCGGCGACCATCGCCGCCCACACCTCGTAGTCGCCCTGCAGGAGCCAGCGGCCCATGGCCACCAGGAAGGCCACGAAGAAGAAGCTGCCCCAGATCTTGTTGAGCATCGGTCTCGCTCTAGCCGCTTACGGCTGCAGGACGGTGAGGGCGTTCATCACCTGGATCGCAGCGCCGTAGGCCATGCACTCTTCATCCACATCGAAGCCTGCCTGGTGGACCAGGTCGACGATACCGGCCGCCTCGTTGCGCACGCCAAGCGCAAAGAAGGCGCCCGGTACACGGCTCACATAGTAGGCAAAGTCCTCGACTCCCATATTGGGTTTGGGAAAGATGAAGACGTTGTCTTCGCCCACCAGCTGGCGCGCGTTCTCGCGCACTACCTCGACCATCGCGTTGTCGTTGATCAGCGGGTCGTAGCTCGGTTCGATCTCCACCTCGGCCCAACCTCCCATGGCCGCCGCGACCCCTTCCGCAGTCTCACGCACCCTTTGCACGACTCGCTCGCGGACCGCCGGATCCAGACATCGCACCGTGCCGACGAGCCCCACCCGGTCGGCCAGGATATTGCCCTGACTGCCTCCCTGGATCTTGCCGAAGCTCACCACTGCACTGTCCCGCGCATCCACGTTGCGACTGACCACCGTTTGCAGGGCGGTGATCACCTGAGCCGCGACAACGATCGCATCCACTCCGCCGGCAGGGTAAGCCCCATGCCCCGAACGGCCGTGAACGATGATGTCGACATTGTCGGAGGAGGCATTGCGCTGACCGTAGTGCAGCCCAAAGGTTCCCACGGTGTGACCGCCATCGACATGCAATCCGAAGATGGCGTCCACGGCTGGATCCTCCAGGACCCCCGCATCGATCAGCAGCCTGGCTCCACCTACCGTTTCCTCGGCAGGCTGAAAGATCAGCTTCACGGTACCGGGCAACGCAGCGGCCATATCCGTGAGGAGTCGTGCCGCCCCGAGCAGAACGGCCATGTGAACGTCGTGACCGCAGGCGTGCATCTTGCCGGAAATCTGTGACCTATAGGGCACATCCTTCGCGTCCTGCAGGGGCAGGGCATCCATGTCAGCCCGCAATGCCACCACCGGGCCGTCAGAACTTCCGGGTATGAGCCCCAGCACTCCGGTGCCGCCCAGACCGTCCTCGTGCCCAATCCCGAGCTCGTCAAGAAGGGCCTGTACGCGAGCCGCCGTGCGATGCTCCTCGAGGCCGAGCTCTGGGTGCTGATGGAAATCGCGCCGGATCTCACTCATCCAGGGAAGGATCTCGCGCGCCGCAGCCAGAAGCTTCTCTGGCGACGGAAACGCCTGGCCAGCAGGCCGTTGGGAGCCCGTCATGGCCGGCAGCGTACCATGACAGAATCGCCGTTCGGACCCTGTTGCCTGGTGTCTGCAGTGCTGCCACAATCGGCCCGGACTGTTGGCTCGACCTTCGATGTACCACTGATTGGGAGTGACGATGTTCTCCACGAGACGCGCTGGGTCTTGGGTCGCGATTCTGCTGTCGGCCTCCGTGGTCTTTGGCTGCCGCTCGACGCTGTCACCCGCAGCCAAGCCCGCAGCCCCTGCCGACGAGCAATCCATGATCTGGCCGGACCCTTTGCAGCCCGGCGACTCGATCATGTTCGTGGCTCCGGCGGGAGATCTCAACGAGGAGAGAATCCTCCAGGCCAAGAATCGATTGGAAGCTCGTGGCTACAGGGTCGAGATGCGCCAGGACCTGTTCGCCAAAGAGGGCTACCTCGCAGGCACCGACAAGCGGCGCGCCAAGGAGCTCATGCAGGCTTTCCTCGACCCGAAAGTCAAAGCGGTGTTCCCGGGGCGGGGTGGCTACGGCACCATGCGGATTCTCGACCGGTTGGACTACGGGAAGATCCGCGCCAATCCCAAGATCCTCGTCGGGTTCTCCGACATCACAGGGTTGCATTTGGCCCTCAATCGGCAGGCCGGCCTCGTTACCCTCCATTCGCCCACCTCCTTCTGGCGACTGGACAGCGAGACCGAAGGCATGCGGCCGTTCACCCAGGAGTACCTGCTTCGCGCAATCACCGACGACGGAGACGCTGGCCACAACGGCTACGCGATCGAGATTCCCGAAGATGCTCCCCAGCCGGTGACCCTGGGGAAGGGTCGGGCCCGGGGCCGGCTCGCCGGTGGCAATCTGTCCATGATCTCGGCTCTCGAGGGCACACCCTTCGCCGTCGACACAGGCGACGCGATCCTGCTTCTCGAGGACACCCGCGAAGCGCCTTATCGCATCGACCGCATGCTGAAGCAGCTCCAACTCGCCGGCAAGCTCGAGACCCTACGCGGCGCCGTGCTCGGGCAGTTCACCCGCAACTACGACCGCGAAGAGGATCAGATGACCGAGGATCCCCGCTTCACGGTTGACGGGGTGCTGCGCCAGTACTTCGAACCTCTGGGAATTCCCGTGCTGATGAACTACCCCGTTGGGCACAGTCCGTACAACGCCACGCTACCTCTCGGCGGCCAGGTCGAGATCGACGCCGACCAGGGCACGCTCAGCATACTCCCCCACTGAAGCGCTGGGGGCTTGAGGGTCGAGGCGGCCGGCCACTCCCAGCCCCCACCCGTCCTGGGGCTTGGGTCCTGGGTCCTGGGCAGATGACCACGATCTTGTGGAGGTCCTTCCGGGTCTCTCCGGCGCGCCGGATCTGTCCTGCACTCCAACGGCTCTTGCGCTGCGCTTGTCGAGAGCCCCCCTGTCGAACCACCCGAACGAACCTCTGGCACCGGTGTTGGCACTAGGGGACTAGGGGCGTAAGGGGCGACTCCCTGCCGGGAGTCTTGATGCACCCAGTTCGTCTGAGTCCAGATGACGGATCAAGGCCGGGACCCCTAAGCCCTTCTCTGGGCGGCAGGGGAGAGCCTCGGGCGCGGCCCAATATCCCCCAGCGGCCTTGGCTGGGAACGGGTGTCCAGGGTTCGGCGTGGGGACCTCCATCGGGGTTCTTGCAGCGGCAGGGAGGATAGCCCCCTGGGGGACCCACGCCGGACCCCCGCAGGTTCAATCCTTCTGGCTCAGGACCCAGGACCCAAGCCCTCAAGGATCGGGCGAAGGAATGCCGCCCGCCTCAACCCTCAAGGCGGGAGGGGGAGGGGCTCACCTCTGCCACAACTTCCGGGCCACCGCTTCGCCGAGGTCGGCCAGGAAAGGCAGGGCGATCTCCTCGTACTCGTACTCGTCGTCGTTGAGGATGCCGTCCCTGTTGGTGTAGAGCGTAGCGGCCAGAAAGAAGCCTTGGCCTGTCTCGGTATCCACCACCCAGGCGTTCTCGATGCTGAACCCGTAGGCCTGGCCGGTCTTGTTGTAGATCCGCAGGCGCTCCTTCGGGATCACGCGCTCGAGTCCGGGCAGCAGGTCTTTGACGTAGGTGTCGGGGTACTCCTCGGCGTCGTAGATCGGATTCACCGATTCGCGCGGGTACTGCGACATGGCCTCCAACATCACCTCTCGGTCGACATTCTCGAGCTCGAAACCAGCACTGCCACAATCGACATCGGGGCGCACAAGCATGCACAGGCCCCGCTGTAGATCGGCCAGGGGAAAGTGGTTCTTGGGCGAGAAGTCCATTGGCTCATCGATCAGCTCGTCCCCGGACATGTACCCTTCGCCCACGAAGATCCGATCCACCGGATCCGCCCCGGGCAACGCCTTGGCGGTTCGCTCCGGAAGTGTGTAGGTGAAATCCTCACCGATAAAATCGATCCTGGGAGACTGGAGATTCTCCTCTGCCGTGCGGGCCTCCGACAGACGATGGACGATGCGAGGCGACTCGAGGCCGGCTCGCCGCATCGACTCGGCCAGCCCGTCCTGCCCCACCAGCTCATAGAGATAGCCGCCGCCACTGCAGCGAAGAGCTTCACGGTGCTCGCCGGATAGAAGTACTCGGCGCCGGATCGGAATCCGTGTTGCCGCAGAACAGATGTTCCGTCGGAATCTTCTTCCACCAGGCCCAGCACCACTTGAAGGCGGAAATCGGCGGCGCGATCGACGACCTCGGTGAGGCCCTCGTGAGAATCGAGTATCGACACGACAAGGTCATCCTTGGCCATCGTCTGTCCCCCTGCGACACCACACAGGCCCATGGCAAGCATCGTCAGAAATGCCCACCGGTGACACATCACGCCTCTCCTTCCGGTTGCTCCAGTTCCAGCTCCCGCACCTCGAGCTCGGTCGCCAGGACGGTGGCCAGAGGCTGCCGCTTGTTGATCACAATGGCCCGATTCCCCTCCACCAGGACTTCGGCCGGCCGGCCGTGGTCGTTGTAGTTGGAGACCATGGACATTCCGTAAGCGCCGGCCGAGAAGATGGCCACGAGCTCACCCCGCTCCATCGGTGGGAGCTGTCGATCCCTGGCCAGGAAGTCACCCGTCTCGCAAATGGGGCCGACGACATCGCAGGTCTCGAGACCGGGAAGCCCCGGATCCTCGAGGAGTCGTGGAGGTTCCCCTGTCCAGGCGACCGGCCAGGCGAAATGGAAGGCCCGGTAGAGGACCGGCCGGATCAGGCTGTGCATGCCGGCGTCACAGATCACGAAGGTCTTGGCTCGCCCCTTCTTGACGTGCTGAACACGGGTCACCAGGATTCCTGCGTTGGCCATGATGGAGCGCCCCGGCTCCATTAGAACCTGTAGGCCCTTCTGGACGCGTGGGCCGAGCAGCGGGATGAGGCGCTCCGCGTAGTCCTCCAGCGGCGGCACCTGCTCCTCGATGTAGTTCATCGGCCAGCCACCACCCAGGTCCAGCACCTCGATCTTGTGCCCTCGGCGCTCCAGTTCGTCGATGAGGCTTAGCAGTACTTCGACGGCTTCGGCATAGGGCTCGACCTTGGGAACCGGTGAGCCGATGTGGACGTGCAGGCCGACCAGGTCGACCCCTCTGTCTCGGCCCCAGGCGTCGAAGATGTCGGGGATCATTGGCGCGTCGATCCCGAACTTGTTCTCTTCCTTGCCCGTCGTCGTGTATTCGTGGGTGTGGGGATCGACGTCGGGGTTGACCCGCAGACAGACCCGGGGTCTGACGCCGAGCTCGCTTCCCCAGTGGGCGATGCGCTCGAGCTCCGAGGTCGATTCCGCGTTGAGAATGCCGACCGGGCCCCTCTTCTCCGGCTCGCGGTCCGCCAGTCCGGGAACACCCTGTAATGTGTGGAACCGGCCATCGAGGGCCGAGCGGATCTCGTCGTCGGTCTTGCCGACGCCAGCGAAGACCATCTCCGCCGTCGGAGCGCCTGCCAGCCAGGCCCGGTCCAGCTCCCCTCCCGAGACGACGTCCATGCCGGCTCCCAGTTCGTGCATGAGGCGACACAGATGGAGATTGGGGCTGGACTTTACCGCGTACTGAAATCGCACTCGCAAGGGTGAGAAAGCCACCTCGAGGCGGCGATAGGCGGTCCGAATCGCCGACGCAGAGTAGATGTAGGTCGGAGTGCCGGCCGATTCGATGATCTGCGGGACGGGCACCTCGTCGGCGTGTAGCACTGCGTCTTTATAGAGAAATGCCTCGATGTGTTTCATGAGTTCACCCTACCTCGTGAGCTTGCTGATGGGTGTCCCGGTCAGCGAACCACTGGATACAGAAAGTCGTACCTGCGTTGGATGCGCTCGACGTGGCCCTCATCATCCATCTCGAAGACCACCAGCTCGCCATCCGACATCTTGAAGGTGTCGCTCTCGACCGGCTCGAGTCGCGTAATCCCCTCTGCCACGTTGTCCTCCGGCGGATAGTTGTGCGAATACAGAACCAGTCCGTCCTCGAGGATCATGACCTGGTACTCCCAGCCCCAGGGGTCGGTATAGACACCCAGGTACCGCTGCCAGCCTGGATCGACTCGTCTGATGGTGGGAGGCGGAGCCGTGCTCTCGGCAATCGCGGCTCCCACCAGATCGAGAGCCTGAAAGCTGAACTGATAGGGGGTCGCGTCATCGGCATTGACCATGGCGATGATCGCGAGATCATCGCCCGGCGCCAGCAGAAAGTGCGTCCTGTTGCCGCCGATCCACCCTCCGTGGGAGACGAGAGTCTTGTCATCTCGCCTGGAGATCCCAAACCCCAGGCCCCGACCGCCCGACCAGTCGGAGTAGACCCAGTGCGGGCGCTGCATCTCGTGAAGGGTGCTCGCTTTCACGACCTCGCCGGCGCCGGAGTCCGGAGCCGCCTGTAGATGCAGGGCGCCGAACCGGGCCAGGTCGTCCACGGACGAGACGATGTTGGCCGCCGGTGCCATCCCTCTGGTCTCGTAGTAGTCCATCACCTCACGGTTGCCATCGGGCTGCCGGCGCATATAGGCCGTCGCCATCTGCTGGCGGTCCTCTGCCGCAGGAACAACGGCCGAATGAGTCATCCCCAGGGGCTCGAAGATGTGCTGCTCGATGTAGTCGGCATAGGTCTGCCCAGAGGCGGCGACAACGACCTCGCCCAACAGCGCCATGCCCAGATTCGAGTATTTGTAGATCTTGTCTGGAGGATAGATGGCTGACTGCGTCCGCAGTGCGGCGTTGATCTCCTCGCTGGTGGGAAACTCGTGCGTCGTCCAGTAGGGGAACGCCGCCTCCCGTGGCAGTCCCGCGGTGTGGGTCAGTAGATGGCGGAGAGTGATCTCGGGCGCGCCCTCGAAGGAGCTCTGGAGCTCGAACCATGGGAGATGCTGGGCTACCGGATCATCGAGCCGCAGCTTGCCCTGGTCGCGCAGTTGCAGGATGGCCGTGGCGGTAAACAGCTTGGTGACCGAGCCGAGCCGAAAGAGCGTCGCCGGAGTCACGGGATCTTGCGACTCCAGATCTTCGACCCCATAACCTTTCGACCAGATCACTTCCTGGTCGTAGACGACGCCCACTGACAGGCCGGGAATCTGCTGGTAGGCCATCTGTTCCTGGATCCAGAGATCCAGAAGGGTCACCGCGTCGCGAACCTCTGGATGCTCCTCCAGGAAGTCACCCGCCTGAGCGGCCACCGGTAGCGCCAGGAACAAGAGGGTCAGCAGGACGAGGAATCTCGCTCTCAACACGGGTGACCTTCCTTTCTGTGGACCCCTGTCCCGGATGCCACGAGCATCATTCGCTTCCGGCCCATCCGGGGCCTTTGACGAACCGGCCTGGTGTGGCCCCGGTGTGCTCGCCATCTCTCAACACCTGCTCGCCGTTGACGAACACGTGGACGACGCCTGTCGCCAGTTGGTGGGGCTCCTCGAAGGTCGCCCTGTCGATCACGGTCTCCGGATCGAAGATGACGACGTCGGCGAAGTAGTCCGGCGCGAGCGCGCCCCGCCCAGCGAGCTTGAGGTTGCTGGCGGGCAAGCCGGTCAGGCGATGGATCGCCTCCTCGAGGGGAATGATCCCCTCCTCGCGTACGTACTTGCCAAGCAGGCGGGCGAACGAGCCGTAGGCCCGCGGGTGTGGCTGGGAGTTGGTGAACGGCGGCTCTGGTGCCAGCGAGGCGGAATCGGAACATAGGCTGACCCATGGCAACGCGATCTTCTGGCGAATGTTGTCCTCGTTCATGGTGAAGCGCACGGTGCCGATGCGGCTGTTGTCCTCGACAATCAGATCCATGGCGGTGACCACCGGCGAGGTGCCCCGCATCTCGGCCACCTCGGCCAGGGTCTTTCCCGTGAGATGGCGCAGGTCTGGGTTACGAAAGCTCACCAGGAGGATGTCCTCCGGAGGAATCATCTCGGTCTCGGCGATCACGCGTTCGCGAATAGCAGGATCCTTGAGGCGTTCGGTGCGCTCGTCGTGATCTCCCTCCTTCACCCAGGCGGGCAGATCCCGCCTCGATCAGCGCCACGACCTCGTCGAGCTTGTCCCAGTTGCGCTTGTGCGACACCTTCAGGTGGTAGATCTCGCCGCGGACGCCGGACTCCCGGACGATGGTGAGGAACTCTTCGAGAGCCGCGAAGATCTCGTCGCCCTCGTTGCGGATATGGGAGATGTACATCCCGTCGTGCTCGGCCGCCGCCTGAGCCAGAGCGATCAACTCCTCGGTCTTGGCGAAGGGAGCCGGAATGTAGGGCAGCGAGGAGCCCACGCCCACAGCACCCTCCTCCATGGCGACACGCACCAATTGCAGCATCGAATCGAGCTCCTCGGGCGTCGGATCCCGATCCTCGTATCCCATCTCGTGGATTCGCACCGTGGCAGCGCCGACGAAGGACGCGACGTTGGTCGAGATACCGCGATCCTCCAGGTGCTGCAGATATTCACCCAGCGTCGTCCAGGTGACGTCGAACTCGATGTCACTCTGACGGTCGACCATCTCCTGCCGCATGGTCTCGTTGAGCGGTCCCATCGAGTTGCCCTCACCCATGACCTCCAGCGTCACCCCCTGGCGGATGTCGCTCAAGGAGCGCCCATCCTCGATGAGGGATTCGTTGGCCCAGCTCAGCATGTTGATGAAACCGGGTGCGACGGCCAGTCCCGTGGCATCGATCTCGGCTCGGCCAGTATGGCCGCTCAGGTCGCCGACCGCCGCGATGCGGTCGCCGTCGATAGCCAGATCGGCCACCACTGGCTCCACGCCGCTCCCGTCGTAGAGCGTGCCACCACGGATGACGACATCGAATTCGGGCTTGCTGCAGGCGCTCAAAACCAGCAGCGCTGCCGGAATCACCAGCGCCAGAACGAGACCTTTCATGATTTATCCCCCCTCGCTCGAGAAAGCATAGACTACCAGCCAGGGGGCCCTTCGCGACACAACCAACTCGCCTGGTTTTGGATTCCGGAGACTTCACTTGTGATCAGGATCTCGACACTGCTACTCGCTGGACTCTTGTCCTTCGCGGCGCACGGATTCACACCCCAGGAGCTCTGGCAGGCCTGGCCAGAGGAGCGATTCGAGACGACGGTCGCACCCTGCCTGCGCCAAGCCCAGTTGATCGAGAGCCTCCAGGCACTCGAGTCCCGTTTCCCGGACAGCCTGCGACTCGAAGACGTCGGGAAATCCTTCCTCGGACGCTCGATTCGGATGCTCACCCTCGGAAGCGGGGAAAAGAAGATCCTGCTCTGGTCGCAGATGCACGGCGATGAACCGGCGGCCACGCCGGCCCTGCTAGATATTGCCTACTACCTTCTCGAGCATGCCGATGAGTCGGCGGCCAGGTCGATCCTCGACACATTCACCCTGTTGATGATCCCGATGCTCAACCCCGACGGGGCTGAGGTCTACGAGAGACGCAACGCGCAGGCGATCGACATCAACCGCGACGCGCTGAATCTCGTCACCCCAGAGGGGAGAGTGCTCAAGAGGGTGCGCGACGAGTACGAGCCCATGCTGGGCTTCAATCTCCACGACCAGAACCGCCGAACCGCCGTCGGCGACACGGGTCTTCTGGCAACGAATGCGGTCTTGGCCGTGGCCGGCGATCCGGAGAACACTCTGACGCCCGGCCGGCTGCGCGCCAAGCGAGCCTGCGCTGCCATTGTCGAGGCTTTGGCTCCCTTCATGCCGGGTGGCATGGCGCGCTACGACGAAGACTGGAGCCCACGGGCTTTCGGCGACAACCTGACCGCCTGGGGCACACCTGTCGTCCTGATCGAGAGCGGCGGGGTGCCTTCGGGCCACGAGTTCACGGTCCTGACGCGTCTCAACTTCGTGGCGATTCTCAGCGTTCTCCAAGATCTGGCCCTCGACGATCTGGCTGGCCACGACCCGAAAGTGTACGAGGATCTGCTCCGCAACCAGTCCAACTCATGGTCCGACGTCGTGGTTCGCGACGGCTATCTCCTGCAGCCGGGTACTACCCTGGCCTATCGCGCCGACCTCGCCTTCGATCGTCTCCACAGTGATCGCCAGGACGTCGGATGTTCTCGAGGCGCGGCGGCTCGATCACGGATCTCCGAGATCGGGGATGCTCGCTTCCTCGGGGCCGGAACCAGCCTGGACGCCACCGATAGCCTGCTCATGGCACCGTTCGAGGTCGGGGTCGAAGGCTGGTCGGCTCGCAAGTGGCTCGATGAAGTCAATCTTTCCCGCCTGGCCAGTCTCGGGGTCGGCACTCTCTACTGGTCGGTCAGGGACCGTCGCCTCGAGGCCGCCCGCTCCCGTGCCACCCAATCGGGAGCCAAGGGTCTTCCCCGGATCGAGGTCGTCGCGGCATCCTCTCTCCAACCAAGATTGGTGCTCTCGGGACCGCCGCCCAAAGCCAGGTCTCAGTCACTCGCAGCAATCCTCGAGGCACTGGGAGCCGAGGAATGGAGCGCTCTTGAGGCGTTGCAGGGCCTCTGGGTCCACGAGCCCGGTACCGAGCCGAACCCGCCTCGCCTGCGCACGGGGCTGGCGGCCTCCTTTCTCCTCGTCTCGCCCGCGCCCGAAGGCCGAATCGATGTCACTGAAACCGACCTGACCGCGGTATGGCTGGACGGTCACAAGATCGAAGGGGCGCCCTGATGCACCGATTCCTGGGCTCGACCTGTCTGCTCTGGATGTTGCTCGCAGTGGCACTGGCCATGCCCGTGTCCGAGAGCCTGGCCGCTCCAGCTTCGAACACTGAGGTCCATGAACTCGCGTCCCTGCCCCTACCGAAGGCGGCTCGCAAATGGGTCGAGTCCACTCTCGCGAATCTGAGCCTGCAGGAAAAGGCGGCGCAGTTGGTCATGGTCCGGGTCAACGGTCGCTACCAGAACCCGGCATCCGAACAGCATCGGGACCTGGTCTCCGAGGTGCGCGATCTGGGCGTCGGTGGCCTGGTCGTCTTCCGATCGGAGCTGGAAAGCATTCCCCGCCTGCTCAACGAGCTCCAAGACTTCGCGGAGGTCCCGCTGCTGGTGTCGGCCGACGTCGAACGGGGCATCGCTTTTCGCGTTCCTGAAGGCACGGTTCCCCTGCCCTGGGCCATGGCCGTGGGTGCGAGCCGCTCGGAGGAGGCAGCGCGCTTCACGGGTGAGGTGACCGCCCGGGAGGGCCGCGCCCTAGGGATTCACTGGGCGCTCGCCCCTGTGGCCGACGTCAACAACAACCCAGCCAACCCGGTCATCAACATCCGTTCCTATGGTGAAGACCCCGAGCTCGTCGCCCGAATGGTGCGGTCCTACATCGAGGGCGCACGCGAGGGCGGCATGCTGACCACGGCCAAGCACTTTCCGGGCCACGGGGATACCTCCTCCGACAGTCATTACGAACGGCCAGTGGTGGGTGTCGACCGCGAACGGCTGGAGACCGTCGAGCTGGTGCCCTTTCGCGCCGCGGTGGAGGCCGGCGTCGACTCGATCATGACCGCCCATGTGGCGCTGCCCTCGATCGATCCCTCGGGAGCTCCGGCAACCCTGTCGCCGCCCATTTCTCGAGACCTGCTGCGCGACGAGCTCGGCTTCGATGGGCTGATCGTCACCGATGCCCTGGAAATGGCCGGCATACGGCCCGCCTGGGCTGGCGAGGCTGCCGTCCGATCTGTTCAAGCCGGGGCCGATGTCGTTCTCCTGCCCGCTGACGTCCGGGTCGCGATCCAGTCCCTGGTGCGAGCGGTCGAGGAGGGGCAGTTGACCGGGGAGCGTCTCGACATCTCGGTGCGCCGGATTCTCGAGGCAAAGGCGCGGCTGGGCCTGCACAAGAACCGCCTGGTGGACCGGGAGGCCCTGGGGCGAAGCGTCGCTCGTCCACGGGATCTCGACCGAGCGCTGGAGGTGGCCGAGGCCTCGATCACGGTGATCCGCAACGACGGCGACATCCTGCCGCTGCAAGCCGAGGAGCCCCTGCGAATCCTCCATGTCGTGATCTCCACCGGCCTGCGCGATCGGGCAATTCAGGGCCTGCCCGAAGCGGAGCTCAGGGCTCGTGGCATTCAAACCAAGACCTTCACCCTGGGGCGAGAGGTCTCTCCCGAAACGATGGACAAGATCCTCGAGGCGGCTCCCGACTACACCCATGTGCTGGTCTCGTCCTTCATCTGGGTCAAATCCTCGAATGATCTCTCGCCCAGCCAGACTCGTTTGATCCAGCGACTCGGGGAGACCGGTCGGCCGGTAATCGTCCTGTCCTTCGGCAGTCCATACTTCCTCGCCGAGATTCCCGAGGTTCCGGTGTTCGTCACCGCCTACGGTTCGGCGGCTTCGAGTCAGCGGGCCGCGATCGCCGCCCTCTTCGGAGAGTTCGATGTCCAGGGCAAGCTGCCTGTAACCCTGCCGGATCTCTATCCGTACGGCCATGGCATCGAGCTGGCGCGGCGCGAGATGACGCTGCCACGGGCGCTGCCCGAAGAGGCCGGCTTTCGGCCGGGTGGCCTGGACGCGGTGGATCAAGTCCTTGAGAGCTTTCTCGAGCAGAAGGCCTTTCCGGGCGGCGTCCTTGCTGTTGGCTACCTGGGAAAGCTGGCCTACCTCGAGGCCTTCGGCAGGCTCTCCTACGACGAGGGAGCGCCAGAGGTCACAACCGACACCATCTACGACCTGGCCAGCCTGACCAAGGTGGTCGCCACCACGATGATGGCCATGATCCTGGTCGACGAAGGCTCCCTCGACCTCGACAAGCCTGTCGTGGATTACCTGCCCCTGTTCGTCGGGCCTGGTAAAGAGAAGGTCTCGGTGCGCCAGTTGCTCACCCACTCCTCTGGGTTGGTGGCCTACGGCGATCTCTACAACGAAATCAGCGGCAAGAAGGCCTATCTGGAGCGGATCCAGGGCATTGAACTGGACTACGACCCTGGCACCAAGTCGGTCTACAGCGACTACGGGATGATCCTGCTGGGGGAGATCCTGGAGCGGGTGGCGGGGCAGCCCATGGATGTCTTCCTCGAGGAGAGGGTCTACGGACCCTTGGGGATGACCGACACCGGCTTCCTGCCGGCTGACGACCTGCTCGAGCGCATCGCGCCTACGGAGGACGACCCGTGGCGAGGCTACGGGGTTCGTGGAGAGGTGCACGACGAGAACGCCCATGCCCTGGGCGGCGTCGCGCCTCATGCGGGCCTCTTCAGCACCGCCACCGACCTGGCCCGTTTCCTCCAGATGATCCTCAACGGAGGGGTCTTCGAGAACCAGAGAATCGTCTCGCGGCAGATCGTCGAAGAATGGGCCCGGAAAGCGGGGGTTCCGGGCTCGGACCACGCCACGGGATGGGACACCAAGTCGGCGAAGAATTCCTCTGCAGGCAAGTACTTCTCACCCAACTCCTTCGGGCACCTCGGTTACACCGGTACCTCCATGTGGGTCGATCCCGAGCGTGACCTGTTCGTGATCCTCCTGACCAATCGCGTCCACCCGACCCGGGAGAACAACCTCATTCGCCAGGCCCGGCCCGCAGTCGCCGACGCGGTGGTCCGGGCCCTGGACATTCCCCTGGTACAGGTCGGTCTCGAGCGCATCGACTCGGGCGAGCTCGGCTCGCTAGTGGGCAAGCGTCTCGGCCTGGTGGCCCACGCCGCCTCGGTCACCAGTGGTGGTCGACACGCTATCGACCTTCTTGGCGACCAGGGCCTGAACGTGGTCAGACTGTTCTCACCCGAGCACGGACTTCGGGGCAGGGCTGCTGCTGGAGAGCTCGTCGACAGCGGCGTCGACCCGGTCAGTGGGCTGCCGGTGGTGAGCCTCTACGGCGACCAGCGACGACCCTCGCCCGAGTCCCTCGCCGGCCTGGATGCCCTGGTGTTCGACCTCCAGGGGGCGGGCGTGCGCTTCTACACCTATGTCAGCACTCTGATCCACTGTCTGGAGGCAGCGGCGGACGCCGGCCTGGAGCTCGTGGTGCTGGACCGCCCCAACCCGCTGGGCGGCAATCGAATCGAGGGACCCGTCAGCGCGCCCCGCAACGTGGTGCCGGCCTCGTTCGTCAACCTGGCACCGGGGCCACTGATACACGGACTGACGCTCGGTGAGATGGCCCGCTTCGTCAATTCCCGACTTGATGTGCCTGCCAGCCTGACCGTGGTGCCGATGGTCGGCTGGCACCGGAAGATGACCTGGGCGGAGACCGGGAGGGACTGGGTCTCGCCGTCGCCCAACCTGAGAAGCGCTGAAGCCGCCCTAGCCTATCCAGGTACCGCCCTGTTGGAGGCGACAAACCTGTCCGAGGGTCGCGGAACCGAGGATCCCTTCCTGCTCTTCGGAGCCCCTTGGTTGAAGCCCGGCGAGCTGCAACTGTCGGCTCCAGGCTTCTCTCTCGAAATCGTTCGCTTCACGCCCATCGCTTCCGAGGCGGCGCCATACCCGAAGTTCGAGGATCAGGAGTGCCAAGGCCATCGGGTTCGGGTTTCCGACCCACGGGCTGCGGCGCCCTATGCCCTCGGAGTGGCCCTTCTCCATGAACTGTTGGGTCACGCCGATTTCGAGTGGCTCCAGGGCGGTGACGTCTTGACTCGCCTGATAGGCACTCCCTCGGTGCTCGAACATCTACAAGCCGGAAAACCAGTGGATGAGATCCTGGCGGCCGACAGTGCCGATCACCAGGCTTGGCGTGAGGCCCGCAAGGGCGCTCTTCTCTACTGAGGGTCTCTGCTGACTCTTCTTTAGTGGTTGGCCTGCGGCATTTCGCGAGGCCAGATGTAGCTCGTCGCCAGGCCGACGGCAAAGGTCCCCAGCGAGCCGACCAGGGCAAACCAGGGCCAGGCCAGCGGGGTGGCGAAGAAGATGACCAACATGCCGGCCAGACCCACGACAAGACCGGCCAGGGCCGCCCGCTGACCGACCCGCTCGGTGAAGATTCCAAGGAAGAAGACACCCAAAACGATCCCCGTGGTGAACGCGGCGATGCCCAGCACGCTAGCCACAACTGTGGACTGGAGCCATTGGCCCGCAATGCCGACGCCAATCTGGACCAGGCCGAAAAAGGCGGTCAAGATTCGGATGACCCGCAGCTTTCGAGCCGGCGTGATCTCGCTGCCGACCAGCGGAAAGTACAGATCGTTCGCAGCCGCCGTCGCGCAGGAATTCAGCGAGCTCGAGAGCGTCGACATCGCGGCCGCGAAGATGGCACCCAGCAGAATCCCCAGAACACCCACCGGTATGTGGTCCAGGATGAAACGGGCGAAGACGCGATCGGCCCGCTCGAAGGCGGCCTCGGGAGGAAAGAGCTGATAGAAGCAGTAGAGCCCCACGCCGATCAGCAGAAACAGCGCGAATTGCGCCAGGACGACGAAGCCGCTGGTAATCAGGGCGCGCCGCGCATCCGACAGGTTGCGAGCCGCGAGGTAGCGCTGCACCATCATCTGGTCGACGCCGTGCGAGCCGAGGGTGATGAACATTCCCCCGATCAGCCCGGCCCAGAACCCGTAGGGCTCACTCCAATCGAGTGTGAAGTCCAAGACCCGTAGCTTTCCAGCCGCCTCTCCCATGCTCATCATCTGCTGCCAGCCACCCGGCAGGTGGTCCAGCAGGAGCCAGAAAGCGAGTAGCGCCCCTCCCATGTAGACCATGAACTGCAGGAAATCGGTCCACAGCACGGCTCGCATGCCGCCGAGATAGGTGTAGACAATCGTCGCGACGCCGATGGTGACCACCGCCCAATGCATCGGGATGCCCGTCATCTCCTGCAGTACGATGGCCGAGAGAAAGAGCCTCAAGCCGTCGGCCAGGCTGCGGGTGACGATGAAGATCACCGAGGCCGTCCTCTTGGTGGCCCCACCGAAGCGTTTGTCGAGAACCTCGTAGGCGGTGTAGAAGTTGCCCTTGAAGTACTGGGGTAACAACAGGAACGCGACGATGAACCGCCCCACAACGAACCCGAAGACAATCTGTAACCACGTCATATCCCGGCCGTAGGCGAAGCCCGGGATGCTCAAGAAGGTCACCGTGCTGGTTTCGGTGGCGACGATGGAGAAGAGAATCACCCACCACGGCAGATCGCGGCCGCCAACCATGAAATCGGCGGCCGTGCGCGTAACGCGGCCGACCCACATGCCGACAAACACGACGCCGGCCATGTAGGCCAGGAGAATCGCCAGATCGATAGCTCCGACGCTCATGCGTCAACGTCCCGGTTGCGCACTCGCCGAAGCCCTGTTCGAAGGGATTGGATCATCCGCGCGGCATTATACGTTTCGCCGCCGGCCACTCACCTCCGGCCGCAGCGAGATCGAGAACTACATCGAAGTGGGCGTGGCCTCGGAGCAGCGAACAGGGCCACGTGGGGGTCTCTGGGCCTTCTAGCAGGGCACGCACCGCTTTCGCCTTGGTCTGGCCGACAGCCAGCATCACGAGTCGCCGGGCGGACAGCAGCGCTCCCATGCCCATGGTGATCGCCTTCAAGGGCCGCCAGTTCGCGGGCACCTCCAGAGATTCGGCGAGATCCGCGGAAAGCTCCACGACGTGGGTCGAAGGAAGAGGCGGGCCCGGCAGATTGTAGGCCACATGGCCGTCGGCTCCGACACCCAGGAACACCAGGTCCAGGCCTCCAGCCGCAACCACCGCGCTGTCGTAGCGCGCGCATTCGATCTCCGGATCGGCCTCCCCGTCGGGGATGTCGCAACGCTCGGGGTCCAAACCGATATGCGCCCAGGCGTGGCGACGCATGAAGCTTCGAAACGAAGCCGGGTGATCCCTGGGGATGAGCAACTCGTCGAGATTGAAGGCTCTGGCCCGGGACAGATCCAGGCCCTGCCGGGCGTGTCGCTTCGTCAGTTCCTCGTAGACGGGAATCGGCGTGCGGCCGGTTGGCAGCCCCAGGACCAGGCTCGGCTCGTCACTGGCTGCCGCCGCGATCACCGCCGCGACCGTCCTCGCTGCGGCTCGCGGATCGCTCTGGACAAGGACGTTCAAAGCTCTCCGAAGTGGGTCAGGACGATACCCTCTTCCCGAATGGCTCGGATCGCCTCGGGATGGGTCAAGACCGCGAGCTCCTGTTCACGCTCATCCACATAACTGCTGTCGAGACGCAGCGCCTCGTCGACCCTTGCCGGATGACACATGAGCTCGGTCACGCCAGTGCCGAGGCCGCCCAGAATCCTCAAGAGAACCTCGAGCCGCGCTCCGTTGCCGAAGAACTCTTCGATGAAGATGTCGGTGGTCGCAATCCCCTCCCGGCGCAGCTGCTGGCCCACCTCTGCCGAGGTGTTGCGGACCGGAAGGCCATACCTGCCTGCAATGCTCACCAGGGCATCGCAGACCACGGGTAGACGATGAGAGTGATGGTGGCTGTCCAGATGGGTCGGCAGCCTACCGGTGAGGACGCGGAATCGCTCGAATTGCGCTTCCACCTCGGCCATGACCTCGTCGCGGTGAGCTCCAGCGAGGCCCTCCGGTTTGGCTGGGAACCTCCCTTCCCAATCGACCAGGCTGGGGACTCTCTCGGGTGGCAGGAGTGGTCGCCCTCCAGTCAGCCCGACGTGCAGGCCGATGCCGATCCCAGGGCTGCGGCTCCAGACCTCTGCCGCCTCCTCTGCCGCAAAGAAACCCACCATGAGCGTCGCGCTCGTCACCAGGCCCTGGCTGTGCGCTTCGAAGATCCCGGCGTTGATACCCGGAGTCCGCCCCAGATCGTCGGCATTGACGATGAGTCGTTTCTCTGCTTTGGCCTTCATGATCTATGCGGGCCAGACATCAGCTGAGGAGTTCGAGGGCCAAAGTCACCGCGCCGGTAGCCGGTTCCTTCTCCAAGCGGATGACCTCGGCCTTGGGTAGATCGAGATTACTCTCGACTCGCTCGAAGAGACTGGGGCAGGCTCGGAAGGCGCCCCCTGCCAGCACCAACGGGTAGCCGTCAGTGAAGGTCAGCTTCCTGTCGACGGCTCTGGCCGCCCGGGCCAGGTGCTGCGCCGCCTGATCCAGCAGCGAGTTCGCGGCCACGTCACCGTCCTCGGCCGCTTCCTCGACCACGCTGGCCAACTTGGCCACTCGATCACGGGAGCGCTCCTGGTCATAGAACCACTTGACGAGCCCGTCGGGAACGTCCAGGTCGAGCTTCTGGGAGATGCGGTCGAAGAGCGTCGTCGCCGGCCCCCTGCCATCCACCGCCCGCACACCCTGCCGAACGGCCGCATGGCCCAACCAGAAGGCGGACCCCTCGTCGCCCAGGAGATAGCCCCAACCGCCGGAGCGAGCCGTCTCGCCACTGGGGTCCACGCCGTAGGCGATCGATCCGGTCCCGGCCGACACGACGATCCCGACCCCTTCCTCCGCTCCCGCTACGAGGGCGATCAGGGCGTCGTTGACGATGCGGATGTCCTTTCGCAGACCGAGCCGGCGCAACAGGCCTTGAATCAGCTTCTTTTCCTCGGGTCGATCCACGCCGGCCATGCCGAGACAGATGGCGTCGACGGGGCCAGGGGACTCCAGGTCCTCGATGATCTGATAGAGCACCTTTTCCACGCTCAGCTCGCCGTGGATGACGAGGTTGGCACCTCCCCCGCGGGCCTTGGCGAGCACCTGGCCGGTCTCGTCCGCCAACAGGCCAACCGTCTTGGTCCCACCCGAATCTATGCCGACGACGTAATGCAAGAGATCAACCCTCCTCCTGACAGGTCATGACAATACAGGACTATGGCTTTTCAGGGGGATCGGCGCGGGGTCGCACGCCCAACCCCGGCCCTCCCGGCAGAACGAGCCGCCCGCCCTTCACGGTGACACCAACAAAGGGATCGTTGTCGATCAAGAGGTTGCCATCGAGATCGGCGAAATCGACCAGTGGAGACAGGTGGGCAGCGGCGGTGATCGCCAGGGACGACTCCACCATGCAACCCAACATGACCTGCATTCCATGGGCCCGGGCCACGGCGATCATCCGGCGGGCCTCGCCGAGGCCACCGCACTTCATCAGCTTGATATTGATGCCATCGAAGGCTCCGGCCAATCGCGGAATGTCCGCGGCGCGGTATACGCTCTCATCGGCAAACAACGGTAGCGGGCTCAGGCGACGCAGCTCCCGCATCTCCTCCAATTGCCCGGCCGGCAACGGTTGCTCCACCAGTTCCACGCCCATGGACTCGAGCCACTCGAGCCGAGACTGTGCTCCCTCCAGGGTCCAACCCTCGTTGGCATCCACTCGCAGCGGGCGATCCGTGACCCCTCGAACGGCCTCCAGGATCTGCCGATCTTCATCGGAGCCCATCTTGATCTTGAGCACCTCGTACTCCCCGGCCTCTCTGACCTTTGCCTCCACGACCTCGGGCGTATCCATGCCGATCGTGAAGGAGGTTACCGGCGCCTGGCGCGGGTCAATCCCCATCAACTCGTAGAGGGGCACGCCTAGCTTCTTGCCCGCCAGGTCGCAAACTGCCATGTCCATGGCAGCTTCGGCGGCCACTTCGCCAGGCACGGCCACGCTCGATGCCGCAGAGTCGTAGGCCAACGGCGAGGTCAAATGCTGCGCCATCGCTTCCGCGGCCCTGGCGGCCGAGGCGCAATCCTGGTCATAGCGGTCGATGGGCGCGGCCTCGCCCAGACCCGTCAGCCCCTCCTCCTCCAACTCCAGGACGAGAGTCTGACGAACATCACTCGCTCCGCGCGCCAGGCGAAAGGTGTGGGTAAGCTCGAGCTCCTGTCGATAGTGCCGAAGGGTAATCATGCTTGGGTGTCCAGTCTCTCCGACCCGGTCGGGGGAGTGCCCCTCAGCATGGCTGCAACGACGCCGGATAGACCGCTCATTAAGGCCTGAAACGGGCTCAAGGAGCCTTTGGCATCCGACCTGGAGACCGGTTTGAAATCGGCGAACGCCTCGCCGAGCCGCCGGACCTGGACGAAGCGGAATCTCAGGCTCAGATACAGCCCCGTACCGAAGGTGAGCGCAATGGTTGATGGCCCCCACACGAGGCTGCTGGTCCAGGTCACGGCGTTGGCAAGGGTCTCAAGCACTTGTTCGCAGGCTCCTTCCCGGTGGAACGATCGGGGCATCTTATCTCGGAGCCAGGACCCTGCTGCCCGCATTCGGCTTTCCACCTGCTGTGCTATACAAAGCAGGTCGCCCTTTGGGGGAATCCATGGGCAGCTTTTCGATCATGCGTGCGCTCGATCTCAATCGTGCCGGCCTCCTGGCGATCAGTCTCGTGCTGTCGGCCTGCGGCGCTGAGCCCTCGGAGACCGCCTCTTCGGCAGCGCAGGACACCAATACCCAGCAAAGACCCTCCATTCTCCTGGTCACTCTCGACACGACTCGGGCCGACGCCCTGGGGCTCGAAACGGACAAGGTCCACACACCAGCTTTGAATGCACTGGCCGAGCGCGGCCAGGTCTTCTCCCAGGCCTACGCCACAGCCCCCATGACCCTGCCGGCCCACACCTCCATCCTGACCGGCCTCTACCCCACGGAGCACGGCATTCATGAGAACGGCCGGCGGTTCGCCGATTCCGAGCGACTCCTGGCGAGCAAACTCAAGCCCCTTGGATACAAGACTGCGGCGTTCGTCTCCGCCTTTCCCCTGGCGGCCGAATTCGGTTTGTCTTCGGGCTTCGACCACTACGACGACTACCTCGCCGCCGACATCGCCGAGCGGCCCGCCAACGAGACCACCGACCGGGCCCTCGATTTTCTGGAGCGAGAAGACTCTTCACCCCTGTTTGTCTGGGTCCACTACTTCGACCCTCACGAGCCCTACGAGCCCCCCGAGCCCTACCGATCCAAGTACCCGGAAGCACCCTACCTCGGAGAGATCGCGTTCTTGGATCAGGAGCTCGGGCGCCTGGTGGCAACATTCGAAGCGCGACTCGAAGGCCAGCCCCTGAAGATCCTGGTCGTCGGAGACCATGGTCAGGGCCTCGGGGAGCACGGTGAGGCCCTGCATGGCAACCTGCTCTACCAGGGTGTCATGCGGGT
The DNA here is from genome assembly GCA_947259195.1 of Thermoanaerobaculia bacterium. Classification (GTDB taxonomy): domain Bacteria; phylum Acidobacteriota; class Thermoanaerobaculia; order Multivoradales; family JAHEKO01; genus JAUVRX01. Next base: position 18,336 of record CAMYLC010000015.1, on the reverse strand, counting down.
TCCGTTGATGGTTGTCGGCTCGGGAATCCCAGCAGGACAAGTCGATCAACCCGTCAGCACGCGGCGGATCTTCGACACGATCCTAGGCTGGGCTGGAGTCGAGCACGAAGGTCTCCATCTGCTGAGCGGCAGCGCCGAGACTGTGCTCGCAGAAGCAGCCAAACCCTACCTGCAATATGGCTGGCAGCCACAGGTCATGGCGATCGACGGCTCCACGAAGGTCATCCGATCGGGAGATCTGGAAATCTACGACCTCTCCACCGATCCCGCCGAGTCGAGAAATCTCCAGGGGCAGCTCGAGATCGACCCCGAGGTGATGGAAACACTCCGGACCCATTGGGAGCGATCTCTCTCCGGGCCCGATGACTCGGGAGCCGTCCTGGGACAGGAAGCCAAGGAGCGGCTCGCGAGCCTGGGTTACGTTGGCTCCGAAGGCGGCGCGGTCCTGCGCGACGATGCACCCAATCCGAGGGACATGGTCGCCCTCTTCCACGATCTCGATATCGGCTCCGCTCGTTTCATACAGCACGACTACGAGAGCGCAATCCCGGTCTTCGAGAGGGTCCTCGCGGCCGACCCCCACAACCCTGCCGTTTCCCTCCGCTTGGCTGTGGCCCATTCCGTTCTGGGTCATGAAGAGGCGGCCCTGGAGTACTTCGACAAGGCGAGGCAGATCAGTCCGGACTCTGTGGACCTGCAGCACTACCTGGCCATGCACCACTTTCGCTTCCAGCAGTGGAGCGAGGCCGAGCCTCTCTTCGAGATCGTTCTCGACGCAACGCCGGACAAACTACCCGCGCTGGAATGCCTGGCTCAGATACGTGAGCGACAGGGTCGCGTCCAGGAGGCGGGCTCGCTTCTGGAGCGCATCGCGAACCTCAAGAGCGACCCGCAAGCCGAGTTGCTCAAATTGGGTGAGATGAGAATGTCGGTCGGTGACAGCCCGGGAGCGATCATCGCTTTCGAGCGGGCTCGTGTCCTCCAGGAGGAGGACTTCGACCATCACCTAGAGTTGGGAGTCCTCTATCTCGCCAACCGGCAGCTGACCGACGCGGCCGCCAACCTGGACAGCGTCACCGCGTCCCACCCAGCCTACCCCCTGGCTCTCTTCAAGCGAGCCCAGGTCAGCGTCCTGCTCGGCGAGCCCGACCGGGAACGTCGCATCCAACTTGCCCGCGACCACGCCGACGCCACCACTGCCCCGCTGATCTCCAACGAGAAGCTGTTCAACTGACCGCTGTCGTTTTGGGGTTCGACGTGGGTCCCCAGGGGGCTATCCTCCCTTCCGCTGCAAGAACCCCCTGGAGGTCCCCACGCCAAACCCTCAATCACCAATGAAGCACTGGAGCATTGAGGCTGAAGCGGCCGGGCCCCGTGCCGGCCGGGGAGGGAGGGGGACCCACGTCGGACCCCAGCAAGTCGACCGCTCAGTTCCTCGGGAATGGCCCAAGACCCCAAGCCCTCAAGGACCGACCGCGCAAAGCGCAGGTTGCTTCAACCCCCAGGCCCTCAAAGGTCGGCCGGAGGTACGACGGACGCCTCAACCCTTAGGAGACGGCGCCTTCGAGGGCGACCAGGGTGCCGTTGGTGGCATCCAGGTGGACCAGGGTGCCATAGGGTAGCGCCGTGTTGCGCTCACCGTGGCCGAAGGTGCCGCCGAGCACGACCGGGACCGGAAGCCTTCCCAGGCGCTCGACGAGGACCTCGCGCGTCGTCGGATGCTGAACGATCTCGTTCTCGACCTCGTCGCAATCGGTGAAGTCACCGATCACGACGCCCGAAATCTGCGACAGCACGCCAGCCAACTCGAAGTGGGTCAGGAGCCGATCGACGCGATACGGAAGCTCCCCTACCTCCTCGAGAAAGAGCACTGCACCCTTGAACTGCGGTTGGAGAGGTGTTCCCAGCAGTCGTGACAGCACCTCCAGATTGCCCCCCAGAAGGGGTCCCCGTGAAACACCTGTAACCACCGCTTCGAGGCCGGTCAACAGAATGCCAGGTTCTGGATTCTCGAGCAGCCTGAAGAGCGCTTCTCTGTCCTCTAGGGGGAGCGCCGCGAATTGACTGATCATCGGCCCATGAACCGCCGCAACTCCCGCCTGAGAGCAAGCTGCGAGCAACGCCGTGACGTCGGAGAAGCCGACTATCGGTTTGGGGTGCTCCAACAGGGCCTTGCCATCGACCTGCGCCAGGATTCGCAGCAGTCCATACCCACCTCGCGCCAGGAAGACGGCTCTGCATTCGGCGTCGGCGATGGCGGCGTTGAGCGCTTCCAGCCGATGCTCGTCATTGCCCGCCAGAAAGCCTTCCCTGGCGTAGAGGCCGGCCGCCTCGAAACAGAGGTCGTAACGCCCTTCGAGGGCTTGAAGACCGGCAGCAAACCGCTCCTGGTCGACCGGCCCCGAGGCCGCCACGACGCGGACCTGGGCCCCCGGTTCGAGGTGGGGTGGACGAATGATCGGACTCATCCCCTGATCCTATCCGCTCCCTTCCGGAAACGAACCGAGCGAGCCGCCAGAATGCCTTACAATCGAGCCGTCTTACGCCACCACCCCGAGCCAGGAGCACATGCCTCGAGAGACCCGCTTCGCCGCACTGTTCACCATCTGCTTCGGGGTCGCACTCCTGGTGCTGACAGGGTGCTCCTCCTCGCCTGGCATCCATGATCGACCTGTCCCCTTCTCTATTGAGCGTCAGGAGGCGACGCTGGACTACATCGCCGAGCACTATGACAAGCATCCTCCGGACATCTCCATCGAGCCCACAATCATCGTCCTGCACTGGACGGCGATCCCCGACCTCGCCGGCTCCTTCGAAGCTTTCGAGCCAGAGCAGCTACCCGGTTCCCGCCCCGATCTGGCGGACGCCGGACAGGTCAATGTCTCCATTCAGTTTCTCGTCGATCGCGACGGGACCATCTATCGCCTCATGCCCGAGACCTGGATGGCGCGACATACAATCGGCCTCAACTACAACTCGATCGGCGTCGAGAACGTCGGTGGTGCCGACAGCGTCGACAACATGACCGATGCCCAGATCGAAGCCAACATCCACCTCGTGCGCTATCTGGCGAAGAAGTACACCTCGATCGACTATCTGATCGGTCACTCGGAGTATCGCGAGTTCGAAGGTCACCCGCTGTGGCTCGAGCTGGACGACAGTTATCGAACGGACAAGGTCGACCCCGGCGACCGCTTCATGACGGCGGTCCGTAAGGCGGTCGCTCACCTGGACCTGAAGGGACCCAAGGAGATTCGGGCAGAGAGGCTCCTCGAGTGATCAGTTGGCGGCTGGCATGAGGTCCTCACGCCGAAGCCGGCCGCAGAAGACCCAACGCCAGTTTCACGGTGGCTCCGAGACCCAGGCTCCTCAGGGGTTGCTCGCGCGCGTGGATCGCCAGGAGACGCGAGAAGATATCGGGGCTGCTCGCCAGGGTCTCGATCAGTCGGTGACGCAAATAGGGCCGCTGCTCGGCGAAGAGCAACCCGGCGATAAGTGCGTTGGGAAGAGCGACAAGCCTCCGATACCGGCTCTCGTATTCGGCGAGGTCTCCTCTCTCGATCGATGCTGCGAGCGCCGCCGCTTGATGGAAAGCCAGGGACAATCCTTCTCCCGTAATGGCGTCTCGGTAACCGGCCGCGTCACCCACGAGAGCTACTTTCCGATCGGCGACCCGGGAGACTCCACAACGCAGGGGACCAATGCCCCGGACCCGACTCGAGGGCTCGCCACCCCGCAGCCGTCGCTCCAGCTTCGGGTGGCGTCTCAGCAGCTGCTCGAAGTTGGCCTTCTCTCCGCTCCACAGCAAGGCGACTCCGACCTCGCCTGGACCCACTGGCGTCACGTAGGCCTCACAGTGGGACCCCCAGTAGACCTCCACCCGGTCGGTCCAGGGCTCCATCCGGAAATGCCGCCTGACGCCAAACCGTCGAAGGCCTCTCGGTGAGCTTTCAAAGCCAGCCCATCGGCGAACCTTGGAGCTCAGCCCGTCGGCCCCTACGATCCATCGGGCCGAGATTCGCCCGCATTTGGTCATCACACCCTGATCGGTGATTCCCAGGACCTTCTCCCCCCAGGCCAGCTCGGCGCCACTCTTCCGGGCCTGCTCGACCATTGCTGCGTGCAATTCTGTCCGTCGAACCCCAATCGCCGGCGTTGAAGGGAAGGACGCCTCGGCAACTGTCTGGCCATCGAGATACCGGATGCCTCGAATCTCGTGGCCGGCCTCTGCCAGTTCCACTCGCATGGATCTCAGGCGCTCTGCCCCGTCGGGCATGATGCCCTCTCCGCACGCCTTGTCGATTGGCGGTCGTGCTCCGTCCACGACCATGACATCGATATCTCGCCGCCGAAGCTCCAGCGCCGTGGCTAGACCCGCTGGGCCGCCACCGACCACCACTACTTCACGATCAACCAACCTGGCTCCCACCTCGCCTCCTCGAGCGCCATCGCAGGAACGCCCACCAAGAACGCCACCAGGATCTTGCCAGAAGCACAATGGAGACCACCCTGGGTGGAGTCAACTCGTCACTCAGATACAACCGCAAGGTCTCTGCCCGACGGACCTTGCCCGAAGAGGTGCGCGGCAGCGTTCCCGGCTCCAGCACTACGACCTGGTCGGCCGCGACGCCGCTCGCCTTCAGCACTTCCTGCCGACACCTGTCTTCGATCTCTTCTCTCGCTTGCCAGGGTCCGGCGGCGCGTCTTTCGACAAAGAAATATACCTCCTCGGCCTCTGCTCCCTCGGGAAGGTGGCTCACGGCCGCCACGCAACCTGTTCGAACACCCTCGACCGCCGAAAGGGTGCGCTCCAGCTCTTCTGGGGCATGATTCTGCCCGCGCACGATGATCACATCTTTCGCCCGGCCGGTGACGAAGAGCTCTTGCTCGCGGCGGAATCCGAGATCCCCGGTGTCGAGCCACCCGTTCCGGAGCACTTCGGCGGTGCTCACGGGACGATTCAGATACTCCCTCATCAGGGAGGGTCCTTGCACCCAGATCCGACCTACTCGTGCTTCCTCTTGCTCCTTTCCCGTTCGGTCCCGAATCGAGATTCGAAATCCTGGCAAGGGTTGGCCCACCGAAACCAGCTCGACGCCTGCGGCATCCGGCACTGCCAGGCCTTGATCGGCCAGAGATCGCCGATCGAATCTCTGGCTGTAGAAACCACGTCCGAGGGGAGTGAATGTCACTGCCAGGGAGGCTTCCGACAGGCCGTAGACCGGTGTCAATGCCCGCGGCTCGAAGCCCCACCGCGAAAAGCGCTCTGTGAACGCCCGCAGGACCGATGGGGCAACCGGCTCCGCACCGTTCAAGGCGACCTTCCAACAGGAGAGATCCACTCCTGTCATCTCTTCGTCGCGTATCTTGTCGACGCAGAGACCATAGGCGAAGTTGGGCGCCGGCGAGACGGTCGCGCCGTAGCGGGAAATGGCTCGCAGCCAGACGGCTGGACGCGCCACGAACACTTCCGGGGGGATCAGTGTCAGAACCGAGGGACGCTCCAAGGCCGGAAAGACACAGCCGATCAAGCCCATGTCGTGGTAGAGCGGCAACCACGAAGCCCCCGTATGGCGCACCTCGGTAGTATCCGGCCAGAATTGGTTCAGGGCCGCCACCTGTGCCATCACCGCAGCGTGGGTGAGCGCTACCGGCTTGGGATCCACCGTGGTGCCGGAGGAGAACTGCACCAAGGCCAAGTCCCCAGGGCTCGCCTTCGGCAGGCGGCCGTCTCCGCCCACCAGTTCGTCAAGAGCAAGACAGCCGAGCTCCGGGTCCGCGCGTTCGATGGCCTGGCCGAGGATTCTACGAACTCGAGGCGAGACCAGCACGACTCGCGCCGTAACGGACTGCAGCAGGCTCGCGGTCCGAGCGAAATACTCTTCCAGCCTGCCCAGGCGCACGGGCGGGTAGAGCGGCACCGGGACGGCCCCGGCCAGCAGCGCTCCAAAGAATCCGAGAAAGAAGCCCCTCTCGGTCGGAAAGATCAGCGCTACCCTGTCGCCGCGGCGCACCCCGAGCCGGCGAAGGCCCGCCGCCACCCCGAGCGATTCTTCGTAAACCTCGGACCAGCTCAACCATTCGGCCTGCTCTGTTCTGTCGAGCAGTCGAAGGCCTGTCTTCGGGAACCGGGCCGCCTTTTCCAGAGCCCCCAGAAGCGTGGTGGATTCGGCTTCCTGCATCGCAGTGCTACTCAGCGGTCTTCTGCTCGATGATTCGGACCAGATCTCCGACCGTCTCGATGACCGCCTCGTCCTCTTCGTCGATGCAGACTCGAAAGTGATTCTCAACTTCGACGGCCAGTGTCAGGAGTCTCAGCGAGTCGAGCTCCAAGTCCTCGACCAGGTGCATCTCTGGCTTCAGCTCTCCCTTCCAGCCCAGATGCCTCGCGGCCACTATTGCTACGCCGTCCAGAATCGTCTGCCGTGTCATTCAGATATCTCCACGGTGCCGTGCAACGCCGATTCTTCCACCCTGATCCGGGTCTTCAACAGTACGGCATTGAGAATGCTGTAGGTCAGTGCCGTGAGCCAGGCGGTGTGCACCAAAGGAAGGGCGGCGATCTCCAGGGCCACCGCCAGGTAGTTCGGGTGCGACAAGAAGTGAAACGGGCCCCTCGTAATCCGCGGCGCTCCAGGCAGCAGTACTACCCGCGTCGTCCAGCGTTGCCGCAAGGTCACGACCACCCAGTAGCGTAGTGCCATGGCGACGATCAGTAGCAGCATCATGCCAATAGCCAAAGGTGGAATCAGTGGCCTGTCCAGCATCCACACCTCCATCGGGGCTGCGACCAGAAACGTCGCGTGCAGCAAGACCATCCACGGATAGTGGTCCTGCCCAACCTCGAACCCACCGCGCGCCAGAAGCCAACGACGATTGCGGCCTGCAATCCACAATTCGAGGAGGCGCTCCAGACCAACCAGTCCGACCAAACCGGTGAAGAGCCAACGGCTGTCTACCATTCCAGCAGTACCAGCTCCGAGCAGAAGCCCGGACCCATGGCGAGCAGCATCCCGAGGCTGCCCGGCTCGGGACGCCGGCGCCGCATGGTTTCTTGGAGTACCAGAAGTACCGATGTCGAAGAGAGGTTTCCGACCTTCTCCAAGCTTTCTCTGGTCAAATCCAAGGCCTCGGGAGATAGCTCGAGAGCCTCTTCGAGAGCACTCAGGACCTTCGGCCCCCCAGGATGAGCCACCCAGGACACGATGTCGCTCCTCTTCAGCCCCTGATCTGCGAGAAAGTCGTCGACATCCTGGCACAGATTCCGGCTTACCATCTCCGGGACCTCGGCAGAGAGAACGACTTGGAAACCCTTCTCGGAGATGTCCCAGCCCATGACTCTCTCGGTGTCGGGATAGAAGACCGAGCGAGTAGCCACGATTCTCGGCCCTGCTGCGCACCGCTCGCCGCCCACGATCACGACAGCCGCCGCCCCATCACCGAACAGGCCTGAGGAAATGAGATTCGGTATCGAGAGGTCCTGCATCTGAAGGGTCAGAGAACAGAGCTCTACCGACAGGAGAACCACGACCTCATCGGGGTAGGCCTTCACATAGTCAGCAGCCCTGGAGATACCTGCCGCTCCGGCTACACATCCCAGACCAAAAATCGGCAAGCGCTTGAGTCTCGATGGCAGATCCAACCGGTTCACCAGGCGCGCGTCGATGGACGGAGTCGCCACACCGGTCACCGAGACAAAAATGAGGCAGTCGACGTCAGACGGTTCCAGCCCCGCCTGCGCCAGGGACTTCCGAACGGCCTGCTCGCCGACATCCTGCGCGACCCGGATCCAGGCGTCGTTGGATTGACCCCAACTCTCGAGCTTCGAATAGTCGTCGATCGGCAGAGCCAGATAGCGCCCACCCACAAGAACGTTCTTGTGTAGGGTCTCTAACCTGCCCTGATTGAAGAGTTGGCGGGACCAGACCCGCTTGAACTCCTCCAGCAGGCGCTCCTGGGGGTAGTAGTGGGAGGGAAACGCCTCGCCCACGGACGCGATCTTCATTCCTTAGAGCACCTCGATTTCCAGCCTGGTCAAACCCGGTCATCCGAGAGTGGCGAGGCTGCACTGTTTGCGGCCTCCTGCGAGATTCGGATCCTGCTCTCTCGCTCGACTTGAACCGTTGATCATAGACCACCCTGATGGGCAGTGCTTCTCTCGGGCATGGGCGGGGTTGTACACTCTCCCCCACCTCGGCCCTGGGTGATCCGATACTCGCTCCGTTCCGTATAGGCCCAGCAGAAGTCATGTGTCCTTTTCGGCTACAGCCACTGCACCTCGTGTTCACACTCGGACCGCATTGTGAGCAGCTCCGTCGCGGCTTGCCGTCGCGACCCCTAAACGGTGCCGAGCGGGTTTTCCACCAGCGAAGCCTGCATTCCGTCCCGGCAGCCCGCCTGACGATACCGAACGCCAAACACCTTGCACCGCCGGCGAAACGAGCGGCTGGTGAAAGATCATGTCGCACCTGCCGGACACACGAGTCTCCTTGAGAGAGGAAGCTAGACGTCATGACAATAGTCAGTGTGGAGAAAGCGGTCAAGGATCGCTATGGGCTGGGAGCCGAGACGCGGGTGGCAGAGCTGTGCTGCCCGACGGACTACGACCCGCAGTACCTCGAAGTGATTCCGCACGAGGTGCTCGACCGGGACTACGGCTGTGGTGATCCCAGTCGATATCTCAAAGAGGGTGAGACGGTTCTCGACTTGGGGAGCGGCACGGGCAAGATCTGCTTCATCGCCGCTCAGGTGGTAGGAGAGACCGGTCGGGTCATCGGCATAGACATGACCCCCGAGATGCTGGCCGTGGCACGTCACGCCGCACCACGGGTAGCCTCGAGTCTCGGGTTCGCCAACGTCGAGTTTCGGCTCGGTCGAATCCAGGATTTGAAGCTCGACCTCGATCTGCTGGAAGACGAGCTGGTGGCAAAGCCGGTGGGAGACGTAGAGAGCCTTCTGGAGATTCAGGGGCGCAGCGACGAGCTGGTTCCGGATGCGATGCAGAAAGACCCTGAGCTCTGGAGTGGCTGCATATCCGGCGCTTTGACCGAGGAGGCCTTTTTCGCCGCTTTCGAAGAGGCCGGGTTTCACGGCCTGCGCATCCTGGTTCGCCAGCAGCAGCCGTGGCAGGCAGTCAATGGCATCGAGTTTCGCTCGGTCACCGTGGAGGCCTTCAAGCGCAAGAAAGGCCCCTGCCTGGAGCGCAACCAGGCCGTCATCTACAAAGGCCCATTCAAGGAGGTCCTGGATGACGACGACCACCGCATGGAGCGCGGCCTTCGCTACGCCGTCTGTGACAAGACCTACAACCTCTACCGGCAGGAGGCGTATCGCGACTCCTTCGAGTTCTTGGAGCCTCTGGAAGCGATTCCTCTCGGGGCGGCCGAGCCCTTCGACTGTTCTAGAACTCCCCTTCGCGAGCCTCGGGAGACCAAGGGTCGGGGCTACGACCTGACCTCTGCCACGGCCGAGCCCCATTGCGGACCGGAGGGCTGCTGTTAGTGCCGTCAATCGAGGCTTCAAAGGCCACGTCACCGCGCGTGGCTCTACGCTCTCTCGACACGCTCTGGTTCCAGGTGGCGGGGACGGTGTGCAATCTGGCCTGCACGCATTGCTTCGTCTCCAGCTCCCCCACCAACCGGACCCATGAGTTTCTATCTCTGGAGGCGATCCTTCCCTATCTCGAGGAAGCCGTGATCCTTGGCGTCAAAGAGCTCTACTTCACTGGCGGTGAGCCCTTCTTGAACCCGGAGATGGAGACGATTCTCGAACGAGCTCTCCGGGTCGGGCCCACAACCGTGTTGACGAACGGCTTGCTACTGGACCCCGAGCGCTGTCGCAGGTTGAGTCGACTCGCCGAGAAGACCGACTACTCTCTCGACTTCAGGGTTTCCATGGACGGCTATTCTCCCGAGACCAATGACCCCATCCGCGGGGAAGGGACCTTCGAACGAATCCTCCGGGGCGTGTCCAATCTGGTCGAAGCGGGCTTGAATCCCGTCATCACTGTCACCGAGGTCTACGAGGACAACGGCTCCGCGAGTGGCAAAGAGCGCTTCTTCGAGCTCTTGCGCGATCTGGGAGTCGCCAAGCCGCGGCTCAAGGTGCTGCCTGTCTTCCAGATCGGGGCCGAGGCCGAGCGCAGCGGTGCCTATGAGGCCTGGCAGCGACTGCGGGACAGCGACACCCTGGATGAGGGATGGAGCCACCTCCAATGCAGCTCTTGCCGGATGGTGACGGACCAGGGTGTCTGGGTCTGTCCGATTCTTGTCAACGAGCCGCGAGGCAAGATGGGGCAGGCCCTGGCCGACACCCTCGAGCCCTTCGCCCTCGAGCACCCGGCGTGCTGGACCTGCCACGTCTATGGAGTCTCCTGTAAGACATGAGCGATGCCGAGAGCGGCAAGCTGACCACCCATCGGGGGATGGCCACCTGGGGCGAGCGCCTGGTGCCACTCGAGAAGTTTCGGCAGGCAACCACGAGTCTGGGTCGTCGGCTATCGGACGACGAGCGCCGAGCGGAGCAACGCGACTTTCTCGGGCGAGAGCGTGACGCCACTCCCGTCGAGAGTCCCTATTCGCGGGTCGTTGTTTTTGGCGGCGTCTACAACAACCATCTCGCTCTGGAAGCAGTGCTCGACGCCGCTCACAAGCATGGCGCCGAGGCCGTCTACTGTCTCGGCGACCTCGGAGGGTTCGGACCTTCGCCAGAAAAGGTCTGGCCTCTCCTGCTCGAAGGCGACGTCAGAACTCTTCAAGGCAACTACGAAGCATCCCTCGCCACTGGCCGAGAAGACTGCAATTGCGGCTACACCGACCCAAGGGACAATCACTTCGCCACCCTTTCCTATCGCTACACGTCGGAGCACTGCTCCTCCGACTTCAAGCGCTGGATGGGAGACCTACCCTTGCGACGACGTATCCGTGTCGGACAGCGCGAGCTGCTCTTGGTGCACGGTTCTCCCCGCCAGATCAACGAGTTCTTGTTTCACTCCACATCGCCCGTCTCCTTTCTCGAAGTGCTCCTGAACCAGGAATCCTGCGACGGGTTGCTTTGCACCCACACCGGTCTTCACTGGCACCGCCGCCTGCCCTCCGGACGCGACGTCGTGAACGTGGGGGTCATCGGTAGGCCCGCCAACGACGGCCAGCCTGGCGTCTGGTATGCGATGCTGGAAGCCCGAGACGGCGATCTCGGGGTCGAATTGCTTCCCCTCGAGTACGATCACGTGTCTCTGGCCCGAGAGATGCTTCAGCAGGGCCTGCCTCAGGAGTTCATCGACACCATTCGCCACGGCTGGTGGACCACCTGCTTGGAGATCCTGCCCGCTCGCGAGCGCGCTAAATCGCGCTACTGAATCCTGGTGCTCGGAAGAAGACGCAACAGCACTCACCGGAGAAATCGAACGTGAGCTCGAAGAACCGCCGAATCGCCATCATCGGAGCCGGCCCAACCGGTCTCGAAGCCGCTTTGGCCGCTGCCGAGGCTGCGCTGCCCTTCACCCTTTATGAAGCTGGGCCTACAACCGCAGCCTTCCTGCGGATGTGGGGCCACGTCAGGCTCTTCTCCCCCTGGGACCTGGATGTCTCACCCAGGGCCCGCAAGGCACTGCTGGCGACAGGCCACGATGTGCCCTCCGGGGACGACTGCCCAACTGGTGAAGAGCTCGCCGACGCGATCTTCGAGCCACTGGCGAAGCTACCCGCCCTCGAAGAGAACACTCGCTTTCGCACTCCGGTGCTGGCGGTGGGTCGCGAAGGCCTCCTCAAGAACGAAGAGATCGGCACCCCGCGACGCGCTCGACACCCATTCAGACTTTTGCTTACGGACTCTCGGGGGCGAGAGTGGACCGAACAGGCCGAGATCGTGCTCGACTGTACGGGTAACTATGGGACGCCGAACGCCCTGGGCGACGGCGGCATACCAGCCCCCGGCGAGGAGAGCCTGGAGGACGTTATCGTCCGCTGGGTCCCCAACTTCGCAATCCAGGAGAGTGCTTGGGCCGGCAAGGAGATACTGCTCGTCGGCGCCGGCCATTCCGCCCAGACTGCCGCGGTGGAGCTGGACGCCTTGGCCAAGCGTCATCCCGGAACGCGGGTTCTCTGGGCCATTCGACGGGCCGAGCCGATCTGGACCGTCCAGGAGGACGACCCCCTCCCAGAGCGCGCAAGGCTGCTTCGCCAGGCGCAAGCACTTGCCTCGGGTGGCTCGGATGCGATCGAGATGGTTCCGGGCGTCGTGGTGGACTCGCTGGCGAGGAAGGGTAACCGCATCGGAATCACCTTCCGTGATTCTGGGGGCGGGCAGCGCGGCGTGGAAGTCGACCGCGTCCTGTCCCTCACCGGCTTCGTCGGCGATCATCAACTCTACCGACAACTCCAGATCCACGAGTGCTATGCGACCAGCGGACCCATGAAGCTGGCTGCCTCCCTCTTGGCCTCGCGATCGGATGCCGATTGCCTGACCCAGAGAGGTCAGGGTATCGAAACCCTCACCAATCCCGAGCCCGACTTCTTTATTCTCGGATCCAAGTCCTACGGCAGGAACAGCTCTTTCCTGATGCGCCTCGGCTGGCAACAAGTCGACGAAGTCTTCGAATGGATCACCAAGGGCCGCGTTGCCTAGTCAAGCCCTCGGTTGGCGGAAGTTTGTCCCCTCAGGCCCCTATGCCCCGAGACCCCTGGGCCCTTCCTATCACGCCGCCTCGTCCCCCCCTTCACCGGGAAACTGGGCCCTGAGGCATTCCGCAAAGCTGCGGCAGGCATCCGTGACGGTGAAGATGCCGGCCAACCTGTCCTCCTTGACCACCAGGACAGAGCCGGCCCGGCGCCGGGCCATCTTCGACAGCACCCGATCCAGCGGCTCTGACAGATCGACCAGAAAGGCCTCCCGACAGGCGACGTCAGCGACCAGATGTGCCTCGCTGCCAGCGCTCTCAGCACGCCGAAGATCGCGCTCGCTGATGACACCGATCAACTCTCCCCGATCCATCACCGGCAGATGGTGGAATCCGAGCCCTGCCATCATCTTTCTGGCCTTCGTCGTCGTCTCGCTCACCTCGATGGAATGCGGGAAAGGGGTCATCACGGCCTTGACCGGGGGAATGCTCTTCACGTTGCGGGGCCACATGACTCATCCTCCTTCAGGAGACAGCCAGGCAGGCAGCTCTGTGGCCCTGTCGAGGCAGACAAGGGGCCGAGCCTCCTCCAGGGTCGTCCGGCGCTCAGAGCCGCTGCAGACGGCGACCGCGGCCGCGCGGGCATTGTGGGCCATCTCCAGGTCGTGGATCGTATCGCCGACCATTAGGGTTCGATCGGTGGTGACTCCCAGTTCGTCCGCGATGTCGAGAATCATCTGCGGGTCGGGCTTGCTGCGGGCCTCGTCCACCGTCCGGGTCGCCAGAAAGAACTCACCCATTCCGGTAGCCTCGAGATCTCGCGTCAGACCCTTGCGGCCCTTGGCTGTAGCCAACCCCAGAAGATAGCCCGCCAGCCGCAGATCCTCCAGGAGACCACGCACGCCAGGAAAAAGCTGCGGCTGATGGCAATAGGTCGTTAGCCAGTGTCGACCGTAGGTCTCGACGATGGCCTGGAACAACGTCTCGTCGCACCCGGGGGCAAAGCGCTCGACGGTCTCCCGCAATCCCAGTCCGATTGCGCCGCGAATTTGCTCGTCCGGTACCGGTGGCTGATCGAGTTCCCGCAGGGCCTGCTGGGTGCACTCCACAATGCTCGAAATCGAGTCCAGCAGGGTGCCGTCCCAGTCGAAAATCAGAAGACTGAACGGGCCGGGTGCGGGGATCGCTACTGCTTCACCTGGTGGTGTCATCGCTGAGAAGGCCGAAAAGTCCTTGCTCGAGTCTAGCAACGCTCTCCTGAACCGACGACCGGTTCCAGCGGCGAATAGACCAGGCCACCGACCACGGAGTCCTCGGGTCTCGGGCTCGAGCTCGCCCGGACAGTGGTGACCAATCTCGCCTCGACACTGGTTCCCGGAGGCAGAACCACCCCGAATCCCAATATCGACCCTGTCACGTGGCACCGCTCGCTGACGCGAGCGCCGGGCAGCAACAGAGAATCCTCCAGATAGCAGCCCGCGTTGATGCGGCAGTCCCGTTCGACGACCGTCCGTCGCAGCTTCACGCCCTCGGCCAGATTCGCGCCCTCGGAAACCCAGTTCTGAGACCCGATCCCAGGCAGCAACCTCCGGCCCACCCAATCCCGAACGCCTTCGAGATAGCGCTGTGGGGTTCCCAGGTCGTGCCATGGACGATTCGTTTCCACCGCCTTCACGAGACCCCCCCGGGAGACCAACGGCTCATAGAGATCGGCTACAAAGTCCTGTGGTTGTCTCCTCCGCATCCCGCCCAGAAGGCCGGGTGACAAGACATGGGCTCCCATGAACACCCGGTGCCGATCCTTCTCTGTGGCACCTGCGGACCCACGAAATGCAACGATGTGGTTCTTATCGTCCAGTCGCACACCGCCACCGAAGGGCCCCGGGTCGAGGCGGCGAGAGACCAGCATTGTCGCCTGTGCATCGCTTTTCTGGTGCTTCTTGACCAGACGCTTGAGAGGCCAGCGGCAGAGGCTGTCCCCGTTGATTACGAGTACCAGGTCGGCTGGTCGGAGGAACTCCTCGAGAGGACCGAGGGCGCCCAGGGTTCCGAGCAACTGCTCTTCCGGAGAATAGGTCAGGGGCATTCCATCAACGGAGTCACCGAGGTGCTCGCGAATGGAATCCCCCATGTGGCAGAGGTTGACGGCTGCCGCCTCGCACCCCAGGCGGGCCAATTGACCCAAGGTACGGCCGGCTATCGACTCGCCCTGGACGGGCAATAGTGGCTTGGGGGCGAACTCGGTGAGTGGCCGCAGGCGATTGCCATGCCCCGCAGCCAGCACAACGGCCCGCAGTCGAAGCTCCTTCAAGAAAAAACCATGTCCGGCGGCGCCTCGGGGTGCTCCCGCCGGTAGTCCTCGTAAAGGTCGAGGTAGGTGCGCATTTCCGCCTGCTCTACATCGAACTCACATCGCTGTGCGACTTTGGTGGCGCCGCTGCCCTCGAACTCGACAAAATCACCGATCGGTGTGCGGTCCAGGGCGACCATCACACCCCCCAGCCGCCACTCTTCGCGCTTCTTCTCATAGCGTTTCACCACTTCATAGCCCAGGCCTAGCAAGATGGCATGGACCTCATCGCCGTTTTCCACCTTGGTCTCGCGT
The DNA here is from genome assembly GCA_947259195.1 of Thermoanaerobaculia bacterium. Taxonomy (GTDB): domain Bacteria; phylum Acidobacteriota; class Thermoanaerobaculia; order Multivoradales; family JAHEKO01; genus JAUVRX01. The sequence goes on along the minus strand of CAMYLC010000015.1, from coordinate 3,115 downwards.
TCCGAGCGGATCTTGACTCCATCCTCGAAGGTCGGAGACCCCTTGAATGTCAGCGACCAGCCCGCCCGATCGCGGCGCAGGCGCAGGATCTCACGCTTCTCGAAGAGCCTACCCTCGCAATCGTAGACCAGGTTTTCCTCGGCTCCCCCGGCTGACAGGCGTTCCGCTTCGAAGGCCAAGAGGCGCTCTCGCATTGCTTCCAGGTTGTCGCAAGGGAACTTCAACTCTCGTTCCACGGTCTCCCTCTGTTGGTTGGCGGGTTCAGGCTCGTTGCGGTTCATGCTATTTCACCGACCTCGTCCAGGAGTCGCACGATCGTACGAATTCCCTTGTAGAAATGGCTGATATTGAACTTCTCGTTCGGCGCGTGCAGGCGATCGTCGGGGAGGCCGTGACCAATCAGCAGGACGGGCACTTTCAGGACCTTCGCAAAGGTGGCCACGATGGGGATGGAGCCACCTTCGCGAACCCGCACCGGTTGGGCGCCCCAGATCTGCTCCTGGGCGACCATCGCGGCGTCGGCGATCGGGCCCTGGACATCGATGAGCACCGGCTCGGCTCCATGCAGGTCGCTTACCTCGACCTCGACCCCTGCCGGAGCGATCTCCTGAACATAGTCGCTGAAGAGCCGGGCGATCTTCGCCGGGGCCTGGTTCGGTACCAGGCGCATGGAAACCTTGGCTCCCGCCCAGGCCGGAATCACGGTCTTGGCGCCCTCACCTTGGTAACCGCCGTAGATGCCGTTCACGTCGCAGGTCGGGCGCCCCCAGGCCCTCTCCAGGGTGCTGTAGCTCTCCTCGCCGAACAGCTCGCTCACGCCCAGATCGGCCATATAGGTTCTTTCGTCGAAGGCAAGCTTGGCGAACTCCTCTCGCTCCCAACTCTCGAGCGGGCGCACGTCGTCATAGAACCCCGGAATGAGAATCTTGCCGGTCTTCGGATCCTGGAGCCGAGCGATGATCTGACTCAACGCATTTGCAGGATTGGCGACGGCGCCGCCGAACGTTCCGGAATGCAGATCTCGGTTGGGGCCCGTAACCTTGAGCTCCATATAGGCCAGACCCTTGAGACCGTAAAGCAGGGCCGGTTGACCGGGCGCGAACATGGACGTGTCCGAGACGACCACGGCATCGCAAGCCAGCCGCTCGCCTGCATCCTCGATGACGAACTTCTCGATTCCGTGACCACCGATCTCCTCTTCGCCCTCGACCAGGAACTTGACGTTGACCGGCAGCTCTCCCCGCGTCCCGAGCATTGCCTCGACCGCCTTGAGGTGGGTAAACGACTGCCCCTTGTCATCGGTGGCCCCACGACAGACCAGGAGATCTCCCTCCTCGGTTGGCTCGAACGGAGGGCTGCGCCACTCTTCGATTGGGTCGGCCGGCTGCACATCGTAGTGCCCATAGAAGAGCACCGTTGGTTTGCCTTCTGCTTGGCTCCACTCGGCGTAGATCAGCGGGTTGCCATCCGTCTCGATGGCTTCGGTCGCCAGTCCGGCCGCCTCGAGTTTCGCCAGAAGAAACTCGCTGCAGCGCAAGACCTCGGTGTTGTACTCAGGGTCGGTAGAGACCGATGGAATCCGCAGATACTCCTTGAGCTCCTCCAGATAGCCGGCTTCCTTTTCGTCCAGGTAGGTGAAGACATCCTGGCTGGCTTCCGTCATCGGCTTGATCCCTCCGAGAGTCTTTCGATTCGCGCTTCGATCTCAGTCTAGCAGAGCCCTCGGCCCGCAAGATTCACCCAGCTCGAAAGGGTTTTGTTCCGGGCTCACCAACGAGTTGGTGCAGGTTCACGGCGTTGACGACTACATGGGCGAGGATCGGGGCCAGCAGATTGCCACGCCACAACATGAGGCCGGCGAGTGCCAGGCCCGCCACGCCGGCAAATGCCGTCCAGGCCTTGTAGGTGCTACCGGGTCCGGTGTGCAGCAGCGTGAACAGTACCGTGGCCGGAAACCAGCCCCACGCCCCCTGAACGGCACCGCGAAAGAACAACTCTTCGGCAAAACCCGACAGCAGTGCCAAGACGACGATCTCGTGTCGCTCCATGGGGCCCAACAACTCCGCCAGTTGCTTTTCGAGTTCGACTGCGCTCGTCAGCCTGCGGCGCGCTGCCCTCCAAAGACCGACGAGGAGACCTCCAACACCTACCCCGAGCAGAGCATCCAACCACCAACTCTCCGCGTCCACGAAGAGTGCCGGCAAAATGGCGCCCTCACGCCAGCCAACCCAGAGGGCGCCGGCTATCGCCAGGATCAGATAGAAGATCCAGGCGAATCGATAGACGAGGCTTGTGCCGCTATGGTTGCGAACGGTTCGACCCTCCGCTCTCTACTCTGCTCGGCTTGGGTAATGCCTGTTGCTGACGGGCCGTCAGTTGACTGGCTCGGACTCTGGATCAGGTTCCTCGCCCACCACCTCTTCCTCCCGCTCGCTCAGTTTGGCAACCGAAACCAGGCGGTCCTCGCCATCCAGGTCCATGAGCTTCACGCCCTGCGTGGACCGGGCGCTGACCCTGACGCCGTCGACAGGGATGCGGATGATCTTGCCATCCTGAGTGATCAGAATCAGGCCGTCCTCGGGTTGCACCTGCATGGCCCCGATGACCTCGCCGGTCTTGCCGGAGACCTTGAGGTTGATGATTCCCTTGCCGCCCCTGCGCTGCAATCGATACTGCGCCACCGGGGTTCTCTTGCCGATGGCCTTCTCGGCAACCGACAAGACCTCGCCGCCCTCCAGTTCCAGGGTCTCCATCGAGACGACCTTGTCGCCCTTGCGCAGCGAGATGCCTCGCACGCCCCGCGTCGCGCGCCCCATGGCGCGGGCATCCTTCTCCGAGAACCTGATAGAGAAACCCTTGGCGGTTACCAGCAGGATCGTCTTGTCGCCGTCGGTCACCCGCACGTCCAACAGGCGGTCTCCTTCGTCCACCTTGATTGCGACGATGCCGCCGCTGCGGGGGTTCGAATAGGCTGAGAGCTTAGTCTTCTTGATCGTGCCCTTCTCCGTGGCGAAGATCAAGTTGTGGCTGTCGGGAAAATCCCGCACCGCCACCGTCGTTGCAATACTCTCTTGCTGCTCGAGGTTCAGAAGGTTGACGATCGCCTTGCCCTTCG
>CAMYLC010000014.1 GCA_947259195.1 Thermoanaerobaculia bacterium | reverse complement strand
CCGAAGCCGACGTAGTTGATCATCAGGTCCGGCGACGCCTCCTGTTCGACAAGCTCATACCCCTTGCGCTTGAGCTCGGAGTCCGCCGCTTGCTTGATCGTCACGTCGAGAGGAGAGCCGTCTGCCACCGGATGATCGCCCTCCACATCGAGGTGCGGAGCCCAGGAGTAGGTGGCGTACCCGGAAAAGCTCACTCCTTCTTTGGCGCGGATGTCCACGTCCTGCGCAGAGACGGTGGCGGCGGCCATCAAGCAGATCGCCGCACAAGTAACGATGGGTCTCAGCATGAGTCTCTCCTCCCGCGGAAATCTGGCGATGAGGCCGAAATTCGGCAGACAGACGTTAGCACATGGTCATCGACCGACCTTGCCGCACGTGGTACCCGATCGCTCTTCCTCCGCCGGATTTCGGGCTACAATCCCAGATGCAATCGAAAGGCCTATCCCGGGGTCACTCAACACCATGAATCGAAAACACTATGTGGTCATGGGAGCTGGTGAGGTCGGCTACCACCTCGCTCAGACGCTGTCCCAGCTGGGTGAGGATGTCACCGTCATCGAGCTCGATCCGGCCAGGCAGGAGCGCATCGATGAGGAGCTGGATGTTCGGGTGGTCGGTGGAAATGGAGCCCACCCTCCGGTGCTCGCGGCCGCCGGCGTCGAAGGCTGCGAGCTCTTCATGGCGGTCTCCTCATCCGACGAGGCCAACCTGGCGGCGGCCAACCTCGCCAAGGACCTCGGCGCGAAGCGCACTGTTGTTCGGGTGGCGGTAGCCGAAGAAGTCATCACCTACCGTCGGCTGTTGGAACAGGCTTTCGGGGTCGATCTCCTGCTCTCCACCCAGCTTTTGACCACCACCCGCGTCCTCAACGAGATCCACGGTCACAGCACCATGGCGGTCGAGTATCTGGCGGCCGGCAAGGTCCAGCTCCGCAAGATCCACCTCGATGCCGAATCACCGTTGGTCAAGCAACCCCTGCGGGATGTCTCGCTTCCCAGGAACTCTCTGGTCGCCGCGTTCTATCGGGGCGACGAGCTCATCATTCCGGGCGGTGACGATCAGGCTCGAGAGGGCGATGATGCCCTGATACTCGGCACGACAGATGTCATCGAACAGGCCGAGTTGACAGTCAGCAACCATCGCAAGGTGATCGGCAAAGTCGTCATCGCCGGCGGCGGCGAGACTGGCAGTGCGATCGCCAGAGCCCTCGCCCCATTGAAGATCCAGGTCAAGATCATCGAGATCGACAAGGAGGTAGCGCAGCGACTGGCGGCGGAGTTTCCCGAATTCGAGATCATCCATGGTGACGCCACCGATCTGGCCCTGCTCAAGGCCGAGCGGATCGGCCAGGCCAAGACCTTTGTCGGCCTGACCGCCAATGACGAGAGCAACCTGATGGCCTGCCTGCTGGCCCAGGAGCTCGGCGTCGACCAGGTGCTCGCCATGGTGCATCGCTCGGAGACGACACAGCTCTGGAAGCGACTTGGGATGCAGGAGGTCTTCAGCCCTCGCACACTGGCCAGGGAGCGGATCGAGGAGTACATCGACAGCGGCTACAGCTCCAACATCGTCTCCCTGCACAAGGGCGCCGCTCAGGTTCTGGAGCGTACCTTGGCCGCGGCCAGTCCCGCCTCCGGTGTCACCCTGGCCGAGATGAGCCCTCCGCGCGGCTTGATCGTGGGTGCAGTCATGCGGGGCGAAGAAGTCTTCGTACCACACGGCAACGACCGCCTTGAAACGGGTGACCTGGTGATCCTCTTCGTCCACGAATCCGAACTGGACACTGCTCGCCTGTTGTTCCCGGGACGCGAACGCTCGTGAGATCTCTCTGGTGAATTTCCGCGTTCCACTTCGATTCCTCGGCAGGCTGGTCTTGCTGCTGGCGGCCACCAACTTGGCGCCAGCGCTCTGTTCCGTGTTCTACGGTGAGTGGGAGGTGGTCATCGCCTTCCTGATCTCCAGCCTGATCACGGCCATCGTCGGCGGCATCATGGTTGGAATCGGTGGCGAGAAGGGCGAGAGCTACCGCCGCGAGGGGATCCTCGTCGTGGTGGGAGGCTGGGTGCTGGCGTCGCTCTTCGGTGCGCTCCCCTATCTGCTCGCCGGGACGTTCTCCAACCCGATGGACGCGCTGTTCGAATCGGCTTCCGGATTCACGACCACGGGAGCCTCGGTGATGACGGCGATCGAGGGCCATGCCCTGGGAATTCTCTTCTGGCGCAGCTTCACCCAGTGGTTGGGCGGCATGGGGATCATCGTCCTGTTCGTGGCGCTGCTCCCCGAGTTGGGTCCCGGCGCTCGCTTCCTCTACAAGCTCGAAGTGCCCGGCCCGACGGCCGAGGCTCTCGGTTCCCGGATTACCCACACTGCAGGAGTTCTCTGGAAGATCTACCTGACGTTGTCAGGCATCGAAACCGTCTTGCTGATGGCCTGTGGCATGAACCTGTACGACGCTCTGACGCACACCTTCTCCACCATGTCCACCGGAGGCTTCTCGCCGCGCAATGCCTCGGTCGCCGCCTTCCAGTCACCGGCAGTCGAGATCGTCATCATCGTCTTCATGGTCCTGGCTGGAACGAACTTCTCTCTGTTCTATGGCCTCAAGAGGCGCCGCGGCTGGAACCTCTATCGGGATCCGGAGTTCCGTCTCTACCTGAATGTCATGCTGGGTGTGGCGGCGGTCATCGCCCTCGATCTGCTGCGCCGAGGCGCCCATGAGAACGGTCCACGTGCAGCTCTGGATTCCCTCTTCCAGACCGTCTCAATCACCACCACAACGGGCTTTGCCACCGCCGACTTCGATACCTGGCCCGTGCTGTCGCGGATGCTGCTCGTTGGCCTCATGTTCGTCGGTGGCTGCGCGGGTTCCACTGGCGGATCGATGAAGGTGATGCGCATGCTCATCGGCTTGCGCTCGGCCTTCAGGGAAGCTCGGCTGATCTTCAGCCCCAATACGGTGATGGCGGTCTTCGTGGGTGGCAAGTCGGTACCCGACGCCATCGTTCGCAGCGTCGCGGGCTTCTTCATCCTCTACCTGAGCATCTGGGGCGCCGGCACCCTGCTGCTCAGCGTCTCGGGACCTGATCTGGTGACTAGCGCAACCGCGTCTGCTGCGACACTGGGCAATATCGGTCCGGGGCTCGCCCTGGTCGGACCGACCCAGAACTTCGCCTTCTTCAGCGGCTGGGACAAAGCCCTGATGGTGCTGCTGATGTGGATGGGGAGGCTGGAGATCTACTCGATCGTCGCCCTGTTCAGTCGTGCCTTCTGGCGGCCCTGATTCCTCGTCCTGATCAGCCTGTCAAGCAAACAGTGTGGGTGCCGCTGGCTCTGGCGTGGATTCCTTGGATTCCGCCACTGCCCCGTCGGCCTTACGGTACTTGCCGCGACCGAGATGCAGCAGGCTTCGGTTGCGTCCCTGGCTCTTCGCCATCCTGAGGGCTTCGTCGGCCAGCACGAGGAGCTCCTTGCCGTCCTTGACGTAGAGCTCCGGGTAGGCTGCTACGCCGGCGCTGAGGCGCAAGTGAATCCTCTCGTCTTTCGCCGTAAACACCGTGCGCTGCACCTCCAGGCGAAGCCGTTCGGCCACCCGTTGGGCCGTTTCACCGTCGGTCTGATCTAAAACCACCGCGAACTCCTCGCCACCGTAACGACAACAGAGATCGGTCTCGCGGCGGTGCTCCTCGAGCACCTGCGCTATTTGCAGGAGTGCTCGGTCACCGACATCGTGGCCGTAGGTATCGTTGACCTTCTTGAAGCGATCCAGATCGCACATGATGACCGCCATCGTGCCGCCCTCGTCGCGGATCGCCGAGAACACCGCTTCGAGGCGGGTCTCCAGAACACCTCTATCGGCCAGCCCGGTCAGTGGATCATGTTTGGCGCGCCGATCGAGGAGCGCTCGGTGGACCGAGGAGGCAACCTGTGGCAGCAGCGAATCCAGGAGCTCCACCGAGGTGGGCTCGAGACGTCGTGGGTCGCACCAGAACCGGACCCTAGCGATCACCTCACCATCTCCCTTCAGCTCGCGGCCGAGAATCTTCCACGACGATCGCCGATGGATACCAGGCATCGCAGGCGGACTGTCAGCCGGCTCGGGAACGCCCTCTTCAATCAGGGCGTCGGGACCCGCAAACCAGCTCCTGGGTCCCCCGTCCCCTTCCAGGAGCTCGAACTGGAACCACGAAAAAGGAACCACGTTGCGGCATTCCTCCAGGACCTGGCCCACCATGCCGGCCAGATCAGGGCTGCGGAAGATGATCCGGTGGCCGGCGCGCGTCACCTCCCACAGCTCCGAGACCTGATCGATCGACCGCCGCCGCAGATGGAGGTTCCTCGCCGTCTCTGCAGCCAGCAGACCAAGGGCACCGAGCGGCACGAGGGCCACGGGCCAGCTCAGGTTCGCGACTACCGGTATGAACGCCATGCCCACCCACCAACCGATCGAATCGAGACTCAACGAGCCGGCCAGCTCACGCCAGCTCACGCTTCTCAGGCGCCGAGACCACTGAAGATCCAGTAGATGAAGCGCAGCAAGCACCACGAGGAAGGTGGCGACCGCCGATAGCTGCCAGCCGACGTGGAGGTTGGCTCTTCCACCTTGCCAGACCCAGCCCGCAGCGAGAGTCGCCAGCACCAGACGTGCGCCACCCCCTGCCAGCTTCAATGGTGGCCAAGAGCGTGCCGGCCGAGCCGGCTTAGACGGCAACAGGCGTAGCAGCACTTCTCTCGAGATGAAGGCGACCAGCACCAGCCACGCGGCCATGGCACTACCGAAGAAGCCGACCGTCAGGGGCAGGGTCACCGTGCCCAGGTTGAGGGTCCAGCGCTGCCGCGACCCATACAAGCTGGCAGCGATGGCAACCAGACACAGGACCAGATAGGGCCATCGCTCCGTGACCTCGGGAGCCGGTAGCCATCGCTCCCACAACGGCGCGGCCAGAAGCAGGGTCACGGCGACCGCTGCCGGCACGAGTCCGCGGAGAATCTCGACGCGCGAGGTAGATTCCTTCATCGCTCTCAGTCGGTCCGATCGTATGCCTTTCGCCCCCGCCAGCTCAATCGGATCTGCCACAATCAGACCCCACTGACTTCTCATGACCGATCACAACCCTCCACGGCGCGCTCCCGAGCTCATGGACTCTCCTACGCTCGGCCTCGCCGAGACCGAGAAAGCGCTCGCCGATCTCGAGCGGATCAACCGCTGGACGCTGGGACTGATGGCAGCTCGCCGGTCCCTGAGAGAGCATCTCGTAGTTGGTGGTCGAAGGCAAACGCTACTCGACATCGGAACTGGCTCCGGTCAGGTATCGGCCGTGCTGGCCAGGGACAGCCTGCGGCGCGGCGTCGCGTTGCGCGTCATTGGTCTCGACTACAAGCTCTGTCACCTCGTCATCGGTCGTCGAAGCGGCCACCAGCAGCTACGGGTCGTCGCCTCCGCGGAGCAGCTTCCGTTCCGCACCGGAGCTGTCGACTGGGCTATTTCCAATCTCTTCTTTCACCATTTCGACAAGTCGAAGAACTCGACAATCCTGGCTGAGATGCGACGAGCTTGCCGACGGGCGGCGCTGATCGTCGATCTTCGGCAATCTGTTATGGCTCGCCTCCTCGCTCGGTTTCTGCTACCCCTTCTCGGTGCAGGACGGGTGGCATTCCACGATGGCAAGTTGTCGGCAGACCAGGCCTGGCCCTTGGAGAGGATTCAAGAGTTGGCTGATGCCCAAGAGACCTCGGTGCTGAGAAAGCGCTTTCCCCTCCGTTTCTCTCTGGTAATGAGGCCGACGTCATTCGACATTGCGAGCGAGGAATCCCGAGTCTCTCCCACAGCTTGACATCGTCATGTTCGAATCGAGCTCTGGGGGCGGTGCCGGGCGTCTAGGGTCAAGGAGTGAAGCCGGGGGACCCGCATGATTCATTCGGGTTACGGTGTTTCGGATCCAGCGAGATCACGCCACGCCGGAAGCACGTCGAAGCCGTCGGCCTTCTTGATAGCGCGCACGATGGCCTGTGCGACGGCCATCTCGGCCAGGGTCCCGACCTGATGGAGGTGCGCCGGCACATCGCCGGTCGCTAGAGTCACCACCAGGTCGCCATCGTAGAGCGATAGCGCAGGAGCGAAGCAGCGGTAGAAACCACCGAAGGCCATCTCGCAGACCTTGCGCAGAGCCGACTTGTCCAGGTCGGCATCGGTCATCACGACCGCCAGCGTCGTGTTGCCCTCCCAGGCATGGTCCAGGGTAGGCGGCAGCGACATCATGACCCGTCGGGCATCCGCCGGCTCGAGTGAGTCGGCGGCAAGCCGACACCCAGCGAGCCACTTCCCGGTATCAGGATCGCGAACGTCGCCGAAGGCATTGACGGCAACAGCGGCGGCGACTGTGGGTCCTTCCGGCTGGCTGAAGCTGACGAAGCCAAAGCCCCCCTTCATGCCGTTAGCCGGCCCCAGAGCCTTGCCGACGGTGGCACCGGTCCCTGCTCCAAGGCTGCCCAAAGCGATGGCACCCGAGGCGGCCGAGATCAGGGCCGCTTCCACCAGGTCGGGACCGGGGCGAGCGGCCGGGTCGCCGAAGCCCAGATCGAAGAGAATGGCGGTCGGCACCAGCGGTACGACTCCGAGCCCGGTGTCGAATCCGAAGCCGCCGCGCTCCAGATGCTCGACGACCAGGTCGGCACACGACAGACCGAATCCGCTGCCACCGGCAAGCACTACACCATGTGCCCGGCGCGCCAGACTATGGGTGAGTCTCAAGGAGTCGAACTGTCGGGTACCGGTGGCGGTACCCCGGACCTCGGCGGCTGCCGTGGCTCCTTCCGGGCAGAGGATGACGGTTACGCCGGTCATTCCCTGGGTATCGGATCCATGCCCGATGGTGAAACCGGGTACGGACAGACGGTCACTTGGCGTCGGTAGTGAGGCGAGCTGCTGCATGAGCAGAATTCTACCGCCAGCCTCGATTCGGATGCATCGAGGGTCGAGGCAGCCGGCACATTTGTCGGCTGATCCTTGGGGTCCTGGATGCTGGAGTGTCCGCATCGGGCGAGGGCTCCTCGGGGATCCGCCAACCGGATGGGGGGGAAAGCCTCTTGGGCGCGTCCAGGGTTCGGCAGGAGGACCCCAGGGGGTTCTGGCAGCGGAAGGGAGGATAGCCCCCTGGGGTCCCCTGTCGAATCCAGGATGGTCTGGTTTGCCGCCAGCTTCCACCATCGGTCACAATGGCTCGAAGTGAGGAGTTTCGACCTACCTTCCCCACCCTGGATCCTGGCTCATCGAGGAGCTTCTGGAGAGGCACCCGAGAACACTCTCGAGAGCCTCCTGCTGGCAGTCGAGCAGGGCGCTGACGTCGTGGAGCTCGACTTGTGGCTGACCCGTGACGGCCAACTCGTAGCCTTTCACGATGTCGAGCTGAGGGCCGGCCTCCAGCGCAAGGCTGCCGTTGAAGCCCTGTCCCTGTACCGCTTTCAGCGGGCACTGAAGAAGGGCAGCGGCATCGAGGCCCCCACTCTCCAACAGATCCTTCAAGTGCTACCGGAGTCCCAGCCTCTGAACTTCGACATCAAGCGGCGAAGTGCCGAGCCGAAGGCCATCGGCGACGCTCTGGCCGCTGCCCTCGGCACCCGATCCCAGGTCCTGCTTTCCAGCTTCGACTGGCCACTTCTGGCCGAGCTCAAGGTTCGCCTGCCTGGGTATCCCCTCGCGCCAATAGGCGACCGCAAACCGGGTGCCCTGCTGGAGGCAGCCATCGAACTGAAATCGTTCAGCCTGCATTGCCATCGCAAGCTCGCCCGTCGAGATTTCCTGCTGGCGGCGGCGGAAGCCAGCAAGCCACCCCTGGTTTACACGATCAACCGGCTATTCCTCGCCCGCAACGTGCTGAGCCGGGGAGCCGCCGGAGTGTTCACCGACTACCCGGGAAGGCTCCGCAGGAGCCTCGAGAAAGCAGCCCGATGACGGCGAAGGACTTTTCGCTGGCGGCAGTGGATCTCGGGTCCACCTTCGCGAAGGGCGCGCTCTATTCGCCAGATGGCCGCTGCCTGCACAGTTCGTCGCTACCCGTGAAAACACGCGTCGACGGCGCGTCGGTAGAGCATGATCCGCAGGAACTGCTCAGCAGTGTCGAGACCCTCCTCGATCGCCTGCGGAGAGTCGGACCTGTCAGCGCAATCGGACTGGCCTGTCAGCGCTCGACTTGCCTGCTCTGGGAGAGGGCTGGCGGCCGCGCACTGACCCCGGCCATCTCCTGGCAAGACAGCAGTGCCACCGGCATCGTCAAAGGTCTCGCCCAGCACGCCTCGGAGGTTAGCTCTCGCACCGGACTCCGCCTGTCTGCCTACTACGCCGCACCCAAGCTGAGTCGGCTATTGAGCTCGCGGCCAGAAGTTCGGCGGCTCGCCAAATCCGGTGAGATGGTGGCGGGGACTCTCGACGCCTTTCTCATGCACCACCTTACCGGCGAGCCCTCGACTGAGGGCGGGCTCGCCGGACGAACCCTGCTCTACAACCTGGAGTCCGACAACTGGGACCCGGCGCTCTGCACCCTGTTCGACATTCCCGAAGCGTCCTTGCCGCAGATCAGACCGTCGATCGGACATCGGGGAGCGTGGCGGGGGATACCCCTGACCGCCCTGGCCGGCGATCAACAAGCGGCACTGCTAGCGCACGGCGGGTGGGAGGAAGGGGTCACGGCGGCTCACTTCGGCACGGGTGCTTTCGTGCTCACCGGCACCGGCAACAGTCTCCTCCGCCATCCAGGGTTGCTTTCAGCGGTTCTCGCCAGCTCCTCGTCGCGACGGCACTTCCAACTCGAAGGGGCTGTCAATAGCGCCGGCTCCGCTATGGACTGGATCTCCTCAGTCACCGGGCTCGGTCCGGGTGAGTGGGGACAACAGCCCCTCGAACCCGAACGCTTGCCTCGAGTCCTACCGGCGCTTGCCGGGCTCGGTACACCCTGGTGGCGACCCGAGATCCGGACGGTCGTCCAGGAGACCGCTGCTCACACGTCGCCCCATGAGCTTGCTGACGGCGTGCTGGTCGGAGTGGGAATGAGAGTCGTGGACTGCTTCGAGGCGCTTGCCGCCGCTGGGGCGACGGCGGACGTCTTCCGGCTGAGTGGAAAACTGACCCGTTCCAGGGCTCTCATAGATCTGATCGCCGATCTCGCCCAGGTCAGGGTCGAGGTGTCGGCAGAAGAAGAGCCCGGGCTGGCCGGCATCGCGCACCTCGCTGCCGCCGGACTCGAGCCCGACTCGATCTCGCTGAGCGGTGGGACCCCCGTCGGCTACCGCCGTGACCCCGAATGGTCCCCGGACCGCGCCCGCGCCGCTCGTTCCGACTGGAAGGCCTTCGTCAATGAGATCTTGGGGGCCTGAGGTCCTGCTGGGGTCCTGGGGTCCTGGGGTCCTGGGCAATAGATCATCCTCTCTCAACGAAGATGTCGATGGGAGGCCCGTCCGGGTGGTTCGCAGGGGGACGGCGTCGGCTACTCAGACTGCAACGGGCAGGCCGCCCCCTTGTCTCGTCATCGCGCCTCATCTCTTGTGCCCTTCGAGGGTCCTTGCGCTGCGCTCGACTCGGCACCCCCTGTCGAACCACCCGAACGAACCTCTGGCACCGACTGGGCAGTGAGGCAATGAGGCAGTGGGGACATGGAAGCTCAAGGGCACAGAAGTGCATGGACGCGTACGAGGCTCTCCCCCTCGTCGCTCAGAGTTCGGCGTGGGGACCCCGCGATGTTCGGCGAACGGCTGGGAGGAAAGCCATCTGGGAACGTTCGAGAGGTGGGACCCGAGGGCAGGATCCCAGGGGGTTCTTGCAGCGGAAGGGAGGATAGCCCCCTGGGGGCCTGCCCTCGGGTTCCACCTCAGATCGACAACCTCGCTGGAACGATGCAGCCAAGGCCGGGAGGAGCGCCCGGACGGTTCAACCCTCAAAGCCCGATTCATTCCAGCCAGGTCGATTCCAGCTGTTGGGTTCCTCGGGGACCGGCTGCAGACCGGCTGCCTCGAGGCGCTCGCCGAGCAGGTCGAGAAACGCGTGGCGTCCGTCGACGACCGCCAGGTTCAGGAAGAACTCACGGCCCTGCCCGGGCTTCTTCTCGTGCACGATGCGCAGTGACTCAGTCTCCTTGCGAGGCGCGCAGGAGAGCACGCGGGCATAGGGAATCCGGCGCCTCTGGAAGGTATGCAGTGGTTGGTAGGAGAGGAAGTTGATACCCACGACGACGGCCGGCTTGCCAGCCGTCCACCAGATCTTGAGAAGCGTCAGCCAGAACAGCACGCCATAGAACAGCAGAACTCCGAAGGCTCGTCCGAGCGGCGCCGAGCCCGGGGTCTTGAAGATCCAGGCCACCCCTCCCAGAAGCGCCACGACACCGACTCCCCAGAGCATCGCCTTCCGACAGCTTCGCCGAACCCAGGGGCGAAAGGCGAAAGCCACGCGCCCGGACGCGATTCCTTCCTGGTGTGGCTCTTCGGGCATGGTGCACTCTCCGGGCGGCACTCTACCTCAGGGCAGAGAGCGAGATAGACTCATGGACTGATCACCGCCTTCCTCGAGGAGCCTGCATGACGACCGACAAGATCCGCCGAATCGCCGTGAATACCGGAGGTGGCGACGCGCCAGGGCTCAATGCCGTCCTTCGAGCCATCGTGCTGTCCAGCATCCGGCGCGGTTGGGAGGTCGTCGGCATTCAGAAAGGCTACGCCGGGCTTCTCGACACCAGCAAGATCGAGACCCTCGACCATGGACGCGTGCGCGGCATCACCCACTTGGGAGGCACGATCCTGGGCACGGCCAACAAGGGCGACCCGTTCGAGATGCCGATGAAGCTGCCGGATGGCACCGAGACCACGATCGACCGGTCCGACGAGTTGGTCGAGAACTTCCATCGGCTCGGTCTCGACGCCATCATTGCCATCGGCGGGGACGGCTCCATGCGCATTGCGCATCGCCTGGCGGAAAAGGGCATCCCGATTGTCGGCGTACCCAAGACCATCGACAACGATCTGGCCGGTACCGTCGTCACCTTCGGCTTCGATACCGCTGTCATGGTGGCCACCGAGGCAGTCGGTCGGCTCCACTCCACGGCCGAGGCTCACGAACGGGTCTTCACAGTCGAGGTCATGGGGCGTTACGCGGGGTGGATCGCCCTGCACTCCGCGATAGCGGGGGGTGCCGATGTGGCTCTGATTCCAGAGATACCCTTCGACATCGACGTCGTCTGCCGAAAGATCATGAGTCGTGAGGCACGAGGACGCCGTTTCAGCCTGGTGGTGGTGGCCGAAGGCGCTCGGCCCATCGGCGGCGAAATGGTGACTCGGGGCCCCAAGGAACTGGGAAGGGAGATCCGGCTCGGCGGCTGCGCAGAGCAGGTCGCCGGTCAGATCACCGATCGGACCGGCAAGGAGACCCGGACCGTGGTCCTGGGTCACCTGCAACGGGGCGGCACACCCACTGCCCGGGACAGGGTCCTGGCGCTACGCTTCGGGGCCGCTGCGGTCAGGGTCCTGGCCGAAGGTCAATCCGACGTCATGGTGGCTCTCGATCCACCTCTGGTCAAAACAGTACCCCTGACCGAAGCGACGAGCCGCATGAAGACCGTGCCCCTGGACTCCGACACTGTGTACACCGCCCGGGAGCTCGGTATCTGCCTGGGCGACGACTGGGAGGGCGCCAACTACTAACCGGCCCGGCCCGTGTAGAGCCATCCTATGAAGGCTTTCCTCGGCATCGCCCGCGCCAACTTCCTGCTGCTGCCGGTGACTCTGGTGGCGGTGGGTGCCGCAGCGGCGGCCTACGATGGCGCCTTCGACCCGTTCAACACACTCCTGGCACTCATCGGTCTGACCGCGATGCACGTGTCGGTCAACTCGCTCAACGAGTACAGCGATTTCCGCCGCGGTATCGATCTGGCCACCGAGCGAACCCCTTTCAGCGGGGGTAGCGGGACCCTGCCTTCGGGGGCGCTCCCGGCCAGCGCAGCACTGTACCTCGGTCTCGGAGCAGCTCTCCTGGGTCTTGTGATCGGCATCTACTTCCTGTCCCAGATCGGCTGGAAGCTGTTGCCGATCTTCGTTCTGGGCGCCGTCAGCGTGCTCGGTTACAGCGACCTGCTCGCCCGAGCTTACGTCGGTGAGGTCTTCGCCGGTCTCGGGCTGGGAACCCTGCCCGTGCTCGGTACAGCCCTGGTGCAGGGAGGTGAGCTCGACCCAGCGGCCCTGGCAGCCTCCATCCCCCCGTTCTTCATGACCTTGAATCTCCTGCTGCTCAACGAGTTCCCGGACGAAGTGGCTGACCGGGAAGGGGGACGCAGGAATCTGGTTCGTCTGTTGGGACGTGTCGGCGCCGCACGGGCCTATGTGGTCGCCGCTTGGATGGTACCTGTCTGCCTCGTTGTCGCAGTTGCCATCGGCGCCCTGCCTACCATCTGCCTTCTGGCCTGTCTTCCCAGCCTGGCGCTGATCGCACCGACCCGCTGGGCTCTGACGGCTCCGCTGGAGCCGGTGCCGCTGCCGGCCCTCGGCGCCAACGTGATCTGGAACCTGGCTACCAATACAGTACTCGCCATAAGTCTGGTCATCGCCTTGATCGTCTAGCGAACCGAGGAGCCCACATGAAACTCGAAAGCCTGAACCCTGCTTCCGGCGAGTTGATCGCTACCTACGACGAGATGTCCCCAGAGCAGGTGGACGAGGTTCTCGTCGGCTGCCACAACGCATTTCTGGAGTGGAGCCAAACTACATTCGAGCACCGCGCCGAGCTTCTGACGAAAGTAGCCGGCCTTCTACGAGAGCGCCGCGACGAGCTCGCCGAGCTCATGACCCGTGAGATGGGTAAGCCCATCACCCAGGCCCGGGCCGAGGTCGACAAGTGCGCCTGGGTCTGCGACTACTACGCCCAGAACGCTGAAGACTTCCTGTCGCGCGAGATCGTCGAGACCGACGCTGCCAAGAGCTACATCGCCTTCGAGCCTCTCGGGGTAGTGCTGGCCGTTATGCCCTGGAACTTCCCCTTTTGGCAGGTTCTTCGATTCGCCGCCCCGGCCCTGATGGCCGGCAACACGGCAGCGCTGAAACATGCCAGCAGCGTTCAAGGTTGTGCTCTCGCCATCGAGGCCCTCTTCAGCGATGCGGGCTATCCCGACGGCGCTTTTCGGACGCTGGTTCTCGGCAGTCGGGCCACAGGAGTCGCCATCGAGCACCCGAAGGTTCAGGCCGTGACTCTCACGGGCAGCACGCCGGCCGGGCGCAAAGTTGCATCCTTGGCGGGTTCCCTTCTGAAAAAGACGGTTCTGGAGCTCGGAGGCAGCGATCCCTACGTGATTCTCGAGGACGCCGATCTGGACCTGGCGGTGGCAGCCTGCGTCACCGGCCGCATCCTCAACACAGGTCAGAGCTGTATTGCGGCCAAGCGCTTTGTCGTTCCGGACGCGATCCGGGAAGAGTTCGAGCATCGCCTCGTGGAGCTCATGAGACGTCAGAGAGTCGGCGACCCCTTGCGGGATGAGACCGAGGTCGGGCCCATGGCCCGCGCCGACTTGCGTGGCGAGCTGCACGAACAGGTCGAGCGCAGCCTGCAGGCCGGAGCCCGCTGCCTGCTGGGAGGCGACGTGCCCGAGGGCCCTGGAGCTTTCTACCCCCCGACGGTGCTCACGGACATCACCGCCGGAATGGCCGCCTACGAGGAAGAGCTTTTCGGGCCGGTGGCCGCTGTGCTCCCAGTGGCCGATGAAGAAGAGGCCATTCGCGTTGCCAATGACACGGCCTTCGGATTGGGGGCGGCCGTCTTCACCCGGGATGCCGCAAGAGGAGAAGAGATCGCAAGGAAGCGGCTGCAAGCCGGATCCTGCTTCGTCAACGCTTTCGTGAAGTCCGATCCACGGCTGCCCTTCGGCGGCATCAAGGGCTCGGGCTACGGCCGAGAGCTCGGTGCGTTCGGGATACGCGAATTCGTCAACATCAAGACGGTCTATATCGCGTAGCCCGGCTGTGCCGGGCTCGCGATGGGGTTGAGGCGTCCGTCGTACCTCCGACCGGTCTTTGAGGGCTTAGGGGTTGAATCGTCCGTCGCTTGCTCCGGCCGACCAATAAGGGCTTGAAGGTTGAAGCGGCCGCACCTGTGTGTATGGCCTCACCGCATGGGTAACACAATGGCCTCAGGACATGGGTAACACTCTAGCAGTGGCTGGGAGGGGTCCGGCCGCTTCAAGCCTCGGGTCCGGATGCCCGGGACGGCTGGGAGGGCGGGTTCAGGGAGATGGAGTCGCGGAGTCGACGAGGGCCCAGCCGTCCACCTCATCTGGGACCGGGATGCCCGCCAGGGTAGCCAGAGTGGGCGCCAGGTCGATCGTCCGAGCGGGTATGTCCAGTGTCTCCGCCTCCAGGCCCGGCGCCAGAACCACGAAGGGCACATGGGTGTCGTAGGCGTGCGGCGAGCCGTGGGTCGTGACATTGCCCACGGACGGCATGAAGTACTCCTCGAACTGAATCAGGAAGTCCGGGCTGCGCTCCGGGTAGTAGCAGTTGGCGTAGAGCCACCAGGCAGGATCGCTCTCGTCCACCTCCTCGAGCAGCTCCGAGCTCGTCCAGATCGCCTCGACGCCGGGGCATGACTCGAGCTGTGCTGCGGTCTCTTCCTCCAGCTCGGCCCGTGATCGACCGGTCGCCTCGACCAGGCCATGGACCAATCGCGGTCCCGCGACCAACCACCTCTCCACACCATTCTCGTCCGCCAGTCGCCCACCCACGCTCTGCAGACAGCGAATCGTCTCCGAGGTCACCCGCTGGCCGGCCAGACCCTGCCTCCGGCGCACCTCGGGAACCGGCACCACACCGTGGTCGGCGCTGAAACCGAGGATCGTGTTCTCGAGCCCCACGCGTTCATCGACAAAGTCCAGCAACTCACCGACCGTGCGATCCAGTCGCAGGAGGACATCGACGTATTCCCGGCTGTGCGGCCCGTGATCGTGGCCCACATAGTCCGCCGCCGAAAAGCTCAGGGCGAGCAGATCTGGATAGCCATCCGCTCCGAGGTCTTCGGTCTCGATGAGGAAGCGGGCGAATTGAGCCAGATACTCGTCCCACCAGGGCGAGTCGCGAACCGCGGCGTAGAAGCTCTCGTCGGCTGCGGGTCGTGGCGGTCCGATGGACATGGGCACCTCGTTGAGAAGGGGCCCGAAATCGAGCTTCTGCAGCTGAAGCTCTTCGATGGACTCGGGAGTCAACTCGAGAGGCTCCCAAACCTGACCGAACCTCGCATCGAGGAGTTTCTGGTCGTTGAAGCTGTCGAGCCATTCCGGCTCGACGTAATACTCCGAGGTTTCGTATCCGCCGATCTCTTCGTCGTACCAGAAGGCGCCGTCGGCCTCTTTCCCGCCCATGAGGATGGCCGCCCGATCCTTCCCGCTGGCCGCGAAGACCTTGGATTCCGGGTAGCTGGCCTTGATCCAGTCTCCCAGCGTCGTTCTCTCGAGCTCTCGGGGCGACTCGTCATAGAGATCGTCGTCGATGGCCCACTGACTCACCAGGCTGCCTTCCTCGATCCACCAATTGCTGACGATGCCGTGGTGACGCGGGAAGGACCCGGTGGCGAGGGTGGCATGCCCGGGAGCGGTCTCGGTGAGTGCGTGGGCGTGATAGGCCTGGGTAAAGCTAACGCCCCGTTCCAGCAGGGTCCGAAAACCACCCGTAAACAGCGGGGCGATCCGTTCCAGCTCATCGGCGCTGAATTGATCCACGACCAGCAGGAGAACGAGCCTCGGCCCGTCCTCTGGTGGGGCCATCGCCGGGGTCTCCAAGGAGACTTGCTCAGCCGGGTCTGAGCGGCAGGCGCTCAACGCCAGGCCGGCGGCTAGCGTCAGCCCGGCGAGGCGTCGCCAGGATAGAAATGTGTGGTCAGGGTTTGCGAGCCGTGATCTTCGCACTGAGAACCCGACCGGCCACCCCGCGGATCTCCGACGAGAGATCGTCGTACGAGGCTGCGCCGGTCCCCTCCAGGACGCTGAGGACGATGGGGTCGTCCTCGGGCAGGGATTCTACAGCTTGTCGGGTCTCGGCGACCTCGATTTCCTGAAAGCCGGCCTCGCGCAGGTAGGCGATGTAGTCGTCGAGCAGAGAAGCACCGGCGACACAACCGACGTAGGCGGCGATGCTGTCCGCAATCGCCTCCGGTAGGGGAGCCGTCAGCACGATGTCCGAAACGGCGACTCGACCACCGGGGCGCAGCACCCGATAGGCCTCTCGAAAGACCGCAGCCTTGTCGGGCGAGAGGTTGATGACGCAGTTGGAGATGATGACGTCGACCTCACCGTCCTCCACCGGCATCTCCTCGATCAGGCCCTGGCGGAACTCGACGTTCTCATAACCCCCCGCCTCGGCGTTGGCCCTCGCCTGGGTCAGCATCTCGGGGGTCATGTCGACTCCGATGACCTTGCCCTCCTCGCCCACGGCCTGGGCGGCCAGGAAGGCGTCGAAGCCAGCCCCCGAGCCCAGGTCCAGAACCGTCTCACCCGGCTGGGGTTGGGCGTGGTGCAGGGGGGCGCCGCAGCCGAGACCGAGGTTGGCGTTGTCCGGTACCGCCTCGACGTCTTCGGCCGAGTAACCCATCCGCAGCGCAGCCGCCTGGTGGGCTTCGGCGCTCCTCGCCGGAACCTTGGACTCCAACTCGCCTGGCGTACAGCAAGAAGGCGGGCCACAGCAACTACTCCCCTCCACCACTCTCGCTGCGTAGGCCTTCCTTACTTCGTCACGGATCTTGGTCTTCTCGTCGGTCTTCACGGCTTCAGTCATCTCGAAATCCTCTCATTCAGGCTCCCCGAATCACCGGGGCGCAGGTCATTGCAGACTCATCACACTTCGACTCGCCAAGGCCACCACCACAGCAGTCGTCGACGGCTCCCACCAACACCTCCAAGGCATCGAGGACCTGGGGCCGCCGAGCCTCTGGAATGCGGGCCAGCACGTCCTCGCTCCAGCGCAACGAGCCAGCAAGCGCATCCTCGGCCCAACGTTCGCCCTTGGGCGTCAGGCTGATGACCACCACCCTGCCGTCCTCTGGAGCCGTTCCTCGCCGCACACACTGCTGCTCGACCAGCGGCTCCACCAGGCGAGTGGCGGTGCTCTGAACGACACCCAGAAGCGCTGCCACATCTCCCATTCGCAGCGAGCCCCCACTCTTGTGGAGGGCCTGGAGAACCATCGCCTGTGAGACGGGAACACCGCAGCAGGCCATCTCCTGACGCTCCAGGAGCCGCAACTTACGGACCAGGGAAGAGGTCAAATACGCCAGTTTCAGCGTTGGGGTATTTCGTTGCATACTACAAGTATATAGATTGGTCGCGCGAAGTCAATCAGGTGGGTTCCGTCGCTGGGCCCCCAGGCGGCTGTCCTCACTTCCACTGCAAGAACCCCCTGGAGGGCCCCACGGCGGACCCTGGACAGTCATCCCGTGATCTGGCCAGATATCAAGCCCCCGAGACACCGGTGCTATCCTCGGACTACGCTCGATCGTCGAGAACCTGTTCGTCGCGGTTCGCATGGCGGCCAGGCCCCCGAGTAGCCGCGTGCTCTACCCCATCCGAAACCGGGCCGGATCCAACTATTGGATCCTGACCCGTGGCCGCTAGCAACCAGCCCATGCGACACCCAGCTTTCATCGTCAGGCTTCTGGCTCTCGCCCCGCTTCTGATACCCAGTGCGACTCGAGCTCAGGAAGCGGAGGGCGCGCAGACCACCAGCGCCAAGATCTTCTTCGTAACCAATCGGGACCGCGTGGAGGTCGAAGATCCGCTGGTCGTTCGCTTTGGCGGGCTGCGGGGAAGTCCCAGCTTCGGCACCTGCGAGATCGAGTTCAAGCCGATCCCGATCCTCGGTGACGTCGCCTCCAAGGTTCCGTTCTACGTGCCGAGTGAGACGAGCGAGATGCGGATCGAGGCACAGGAGAGCGCTCAGGCCTTCTGGGATGACGTGTCGACCGAGGTCGAGAGCACATCCACAGCGCAGGTCGTCCTCTTTGTGCATGGCTACAGCTTCGACTTCGAAAGGGGTTGCGAAAGGGCGGCGGAGGTTCAACGGTCCCTTGCCGGAGCCGCCACGGTCCTGATGTTCACCTGGCCTTCCAACGGGGAAGCCACCGACTACGTTCCCGATCTGGCGGATCTCGAGTGGAGTGTGCCGTTCCTCGCGGAGGTGCTCGAGCAGCTCGCCGACCGCTTCGGACAGAGCAGGGTCCACGTCCTGTCCCACAGCCTCGGTGCGCGCGGCGTGATGCTGGCGTTGAACCGATTGCAGGCGGATCTCGTGGATCCTCCCGTCATCGGCCGTTGGGTGCTCCTCGCCCCTGACATCGATTCGCAGACCTTCGTCGAGCTCTTGCCTAGATTCGAACCGATGGCGGAGAGCATCACTCTCTATGTGTCCAGCAGCGACACTCCCCTCAAGGTCTCACACCGGCTGAACGGCTCACCCCGTCTGGGTGAGGCAGGGGAGTTCTTGACCGTCGTCAAGGGCGTAGAGACGATCGATGTCTCCCCGGCAGGTCGATATCAGATCCTGGGCCACGAGTACTTCTTCTTCCACCCCGGGGTCGCCGGCGATTTGGCGGTGCTCTTGGGTACCGGAAAGGCCGCAGCAGAGAGACCTGCACTGCGTCCGCAATCGAAAAACGGGCTTTCCTATTGGGAAGTCGTTGAGGAGATCGAACCGTGATTCCAACCCGAGTCAAGCGTGCGGGCCTCTATCTTCTGGTAGCGATCCTCGGCTTCGTCCTGGGAGTGGTGGCGCTCTACATCCATACGAAGCGCAGCGGCCCCAGCCTCGAACGCTGGCATACCGCGAAGCTCACTGCAGAGTTCACGGCGCGCCGCGCGGACGAGGTCCCGACCTTCGACGACTACTTGAAGCTGGAAGAGGAGCTGTTCAACCAGCTGGACGAGAAGGTTTACGCTCCTACCGAAACCGGCTCTGAGAACGACCTCGTCCGCTACAGCTCAGGCAGCCGTTCGGACCCGCAGCGCTGGGACCGCAATTGGAACCGTAGCTTCGAGTTGCCTGCCGCCGAGCCTGCTGGCGGAGTGATTCTCCTACACGGCATGTCGGACTCGCCCTACAGCCTCCGCGCTATCGGGCAGGTGCTCAACCAACGAGGTTATTGGGTGGTTGGGCTCCGCCTACCCGGTCACGGCACGGCGCCTTCGGGGTTCAAGACTGTCCATTGGGAGGACATGGCTGCCGCGGTTCGGCTCGGAATGAGCCATCTGGAATCGAAGGTCGGACCGGACAGGGTTCACATCGTCGGTTACTCCAACGGGGCCCCATTGGCGGTGGACTTCACTCTCGAAGCTCTCGACGGAAGCGCTTCACCGACACCCCGCAGCCTGGTCTTGATTTCCCCAGCGATTGGCGTGAGTCGGGCCGCAGCGCTGGCTAAATGGATGAGCAGGATCTCTGTTCTTCCGGGGCTGGAGAAGCTCGCCTGGACCGACATCCAGCCGGAGTACGACCCCTTCAAGTACAACTCCTTCACCACCAACGCCGGAGACCTGGTCCATCGCCTCACGCGGCGCGTGGCCAGAGCAATCGAGGAGCGATCCGCCAACGGTCTGATCGAGGATTTTCCACCGACCCTGTCGTTCCTGTCGGCAGTCGATGCGACCGTCTCGGTCGACGCTGTCGTCGACAACCTGTTGGAACACCTGGCTCCCGGCCCGCACGAGCTCGTACTGTACGACATCAACCGCCGCAGAATCGCCAAATCTGTCCTCGTCTCGGATCCGGGGCCGCTGACCGCCCAGCTCATGGCCGATGACGGTCTGCCCTTCGCTCTGACACTGATAACCAACGAAGACGACGAGAGCTTCGGGGTCGTCACTCGCAGCAAGTCACCGATGTCTTCCAAGGTCTCCGCTGAGGACTTGGAGACTTCTTGGCCTATAGGCATGATCTCGCTCTCTCACGTCGCCCTACCCTTCCCACCGGACGATCCGCTCTACGGTCGGGGCCCGGCGCCCAGCGAGAAGATCATCTTCCTCGGCCACCTCGACATCCGCGGCGAGCGCAACCTGCTGCGGTTTCCCGCCGACTGGCTGATGCGCCTGCGACACAACCCCTTTTACGATTACCAGGAGGCCCGCGTGCTCGATTGGCTGAACGGGCCGACAGCTCCTGACCCGTAATAAAAAGGGGACAGGCGCACATTTGAGGTCAGAGACAGTACCCCAAGCACTTTGATGTGCCTGTCCCCTTATTGATAGGAGACTCCGATGATGCAAGGTTCTCGATTTCATTCAGTGGCTGCCGTGTCGACACTCGGGCTGGCCCTCGTTCTCGGCTTTGTGGCTACACCCCTACCTGCCGAGGAGGACGAGCTGCCCCTGCGGTTCGACGCCAACGCGGTGAACATGAGCAATATGGGTCCACGGGGGCAGGTCAGACTGCAGATCCGGGTCAACCGTTGGAGCACTGAGGAAGAGAGGGCGAAGCTGATGGAGGCTCTCCAGGCCCAGAGTCGCGGTGGTCGTGATCTCGCCAACACCCTGTTCAGCAAGGACTCGGTGGGCACCATCCGAGAGAGCCAGAGTCTCGCCTACGATCTCCGGTACGCGAGGTCGTTGCCTACCGAAGGCGGCCGGCAGATCATCATGGCAACCGATCGAAGGATCGCCTTCGCCGAGGCCTGGCGCTCAGCGCGAACCCTCGACTACAACGTCTCGCTCATCATCCTCAATGTCGACGAAGAAGGCAGAGGCGATGGTCAGATCATGCTGGGAGCCGAGTTCGGCTGGAACGAGGACAACAATCAGGTCGAAATCACGCACTTTGCATCCGAGCCGATTCGCCTGAACAACGTCCGACTCAGGTAGGTTGAGCCGGCCGTCGTACCTTCGGCCGGCCTTTGGGGCTTGGGTCCTGGGTCCTGAGCAGATGACCCGTTTCTTGTGGAGGCAGCAAGGGCATAGGGGTGTAAGGGCTTAAGGGCGTAGGGGGTGAGTCAGTAGTCGGAATCTCGATGTGTCTCGAGGGTGGTAGATCGGGCCATGGGTCTACCTCGTCGGAGGGGCATGGTCGGGTGAGGCCGCCGCCGAGGGAGATCCCTGGTTCGATCGGCTGTCTAAATCCCCAAGTCCCCAGGGGCAGGCCGGAGGTACGACGGACCCCTCATCCCCCAAGCCCTCAAAGATCAGCCGGTGCAAAGCACCGGATGCCTCAACCCAGTAAGGCCGGGTGGGGGTTACTTTCCTTCGATGAGAAGGCCGAGAAGATCCGAGGTCGAGACGATACCGACCGGCTTTTCGTCACGGGTCACCAGCAGCCTGTGCAGGTGCCCCTTCAACATCGTCGTGGCCACGTCCGAGACCGTGGTGTCCTCGGAAACCGAAAAGATCGTGGGGGTCATGATCTCCCCAACCTTCAGATTCTCGTTGTCGACGCGGAATTCGATCATCTCCTCGAGATCGATCTTGTCCTCCCATCCGCGAACGAAGAAATCCGGGTTCGACTGATCCGACGCCACACCTCCCGAGTCCGAGGCCACCGAGGCGATATCCACCAACGAGACGACACCTACCAGTTTGCCGGAGACATCCTCCACCGGGGCTCCGGTTATCTCGTTGTCCACCAGAAAGCTGGCCAAAGCGCGCACGCTCATGTCCTCACGCACGGTGAGCACTTCCGGATTCATCAGATCTCCTGCGGTAATCAGTCTCACGACGTCTACCTCCTTCCGCTACTTTCTATTGTCCCATATCCCACCGCTCGAAGAATCTCTGCCGCGGTGCAGCAAAAACTGCTATACTGATTGACGCACCGCGGCTCAAAGAGTAAGGAAACGACTGCGGTCACCACTCACGCTGATGACGACGAGAAGCGGCGGTAGAACTGCAAATTGGGATGTCTTTGCAGCTCGGAGGCTTCTGGTTGCACAACCCACGAAGCCCTGCCGCGTTGCAGCGCACGGCTCGCGAGGAAAGGGGATCTCATGACAACTTCGAAACCCAAGACCAAGGCCGATCCGAAGATGAGCAAGCCTCCCAGTGAGAGCTCCATGGGCGGAGTCGCTCCCGAGGGTCCGCCCAGGGGTGGAGCGTTCCTGCTCGACCCGGTCGTGCAACCGATCTTCACCCGCGAGCAGTTCTCGGACGAGCAGCAGGAGATCGAGCGCATGGTGCGTGAGTTCGGGGCCGAGAGGATCTACGAAGTCAAAGACGATCTTGCGACACCGAACGGGGAGCTCACCATGGAGCTCATGCGGGAGGTCGGCGAGCTCGGGCTCACTTCGATCGACATCCCGGAAGAGTACGGCGGAATGGAGCTTGACAAGGCCACATCGGCCCTGGTCGTCGAGGCTCTGACCATGGGTGGATCGGCCTCCTGGGTCGTCACCTTTTCCTGCCATGTGGGTATCGGCACCCTGCCGATCGTCTATACCGGCACTGATGACCAGAAGAAACGGTACCTTCCCAAGCTCGGAAGCGCCGAATGGCTCGGTGCCTACGCGCTCACCGAACCCGACAGCGGCTCGGATGCGGCTGCCTTGAAGACCACCGCCAAGCCGGCGGAGGACGGCAAGTCGTTCGTTCTCAACGGCACCAAGATGTGGATCACCAACGGTGCCTGGGCCGACCTCTTCGTGGTCTTCGCCAATCTCGAGGGTGCAGGTGTGACGGCCTTTCTCGTCGAGCGCGGTACCGAGAACTTGAGCACCGGTGCCGAGGAGCACAAGCTCGGCATCAAGGGATCTTCGACGGTAATGCTCAATCTGGACGGCGTCGTGGTGCCAAAGGAGAACCTCCTCGGCGAGCCAGGCGGCGGCATGCCGATCGCGCTCAATGCCCTCAATATCGGGCGCTTCAAGCTCGGCGCCGCCGATTTGGGTGGCGCCAAGCTCGTCCTCAATCAGGCGACACAGTACGCACTCGAGCGGTTGCAGTTCGGCCAGCCAATCGCCTACTTCGAAGCCATCCGAAAGAAGCTGGCGTCGATGGTTGTGCGTACGTACATGCTGGACTCCGTCATCTACCGCACGGTCGGTCTGATGGACCAACGTATCTCGGCTCTCGGCGACAAGAAGTCCGATCCCAACGAGATCATGAAGGCGCTCGAGGAGTACGCCATCGAAGCCTCGATCAGCAAGGTCTTCGGCTCGGAGACGATGGCTTATCATGCCGATGAGGGCGTTCAGATCTACGGCGGCTACGGCTTCTCCGAGGACTATCCGATGGCCGGTGCTTATCGGGACACTCGCATCGATCGCATCTTCGAGGGCACCAACGAGATCAACCGCATGGTGATCTACGGCTACTACCTGCGCAAGGCCCTGATGGAGGAGCTACCGCTTCGGGACGCGGTCAGGAGTTGGGAGGCCTCTCAGATCTCGAAAGAAGCCGCGCTGGGATGGGAGCTCGATGTGCTCGACAGTGGTCGCCGTCTGACCACGAAGTGTCTCTTCGAGGCCATCTCCCTCTATGGTCAGGATCTGCGCAACGCCCAGATCGTCGGCGAAGATCTCGCCGACCTCGCCATCAACTACTTCGCCGCATCGGCAGCCATCAATCGAATGCTGCAGCTGGGTGACGAGGTGCTGGCGGACACTACCTTCCAGGCGCTTCGGAGGCTGGTTGTCGCCTTCTACGCCGAGAATGTCTGGAGCCTCGTCTACAGGTTGCGACCGACGCTTTTCGCCAGCCCCACGACAAGCCGGGCTCTGCCAGTCATCGATCGCGAACTGGCGCGCCTGCATCTACCGTTCGATCCGGTTCAGGACATCCATACACTGACCGACGACCTATACGACCACGGGACCTACCGCTTCTGATCAGGAGATCATGATGAGTCGAACCAGCGTAATCGTGGATGCCGTTCGCAGCCCCATGGGGGTGAAGAAGGGAAATCTGATAGGAATCCGGGCCGACGATCTCGCCGCACAGGTCGTCATGGCCCTGCTCGAGCGCCAACCCGATCTGCCGCGCGAGGCCATCGAAGACGTCGTGCTGGGCTGCGCGTTTCCCGAGAACACCCAGGGAATGCTCATGGCCCGAGGAGTCGCTCTTCTCGCCGGCCTACCGAAGGAGGCGGGTGGCAAGGTCGTGAATCGATTCTGCGGTTCCTCGATGGACGCAGTGCACCAGCTATCCCAGGCTGTGCTGGCCGGGGACCTCGAGTGCGGCATCGCGGTGGGCGTCGAGGACATGTTCGCCATCCCAATGGGCGGCTTCAACCCCTCCTTTCATCCCAAGCTGGCGGAGATGGGCTACTACATTGGAATGGGTGAGACCGCCGAGAACCTGGCCAATGAGCTGGAGATCTCTCGCGACGAGCAGGAGGAGTTCTCCGTGCGCTCCCACAAGCTGGCTCTTGCAGCCTGGGAGGCGGGTCACTTCGCCAACGAGGTGATACCCATCGACAACGACGGCGTGATCATCGATCGCGACGAGGGTCCTCGCGAGCCCAACCTGGAAAAGATCCAGTCTCTCGAACCAGCTTTCATCGAGGACGGCACCGTCACGGCGGCAACTTCCAGCCCTATCTCCATCGGAGCCTCGGCAATCATCGTCTGCAGCGAGGAGCTCGCCAGCAAGTACGGCTTGAAGGTGCGGGCCCGCATCGTTTCGCGGGCCATCGCCGGTGTCGATTGGAAACTCATGGGCATGGGACCGATCCCAGCCAGCGAGAAGGTTCTCGAGCGCGCCGGCATCTCGGCCGACGACCTGGACGCCATCGAGCTCAACGAGGCTTTCGCAGCTCAGTCGCTCTACGTGGTCAAGAAGACCGGCTGGCCGCAAGACAAGATCAACCTGCACGGCGGCGCAATCGCCCTCGGCCATCCGCTGGGCGCCTCCGGAGCACGCATTCTCACGACCCTGATCAACGTTCTCGAGCAGCACGATGGCAAGCGCGGTCTAGCCACCATGTGCATCGGAACGGGTCAGGGTATCGCCACCGTGATTGAAAGGGGTTAAGAATGTCGGAGATTCGCACCATCGGCGTCTGCGGCGCCGGAGTTATGGGAAGCCAGCTGGCGGCATTCTTCGCCAGCGCCGGATTCGAGGTGCTGCTGTTCGATCTCGAGCAGGAGATGAGCGAACAGGGCATCGCCGGCGCCCTCAAGGCCAAGCCGGCCGCCTTCTACCACAAGCGCTTCGCCAAGAAGATCAAGCCCTGCAACTACAAAGAGCACCTCGAGCTGGTGGCCGAGTGTGATTGGGTCATCGAGGCCATCGCCGAGAGGCTCGATTGGAAGCTCGACCTCTACGGCAAGCTCCAGACCCATCTCAAGCCTGAGGCAATCCTGAGCTCCAACACGTCCGGTCTGCCCCTGGCAAGCCTGGTGGAGGCCATGGATGACGGCTTGAAGAAGCGCTTCCTCATCACCCACTTCTTCAACCCGCCTCGCTACATGCGACTCGTGGAGCTCGTGCCGGGCGTCGATACCGATCCTGAGATCTACGCCGGAATGAAGACCTTCCTGAGCGAGAAGCTGGGCAAAGGCGTGGTCGAAGCCAAAGACACGCCCAACTTCATCGCTAACCGCATCGGCATCTACGGCATGATGCTGGCGCTCAAGCTCACCGAGGAGATGAGGCTATCGGTCGAGCAGGTCGACGCAATCACGGGACCGGTCATGGGGAGGCCGAAGTCGGCCACCTATCGGACCGCCGACCTGGTCGGCCTCGACACGCTGGCTTTCGTTGCCAAGACAGCCTACGACCAGTGTCTGGACGACGAGTCTCGGGACCTTTTCCAGGTCTCGGCGGTGCTCGGCCAGTTACTGGAGAACGAGTGGCTGGGGCAGAAGTCGGGGCAGGGCTTCTACAAGAAGGAGGGCAAGGAGATCTTCGCCCTCGACTTCGAGAAGCTCGAGTACAACCCGAAGACCAAGCCTCGAATGGATGGCATCGGCGTGGCCCGCCGCCACACCGACCTCGGCAAGAAGCTCCACGCTCTGGTCTACAACCCCGACGCGGCCGGCCAGTTCGCCTGGGAGCTGACCATCGGTGTGCTGGCCTACGCCGCCAACCGGGTGGGTGAGATCGCCGACGACATCGTGGAGATCGACCGCGCCATGCGCTGGGGCTTCGGCTGGGAGATGGGTCCTTTCGAGACCTGGGACGCCATTGGCGTCGAGAAATCCGTCCGCCGGATGAAACACGAGGGCAAGGCCATACCTGCTTTCGTGCAGAACCTGCTGGCGAGCGGCGCCACCTCGTTCTACGAGCGTGACACCGCCGGTGATCCTCAGTTCTTCGATCTCGACTCCAAAGCCCTGCAACCCCAAGCCGCAGAGCCCGGGGTCATCGTGCTGGCTGACGAGAGAGCCCGTGGGCGCGAGCTGTTGCGCAACTGGAGCGCCTCCCTGATCGATCTCGGTGACGGTGTGGGTTGCGTGGAGTTCCACTCCGCCTTGCAGCCGGAGCTCAACCCCATCGACGGCGGCATCCTGGACATCCTGCAGCAGTCCCTGCAAGTAGCCCAGAGCGAAGGGATGAAGGGTCTCGTGCTCTCCCATCAGGGGACCCACTTCTGTGCCGGCGCCAATCTGGCCCTGATTCTCGAGCTGGCCAAGAGCAAGCAGTTCGACGTGCTCGACCAGGTTTCCAAGGCGTTTCAGGATCTCGGGCAGTTCATCAAATACGCGCCTTTCCCCGTCGTGGCCGCACCCTTCAGCCTGACCCTGGGCGGTGGTTTCGAGATGATCGCTCCTTGTCGGCAGATCGTCGCCCTGGCGGAGCTCTACTGCGGAGCAGTCGAAGTGGGGGTTGGGCTCATTCCTGGAGCCGGCGGTAACTTGCGGGTTCTCGAGCATTTCCTGGAGAAGATGCCGGCGGCCAAGCTGGGGCCCATGGCACCGGTCCAGAAGGCCTTCGAGACCATTGGTTTCGCCAAGATCTCGGGCTCGGCCGAGGAGGCCAAAGAGCTCGGCTATCTCCGCGAAGACAACCTCATAGTGCTCTCTCGCGATCACCAGATCGGACTGGCCAAGGAGGTTGTGTTGACCTTGGCGACCGACGACTACCAGCCGCCGGAGCCCCCCGAGCTGAAGCTCCCCGGCACCGGCGGCAAGTTGGCCATCAAGAGTGCCATTACCGGCTACAAGCTGGCTGGCAAGATCTCGAAGCACGACGCGCATATCGCCAACGGGCTGGCCCACGTGCTGACGGGCGGTAGCCGCGGCGGCGGCAAAGAGCCCATCGACGAGCAGTACCTGCTGGACCTCGAGCGCGAGGTCTTTGTCAGTCTGGCGGGGGAGGAGAAATCCCAAGCCCGCATGGCCCATATGCTCAAGACGGGCAAGCCATTGAGGAACTAGGGGCGTAGGGGCTTGAGGGCGCAGGGTATCGAGACGGCCGGCGATACCGCCGGTTGTCCTCCTCTAGTCCTGTGCCGAACCTTCATGGCTTGTCGAGGTTGGTATGAGGGTTTCCAGGGGGTTCTTGCAGCGGAAGGGAGGAAAGCCCCCTGGTGACCCTCATACCAACCTCCAACAGCGGTGCGTCAGGACTGTAGGGGGGGTCTTGCCCCCGCCGGCACTGTTCCAGCGGATCTCTTCAGCCAGAGGTGCCGTAGTCGCCAATCCAGCGGACGAAATCCGATCGTCCGCGGACCTTTTCGAATAGTCGTCGATCGCCAGTCCAAAGCTCTGTCTCCAGTGTTTCGGCGAGCGCAAGATAGGCCGCGTCGTAGCCGCTGATCTCGAAGCTCGTAGCGATCTCGAGGCAGTCCATCGGTTCAGGATCCGCCAGACGAACTCCTTGATTCTTTAGGAGTGCCAGCGCCAGACCGCTTTGCTGAAGATCGACTCGGCCCTTCAAGTAGGCAACGACAAGTGCATTCGTCACTTCGTACATCCAAAGGGAAGGGGCCACCATCTGCACCTGGCCCCTAACCGCCTCATTCCTCAGCTCAATCGACGGAGCCACGCCGTCTTCATCGTCCAGGACCCATTTCAGAGAGACACTGGCGTCCACTACCAGATATCTGGGCTCTCGACTCGATTCGTTCACCCTCGCCTGCCTTCGTCGATCAATTCTCGAACGGGAATCCCCACGGGCCCGATCTCGGCTTGCAGTTGGTCGAGGGCCTCC
Source organism: Thermoanaerobaculia bacterium (assembly GCA_947259195.1). Taxonomy (GTDB): domain Bacteria; phylum Acidobacteriota; class Thermoanaerobaculia; order Multivoradales; family JAHEKO01; genus JAUVRX01. The sequence goes on along the minus strand of CAMYLC010000014.1, from coordinate 3,312 downwards.
GCAACCTCTCGCCGTCGATGTTTCGCGTCCGACGCCGTTTCAACGGTGCGCTCTCTCTCCAACCGCTGCCGAATCGCTTGAACACAATACGCGCTCTGTGTGACTCCACGATTGGCAGCAGCGATCTTGATCTCACGCTTCATATCTGGATCATCCAGGTAGATATTGACTCGGACCTGCTTGAACGAGGGTGCCATAAAAGCACTATAGCACTTTAGTGCTGTTTAAGCTCACCCTCCACAACATAGGACGTGTTCTACCGGCACCTTCTTGCTCGAGCGACTTCCCAACTCAGGGGTGCCAGCCGATTCGTTGAATCGCTCAAGCATCGCATTGTCGCCGTCGTTTTCAGTGTCAAATGGATCTCCTGCTCCACCCGAATGGCCAGGACGAGGCCATGAAGAGCTTGTCGCTCCACTCACTTCATCTTCGAGGTGCCAGCCGATTCTGGCGCGACCCGGCGAACTGTCGATCAGGGGGGTTGAGGTTAGCGGGAAGTGACGGTTTCTGACGGCAGCTCACCGAACTGGCGGCGATAGTCGGCGGCAAACTGTCCCATATGCCAGAAGCCCCATCGGTTGGCGACATCGGCAACCTTGTCGCCCGGCTCCGAGCACAAGAGGTCACGACGCACGCCGTGCAGACGCACCGACTGCAGGTACTGCTTCGGACTGACGTCGAGCTGCTCGCGAAATGAATAGCGAAGCGTCCGTTCACTGACACCAACTGCGTTGCAGATCTCTTGCACGGTCAGAGGCTCCTCCGACACCTCGGCAATCAAGGCCAGGGCTTGTCGGGTTGCCCTGCTTCGCACTGCAGACGACCGCCTACGCTGACTCTCCTCTCCCCTGGTGACAATCTGCAGGAGTAGCTGCGGCAACTCGATCTCGATCTCGCGTCGATACTCGGGTTTCGATAGAGAGGAGGGCTCACTAGCCACGGTGTGAAAGACCGACCGTAGCTTCTCTCTCATTCTCGCCAAGAGCACTGGATCACAGACGAACACCTGATGGGACCCGCCTAGCAGCCTCCGGACTCGAGGCAGGTCGAGAGAGCGGGCGACATCATCCAACAGGTCTTCCGAGAACGAGAGGGTGTTGGCACCAAAGCCGGGCCAAGACATCGACTCGTACTCGCCGCCCGGGCGGAAAGCCATCAAGTTGCTACCGTCGGCACTCTGACCACACCAGTTGATCTCCTCGACTACCCGCCCCGGAATTCCAAAGGTCAGGAAACCGGCTGGGGTTCCCCCTCGCTGGTGGAACTGGCGACTGAAGCTGACCCGGGTGAGAAGCCACGACGGGGAGCCGATTTGCTGCATGCTCGCCTCGAGCCGACCCCGGTCGAGTTGCAACCAGTCGAGGTCCCAGCCCTCGACCGTTTCAGCGATCTCATCGAAGTCGTGAAATTTCGCCTTCAGGTGAAATACCGGGGGCTGTTGCACGATGAACTCTGCCATTCTCGGGTACTCGTGCCGATTCTTGATGTTGCTGCCTGCACATTTTCTATGACAATACCGGCAATGTAAATCGCCGGTCTGGCTCGTCAAGCCATCGGATATTTCCCTGAAGCGAAACAGGAGCCTGATTGTCTGAGCTTCGAACGCGGCCCCGCATTGGCCGACCACCTCTGCCCCGTGAGAAAGCGCGGCCCAACCGGCTGGTGACTTTTCTCACGGATGAGGAGCTCGAGAGCTTGCGCCGGGAGGCAAAAGGCGCAGGACTCTCACTTTCCGCGACGGCACATCAGCTTCTGAAGCGCTCCCGGGACTCCCGCGTGGAACTGAGCCGAGACCAGTAGAAGCAGCGCACACAACTCTCCCCTGGAGGTAGCCATGAAACGATTCCACCAACTGACTACGGCAGGTGTCCTCTTGTCGATCGCCGCTCTCTACAGTATTGCGGGCACAGCCCACGCCGCAGACATCGTCCACGACGCCGAGTACTACATCCTGGAGGCGCAGAACGGTGAGAGATGGGCAGCCGAAGACGGAGTGCTCGACGCCAAGCTGGCCGCGCTGCGTGCAAAGCACGGTCAACCGCCGAACATCGTTTACGTCCTCTGGGATGACACGGCTTTCGGTGCCGTCGGGTTCCCCGCCCTGCAGAAGAACTTCGGCTACGAGACCCCGAACTTGAATCGGATGGCTAGCGAGGGCATGAATTTCACTCGCATGTACACCGAGCCCTCCTGCACGCCGACTCGCGCGGCGGTCCTGACCGGTCGGATTCCCGTGCGCCACGGCATGGGCGTGGTCGGTATGCCTCACGAGTTCTCGGGGTTGCGCTCCGAAGAGGTCACCATCGCCGAAGTGCTTTCAGGGGCTGGCTATGCAACCGCTTTCTGCGGCAAGGGCCATCTGGGGGACATCGAGGAGAGCTATCTGCACAACCAGGGCTTCGACGAGGCGCTGTTCACACCAATGAACCAGCTCACCTCGCTCTACAGCCCGATGGGTAATGCGGCCAACGCCGTGCTCGGTTTGCACCCCGAGATCTATCCTCCGGATCCATACCAACTCGACGATCCCGGTCTGGTACCCGAGGGCTGGGTGCAGAGTATCGAAGGCAAGAAGGGTGAACAGGGCCGTGAGTGGTGCGGTACCTCGAACGAGTGCTTCGAGAAGTTGGACACGGAGTGCGAGGAGCGCATTACCAAGTTCATTCGAGAAAACGCGGGCTCTGGGAAACCGTTTCACGCCCAGTACTGGCCGAACTTCCTCAACTTCCTCGCACCCGAGATTCCGAAGCGCAGTGTCGCTGGGCTCAAGGTGGCGGGCGCGTTCCCGAAGTTCGATGCCTTCATCGGGCGACTGATGGACGAGCTCACCGAGCTCGGGGTAGCCGACAACACGTTGGTCATCGCCATGGCGGACAACGGGCCGATGGTGCACAGCCCACCGCCGGGCTGGGGCATGCTGCCGATGCTGTATCGAGGGGGCAAAGGCGACTTTACCGAGGGTGGCGTCCGTACACCGGCCTTCGCCTGGTGGCCTGGGGTAATCGAGCCTGGGCAAGTCGTCGGCGACATTATCCACGTAACCGACCTCTACACGACGTTCGCCCGACTGGCCGCGGCGACCGAACACCTTCCGACCGACCGGATCATCGACGGTCTCGACCAGACGGCCTTACTGCTCGAAGGTGACACCCACAGTCGGCGGGACTACGTTCACATCTACGCGGGCCACGAGCTCGGCGCAACGGTCAAGGGGCGCTACAAGCGCCACTGGATCGGCGCTGGCGATGTCGCCGCCTCGGGTATGCCTGAGGCCTACTACGACCTTTACATGGATCCCCGGGAGGAGAACCC
>CAMYLC010000013.1 GCA_947259195.1 Thermoanaerobaculia bacterium | reverse complement strand
AGCGTGCGGGAGATGAGGTAGTAGTCGCCGCCTCCCTTGACTCGCAGATTGGTCGCGATCGCCGAGAGCGACAGACTGGTCAGGATCGAGATGGCGTTGGCCATCAGCACCATGATCAGAGCCCGGGTGAGGCCCGCAGCTCCAACCACGTAGCCCATCCGCAGGAAGAGGATGATGCCCAGGATGGTCAGTACGCTGGGCGTGAACACCCCGGCGAACGTACCGAGCTTGCCCTGGGTCGAGTCGACTGACCCAGACTCGGCTGCGATGGATGGTGACTCTGCCGTCATTCCCCGGATTCAATCACAAATACCAACGGCCGGGGATCAGGTCTTTCCTGCCGAAAGAGCTCCCCAACCACTCCGGCTCGCGCGGGCTCAGGGTCGGGAGGCTCGAGTCCTCAAGAGTCGAGAATCTCTCGAATCGTCTGGGCCAACGCATCAAGTCGGTACGGCTTCTGAATAAAACCGGCGAGGCCACTGGTAACGAACTTTCCTGTTACGTCCTGTTCGTGGTAGCCGCTCGAGAGCAGGACCCTCGCCTCTCTCTTGATCCGCAAAATTTCCTGGCACGCGTCGTCGCCGTTCATTTCCGGCATCGTCATATCGAGGACGACCAGAACGATATCGTCCGCATGCTGGCGAAATACCTCAACGCCCTGACGGCCATCCTTCGCCACCAGTACTTCGAACCCCAGCCTGATGAGCATTGCCTCGGCGACGGTGCGCACCATTTCCTCGTCATCGACCAGGAGGACGAGTCCGCTACCTTGCCAGTCGCCTTGCTCCTCCACCGCTCTGGTTCGATTGAGCGCAGTCTTTTCGCTCGCCGGCAAGAGGATGGTCATCGTCGTGCCACAATCCGGCTCGCTCTCCACCCTGATGGTGCCCTGATGGCCACGGACGATACCCAAAGCTGCCGCCAGTCCAAGTCCGTGACCGGTGGTCTTGGTGGTGAAGAAGGGGTCGAAGATCCTTTGCACAGTCTCGCTGTCCATACCGGCTCCGCTGTCCTTCACTTCCAGGTAGACGTAACGACCCTCCTCGACTTGGTTGCCCGGGTGCGCCCTTGCAAGATACTCCCGATCACACTGCATAGAGCCCGTCGCGAGCGCGACCGTGCCAACCCCCTCTCCGATCGCTTCTGCCGCATTCATCACCAGATTGAGCGCTATCTGGCGGATCTGGGTCACATCGACCTCGGTAGCCGGAAGATCGTCGTCCAACTCGTAGGCGATGCGGCATTTTTTCGAAACCGAAGCTTCAATCAGTTGGAACATCTCCTTGACCAGCACCGAAAGATCGGTAGGCTCGACGACGAATCGCCCCTTGCCCGAATAGGCGAGCATCTGGTTGGCGAGATCAGCAGCCCGGTGGGCCACCTTCGTCACGTCCTCCAGGAGTTCTCGAGCGGGTGATGTCGGGGTGATATGTTGCAGCGCCAGATCCGTACCCCCTAGAACCCCCACCAACAGATTGTTGAAATCGTGGGCGATGCCGCCCGCCAGGACGCCCAGGCTTTCGAGCTTCTGGGCGTGCTGCATCTGTCGCTCGAGGTCCAGGCGCTCTTCCTCCGCCCGTTTGCGATCGCTGATGTCGGTCGCGATGATCCCGAGATCGTCGCCTACCTTGAAGGCTTGCACCGTCATGTACACGGCTCCGTGAACTGGATGTTCGGCAGCGCCGTCGAACTTTATGGACTCCCCGGTCTCGACGACGTTCCTGAATTGCGATTCTCCGCCTTCACCTTGCATGAACGGATAAACATCGACCAACGTTCTGCCGACGACATCCTCTTTGGTCTCAATCCCCGGCACGATTCCTCTGAGCGCTTGCATGGCTCTTTCGTTGATCTCGATAATTCCGAGATGCGAGTCCACGAGGTGGAAACTCTCTGACGCGGAATCCATGAAGCCCGCCATGCGCTCCCGGTGCATTCGCACTTCCTTTTCGGCTCTCTTCCGCTCCGATATATCTCTGCCGACGGAGATCAGGAATCTCGGCGCGCCATCCTTGTCCCGAACCACAGAGGCGTTGTACTCGGTGGGAACCTTGCGACCGTCCTTGCAGATCAGATCCAGCTCTATTCTGCCGGTCTTCGCCTTGCCGAGTTGTTGAAGAAAGCCTTGGGCCTTCTCGAGATCCTCGGGACCGTAGTATGAGGTCGGCGCCGGCATCTCGGCGATCTCCTCATCCGTATATCCCGTGATCTCCCGGAACGCCCGGTTCCACCGAACAGCCCTTCCTGTGCCAGTTTCAAAGAGGAAGAAAGTGTCCCGCTGGGCATCCCACGCCGCGTCGGTCAACTCCCTCTCGTTTCGCAGCGCTTCCTCGGCCTGCTTGCGTTCGGTCAGGTCCGTGACAATGCCTTCGATGGCCACCGGCCGGCCGTGATCGTCGCGAACCAGCAGATTGCGCTGCATTACCCAGCGGGTATCGCCGGACCTCCCATGGATGATCTGGTACTCGTAGAAGGGCGGCACTTCTCCGGCAAGCAGTGCCTCCCATTGCTCATCGAAGTATTCGGTCCATTCGGGATGGATTACCTCGCGAATGAGCTGCGGGGAGTTGAAGAACTGCTCCGGCGTATATCCGAAGATCTCGGTCGATGCACGGCCGACGTATTCATAGCTGCCATCTGGTAGAGACATGCGGTAGACCATGTCCGGCCAGTGCTCCGCCAGTTGACCAAACCGCTCTCCGATTTCCTGCAGTGTTGCAGATCTATCCATTCGTCAAGGCCCCACAGATCCGATACACGCCGGACCCTAGATCGAGAAACTCGCTTCGTGGCTTGGGCGAAGCTCGAAACCTGCGGGCGAAATTGTACGACAGAACAGGTGGCCGAGCTGTGAATGAATCCTCGCTGAAGGATGTCTCCGTTCTGCGTGAGCTCTCAGGCGTCATGCTCGATGGCCGCTGGTATCCGCGACAGCAGCTCGACTCCATGCTCGAGGATCTCGAGCGGGACTACGCCGTGCTGGGTGAAAAGGTTGTGTCGCTGGAGCAGGCACTGTTCTCGGGAGACGCGGCGGCGGCGCGTGAGATCTTTGATCGGGTCCGCCAGGAGCGGCCCGGTGAGTTTCTCTTCAGCCAGTACACCCCGTTCTTCGTCGGGTACGGCTTCCTCTACGGCGAGGACGGCTTCAGCACTGACCCGGAGCGTTTGGCGACCGCGCTCGGACTCTACGGGATGTACGTCGGAACCTATCCCGACTACCACAGCGCCCACTACATGCTGGCCCTGGCTCGCCGCGCCAACGGAGACCTGGAGGGCGCCCGTGCCAGCCTTCAACGGGCTCTGGAGAATCACCCCGAGTACGTCAACGCCCGCAAGGAGCTCGAAGCGCTGGCTTCAGCGGACTGAGAATTGTCTGCATTGCCTCGATAGCCCCGTCGAACCAGGTTGCGTCGGTACACCAGAGGGCCAAAGCCGCTCGCTTAGTGCTCATCGTCGTGGTGCATTGTCGATCCGCCGCCGCGAAGGTAGTGGACCAGAAGCACCATGTCGCCACCCTCATCCGGCTGGACGTCGTGGTCGGCTCCCGCTCGTAGCGGCAAGAGCTCCCCTTCGGCCACTCGAATCGGCTTCCCATCGACGTGGATGACTCCCGCTCCCTGCAGCACCTGAATCGTCGTCGGCACGGGCGCGCTGTGCGGGGGAAGAACCGTTCCTTGGCGTAGGGTCAAGACAGCCAACTTCAAGTGACTCTCGTCCAGGAGAACCGTCACTTCCTGGCCCGGCCCATCGCCCGCCTCCCGTTGCAGCTCGATCACCGGACTGGGGAGCGTGTCCTGGCGCTCGGTGGCCTCGTCTTCCTGGGCCGCGGCCGGCTCCGATAAGGCGAGCACAGCGGCAAGAACAAAGGCGATCAGAACGGTCTGCCGGCGGTAGGTGTGGTCTCTCTGCATCGGGGGCTCCTTTCATTCCGAGTTTACAGGAGCATCTTTCACAGACGGCAGCTAACCCGGCTCGGGAGAGGTCTTGCGCGAGCGGCCTTTGGTCTGCACGAGGTAGCCCGCGATCAGGGCGCCGAGCACCAGCGTGGCGCTGCCTCCGAGATCGAACCACAACGGATCGGATGCCGGACCTCTCGAAGCAAGGAAGCTGGCAGTGTCGAGTCCGATGGGAACGGCCAGGCCGGCCGCGTGCCACAGCGGATTCCGTCCGGCCAGCCTGGCCGCCACGAGGCCGCCGGCAAGACCTGAGGCGAGAGCGCCGATGGTCGCGATCACCAACTCGGTTGGGCTGGATTTGTAGAAGCCGATTCCTCCTAGCACGACCTCGAAAGTCAAGATCGTCCCGACAACAATGACCACAAAGCCGGCCAAAACAGCGGCCACACTGCGGAGGCCTCGGAGGATCTTCGATTTCATAAGTGGTCCTAAGGTAGTACGCGCCCTGGGGCGACAGGTTGCGTTCGTCTTCCAGCGCGAGCAAGTCGGATCGCTCACACGGTGACGACGACCAAGTCGCGGGCGTGACCACCTTCCTGGTACCCGCTGGCCGCGGGTACCTCGGCGAGTGGATAGGTTCATGCCAGGCCTCCTTTCCCGCCGCAAGGTAACATCGTTCGTCATGCTCTCCCATTCACGTCATGTCGCAGGATTCGTCCTGGCCGCCCTTCTTTGCATTGCGCCGGGCATGGCGGAGTCCCCGTCGAGAGAGCCGGTGGCTGTGACTCTGCACTTTGCGTTCTTCAGCGATCTCGAAACCAACCTGAACGACCGACTGATCGCCGCTGGCAAAGCAAAACGACAGGCCAAGCCCGGACCCTTCGGTAGCGACACGGAGGCCGCCTGCCTCGACGGGCTGCCGCCAGCCGAGCGCGCCGCCTGGAATCTGACGGTGGACTCCTACGCCGAGATCATCTCTCCGGTGGAGTTTTTTGATCGCGAACAGATGGTCCCGCGGCTCGAGTTGGCGGGCATCGTGGCTGACAACGAGTGGGATCAGCCCGAAGAGCGAGACCTCGTGAGAATGGCGCGGGGTTTCCGGGAAGCTGCCGCCCCGGCCTACGAGGCCTGCATCTGGCCGACCCGGGACAAGGCGAATCGTCGCTGGATCGTAGGTGTCACCGGACTCATGGCGGAGCACGAGGAGGCTCTCGCGGCCCGTTTGGAAAGCGTCTACCAGACACCCTGGCCCGACCTTCCGATTCCCGTCGACGTCGTCGAGATTGCCAACTGGGCAGGTGCCAACACTCTCAACCTTGTGCCGACCGGCTGCCACATCCTGGTGTCGAGCTCCAACCCCGGCTATCAAGACCGGGCAGCGCTCGAGATGGTCTTGCACGAGGCCGCGCATTTCCTGACCGGCCGCAGAACTTCGCTTTCCACCGCCCTCGAAGAGGCCACCGAGCGACTCGGTAACCCCTTTCATGGCGACCTGAAACACGCCGTCAACTTCTACCTGACAGGCGAGGTCGTACGCCGTACGCTGGAGGATGCCGGCGAGCCCGCGTACACACCGTACCTCTACGCCCAGGGGCTCTACGAAGGAGGTACCTTTCGTAGGGCGGCCGAAAGCTCCTTTCCCGCCTATCTCGACGGCGAGCGCAGCCTCGCCGAGGCCATCGATGCTCTATTCGGGGCGCTCAGGCGAGGGACCATAGACTGAAGGGGCGCCTGAAAGAGGCGTAGATGTCCCCAACGGGAGAGATTTGGAACACCGTCTTCGCCCAACTCGAATCCTTTAACTCACTGAGGGACATGAGCTTAGCCGCCTGAGGCTTTCGCCCTGACGCGTGCTGACAACCGTCCGCATCGCCTCGGGGAGGTCCTGGACCGGACTGTTTGGAACACCCGTCCCAAACGGCGTACGAAGTCCCAGAAGCTAGCCCAAGAAGCGCTCGCTATCGAAGCCGAAGAGGCTCGCGCTGCCGGCGCTCTCGGCTTCATGGCCAGGATCCTCGTCCAGGCCACCCTCCCCCACAGCCGGCCGAAGACCCATGAATTCGAGCGCGTCAACGGCCGCTTCACCCTCTACATGAACGCTCCCCCGTCGGTGGGACTGCCGTTTGGCTCGTATCCGCGACTCGCACTAGCCTGGCTTTCGACCGAAGCGGTCCGGACGAGAAGCTGGGAAATCGAGCTTGGCCCGACTTTCTCGAGCTTCATGTACAAGCTGGGACTCACACCGATCACCGGCAAACGCGGCACGACCTCGCGGCTCCGAGATCAACTCCACCGACTCTTCATCACCACGATCCGCTGCAGCTACGCCGACGAGAAAGAAGGCCGCGCCGCCGGCTTCGGCTACACCATCGCGCACAAGCACCAGCTTTGGTGGTCGCCTCGAGATCCGAAGCAGCGGCCGCTGTGGACATCGATCGTCGTCCTCAGCGCCGAGTTCTACGATGAGCTCGTCGCCCACGCTGTGCCTATTGATCTTCGAGCGCTCAAAGCTCTCAAGGGCTCACCGATGGCCCTCGACCTCTACTCCTGGCTCACCTACCGGATGAGCTACTTGAGGAAGCCGTGCCTCATCCCGTGGGAGGCGCTTCACACTCAGTTCGGTGCCGACTATGGGCGACTGCGAGACTTAAAGCGGAAGCTCCTCAGCCACCTCGCCGACGTCCTCCATGTCTACCCAGCGGCGCGGCTTTCAGAGCAGCCGACAGGCCTCCTGCTTAGACCGTCGCCGACTCATCTGCTTCGCAGCGGAGACAGTCGTCGCTAGTCTGGTGGCTGCCTTCTCAGGAAAGCAAAGAGCTCCTCCCGCGCTTCTTCACCCGCGCACGGATTCCGTCCGACGGTTATTCCACCATCGATCGACAGACCTCCGGCTCCTCGGTGAAGTCGAACCCATGCCGAGCGTCGGCATGGCGCCGGACCTGCGCCTGGGTGCCGTCAGGCAGGCGGTGCAAGATCCGGTTTGCATTCCGTTCGACGACCTTGAGCCGTGTCCCGTCGTGCGGTCCAATACCCACGACGGTCCTCGGAGCACGGCTTCGGCGCAATACCGTTAGGAAGACGCCTTGACAACGCAAGGCTGTCCATGCCGTCCAGGCGACGTCAAGACGCTGAGTGCTTGCCGAACTGGAGGAGGTTACGAGGAGCCAGCCCGGCGCAGCCTTCGGTAAGCGACCAGCATGACGCCGTTGACCACAAGAACTCCAATGCTGACAGCCGGGATGATGCTCCAAGCGGTATCTCCACCGAAGTAGAAGCTCCAGACGACCTTCAGCAGAACACCGAGGTTGAT
>CAMYLC010000012.1 GCA_947259195.1 Thermoanaerobaculia bacterium | reverse complement strand
CCTTCGAGCCACCGGTCATCGAGTTCCCGATGACTGTCTGGAACAATACCGCCGAGGAGCGCCAGTTCGAGCTCACCATCGAGTACGACGAGATCAACTCGATAGACCCACCCTCCTTCGCCAAGGACGATCTCGGGGACTACGGTTTTCCGGTCTTGGGGGGTGCGGTCACGATCCTGCCCTACTCGAGCAGCTCGCTCAACGTCTTCGCCTTCGACGACCTGCCCTTCACGGTCAAGGTCGTCGAAGTGGAGTCATGTACAGAGTTCGAGTGTGTTCCGGTCGACGGTGGGCTCGCAGGCTCGATGACCTTCAACGCGCCGGCCTTCGCGCCGCCCGGCACGTCAGTGCTGGACTATAGGTATCAGTCCTCGCAGGTGGCGGTGAACCCGGTACCGCGCAACCCGGTGCCGCGTAACCCGGTGCCGCGTAACCCGGTGCCCAGGAATCCGGTGCCCAGGAACGACGCCACAGGAGATCCGGAGTTAGTCTACGACGTGATCGACTACTCCTGGACCGTGACGACCGCCAGCGCGGACGACACTGGGACCTACCTCACGATCCCGAACATCGACAAGGCGTTCCAGGACGACTACATCTTCCAGGTCTTCATCACCAAGCCCTCGGTGCTGCGCCAGGTCTCGGGAGACTGCGATCCGAGCAATCTGCCGCTCGGCACGCTCATCGGCCACATTACAGGCGACATTGAAGGTGGTCCAGAAGAACAGAACCCGGTGCCGCGCAACCCGGTGCCGCGCAATCCGGTGCCGCGGAATCCGGTGCCACGGAACGCGACGCTGTCGGACACGCTCATCCAGAACACGACCTTCACTCTGTCCTCCGATCTGACGGCTGCCGGCGGTAGCCAACCGCTCTCCCTCGATTTCATGGAGCCGGAGGGCTGCGATCCGGTGACCGGTGGCGGACGCTTCGGTGAGTGCACGCTGTTCGCGCCGCGTGAGCCGGGCCAGCTCACGATCACCATCCGCTCGTACCAAATCACTCCGAATGGCCCCGATCTCGATCCGATCTGGGATCCGTATGGCAACATCACAGGTATTGCCACCCCGCCCAGCGTCATCGTGGCCGACTACTGGTGCACGGGTCCGGACTCGCCCGATGACTGTGCCTTCGCCCAGGACGGACCGGATCTGGTTCCCGACTCGGAGACTGCGATTGTGGAACCGACCACGGTACGGGCCGGAGGCACGGTGACGTTTCCCACGGTCTCGCTCGACGTCACCAATGTCGGCACGCAACCGGCGCGCGAGCACCGGATCGGTTACTACATCTCTTCGGCGGACACGGTGGAAGCCCTGCCGCGCAACGAGGACGGCACGATCGACACGAGCGGTGCGGAGACCGAGCTGCTCTACTCGATGGCCATCGAAGATCCTCTCGAGCCGGATGACCCCCCCGAGCTCGCGGAGCCCCGTGTGTTGACGATTCCCCTCGACATTCCCCGGCCCGACAATGGCGTCGGTACCTATTACCTCTGGGTTTACGTCGACGACGAACGGGTCGTCTCCGAGCTTGTCGAGGACGACAACTTCATCCGGGGCGGTCCGATCACGGTGATCCCGGAGAACGTGGCCCCGAGCAACATCGAGATCGGAGCGATAGCCGACGCCAGAGAGGGCGAACCGGTCACGTTGACCGTGACCTTCGACGATCCCGGCGACACCGGCGATGGGTACACCTACATCTGGGATTTCGGCGATGGGAACACGTGCGATTCCAGTGTCACTCCTGAGGACTGTGACTCGACCGCCGTCCATACCTACGCCAACGACGGCACCTACACGATCACTGTGACGATTGTCGATAGTGGAGGGCTCGACGGTAGGGGCTCGTTGGACGTGGTCGTGGCGAACGCCGCGCCGACCGCCAACGACGACGCCTACACCACGGATGAAGACACAGGGCTGACGGTCGTTGCGCCTGGTGTCCTCGGCAACGATACCGATCCCGCGGACGACCTGACCGGGGCGATCCTGGTCTCGGGCGCTTCGAACGGTACCCTCAACTTGGCCGGCGACGGCTCGTTCACCTACGCGCCGAATGCGGACTACAACGGCTTGGACAGCTTCACCTACAAGACGAGTGACGGCTTCGACGAGTCCAACGTGGCTACGGTGACGATCGCGATCAATGCGGTCAATGACGTGCCGGTGGCGAACGACGATAGCTATGTATTTGCGGAGGGAGTCTCCTTGGTGGTCCCGGCGGAATGCGGGGCAGAGCCGGAGGGAGTGCTTTGCAACGACTCCGATCCGGTCGAGGGCAACAGCCTGACGGCTGTCCTCGTCGACGCGCCTGAAAACGGCTCGCTGATCCTGAACGAGGACGGGAGCTTTACCTACACGCCGGATACCGGCATCTACGGAGGGGACAGTTTCACGTACGTGGCCAACGACGGCACCGCGGATTCCAACGTGGCGACAGTGAACATCGGCCTGCCGTACCTGCATATCGGCCTGTTGAGTCCCTGGAGGCCGCCGTCACCGCCGTACTCGATCAAGAGGGGCAGTGCCTTCCCGGTGCGCTGGCAGTATGCCGATCGGGTGACCGGTCTGGTGATCGACAGTCGAGACATTCTGCCAGAGGTCAGGTTGCACAGTGGGGTGAATTGCCAAACGGGTGAGGAGATCAATGGACTGGTGACGATTTTGACCCCGGGCAACAGCACCTACCAGTACGACGAGAACCGGGACATCCATCAGCTGAACGTGGATACGGACGAGCTGACGGTCAATGAGTGCTACAACGTCTACACCCTCAGCGGCCTGACCGGGCAGTTGGACGGCCCCTTCCTCTTCAAGATCAAGAGGTAGGTCGGCCGTAGGAAGGACCTCGGGAATCGTCCTTGCGCAGAACGCCCCGACCGCCGCACGGCGGTCGGGGCGTTTTCTTGCCTTGTGGATCCCGAGCTAGCCGGTCTCGGCGACTCCCAGGGAGCTCCATCGCTGGCTGGCATCGGCGGCGAGGGGGTCGGGTGAGTCGGCCTCGGTGCGATGCTCGAGGAACCACTCGTAGTTCTCTCGCGCTTCGGCGACTCCGATCGGTTGCTGCGCGCGAGCCAGCCAGTAGTAGGCCTCCGGCAGGTAGCGAAGGCTCGGCGCGTCGTAGAAGAAGACGTCGGTCACCTCGCCATGGCGCTCGACTGCGAGGTCGAGCTCCGCCATCGCCTCCGGGTAGAGCTCCCGGTCGACGTAGAGCCTGCCGAGAAGAAACCGAGCGAACCATGTGTCTCTGTGTTCGATGCTGTCGCGGAACTTCTCGATGGCCGTGGCGTACTCGCCCTGACTCGTCGCCACCTCGGCTTCGATGAGTCGGGCATAGGCGCTGGTCAGGGTCTGAAGCCGATTATCGAGATCTGTCGCAATGGCTTCGGCCTCTGCTACCGAGCCGGCCCCGAGGAGGATCAGAGCTGCAGGAAAGAGCACGCTCTCGTGGGAGCTGAGCTCTGCGGCCTTGCGGGCAGCCTCCAGGGCCTGCTTCTTCTCGCCGAGCACCAGATAGGCCTCGGCTGCGGCGACGTAGTTCTGAGCCAGCATGCCGGTGCTTCCGGCCTCCTCGTCCAGGGCGATCGCCTCTTCCAGAATCTCCAGTGCTCGTCGGAAGCCACCGCGGTACATCTCTAGATCCGCCTTGCCATAGCTGGCCAGCGAGGCTCCGTAAGGACTCGTCGCGGCGAGTTGGTTGTAGACGGCGAGAGCGCCGTCATAGTCGTCACGGGCCGCCCGCGACAGAGCCACCGGTAGAAAGGCGAGCTCGAACGTCGGTACCTGTTCGACGACTCTGGAACCCTCGGTCTCGGCGGTATCGAAGTCGCCTGCGTACATCGAATACATCGCGTAGTTGTAGCGGTCTGCCCATTGACCGGGGTACATTTCCAGTGCCAAACGGCCCTCTTCGAGGGCCCGTGGTACGTTGCCCGTGTTCAGATACGCCAGGGCAAGATTGCCATGCCCGACGTTGTCTGCCGGGTAGAGCTCGACGAGCGTCTCGTAGTTTTCGATCGCCTTCTCGTAGTTGCGCGCCACGCTCATGTAGTAGGTGCCGAGCGTGCGGTACTTCTCGCGCTCACTCATCCGATCGACGAGCTTGAGGGCCTGATCGTAGGCGGCTTTCGTCTTCTCCTCGTCCTTGAAGATCGTGTAGATGACGCCCATCCCGGCGTAGGCTCGGCCAAAGTTCGGATCGAGCTCGACAGTCTCCTGGTAGGCGGCCAGCGCCTCCTCGTTCTTGTTGGCATCGGCCAGGTCCTGCGCACGAGTGTAGGCCTGGAGGGCCTCGAGAGAGCTGGCCGTGACCGTCTCCGAGGCGGCCAGTCTCGCGCTCTCCGGCGTGGTGTCACCGAGACGCTTACGAAGGTCGGATGCGATGCGACCGACGGCCGGTAGAACGTCATCCCTGTTCTTGGCTGTGGCGCTCGCCTTGGCCAGAGGCTTGGCCCCTTCGGCTTCGAGGGCTGCATCCAGTGCCTCTACTGAGATGCGATATCCAGACCCCTTGGGGTTGACAGTCCCGGCCAGGATAACGTCGATCCCTTCGCGTCGGGAGACCAGCTGGGCCATCTGGGTGTCCAGGCCCGCGCCCGGCAGCAGCTCCTCGGCCGTTGCCTGAGCACTCGGTCGTGAGTAGGCGCTGATGAAGCCGGCACCCTCCATGGCAATGTTGAGAGCTTGCTCCAACGCGCCGTTGAAGCTTTGATTGCCGGTCTCGTTCTGGAAGTCGGCGACCAAAATGGACATCGGCTCTGGTGCCTCTTCAGGCGCCCGGGTTCGGGCGAACCAGAAGGTGCCTGCCAAAAGAGCAATCACAATGGCAGCTGCGCTCGACATGAGCTTCCAGGTGAGGGTTCTCTTGACCGGTTTGAGGGTGCCGTCGGCATCGAGCAGGTCGAGCGCTGCTTCGAGCTCCTTGGTGGACTGGAATCGATCGTCTGGATCCGGTTCGACGCAATGCTCGACGAGCTGCTCCAACGGCTCAGGGATCTCCGGATCGATCCCTCGCAGTGGCGGAGGGGACTCCTTGGTGCGTTTCTGGACCTCGGCGACGGCGCTATGGGCGCTCTTTGACCGGCGCTTCCCAGTCAGCATGTCGTAGAGGATCAGCCCCATGGTGTAGAGATCGGCCCGCTGATCGGCGACCTCGCCGCGGAACTGTTCGGGAGCCATGTACTCGAAGGTGCCGACGATGGCTCCGGCAACCGTGTGACCATGCACAGGAGTAGTTGTCGTGGCACCCGGGATATCGGCGGTCTCGGGCAACGCTTTCTCGACCCTGTCACTTGCCGAGCGAGCGATCCCGAAGTCCATGATGTAGGCGTTGCCATCCGCCTTGCCGATCATGATGTTCGCCGGCTTCATGTCGCGGTGGACGACACCCGCCTCGTGCGCGACGACGAGCCCGGAGACCACATCGCGAGTGATCTGCAGCGCCTGAGGAATCGGCAGCTTGCCTTGCCGCTTGATGATCGAGGAGAGGTCCTCGCCCTCGATGAAGGACATGGTGATGTACTTGATGCCCTCCATCTCGCCTAGATCGTGAATCCTCACGACGTTCTTGTGCGTGACCTCGCGGGCCAGCAGCAGCTCGCGTTTAAAGCGTTGATCCAGCTCGGCCGCCATCTTGGGATCGGAAGCTGCTTCCGGCCGGATGACCTTGACGGCCACGACGATCTCCAGCTCTGTGTCCCAGGCCTGATACACGGCTCCCATGCCACCTAGCCCCAAGAGCTTGATGATGTGGTACCGGTCGCCGAATTTCTGTCCTGCTTCGAGTGGGCCGGAGTCCTTGTTGGGTTCGGGTAGTGTGGGAGCGGAGCCACCGGCGAGAAGGGTGGCCTCCTCGCCCATCAGCTGCGTGGCGTCTTCGTCCATCAGAACCGTGCCATCTTCAGGACGGTCCTCCTCGTCTTGCCAACCGGAGTCCTCGGTGGCGGGAGCTTCGTGGACCGTGGCACCCTCTCCCGCGAACAGGGTCTCATCGTGGTCCTCGAGAGAGGCAAGCTTGGTCTGGTCAGCAGCATCGTCCGACGAGTAGACTTCGGTCTCCCGCTCGCGAAAGAGCGTGTCCGGACCGATTGCGCCGTTGCAAGCCGGACATCGGCCCTCGGCGGGCTCAACTTCGCTGGTACAGTGTGGGCAGATCATCGAGGTACCGGGCTACTCTATCCGGCGCCCTTATCGTCAGTCCACAGTGAAAGGTCCTGTCGGGCCGAGCGGTCAACGATCGAGCGCTGACCTTCTCAGGGGTAGAGAAACCAACCCATGGGGCATAACATAGCCCTCTTAGCCGTCTCGACTCTGCCAATCACCTGTCAGTCATAGGAATCCACCTCTCATCGACCCATCAAGCCGGGGGAGTACCAATCTCATGAAGCGCTTTCTGTCGATCATCTTTGCAGTCGCGTTGGTAATGCCGTTCACCGCTGTAGCCGAGGACGCAGAAGAGGAGAACGGCTCTCTTCTGAAGGCTGAGACTTTTTCGGGTCTCGAGCTGCGAGGCATCGGGCCGGCCCTGATGTCGGGTCGCATCGCCGACGTGGCGCTTCATCCGGGCGATCCATCCACCTGGTATGTCGCGGTGGGCAGTGGAGGTGTGTGGAAGACCGAGAACTCGGGCACAACCTGGGAGTCGATCTTCGACGGCCAGGAGTCGTACTCGATCGGATGCCTGCGGATCGACCCGAACAATCCGAACACCGTCTGGGTCGGTACCGGAGAGAACGTCGGCGGCCGCCACGTCGGCTACGGCGATGGCGTCTACAGGAGTCTCGACGGTGGACAGACCTGGAAGAATATGGGCCTGAAGGAGTCCGAGCACATCGGTACGATCCTCGTCGATCCGCGAGACTCGCAGGTCATCTATGTGGCGTCCCAAGGACCCTTGTGGTCGGGCGGCGGCGAGCGCGGTCTCTTCAAGTCCACCGACAGCGGTGAGACCTGGGAAAAGATCCTCGGCGGCGGTGAGTACACCGGCGTCAACGAGGTCGTCATGGATCCGACGAATCCGGACATCCTCTTCGCCAGCACCCACCAGCGGTTCCGCACCGTGGCGGCGCTGATCAACGGCGGCCCGGAGACCGCCATCCACAAGTCGACCGACGCCGGAGCTACCTGGAGGAAGCTCGAGAGTGGGCTCCCCAAAGAGGACATGGGCAAGATCGGTCTTGCGGTATCTCCCCAAAGCCCGAATATCGTCTATGCCACGGTCGAGCTGGCCTGGCGCAAGGGCGGTTTCTACCGCTCTGAGGATGGTGGCGAGAGCTGGGAGAAGCGCAGCGACTACCTGTCAAGTGGCACCGGTCCCCACTACTACCAGGAGGTCTTCGCTAGCCCGCACTACTTCGATCGCATCTATCAGATGGATGTCCGTCTGCATGTGTCCTACGACGGCGGCAAGACGTTCACGCCGCTCGGCGAGAAGGACAAGCACGGTGACAACCACGCGATCGCTTTCCATCCGGACGACCCCGATTACGTGCTGGTCGGTAGCGACGGCGGTCTCTACGAGTCCTGGGATCATGGCCAGAACTGGAAGTTCATCGGCAATCTGCCAGTGACTCAGTTCTACAAGGTGGCGGTGGACTACGACGAGCCGTACTACAACGTCTATGGTGGCACCCAGGACAACAACTCCCAGGGCGGGCCGTCGCGCACCGACAACATTCATGGAATCCGCAATAGCGACTGGTTCATTACGCTCTTTGGGGACGGCCATCAGCCTGCGGCGGACCCGACGAACCCCGACATCGTCTACTCCCAATGGCAGCAGGGCAACCTGGTGCGCTACGACCGCAAGACGGGCGAGATCGTCTACATCCAGCCGCAGCCGGGCAAGGGTGATCCGGCGGAGCGCTGGAATTGGGACAGCCCGATCCTGATCAGCCCCCACGACCCAGAGCGGCTCTACTTTGCGAGCCAGCGGGTGTGGCGCAGTGACGACCGGGGTGACAGCTGGACTCCGATCAGTGGTGATTTGTCCCTGGGCCAGGACCGGATCACCATGCCCATGATGGGCCGCGTCTGGTCGGTGGATGCGATCTGGGATCTCTGGGCGATGTCCAACTTCGGCAACGTGACTTCGCTCTCCGAATCGCCTCTTCAAGAGGGGCTCATCTATGCCGGTACCGACGATGGCTTGATCCAGGTGACCGAAGACGGCGGTTCCAACTGGCGGCAGATCAGTGTGACCGGTGTACCGGCAGGCAGCTTCGTCAACGACGTCAAGGCCGACCTCTTCGATGTCGACACGGTCTACGCGGCCTACTCCAATGACAAGGCCGGTGATTTCGCACCCTATCTCTTCAAGAGCACCGATCGAGGTCAGGCTTGGCAGTCGATGGTGGGGGATCTGCCGGACCGGCATCTGGTGTGGCGGCTCGTGCAGGACCACGAGAAGGCCGACCTCTTTTTTGCCGGCACCGAGTTCGGCATCTTCTTCACCGTCAACGGTGGAGGACAATGGATCAAGCTGACCGGTAATGCGCCGACCATTCCCTTCCGCGACCTGGTCATCCAGAAACGGGAAAACGACCTCGTCGGCGCCTCGTTCGGCCGCAGCTTCTGGATCCTCGACGACTATGCGCCGTTGCGCCAGGTAACCGAGCAGTCGCTAGAGATGCCGGCCACGCTGTTTCCGGTTCGTGATGCCTGGTGGTACATCCAGCGTCGACCCCTCGGTGGCGGTGAGAAGGCGAATCTGGGTACGGCGTTTTTCACGGCTCCCAATCCGCCCTTTGGTGCGGTATTCACCTACTACTTGAAAGATGGGTTGAAGACCCAGAAAGCAATCCGGCAAGAGTCGGAGAAGGAGACCGCCAAGGAGGGTGGCGACACACCCTATCCCGGCTGGGACGCTCTTCAGGAGGAAGCCAGCGAGGAAGACCCAGCGATCGTGATGATCGTGCGGGACTCGAGCGGCAACGTGGTGCGCCGACTGACAGGTCCGAGTGAATCAGGCTTCCATCGGGTGGCTTGGGACCTGCGCTATCCGCTGCCCGACGCGATTACGAGCCTCGAGCCGGTCGAGAGCTGGATGCCGAGATTCGGACCCTTGTCGGCCCCTGGCAACTACACGGTGACCTTGGCGCAGCGCGTCGCCGGCGAGGTCACCGAGCTGGGCGCTCCTCAGAATTTCGAGGTGAAGAGACTGAAGCATGGCACACTGCCAGGATCCTCACCCGAGGAGGTTGTGGCCTTTTCGCGCGAGCTTGCCGAGACCCTGCGGCAGGCGCAGGGTGTGAACGAGATCTTCGAGAGCTCGGGCGAGCGGCTGAAGCTGATCAAGCATGCTCTGCTTGAATCCACCGTGAGCGATACCACGCTCGACGATGAGGTCCGGGCGCTCGAGCAGAGGTTGCTCGAAATGCGGCAGCTGGCCTTCGGTAATGAGGTGCAGGACAAACTGGGCGAGCCGGTGCCCCACACCATCGGGCGGCGGCTGTCGGCGGCCTCGACGGGCACCATGATGTCTACCTACGGGCCGACTCCCAACCACCGACAGACCCTCGACATCGCGCAGGAGGAGTTGGCGCAGGTCAGAGCCGAGCTAGCGCAGCTTGTGGACGTCGACCTACCAGCCTTCGAGCAGAAGCTCGAGGCCGCTGGTGTGCCCTGGACGCCGGGACGCGCAGTGCCGGGCCTCTAGGTCGCGCGGTGCTTGCGACTTGAGGGCGTAGGGGCGCAGAGGCGTAGGGGCTTAGGGGGCCCGTCCCGCTCGCCTGTTCTTCCACGACCGATGATCGGTGGGAGGTCCGTCCGGGTGGCCCGCAGGCTCTTCGGGACCGTTGTCTATTGGGGGTCCGACGCGGGGCGGCCCCCAGGGGGCTATCCTCCCTTCCGCTGCAAGAACCCCCTGGAGGTCTCCACGCCGAACCCTTCACGCCCGCAACCAGCCATGCAGGTTTGTTTCCAGTAGGCCGCACTGCTTCAGTGCCCCAATGCCTCCCTACCCTTTTTGGTACCGAACGAACCGATGGCACCGGTATCTTGCCCAAGGCGCCAGAGAGATACTGACAGGCCATAGAGGTGGATGTGACTTCCCCCTACTTGGCCCTGGAATTGAGATCCAACGTGAGGACTGTCGGTATCGGTTGCCCGTCCAGGGTTCCCGGCTTGAACCTCCAGGTCGAGAAGACTTGCAGCGCGCTGTACACCATGGTGACGTCACCAGCCGCGCCCAGAATCTTCGGTCGATAGGGTAGACCATCCACAGCAACTACGCACTCGACGATAATCCGAACATCTTCTTGACTGAGTCGATCGAAGGGCAAGATGGGCTTGGCATATACCTTCCTCGGAGGGACATATTTCTCGTCAGAGGGGTCCAGTGCGAAGATCTCGGCAGGGGACAGAACTTCCTGTTCGTCTTCGACGCTAGTGATGGGATCGGGTGGAGGATAGGCGAGGGCGAGACTGTCCCTTCGCAACGTCTCTGCGACAGATGATCCGTATCGTTCGAGGTCTAGATTCGAGACCTCTGGGAAGAGTTGCTGAGAAACCTCCCACATGAACAGCGCTTCATGCTCGTCGCCGAGTCCTGCGCGAGCAATAGCATCAAAAGAGGCCAACTTGCCAAGCAGGCCTTCACCCTGGCCTACAACGGTTGTAAACAGCTTCCTTTGAAGACCTCGAACTTTCTTGTGTGCCTTCTTCCAGTCGTGAGCGAGGAGCAGTTCATCGATCTCTTGAATGTCTTCCTTGACAGAGTCGATCCCCCCGCTGGCGAGAGTGCTGCTCGCCAGTAGCAGGGGAATGAGAACGCAAGCCAGGAGCTTCCACTGGCAGCGCCTTGCGACTCGCGGACATCTCACGGCCATTTGGAAGAGAGCCACGATCATCACGCTAGCAACAGCCTGGCGGCGACGCACCACCCCTGCGGGTGGTGACGCCCCCGGGGACGCCAAGGCGGACCCTTCCCCTATACTCGGGCCAGACTCTCGACTGAGAGGTGTGGAAGTGCGGTGGAAACGGCTCGGTCTCGTTGTCGCAGTAGGGCTGCTGATGGCGGTCTGTTTCTACGCCGGCTGGATGACTGGCAGCCTGAGAAAGTTCGGCTGGATGCTCGAGGTTCAGGAGGCGGAGGTGACAGGTTCCCTCAATCAAGAGGCAAGTGCGCTGACGTACATTCGGGCCGGTGACCATGAGAAGGCCATTCGTCTTTTGGAAACCAGGGTCGGAACGGTGGCGACTACCCTGCCACAAGGCCGCGAATGGGTCGAGCTTGGGGAGAGTCAGCGCCAGAGCCTGGTTCTGGCGAAGAAGTACTTTGCGATCTACCCCCCTCGTTCGGAGTCACAGTTCGGAGGCTCGGTCGAACCTCTGAAAGAAGTGCTCGAGTGGATTCCCGACGAGCCCCTCGATCCGGAATCCTGCAGCCCGACGGTCCGCCTCCTTCTGGAAGGCGGTCACCCGGACACGAACCAACCTGTCGAGTGACCGTTGTCGCGGCGAGGTCCGTCCGGGTGGCCCATACACGCATCCGTCCTGGGGCCTGGGTCCTGGGCCAATACGGCTGATCGTGCGGGAGTTCGCCGTGGGGCCCCCAGGGGGCTATCCTCCCTGCCGCTGCAAGAACCCCCATGGAGGTCCCCACGCCGAACCCTGAGCCGCTGTGCCCTCAAGTCCCCACTGCCTCAGTGCCCCCAGTGCCCCACTGCCTTCAACGATGCCAGAGGTTCGTCCGGGTGGTTCGTCAGGGGGTGCCGAGTCGAGCGCAGCGCAAGGACCATGGAAGGTCACAGGAGATGAGGCGCGATGACGAGACAAGGCGGCGGCCCCCCGTTGCAGTCTGAGTAGCCGACGCCGTCCCCCTGCGGGCCACCCGGACGGGCCTCCACATGATTCCGGGTCGGTCAGAGAGACCAACGGCCGGCAGGGGCGCCGGCCGCTTCGAGCTTCCAGACCTCTACACCCGAGCCCCAGGCGGGGAGGGTGCAAGACCCTCGCTTACTTGTTGAACTTCTGAAGCCGTCGCTCGGCTTCTTCTTTGTCGTAGGCGTAGAAGTAGGTCATGCCGTCTACGAAGATCTCATGCGAGCCGTTGGCGGTGCTGTAATTGGCCTGGACCGTTTCCATGCCCTCTCGCTCGACACCGACCTTCTTGTCGCTGTGCCAGTGGAGCTTCATCTCCATGTCGGGGAACTTGAGAGTCGTGATCTTCATTCCATCGGCCAGGAACTGGTCGATGGCTTCGCAGCGGTATCGTTGTATCTTCCCGTCCACGGCCGAGCCGCAGAGGGTTTCGAACGTTTCTTCTCGTTCAATCGTGGTTTGCTCGCCGCCATCGCCGTCCCCACAGTCGGCGTCGGGTGTGTGCACGATCGAGGCGTATCGGCCGTCCGTGGTGCGTACCTGAACGCAATGTCCTGACCGGTTGTCTTTCCAGAACGAGTAGGCGCTGTCGTCGCTCTTCTCGGTCCTCACGTGGGTGTAGCCGCGATGCTGCATTTGGGCTTCGCCATCCCTGCCGCTGGCCCCGATCAGGTCCTGCAGATAGGGAACCGGATGCTGGGCGTAGAGGGCAGTGGTCGCTGCGAGGGCGACTGCAAAAACAGCAATCTTCTTGATTGAGGTCATCGTTGTTTCTCCTTTTTCGATAGGACGTCGGAAAGATAGCACAACGCAGGCCGAGCACAGTTGGCAGCCGACTCCTCCAGCGGTCGGGGCACCGGTGCACACGAACGGACCGGCTGAGGGTTGCTGCAGCAAGAGGGAGGGAGCTGTCCGGGCAAGTCCAAGAGGTCGGCCGGCGGTGAGCCGGCTCCTCCAACCCTATTCCACTAGGTTCTTCTGGTACATCTCGATGCCGGCCTCGGTGTAGCCGAGCTCTTTCCAGTCGAGCACGCCATCGGGGCTGTGGCAGTCAGCGCAGGTGAGTGAGCCTTCGCGGCGGATTGCGTGGCTGATCTCCATCGATGCATCCATCGGCATCCAGCGAGCCTCGACGTTCTTCATCTCCTTGACCTCGTCATACGAATCGGCGTGCCAACCATCGGCGCCCATGAAGGACATGAACCTATCCATGAGATAGAACTTGGACATCCTGCCGTACATCAACCCCATCATGCTCTTTTCCATCTCCTTCGCCGCGGCTTGATCGGGGTCACCGGTGGTGTAGTAGGTCGGTAGGTTGTAGGGCACGTACATGCCGCCGAAAGGAGAGGTGTTGGCCGGGTCGATGTGCTGCTTGCCGTTGAAGCGCTTCATGGCGTAGAGCTTCGATGGCTTCCTCTTGGCGATGGGGCGCATGACGGTTTCGTACCAGCCGGCGTAGTCGAAGTCCTGATACTCCGGCCAGACGTGCTCCGGCTTGTAGAAGCTGTAGAGGTTCTGGCCATTGGGATGATCGCCGATGGGGTTGCCGAGGAACGTTCCGTCGCCATTCCACCACCGATACATGATGCCGCGCTTGGCGTCGACTCTTTTCTCAATATCGTCGTACACGTAAAAGCCTAGATGCTCTTCGAACACGGGACTGTCGAAGTCGCGCATGGTGGCGTTGTCGGCCTGCAACGTGGGGATGTGACAGGTGACGCACGCGATCCGACGGGTGTGCAAGTTGTACAGGTCGGCCAGCTCGGGGTTGGTCTTGTGGGGCTCGGTCGAATGGCACTTCTCGCAAGACACTTCCACTCCGGGCAGGTCGTTGGCCATCATCGTCGTCGTGTGGGTACCCTTGGCGATGAGATGACCCTGTGTCGTGTGACATTCGATGCAGGCCATGTTCCGCGATGCGTGAACGTCCCAAGTCGGTGAGTAGGGTGTGCCGCGCTTCGAGCCGGGGTGGGCTATCCGCGGTCGGGCGTCGCCCAGATTCCGCTGGCTCTGCATGAAGAGCGGGTCCAGCTCATCGATGTAGATGTCGCCACCAAAGTTGTGCTGGTGGCATCGCAGGCAGGTCTTGGCCGTCGGGGTGACGACGGAGAGGGCCGCGAGCATGGAGCGATCCTGATCCCATCGGCCTCGCCCGTCCGCACCCACCACGACCTGCTTCCTGTTCATGTCGTAGGCGGCTGCGTGGCAGATCAGGCAGTCGATGGCTTCTCTTTCGGCCCGGGTCGTTCGGTAGGCTGGCATCATCTCACCCAGAGGTGCCTGGTACTGGCCGCCGATATGGCATTGACCGCACCCTTCCGAGAGGGTCCTGCCGTCCTCCAGCTCCACGACCTCTGCCCAGGCGGTGAACGAGAAAGAACCCGGCTTGGGAGAGGGCCGATCGATCTTGCCCATGGGGAAGTCGTCGGCCAGCTCACCCTTGAAGCCGTAGACATTGGGGTGGCGCGTGGTGAAGAATCGGTAGTGTGACGACCCCAGCAGGTTCTGCATAAGGTCGACGTTCTCGACTGCCCCCGTCTCGGCGTTCTCGATCTGGGCATACTCGTGGCATTGCAGGCAGGTCTTCGGCCCTTTGTAGGCCCGAACACCGGCCTTCCTGAATCGATCCACATGATCGAACTTCTCAGGGTAGCTGGTCGTCAAGGACTGTGCGATCTCCTCGAACTCCCCGTCGCTGACTGTCTCGACGAGGAAATCGATGGGCGCGGGTCGGCTGTCGGCCGGCAGTATCCAGTTGACGAGGGAGGGCCAGGCTACATAGCCGACCAGGAAGGCGAGAAAGAGGATCAACCCCAAGATCAGGATGGCTCTCATTCGCGGGATGCCTCGTGCTTCTACTGCGATGACTCGAGGAGGTCGATTGCCAGGACTGGCAGTCTACTCGACGACCCAGCTCCAGGCCGAGGTGTTGCCGCTTTCGAAGGCATCTGCGAACACCTCCGGTTGCCGAACTCTGATAGTCACCGTGGCCTCGTTGCTCTGCGATACCAGATCCTCTGCCAGGAAAGTGAAGGTATCGTCGCCTTCGAAGCCGTCGTTCGGTGAGTAGAGCACGACATCGTCACCATCGTCACTGGAGATGGTGCCGGAGACCGGGGGATCGACCACGGAGTAGGTCAGCGGATCGTCGTCGATATCGCTCGCCGGCAAGTGAACCAGCACCGGGACTCCCACGGCCGTGACCGTCAACTTGTCGAATGCCTCGGGTGGACGATTGCCGACCCGGATCGAGGCAATTGCGGTATTCGAGGTGTCCTCACTGTCGCTCACCGACCACCAGAACTCGTCGAAGCCATTGAAATCGGTATCGGCGGTATAGGTGACGACTCCCATGGTGTCGATCTCAGAGAGCTCCCCGAAGTCCGGTTCCTCTTCGACCGTGAAGCTGTAGGGTCCTGGGCCATCGGGGTCGTCGAAGGAGAGCGCGAAGGGTAGAGCGGTGTTGGCGGGGGTCTCGAGATTCTGATCGAGCGCTACCGGAGCCACGTTGGGGCCGGAGCCCTGCCGCAGCAAGAGAAGTGTCCAGTCCAGGCTGTCCGGTGCATCGAATGGCGAGACGCCGCCGCCTGTGACTGCTCCGATGTCAGTCGACTCGCCGGTTCGGGGATTGAACCAGGAGGCATCGAAGACGTTGGTATTGGAGCCGAGGTCCAGCTCCAAGGATCCACCGCCGGGCAGATAGCAGACGTAGACTTCACCCGTCTTCGACAGGACGTAGCCGGTTCCGCTGAGCAGCAGTTGATTTGAAGGCAGCATCTCCCAGCGTAGCCGGTTCCGCTGAGCAGCAGTTGATTTGAAGGCAGCATCTCCCAGAAGGGCAGCGCCTCCAGTAGGGTTCGGGCCCGCACCAGGTCGCGAAAGTGGGCCTGCCAGTCGCGGTAGTCGGTCAGGGGGCGGGTGTGGATCTCGTAGATCCCACCTCCGAGGTAGATCGACCACACGAGATGTCGATTGTTAGCCTGCGTGGGCGTGACGTCACCGGTCTCATCGAAGGATATGGCAATCGGTCTGCCTGCCGTAGCGCTCAGCTGTCGGGCCAAGATCGCCTCGTCGTTTTGAGGACTTCCGTAGGTGTGGAAGCTGGTGAGGTCGAACCGATCGTCGCCGTAGAAGGGGTTCCATCGAAGGGTGGGTCCCCTGTCATGGACCGTCAGGGGATGGTCGTATGGATCCAGATCGCTGAGGGCCTGGGCGAAGGCTTTGACCTCATCGGCCGTGTAACTCTCGTTGTACTCCTCCGAGATATTCCAGATTAGACCGTTGTAATGACTGAAACGCGCCACTATGTGTCTGTAGTAGAGATCTCGATTGAAGCCGCTCCAGGCGCTGTCGTCTTCAAGGACCAGATGTAGCACGATGCCATGAGTCTGAAGGTCGTCGAGAATCAGATCCCAACCGTCGAGCTTGGCGACATCAAAGTGCTCGGAGTCAGTTCTGGTCACCCAGGGCCAAACATTGTCGCCGTCGCCTCTGGCGTTGCTGGTCATGAAATAGAGGGAATTGAGGCGTTCGTCGGCGAGGTACTGGATAGCCTCCTGTTTGGTGGTGAAGCCGACCGTCTGACCAGGCGCCAGGAAGTCCTCCGGATCGTCGACACCTCCTTTGAGCCAGAATGTCCCGTCGGCGAACTGGAGATAGTAGTCCTCGGCGTAGAGGAGACGCCCTGTACACGCGAAGTCGGGTAGCTCGCCCGGCTCGGGAGGGTCGCAGGCGACCGTATCAGTGACCTGAAATGTGGCGCTGTAGCCGTCGAGGAGGGGATCGGTGCTGCTGGTGGAGAGGGTCCAGTCGCCGATGGCGTTGGCCGCGAATCGGGCTCTCCAGATATCGCCGTCTAGCCCGCCAGCGCCGTCTCCGGCATAGAAGGCAAGTACCGCGAAGGTCCCTCCAGGGCCGGAAAAGGTCGCCGTCACTTCGAGCAGAAATGGATTTGCCGTCTCACTGAGACCCACGGACGAGGGCCCGGCCAGGTCGACCTCGAGCTTCTCCCACCGCTGGACGGAGCCGAGGTCCCCGAGATCCCCTCCAGCCACGACCGGCTGTGTTGCCAGCACCATCGCGGCCGAGAAGAGAAAACACCTGTGGAGGAACGACCGATGCATTTGACTAGTCTACAGGGTCGTACAGGTCGGCATGGCAAGTCCAGTCCGCATAGCGGGGAGGCTATGTGAGTCTGTGTCAGCAAGCCCTACCACCCTTTGGGGTGGGACGTGCCTCACCCGTCAAGGTCAAGCGCCAGGACGACGAGTGTGTTAGGAAAGGAGGTCGCCAATCGAGGGCCTCTTGCCGATGAGGATTCTTGGGCATCGACGTCCCTCTCGAGCGACTCTTGCAACTGTACAAGGACTGGAGGTCGACAAGCATGACCAGAGTACTCTTGCCCGTATTGGCGATCGCGCTACTTCTTGGGGCCTGCGTCAAGCAATCGACGGAGGAGACCGTGGAAACAGGCGAAAACCCATTTCTCACAGAATTCGATACACCGCTCGGAGCACCACCTTTCGAAGCGATCGGAGTGGCCCACTATCTTCCCGCCTTCGAGCAGGGCATGGAAGAGCACATGGCCGAGGTACTCGCCATCGCGGAGAGCTCCGATCCAGCCACCTTCGAAGACACCGTGGAAGCCCTGGAGCGTTCGGGCAAGACGCTCAAGAGAACCGCGGGCGTCTTCTTCAACCTGAGCAGCTCTACGACGAATGACCAGATGCAGGCCATCGCCAAGGAGGTCAGCCCCAAGTTGGCCAAGCATCGGGACGACATCTATCTCAACAAGCCACTCTTCACCCAGGTGAAGGCGGTCTACGACCAGAGCGAGACCCTGGAGCTCACTACCGAACAGGCGAAACTCCTGGACGAGACGTACAAGGCGTTTGTTCGCGGAGGTGCCAATCTCGAAGATGTTGCGGCAGTCCGTTTCCGGGAGATCAACGAGGAGCTGTCGCTGTTGACGACCCAGTTCGATGAGAACCTTATCAAGGAGATGAACTCGATAGCGCTGCTCATCGAGGACGAGGCGGATCTGGCAGGGCTTCCTCAATCCGTGGTCGATTCGGCCGCTTCGACAGCGACTGCCCAGGGCGAAGAGGGTAAGTGGGCTTTCACACTGCAACGCACCAGCTGGACGCCGTTCCTGGAGTCTGCGGAGCGACGGGACCTGCGGCAGGAGCTCTACACGGCTTACATGAACCTCGGTAACAATGACAACGCGTACGACAATAAGGCCCTTGCCTCCAGGATCGCCGCTCTCAGGGCCGAGCGGGCCAACCTCCTGGGCTACGAGACCTTCGCGGCCTACGTTCTCGAGGAGAACATGGCCGAGACTGCGGACAACGTCTACGGGCTGCTCGATCGCCTCTGGGTTCCGGCGCTGGCGCGAGCCAAAGCCGAGCGGGCTGATCTTCAGGCCATGATCGACAAGGAAGGCGGTGACTTCCCTGTAGAGCCCTGGGACTGGTGGTATTACTCCGAGAAGGTTCGGGCCGATCAGTACGCCTTCGATTCGGAGCAGATCAAGCCCTATTTCGTGCTCGACAACGTCCGACAGGCGGCCTTCGACGTCGCGAACCAGCTCTTTGGAATCAGCTTCGAGCCGAGATCGGACGTGCCTGTCTACCACCCGGATGTTCAGGCCTACGAGGTCAAGGACGCCGACGGCTCGACTCTCGCCCTCTATTACGTCGACTACTTTGCCCGCGAGAGCAAGCAGGGAGGAGCCTGGATGAACACCTTCCGCGAGCAGCGGAAGGAAGACGGCGAGGACGTCAGGCCGATCATCGTCAATGTCTGCAACTTCTCGAAGCCGTCTGCGGGCCAACCAGCTCTTCTCAGCCTCGACGAAGCCAAGACCCTGTTCCACGAGTTCGGTCACGCTCTCCACGGCATGGTTGCCAACGGCTCGTATGCGAGCCTCAGTGGGACCAACGTGCCCCGGGATTTCGTCGAGCTCCCATCACAGATGATGGAGAACTGGGCGCTGGCGCCGGAGGTGCTGCCGACCTACGCTCGCCACTACGAAACGGGTGAGCCCATGCCGGCGGAGTTGATCGAAAAGCTCCAGCAATCGAGACAATTCAACCAGGGTTTCGAGACGACCGAATATGTTTCGGCGTCGTTATTGGACATGGACTGGCACACTCTGGATGAGCCGGTCGAGAAGGACCCCATGGACTTCGAGGCGGCGGTCGAAGAGCGGCTCGGCATGATCCCCGAGGTTGTATTCAGGTACCGGTCGCCCTACTTCAGTCACATCTTTGCTGGCGCCTACGCCGCCGGATACTACGGCTATGTCTGGGCCGAGGTCCTGGATGCGGACGCTTTCGAGCTGTTCGAGGAAAAGGGGCTGTTCAACCAGGAAGTGGCAAAGTCCTACCGGGAGAACATCCTGGAACCGGGTGGCTCGGACAACCCGATGGAGATGTACGTCCGCTTCCGCGGTTCCGAGCCCAGCGTCGAGCCGCTGATCGAGAGGCGTGGCCTCGGCGGAAAGTAAGGGCTTAGGGGTGTAGGGGCATAGGGGCCTAAGGGCCTGAGGAACTGGAGCGGCCGGCAGCGATGCCGGCCGTTTCTTCTTCCAGTTTCACGGGAGCGGTTTCGATGTGAGGTCCGTCCGGGTGGTCCGCAGGGGGACGGCGTCGGCTACTCGAACTGCGACGGGCGGGCCGCCACCTTGTCACGTCATCGCGCCGAGTCTCTTGTGCTCTGCGATGGCCCTGTCGCTGCGCTCGAGGTGGCACCCCACAGTCGAGCCACCCGAACGAACCTCTGGCACCCTTGAAGGCAGTGAGGCCTTGGGGCAGTGAGGCAATTAGGCCCCCCACCCTGCCCTCGAGCGATTCTTGAGCTCGGCGACGGTGTCTGGCCGCGTTCAAAGATCTCCCAGGTGGTTCAGGGTTCGACGTGGGGACCTCCATGGGGGTCCTTGCAGCGGAAGGGAGGATAGCCCCCTGGGGGCCCCACGGCGGACCCTCACACGATCAGTCCTATTGGCCCAGGACCCAGGACGGATGGGGGCTGGGGGTAGCCGGCCGCCTCAACCCCTGGGGCGGGTAGCTCTGTTACTCGCCCCTATACGGCACGCCCTCGGTCATCCAGGCAGGGGCCGGCTCGCCTTTCAGGTGGTGATCGAAAAACTGCATCATCTTGATCGAGTAATCCACCTTGTTCGGGTACTTCTTCAGGTGGTGGGGTTCGTCTCGGTACTGGAGAAAGATGCAGTTCTTGTCCAATCGTCGGCAGGCCAGATAGAGCTCGATCCCCTGGTACCAGGGCACTGCCTCGTCTTCGTCCCCGAACTGGATCAGCAGAGGTGTGTCGATCCGGTCGGCATAGAAGACGGGTGAGTTCTCGATGTAGAGGTGTGGTGACTCCCAGAGGCTGGCCCCGATCCGGCTCTGAGACTTCTCGTATTGAAATTGTCGGGCCAGCCCTGAGCCCCAGCGGATCCCACTGTAGGCGCTCGTCATATTGGCAACGGGCGCTCCGGCTGCGGCAGCTTTGAAGATGTCGGTCTGCGTGACGACGAACGCCGTCTGGTAGCCACTCCAGGAATGGCCGTGCAGACCGATGGCATCAGGGTCGGCTACTCCTATGTCGATGAGTTTCTGAACTCCGGGGAGCAGGCACTTGGTAGCGGCAAAGCCCGGCTGGCCGATATCGAAGCGGATGTCCGGCAGAAAGACGGCATAGCCGTTGGAGGCATACATCGGGAAGCTCGGTCGGTGGTTGATGACCGGCTCGTTGAACTCGTTGAGGCGCTGCGAGAAGAACCGGTAGTAGTAGATCAGGACCGGATAGCGCCTATCCGGATCGTAGTTCCCCGGCTTGATCAGAACACCCTGCAAGGGGATCCCGTCGAGGCTCGTCCATTCCACCAGTTCGCTCTCACCCCAGGCGAAGTCGGCGACCTGAGGGTTGGCATCGCTCAGCTTCCGGGGCTCACCCAAGCTCCCAACCGATAGGTCTGGGACCGTAGTCCAGAGATCCGGAAACTCGTCGTAGCGCTCCCGGGTGAAGAGGATTCGGTTGGCATCCTCGGCCTTGGCGAGGAACTCCACGAGGTGCTTGCCGGTTCCGAGGAGCTTGGTCGTACCTCCTCGACCGGGCTGGGCGGTGTAGAGGGCGTCGTGTTTGTGCTTCTGGTGATAGCCCTCGACCAGCAAATGGGAACCCGGCTCGATGGAATCCTCCTCGGGGTCCATGTCGACGACTCTCAGCGTCAGCTCCTGCTGGCGCCCCGATCCCTCGGTCAAATTGAAGGGCTCGCTGCCATCAGTGGGCACCTGCCAGATGTCGTACTTGTCGTAGACGAAGATCGCGCTGTCGTCGGCCAGCCATTCGCTGAAGCCGTATCCTGGCGGGGCACTGGGATAGTCGTGATCCTCGTCGGCGAAAGGAGCGCCGAGGTCTGCCGTGACATTGCGCCGCTCCCCCGACGCCACGTCGAAGAGGTGATAGTCCCCATCCTGGTAGTAGAGAACGAAGCCACCGCCCGGCGACAGAGTCCAGTTCGGCTTCCAGTCTTCTTCCAGGTGCTTGGCGACCAACGTGCGTTCACCATTCGTGAGGCTCACGGTGTAGATGTCGGCGAAGGTGCCGTTCCAGGTTCGCTCCTTGAGATAGGGGGTATCAGCCCCAGCGAGCGCGACCCGCGGGTTGTCGGTGACTTCGACGTGACGCATCTCGAGGTCGGCGAGGGGCACGATCGAGCGGTCATCCAGATGGTAGACGGCTTTGTAGGAACGATCCTTCTCTTCGTCCCACTGCTCCTTCTGGTTGGGGATGATCAGCGGATCGTTCCAATGCCAGACATCGACGCCTCTGTCATCGACGATGCCTTCGACGTCATAGGGGTCGAAGGTCGCCTCTTCCTCTTCGTCCTGGCCGTCGGCCTCATCCGCCTCATCCGTGACTTTCTTCTCGTCGGGATCGACAGGCTTGAAGCCGAAAAAGAGGCGCTGGCCGTCACGGCTCCAGGCGAGCTCCTGAACGGCGGGCAGGGTCCAGCCGTCGGGAGCGTCCTGCTTGGAGGCCACGGTTCGCGGCCCGCTGTCGTCCCAGATCCAGAGCGCTCCGTCGCCGGGCTCGGCCTCGTCGTCGAGAGGCGCTTCCACGAAGGCCAACTGACTCCGGTCCCTCACCCAGGTCAGGTGGGCGTAGCGCCCCCTGTCCTGGTGAGCTAGGACCTCCTCGGAGCCCCCTGGCCGATCAAGATGGCGAATGTAGACGCCGTCGGTCAGGCCTTCGTGCTCTTCGTCGGAGGGTGCAGAAACTGCGAAAGCAAATACCGTGGAGGGCTCGTCGAACGAGTACTCGGTGACGTAGCGCAGGTCCGACTCCTGGCCACTGGCAAGATTCCGCAGGCGGACCGTTGTACCGGGCTCTTTCTTGTCCTCCTCGTCCTCGTCTTCGGCTTGTGCGCTGGGCTCGGATTCTGCCTTCGGCTCCGCCTCGACCGCCTGCTCCCCGGTCGTGGTGGTCTCCTCGGTCTCCTCGCCTTCGTCTTCCTCCTCCTCGAAGAACTTGTAGGCCAGGAAGCGACCATTTTCGGAGAAGAGGAAGCTCTCGACTCTTTCGATCCGCTCTTCGCTGCCGCTGCTCAGATCGAGCAGGGCCAGGCCCGTCTTTGGCCCATCGTCGCCGTTCTTCTCGTCCTCTGCCTCCAGCTGCTCCTCGAGGGTCGGCTGGATCTTCGCCGCCACCCATCGCTCATCACCAGAGATGACGGGGGCGGAGCCGAGCTCGATTGAGTAGACAGGACCGTCACCCGTACCTCGGACTTCGACTTTACCGTCGCCTCGATCCGGCTGCAGTGAATACGCGATCCAGTTGCCCTGTTTCGACAGTACCGGGTCCTCGATCTGGCGAAACTGCATCAGATCGACCCAGGTGAGGGGCTTGGTTCCAGCGAACGAAGCAGCGGCTCCCATCGGCTGAACGAGGAGCAGTAGGGCTGCCGGAAGACACAGGATTTTGAAGGAAGACATGGATGTAGGACCCTCCGGACGAGCAAGAATGGGATCTCGGACCCCGACGCCAGGAACTATATCCGAGGGCTCATGGCGATCGGCTACAATGAGCTTCGCTGTATTGACGTCAAATATCGATCAAGTCGCGAATCGCGGCTGGAGGTCACGGGTATGATCGGGGAGACCCTCGCGCGCTACAAGATTGTGGACAAGCTCGGTGAAGGAGGCATGGGAGAGGTCTACCTGGCTGAGGACACCGAGCTCGGTCGCAAGGTGGCGCTCAAAATGCTACCTACCGAGATGGCCGGAGACCCGGAGCGCCTGGAGCGGTTTCGCCGGGAAGCGAAGGCCGTGGCGGCGCTGAATCACCCCAACATTGTCACCATCTACAGCATCGAAGAGAGCGACGGTACTCAGTTCCTCACCATGGAGCATGTCGAGGGCGAGAGCCTCGACCACATGCTGCCGCCCACGGGTATGCCGCTGTCCCGGGTCTTCGACATCGCCATACCTCTAGCGGACGCTCTGTCGACGGCACATGAGCGAGGCATCGTCCACCGGGACCTCAAGCCCGCCAATATCATGGTCAACAGGGAAGGCCGCGTGAAGGTCCTGGACTTCGGACTGGCCAAACTGACTCAGGACGACGCAGTAGAGGATGCCGAAGGGGGCTTGACCCAGATTCCGACCCGCATCGCCACGCTGACCGGAGAGGGCATGGTAATGGGCACAGCCCCGTACATGTCGCCAGAGCAGGTCGAGGGTCGGGCCATGGACCACCGTACCGATATCTTCTCGCTTGGGATCTTGCTGTACGAACTGGCTACCGGACGTCGGCCCTTCGATAGCGACTCGTCTGCTGGCCTGGTCTCGGCCATCCTGCGCGATTCTCCCAGCGCGGTGACGGAGATCAATCCGGGCTTGCCCCGGCACCTGGGCAGGATCATCGAGCACTGCCTGGAAAAGGACCCGGAAGCTCGCTATCAGTCCGCCAAAGATGTGCGCAACGAGCTCCGCAGCTTGCGCCGCGAGGTGGACTCCGGAACGGTTACAACGGGCAGTGGCGCATCCGCGGTCACGCCCCTTACGGGTGAGCCCAAGAAAAAGTCGGGCCCGGGACTGTGGATCGCGCTCGCCGCCGCGGCGCTGCTGATTCTGGCAATCGGATGGTGGGTGGGGCGTGGCGGTGGAACCGACGAAGCAGCGTCGGATGCCGACTCAGAGACGGCCAGCCAGGCGGTGCAGGTGGCAACCCCGTCGGAGGTACCCTCGGTGGCGGTGCTGCCGTTCAAGAACCTGAGTGCCGATCCAGATAACGAGTACTTCACCGATGGTCTCACCGAAGAGCTGATCGGCGCCCTGGCCAAGGTCGATGGTCTGCGCATTCCGGCACGCAGCTCGGTGTTTGCTCTGAAAGGCAGCAATCTCGGCGTGCAGGAGACCGGGGAGCGGCTCGGAGTCGATAATGTGCTCGAGGGCAGCGTCCGCAAGGCCGGCAATCAGCTGCGGATCAGCGCCCAGCTCATCAAGGTGGAGGACGGGTTCAATCTCTGGTCCGAAACCTACGACAGGGAGCTCGAGGACGTCTTCGTCATTCAGGACGAGATCGCTCGCAACATCGTCGATGCGTTACAGCTCACCTTGGC
This sequence comes from Thermoanaerobaculia bacterium, assembly GCA_947259195.1. Lineage (GTDB taxonomy): Bacteria > Acidobacteriota > Thermoanaerobaculia > Multivoradales > JAHEKO01 > JAUVRX01. The sequence continues at coordinate 54,959 of CAMYLC010000012.1, read as the reverse complement.
TCCTGGTGACGAGCAACTGATGAAGGCCGGGCGAAGCGCCGACATACGCGGGTATGACTTCTATTTGCGGGGGCGGGGTTACTTTCGACGCCGAACCCGAGAAGACTTCGACTCGGCGCGACGCATGTTCACCAAGGCCATCGAAGTGGATGCTGGGTACGCGCCTGCCTACGCCGGCCTCGCCGACACCTACACCGAGTTCTGGCGCAATTACGAGAGTACCGAAGAGAATCTGGAGCAGGCGGACCGAGCCAGCTTGAAAGCGGTCGAGTTGGATCCCAATCTGGCGGAAGCTCATGCCGCCAGAGGCTACGCTCTTGGTCAGCAACGAAAGTACGACGAAGCGCAGAGCGAGTTCGAGAAGGCCATCAGTCTCAATCCCAAGCTGTTCGAGGCCCATTACTACTACGGCACAGTTGCCTTTGCGCAGGGAGAGCTCAAGCAGGCCGCCGAGCTGCTCGAGAAGGCCAGCGAGGTAGCCCCAGATGACATCAGGGGTCTACAGCTCTTGCCGCAGATCTACAGAAGTCTCGGGCGCGAGGACGAGGTCATCGAAGCCAGCCAAAGGCGGCTGGCGCTCGCCGAGCGGCTACTGGAGCTCGATCCAGACGATGTCCAGTCGCTGCTCTACGGAGCCAATGCGCTGGCTACCCTCGGTGAGCATGAGCGTAGCCTGGAATGGGCCGCCCGGGTGTTGGAAGTCGACACCGACGACGCCCTGGTGCTCTACAACATCGCCTGCTTCTACTCGTTGGCTGGCGAGATCAAGCCGGCGCTCGAAGCTCTCGAGCGATCCTACGAGGCCGGATTGGCCGACCCCGAGTGGATGCGGCAGGACAGCGATCTCGACAACCTCCGCGAGGAAGCCCGCTACCAGGCGCTCGTCGAGCGCATGGAAGCCGACGGGTAGCCCCGCCCACCCCTGGGGGTTGAACCGCCCGTCGTACCTCCGGCCGGCCTTTGAGGGCTTGAGGTTGAAGCAGCCGGCGTGCCTTCGGCTGATCTATGAGGCAGTGGGACCCCCTCTCTCACTGCTCATTGCCCACTGTATTGCCGGTGCCAGAGGTCCCCTCGGGTAGCTCGACAGGCGAACGCTCGCGTAGCGAAATGGACGCTTGATGAGGGAGAAGTTTCACTTGACAAACTACTTTATGTTGTAGAGTATACGGCGCACGATGAACAGATACCTACCGAAAGAGATGCGCCAGGCACCGCCACTGGAACTCGGGGTAGATGGACCGGTACATCGACGAACGGCTCTCCTGATCAACCCCTTTTACGCCAAGGACCCTTGTGGCAGCTTCGGCAAGCACGTTCTGACCCCCAGTCTGGCGCTGACCAGCATCGCGGCGACGACACCTTCCCACTGGCAGGTGACCTATTGGGACGAGAACTTGTTGCAAGGCCCGCCGCCTTGTCATCGAATTCCGGAGCTTGTCGGGATCACGGTCCATCTGACCTTCGCCCAGCGCGCCTATGAGCTCGCCCGTTTCTACCGAGATCGAGGAGCGAAAGTGGTACTTGGAGGTCTGCACGTCCAGAGCTGCCCTGAGGAGGCCCTGGCCCACGCGGACGCGGTAGCGATTGGAGAAGGGGTCCAGCTGTGGCCTCGAATAGTCACTGACCTCGAGCGTGGCGAGTTGCAGCGAGTGTATGAGGGCAGCTACCAGTCGCCTTACCGGTCTGATCCGTCTCCGCGTCGCGACCTGATTCCACGGCAGTCCTTCCTGACCGCTGCCAGCCTCATCGCCACCCGTGGGTGCCACAACCGGTGCGAATTCTGCTATCTCGCCACAGAGGGGACCCACATGCCCTATCAAATGAGAGACGTCGAGCAGATCGCCGAGGAGGTCGGAGCTTGCGGTGAACCGTATGTGGTCTTCCTAGACAACAACCTCGGTTCGCGGCGGGACTATCTCCTGCGTCTCTGTGAGGCCCTTCGGCCGCTCGAGATCATCTGGAGCGCCGCCATCACGATCGACGTCACCGATGATCCGGCCCTGGTCCGGGCCATGGCCATGGCCGGTTGCACCGGCGTCTTCGTCGGCTTCGAGTCGCTGGGGATGGAGAATCTGACTGCTGCCAGAAAGCGAACCCCGAGCCCGAGAGACTATGGCCGACGAGTCCGGATCCTGCACGACTCTGGCATCCAGGTGAATGGCAGCTTTGTTTTCGGCTTCGATGGCGACGGCCCCGAGGTGTTCGAAGGCACGCTCAGCTGGATCGAGGAGAACCGGCTCGAGTGCGCTACCTTCCATATCCTAACGCCCTACCCGGGTACCCCCCTGTTCGCGAGGCTCGAGGCTGAGGGGCGCCTCCTGCATCGGGACTGGAACCTCTATGACACGGCGCACGTGGTCTTTCGGCCAAAGCAGATGAGTATTGAACAGCTGCAGCAGGGCTACGATACCTGCTACCGAAAACTCTTCTCGCATCGGTCGATCTGGCAGCGGCGGCCGGAGGACTGGCGGACGATCCCTTCATACTTGGCTGGTAGCTACCTATACAAGCGCAGCAACCGTTTGTGGAGCTTGCTGATCCACAAGAGGCTCACTCACCGTGCCTGGAGACCTCTGGTGGAGTTGTCCCGGCGGCGCCATCTGCGATTTCGACAGCGGCTGATGTCGGAGGCTGGCCACCAACGCATGGCAGAGGGTGATCTCCGAGCTGCTGCCACTCAGTCAGAGCGGTAGCCCGCGGGAGAGGGTCTGCTCCTTCCCGACATCACAGGTGATCGGCCCTGCTCACCGGATTTAGCGGTCCGTCCGGGTGGTTCGCAGGCGGACGGTGGCGGCTTTGTAGGGGAGCCCCTTGCGGGCTCCCGCGGGAGGGGTCAAGCTGTTCTGTATCAGGACATCGGTGACAGTTCGACCTCAGGACATGGTTGACACTTTGGTTCGGTTGGCAGGTCGGACCACCCGCACGAACCTCCTGGAACCGACGCTGGCAGGGTTCCGCGTGGGGACCTCAAGGGGTTGGCTGCTGTGGAAGGGAGGATAGCCCCCTGGGGGCCCCACGTTGGACCCTCAATCAGATCGTGGACGTCTGCCCAGGACCCCAGGCCCTCAGAATCCGAGTAGGTGCTAGAAGCTCGCGCAACGACTACGAATGGTGGTAGCGGGAGAGGAGAAAGTCGATGCCGACGCCCATCATCGCCTCCCACGCATGCTCGACCTCTTCGGTGTACTCGGGATCGCACTCCTTGACCGATTCCAGCAGACTGTCGAGCCAGAGGTCGTAGAGCTCGGCACCCACGTCGAGGTCCTTGGTACTGTGGCGCGTCGCCAGATGGCCGAGGTATCTCTCGGGGCCGCCATCGGGATCCTCCGAAGCGAGCAGGATGAGATAGAAGGACGCCCTCAGAAGTCTCTTTTGCCGGTGAAAATCGGTCTTGGCGAAGCGCTCCTTGACCTTCGGAGAGGAGGCCAGGAAGCGATCGTAGAAGATGTCCAGAAACTCCGGATTGGCGTCGCACCGACGCAGACTCTGCTCGAAGATCTGGATTGTCTTTTCGTCCACCGATTCCTCCGACAGGAATTTTACTGGGGCTATTGTAGGCCAAATCTAGGAAGTTGGTCCTGGGTCATCGACCCACCGGTGCAGTTCGATCTGCTCTGCGGCGCGCCGGATGCCGTTGATCATGCTGCGGAAAATGAATCCATGGAAGGGCAGCAGGGAGTACCAGTAGAGGATTCCCAACAGGCCTTTTGGCTTGAATCGAGCAATCTGCTGGAGTTCACACCGGCCCGCGAGCTCGGCAAGAGGCTCGATTCGGAACTCCAGCAAGGCTTCTCCGGGCAGTACCATTTCGGCTCTGAGCTTCAGCCAGCGATCGTGTTCGATTCCCGCTACACGCCAGAAGTCAAGAGCATCGCCATGCCGGATCTCTTCGGCATGACGCCGGCCGCGGCGCAAACCAGGCCCTCCGAGCAGGCGGTCGATGCCACCTCGTATTCGCCAGAGGATTCGGGAGGAATACCAACCGTTTCGTCCACCGATACGGCAGATAGCGCGGAAGACATCAGAGGAGGAGGCCGCCACCTGCGTTTCTTCCTGGTGGACGTACGTGGTGCCGCCGGCCCAGTCCGGGTCTCCCGGGATGGCCCCGGCGTCGGTCCAGGAGGTTTCGACGTCACCCAGGTCCAGGTTACCGAGCGCCTCGTCGATGGCTTCCCGTACGCCGAGCAGTCGCTGTGGCATGAGGCTTTGGGCCGTGTTGTCTCGGCAGACGACTCGGTTGCGCAGGCCTTCAGCCAGCGGGCGGGCGATGTGATGGCTCAGGGGTGTCACGAGTTGGATCCAGAGTGAGCTCAAGCGCGGCGTCAGCACGGGAATGGGAATAACCAGGCGGTGACGAAGGCCCAGGGCCTCGGCCATGACTCCCATCATGTCGCGGTACGAAAGTACGTCGGGCCCGCCGATATCGAGAGTCCGGCCGATGGTCTCCTCCATGACCAGGGCATCGAGGAGGTATTCGATGACATTGCGGACCGCTATGGGCTGGCCCTCCGTCTGAACCCAGCGCGGCGTAACCATGACGGGGAGTCGCTCTACGAGGTAGCGCAGAATCTCGAAGGAGGCCGATCCGGCACCGATGATGATGGCCGCCCTCAACACAGTGACAGGAACGGGTCCAGAGGCCAGCAGTGTCTCCGTCTCCCGTCGCGAAGTGAGGTGCTCACTCAGGCCCTCGCCGGTCTCCCCCAGGCCGCCAAGGTAGAGGATGCGTTCGCATCCTGCGTTGGCTGCCGCGGTAGAGAAAGCTCTGGCCAGCTCGGCGTCTTTCGATGCGTAGGCTGGTCCTGCTGCCAGCATAGAGTGCACCAGGTAATAGGCCGCTCTGCAGCCGCGCATCTGCTCTGCGAGGAGCGCGGTGTCGCCTACATCCCCAGCCACGATCTCGACCGTCGGCTGACCAGCCCACGGCCTCGATTCCAGCTTCTTCGGGCTTCTCGCCAGGCAGCGGACCCGATAGCCACGCTCCAGCAGACGAGGAACCAACCTTCCCCCGATGTAGCCGGAGGCTCCGGTGACGAAGATCGGCGTATCGGCGATGTCGGTTGGATTGGAGATTCCCATGCTTGTACCAGGCCGGGAATCAACGCCCGAGAAGTCTGCGGCGCTTCTTGGTCAACGCGTAGAGACGGCGCGGCTCGTCGAATCCCTTCACCTCGCGTTCTCCGAGGTCGTAAAACTTGAAGTCCTTGAAGGCCAGCTCTCGCGTCGCCTCGCAGGCGATGATCGAGCCTGTCTTGTCGTTCGCGAACTTCTCGATACGGAAGGCGAGCACCACGGGCTCGCCCACCATGGAGAGCCCCATGACGTTGCCCTCGCCGTACCCGGACATCACGACGGTGCCGGTCGCCAGCGCCCAGTCCAGCTTCAACGGGAAGCCATCCACCTGCCAGAAGCCAGGAACTTCGGCCAGTTCCCTGGCCAGCCGGTCCAGCTTCAGGGCCGCCTCGCAGGCGCTGATGGCGTGATTCTCCGAGGTGTTCTCCTCCCAGAAAGCGAACGCTGCGTCTCCCTGGAACTCCTTGATCGTGCCTCCCAGGGAGATGACCTCCTTCTCGAGCCGCTCGAAGAGTCGGCCTACCGATTCCTGAAGGGCGGAAGAAGCGGCTTGTTGGACCAGAACCGTGTAGTCGCGGATGTCCCCGACGAGCACGGTAAGGGTCTTTACTTCCTCTACCTTCATGGTGAGCTTGGAGATCTCGGATGTCGGTACTTCGGAATCTCTCAGTTGCTCGCCCTCGAGGCGAAAGGCCAGCTGCCTGCCGATCAACAGGGTCTGGCCGACTTGAATCTCGGTCTGAAGATTTGGCGACAGCCGACGGCCGTCCAGGCGAGTGCCGTTTCGGCTCACATCTCGGGCGAAACAGCGTCCGCTTTGATCCTGGGTCAGAATGCAATGCCTGGAGGAGACGGTTGGATCCGTGATCAGCAGGCAGCCGGCAGCCTCGCGCCCCTCGCGGTAGCGCCCGATCTCGATTCGATCGAAGAACGCGTAGCTCACTCCATCATCGTCACCACCCTCCTGCACCAGCCGCTTGGGAGGGTGCTGGGTGGGTGACGGTTCGATGTAGCTTTCTACTTTGATTGCCTCACTCACTGCCGACGCTCTTGTTCGTCCGGGCCTAGCCCTTCAAGCGAGCCACTTCGTCTCCTAGTTCGCGGACTCGCTGCGACATGGTTTGGACGATTCTAAAGGCAAGTGAGGGATCTATGTGAATTCTCTTCAAGAAGTTCTTCTTGTCGATCGTCAGGACCTTCACCTCACCCTTCGCCCTGAGGGAAGCGGAGCGCACTTCGTGGTCGAAGATGGCCATCTCGCCCAAGAACTCTCCTTCCCCGGCGACTCTCAAGAGAGTCTCGTGGCCCTCTTTCTCCATGAGGACTTCCACTTTACCCTGCTGAACGACGTACATGACCTGTCCCACATCCCCCTGTCGGGTGATGAACTCGCCGTCCTGGTAGACCTTGCCGAGGGCTCCCTTCTCGATTGATTGCTTTCTCATGGTTGGCTCCTCTTGCCCGGAGCTACCGCTGCCAGCAGCTCCCAGGATAGGCGGCCCAGGAATCTGGGATGGATGGCTCGAGTGAAGATCTCCATGTAGGCTGCACTGCCGGTAAACATGTCCCAGAGGACCTGGCTGATGTCTTTGTGTCGCCCCGGGATGCTCTGCTCTTTTTGGGTCATTCGGAGCATCGCGCGCCGCGCGAAGGGCATCATCTGCACCAGCTTGGTGGCGCTGAAGGTGACCTTGCCGATGGCGTTGTCCCGCAGGATGGTCTTGAGAATGGGCGCGTAGTGGCGCCGGAAGGCATCCTCGGAGACTCCCTCGAAGACAGCCGTGGTGGCACAGGCCTTCGCCGTCTTGTACGCCGCCCCGATTCCATCCTTGTAGAGACGGGTTACTCCGCAGTCGCCGACGAAGACGATGCGATCGCCGTAAGGCTGGATGGCTCCCTTCACCGCGATCTTCGGTGAGCACTGACAGGAGCGGGGATCTGGGGCCCAATCGTCGGGCATGCACCCTCGGACCTCGTCCGAGCTCAGGAAAGCATCGACGAGATCCTTGTCGATGGCCTCTCCTAGGAGGCAGACACTGGCGTAGTCGCCTTTCGGGATGATAGCCGCGAATTCCAGCCTCGGAATGTTGAGCAGAAAGACGTGCATGGAATCGCCCAGGATCTCTGCGATGACCTCTTCACCAAGGAAGTACTCGCGAATGAAGGTCTTGGTGGTCTCGGGAGGCTGGTAGCCGAAGTCGAGCTCCTTGAAGAGCTTGAGTGCCGGTGAGTTCACACCTACGGCTGCAACCAGAAGGTCGTAGGCCTGGGGCTCACCACCTTTCACGCTGATGGAGGGGCGACCGTTGTCCATGGAGATCTCCATCACGCGGCCGCGGGTGACCTTGGCCCCCCTGGCCTCGGCCAGGCCTTCGAGATGATGATCGAAGCTGCCCCATTTCCTCACCTGGATGTCGCGCGGTCCCGCACCACGGTAGACGGCGGCGATGCGCTTCTCGTCAACGGGAGTCTCAATGCGGACCATTCCGACATCCATATGGAGGACGTAGGACTCGATACCCCTTTGCACGACCGTGTCGGGGAGGTTTATACCTTCCGCTGCGAGGTTCTGCACCAGCGTCTCGGAGATGATCCCGCCGCACATGTTGCAGCCGCCAGGCGCCGGGCAGGAGAAGTCCCTCGGCTCGTAGATCTCGACCTCGATATCCAGATCCGCCCGTTCGGCCATCTCGAGCAGAAAGTAGCTCGTGAAGGAGCCGGCAGGGCCGCCTCCGATCACCGCGACCCGCGAGCCGTCGACCAGTTCGAGCTGGTCCTGTCGGGATGGGGGGTTCGAGTCTGCCATCGTCACTCCTCTCGTCTGTCGGGCGCTCACCTGAGAACCCAACCAGCGCGCGTACAGCTCACGGATGACGTTGGGCTTCGGCGTCAGACCTCGAGGCCAGGGCCGATCTGCCGTCCGTGTCTTGGAACTCGTCCACCTGCCTAGCAAAGTAGTGGGTTGTGGATACACACGCCACCCCAATTGGGGTGGTGTGCCGCGCTATCCCTTGGGGTGGGCCGATCGATTCATGGCCAAGCGTCGATAAGGTAGGGTACTTTTATTTGACCTCCAGACGTGTCTGTGCGAGCGTTTCAGGTTGGACTACGATGGAGTCGTACCGGGAGGCACCATGGACCACGTCGAGCTCGTCGAGGCTCTGAAAGACCCTGCTTTCTACGACCCGCCAGTTGAACAGGTGGAGTTCGTCCAGACGCACATCTCCTCGGTATTTCTCACCGGTGAGCGAGTCTACAAGTTGAAGAAGCCTGTGAACTTCGGCTTCCTCGACTTCTCGAGTATTGAACTTCGGCAGCGCTACTGCAAAGCAGAGGTAGAGCTCAATCGCCGCCTGGCACCCGAGGTCTATCTGGGTGTCGAGCCGATAACCCTCGATGGTGGTCTGCTTCGGATCGGAGGAGAAGGCGAGGTTGTCGACTGGCTGGTGGTCATGCGGCAGTTGGACGGAGAGCTTCTTGGAGGCCCCGTCCTCGAGCGTGGCGAGCTCACGGGACGGCAAATCGGCCAGCTGGTGGAGCAGCTCGTTCCGTTCTATCGCAACGCGCGGACCGGTGAGGGAATCGATCGGTGGGGAACCCTCGAGGCGGTCAAGTACAACACCGACGAGAATTTCACCCAGACCCGCGAGTACATGGGAAAGTTGATCACCCGGCAGCGGTACGAGCACATTCGGGATTGGACCAACGCCTTTTACCGAGATCAGCCCGACCTCTTCCGCGAACGCATAGCGGAAGGACGCATTCGGGAGAGTCACGGCGACCTGCATCTGGACAACATCTTCTTCCAGGATCCGCCGATCATCTTCGACTGCATCGAGTTCAACGAACGCTTCCGGTGTGGCGATGTGGCGGCGGACCTGGCGTTTCTGGCCATGGATTTCGACTTTCGGGGACGTCCCGAGCTGGGGCGACTCTTGATCGACGAATATGTCGAGGCTTCTGGTGATCGGGGTCTCCTGAAGTTATTGAACTTCTACAAGTGCTATCGCGCCTATGTGAGGGGCAAGATCTCCTGCTTCACCGCCTCGGATCCGGCGCTCGACGGCGTTCAGCGGCGCCACTGGAAGAATCGGGCACGGCACTATTTCGGGCTTGCCTACCGCTATGCGGGAGGCGAAGAGCGGCCTTCCCTGGTCGTGCTTTACGGTCTGATGGGTTCTGGCAAGACGAACATCGCCCGGTACCTCCGCGAGAACTTCGGCTGGCATCTGCTCTCGACCGATGCCGTGCGCAAGCAGTTGGCGGGCATTGGCGAGAACACCCGCGTCTACGTGCCCTACAACGAGGGTCTCTACTCGCCCGAGATGAATCGAAGCACCTATGACGAGGTCTGTCGCCGGGCCGAGAACCTACTGAAGGCCGGCTTTCCGGTTGCTGTCGATGGTGCCTTCAAGCGGCAGGTCGAGCGTCAGCCGGTCATCGACCTGGCGCAGCGAGCCGGCGCACGACTCCTCTTTCTCGAGACGACTTGCGAGCCGCCGGAGCAGCAACGACGATTGGAGCTCCGGCAGGAGCACGACACGCGCTCCGATGGCCGGGTCGAGATCATGGAGCTTCAACGCTCCGAGTTCGAAGGGCCGAACCCGGACAGCTCCGAGCTCTTCGAAACGGTTTCGAGTGACGGCCCCAAATCAGAGACGCGGCGCCGAGTGGCAGAGATCCTCGAATCCCGAAGCATGCTCGCGGCCGAAGAGGTCGTTGCGACTGAGAGCTGACCAGGGCTTGCACGAATGGTGGGCTCGATCCGCAGATCCCGACGTTAAAGCTTGCGAAGGAGAACCAGGGTCCGATCATCCGTAAAGGGGACTCCCTCGACGAACTCTTCCAGTGCTGTCTCGATCGACCGGCTCAGGGCTCCCAGCTCGTCATCCAGATTGCTGGCCACGACATCGGCCAAGCGTGCGGTGCCAAACTCCTCACCATCGGGATTGGCGGCCTCGATGATGCCGTCCGTATAGAGAACCAGGGTGTCGCCGGCATCGATCAGCACACTTGATTCTCGGTATTCGATATCGTCGAAAGCCCCCAGTGGCGGCCCGGTCGAGTCCAGTGTGATGATGTTGCCCTTCGCACCGACCAGGAGGCCGGGATGGCCGGCACTCGCGTAACGCAGTATTCGACCGTGCGGTTCCAGAACCACGACAAACGCAGTGGCGAAACGGTTGGAGAGGGTTCGGGTGTGCAGACGCCGATTGACTCGTGTGCAGAGCTCGGCCGGCGGCCGACCGACTTCGATGGGCCCGGCAGCCAGAGCCTCCAGGGAAAGGGTGGTCAGGGACGCACAGATGCCCTTTCCACAAACGTCTGCGACCATGAGGACGGTCTCTTTGCCCCCCAGGCGTTCTACCGCCTGGTAGTAGTCACCCGAGACTCCACGCGACGGAATTGTCGACCCCGCCAGGTTGTAGCCGGCGATTCTCGGTAGCTCGGTGGGGAGCACCGCGACTTGAATCCTGCGAGCCAGATTCAGCTCGGCTTCGAAGAGGCGACGCTGGGCAGCTTCCTCGGTCGCTCTCTGGGCGAGCTTGATATTGTGGATCCCCAGAGCAGCGATCGAGGCAAGTGAGGCCAGCAGATCTCTGTCTTCCTCGACGAATAGAGACTTCTCCAGACTCGAGGCGAGGGCGATCATCCCGAGTGAGCCTTCGGGGTTGAGGAGAGGTGCGGCCACGAGGCTCTGGATGCCCAAGCCGAGGACGCTGTCAGCCTCGTTGAACCGGTGGTCGGTCTTGGCGTCCCTGACGAGTGCCGCCATTTTATTGTCGGCCACCTCGTGGAGCAGGGTCTTCGAGTAGAGATGATCGATACCCGGTCCGCCGGAAGATCGCTCCGCGGCCAGGTAGTACTCACCGTTGTCCCGTTTCAGGAAGATGGCAGCGTGGTCGGGCAAGAGAGCCTCGAAACAGCGGTCCAGGATCATCTCGAGCAACTCGTCGAGCTGGACGGTTTCGCTGAGCGCGCGGTGAATCGAGTTGAGCAGCTGGAGTCGATCGGCTTGGCGCCGGAAGGCTTCCCGGGGGTGCAGTCCACCAAGATCGGTCGCGCTGTCTGAATCGATGAGATCCTCGGCTCGTCGATAGTCGGTGTTGTGCCTGTTAATCGGATCCTGCCGCGGGGTGGGAGTCTCGAGTCCGTCCGCCAGGAGCGTGATGTAGCTGGTCGAGAGCCGCAGTTCGTCTCCGGGGTGAATCTCGGTCCGTTGCTCGACGCGTCGATCGTTGACCCAGGTGCCGTTGCTCGAGCCGAGATCCTCGATCCAGACGTGGTCTCCCTGTCGATAAAGGCGGGCGTGTTGGCGAGAAAGGAAGCGGTCTTTGACGACGAGATCGGACTCGGACACTCGACCGATCGAGATCGATTCGTCAACCAGTGGAATCTCGAAATCCTCTCCCTGGCTCGGGAACACTCGTAAGCGATACACGGTTCCCTCCTTTGTAGCTTTCTATAAGTCTACAGTTTTCGCTCGGTCGATGCCGAGCGAAACGGGGGAATCAGCTGTCTGTTGGGTCCACAGGCTTCCGTAGCCGCTTCTTCTGTGACTCTTTCTCCCTGTCCTGCCGCTCTCGACGACGCACGGGGGAGCCCTTCTTGGTGGGCTTGCGAGGAGGATCCTCGTGGTAGTAGGCTGCCAGCCGACGGGCCAGCCGCTCGAGGGCGATCTTGCGGTTGCGGAGCTGAGATCTGGAGTCGGCTGCTGTGACGACGATACCGGTGGGAACGTGCTTCAAACGGACGGCCGAGTAGGTGCGGTTCCGGTGCTGCCCGCCAGGTCCCGAAGCCTGGTAAACGGATACCTCGACCTCGGTCTCGAGTTGCTCGAGGTCGGGCACGCCCGTCGTGACGTTTTTGTCTTCGCTCATTGCCTCACCTCCATCAGTGTCGCATTGGAAGAGGTGATGGGGCAACCGGGTCTTGGGGCTTGGGTCCTGGGCGGATGACCCTTTTCTCGTAGAGGTCCGTCCGGGTGGTCCGCAGGCGGACGGCGGCGGCCTGGTGGGGGAGCCCCTTGCGGGCTCCTGCGGGAGGGGGCCCCACGCCGAACCCCAGCAAGATCAGTTCTCTCAACCCAGGACCCAGGCTCCGGGCAGCGCTTTTCCGCTAGACTAGCCCGGCTCGGCGTCAAGCCGGGTGATTCGAAGACTTACGACCCACCTTCTTGTGCCCAATGCACCCTTTGGAGGTTGAGAATGAGCCATTCCTGTTCCTCGTCGTGTTTTTTCGCTCGCTGGATTCGTCGGATCACCTTGGGACTCACGGTTGCCGCACTGCTTCCCCTGGCGGCTCTGGCTGCCGAGGGAGAAGCGCGGCTGTTGCGCTACCCGTCGATTCACAAGGACTTCGTGATCTTCGTCTATGGGGGCGACATCTGGCGTGTTCCCGTCGAGGGTGGACGGGCCTTTCGGCTCACTTCTCACGCAGGCACCGAGCTTACTCCCAAGATCTCCCCCGACGGAGAATGGGTGGCGTTCTCAGGCGAATACAGCGGTACTCGGCAGGTCTATGTGATGCCGGCCGCCGGTGGCGCGCCCAAACAGCTCACGTTCTACAACGACGTCGGCGACATGCCGCCGCGAGGCGGCTTCGACTACTGGGTCCAGGGCTGGTGTCCGGACGGGACGATTCTGGTGCGCATGAACCGGACTCCCTGGGGCCCGCGCCCGGGTCTCTACTACCTTGTGGATCCGGCTGGTGGCCTCGAGGAGAGGCTGCCGATTCAGGTCGGCGGCAGCGCCAGTTGCTCACCGGACGGTACGGGTCTCGCTTTCACCTACTTCGACCGGGAGTTCCGTACCTGGAAGCGTCACATGGGCGGCCGCAACCAGGACATATGGACCTTCGATCTCGATGCCATGGCCTCGGAGCGGCTCACCGACTGGGCGGGGTCCGATAACTTCCCGATGTGGCACGGCGACACCATCTACTTCACCTCCGATCGCGAGCACACACTCAACATCTTCGCCTACGACAAGGCGACCAGTGCGATCCGGAAAGTCACGAGCTTCGACGAGTACGACGTGTTGTGGCCGAGCCTCGGTCCGGACTCGATAGTCTTGATGAACGGCGGCTGGCTCTACCGTCTGGACCTCGCCACCGAACAGGTGGAGAGGATCCCGGTCACCATCGCTCCGGGTTTGCCCAGCACTCTGCGCCGCTGGGAGGATGTGAGCGACAACATCGACGTGGCGGATGTTTCGCCAGATGGCAATCGTGCGGTCTTCGAGGCCCGTGGTGATCTTTTCGCAGTACCGGCCAAGGACGGAGCCACCCGCAATCTCAGCAACACCCAGGGGGTTCGCGAGAGCGCCCCCAGGTGGTCGCCCGACGGTCGGTGGATCGCCTACTACTCCGACGTCACCGGCGAGATGGAACTGTACGTTCGGGTGCAAGACGGCTCTGGCGAGCCTAGGCAATTGACAACCGGCGGCTCCTCTTGGCGATTCCCGTCGGAATGGAGCCCCGACTCCAAGAAACTCGCCTTCAGTGATAGCGATCGACAGCTGAATGTGGTCGACGTCGCAAGTGGCTCGGTGACGCTGGCGGATACGGATTCACTGGGCTTCATCGATACGTACCGGTGGTCGCCGGACAGCAAGTGGCTGGCGTTCGAGAAGGCCCACCCGGAGACCAGACTGCCGGGTCTGGCGTTCTATTCGCTGGCGAGCGGAGACGTTCAGATGTTGGGCGAGGGGCTCACCATCGACTTCTCTCCGGCCTGGGGTCCGGGCGGCAAGTACCTGTTCTTCTTGAGCAATCGTGACTACAACCTGAACTTTTCAGATTTCGAATTCAACTACATCTACGACAACTCCACGAGAGTCTTCGCGGTGGCGCTGGACGCTGATGCTGACGCCCTCTTCCCACTGAAGAGCGACGAGGTGGAAATGCAAGAGGAGGGGGACTCTGCCGAGAAGGAAAACGGGAACGGTGAGGACGAAGAAAAGTCGGTACCCGGCGTAGAGGTCGAGCTGGAGGGACTGGCGGCGAGGACCGTTGCCGTGCCGGGAGTAACGGCGGGGAACTACGGCAATCTGAGCGCTGTCGAGGGAGCCCTGCTCTATCTCGAGATTCCGGACGATGGTCCACCGGCAATGATGCGGTTCGACTTGCAGGAGCGTGAGGAGAAGGAGGTCGTCTCCGGAGTCGCGGTGTATCGACTTGCGGCACGTGGCGAGAAGGTTCTCTACCAGTCGGGAGACAAATGGTCCATTGCCGAAGCCAAGCCCGACAGCAAGGGCGACGAGCTCGACCTCTCCGACCTGCGCATGCGGCTCGATCCGCGCGCCGAGTGGGCCCAGATGTTCGACGAAGACTGGCGCATCGGTCGCGATTGGTTCTACGACTCGGAGATGCACGGTATCGGGTGGGATCGGATGAAGGAGCGATACGGAGCCCTTGTTCCTCATGTGACGACTCGAGCCGACCTGGATTTCATCTTCGGTGAGATGGTCGGCGAGCTCGAAGCCGGGCATACCTACGTGCAGAGCGGCGAGGAGCCTGAGGTCGATCGTGTCGAGGGCGGCATGCTTGGAGCCGAGTTCGAAGCCGACAGCTCGGGCCGCTTCCGCATAACCAAGATCTTTGCCGGCGAGAATTGGGATGGCAGCTATCGCTCGCCGCTGACGGAGCTGGGTGTCGACGTCGCTGTCGGGGACTTCCTGCTGGCGATCGATGGGGTCCAGCTCACCACGGAGCAGAATCCTTATCACCTGTTGGAGGGCAAGGGCGACAAGCAGGTGATGCTGACCGTTAATTCGGAGCCCACCATGACCGGTTCCCGAACCGAGACCGTCAAGACCATCACGAGTGAGAGAAACCTACGCTATCTGGACTGGGTGATGAGTCGGGCGGCTCTGGTGAACGAGCTCTCGGACGGACGGATCGGCTACATCCACCTGCCCAACACCGCCGCCGAAGGCAACCGCATGCTGCAGAAGCTGTTCTACAGCCAATCGCAGAAGGACGGCCTGATCATCGACGACCGCTACAACGGTGGTGGGTTCATTCCCGACCGGATGATCGAAATGCTGTCGCGGACCACGCTCTCCTTCTGGACCAGGAGAGGGGTCGAAGCCTTCAGCACACCTGGCTTCGCCCACGACGGACCGAAGGCGATGCTGATCAACGGCTATGCCGCCTCTGGCGGTGACGCCCTGCCGTACTATTTCCGCAAGCGCGGGCTGGGACAGATCATCGGCACCACGACATGGGGCGGTCTCATCGGGCTGTCGGGGAATCCCATGCTGGTGGATGGTGGCGGTGTTCTCTACCCGACTTTCCGGCTCTACGACACCGAAGGCGAGTGGGCGGTGGAGAACGAGGGTGTGCCGCCGGACATCGAGGTGTGGGATCTGCCCGAGGTGATCGCCCAGGGTGGCGACCCGTCGATCGAGAAGGCCGTCGAAGTCTTGCTTCAGGAGCTCGAGAGCCACCCCGGCGACCCGGAAAGCCCGACTCCTCCGGACATGGGCGGCGATTGAATGAGTCCTGGGGCTTGGGTCCTGGGACCTGGGCCGATGACAGCGATCTGGTTGGGGTCCGACGTGGGGCCCCCAGGGAGCTATCCTCCCTTCCGCTGCAAGAACCCCCATCCAGGTCCCCACGCCGAACCTTGGACACCAGTGCCCAGCGATAGCCGCTGGTGGTATCGGGCCACGCACGAGGCTCTCCCCCGTCCCCCTGCGGGCCACCCGGAGGGACCTCCATGAGAAAGCGGTCATCTGCCCAGGACCCAAGCCCCGGGGCGGCTGGGAGGGAGGGCCGGGCGCCTCAACCCTCACTGCCTCCGGTCAGTTGACCAGGGCTACGGTTTATTGCTACAACCTGCCTCACGTACCTGTCCTAGACAGATGCAGTCGTAGGCCTTCGATGCGAGGCTGAGTGCGCCCTGTGGCGACCAGTGGGCGCCTTTGGGAGGAGGCAACCCCTTCCCTGGTCTACTCAGCTGGAAGGGGCCGGTGCTTGATGGAAGGAAGAAGCGCACAGAGAACAATTCCAAGAGAGGATGCATGAATGCCGATTGTAAAGACCCTGAGTGGTGGTGAAGCCTCGATCGATGACGCAATGGTTCAAGCACTGTCCGAGAGCCTCCAAGGAGATGTGGTAACTCCGGCGAGCCCGAGCTACGACGAGGTGCGCGAGATCTGGAACGCCATGATCGACCGGCGCCCCGGGATCATCGTACGCTGTGCCGGTGCGGAGGATGTGTCTCGTGCTGTCAATCTCGCTCGTGAGAACAACCTGCTCGTTACCGTACGTGGGGCGGGTCACAATATCGCCGGCAACTCGATTGCCGACGGGGCGTTCATGATCGACTTGTCAGGGATGAAGTCGGTGACTGTCGACGCGGCCAAGAAGACGGTGACGGCCGGGCCCGGCGTCACCCTGGGTGAGCTCGATGCCGCGACACAGGAGCATGGTCTGGCAACTTCGACCGGCATCAACTCGACGACAGGCATCGCTGGTCTCACTCTGGGCGGGGGATTCGGTTGGCTGAGTCGGACGTACGGAATGACGATCGACAATCTGATCTCCGCCGATGTCGTCACGG
Source organism: Thermoanaerobaculia bacterium (assembly GCA_947259195.1). Taxonomy (GTDB): domain Bacteria; phylum Acidobacteriota; class Thermoanaerobaculia; order Multivoradales; family JAHEKO01; genus JAUVRX01. The sequence goes on along the minus strand of CAMYLC010000012.1, from coordinate 38,317 downwards.
CAAACGGCGATCTGGTGAAGGCGAGTGCGGAGAGTCATCCCGACCTCTTCTGGGCCCTTCGAGGCGGTGGAGGCAACTTCGGAATCGTCACCTCGTTCAAGTACCAACTGCATGCTGTCGGCCCCGAGATCCTGTCCGGACTGATCGTCCACCCGGGTAGCGAAGCCCGAGCCTGCTTCGAGTTCTACCGTGATTTCGCGGCCCAGGCTCCGGATGAGCTCACCACATGGGTCGTCATGCGCAAGGCACCGCCACTACCGTTCCTTCCCGAGGAGGTTCACGGTACCGACGTCCTGATCTTCGCGGTGATGTACACCGGGGATATGGAGTCGGGTGAGAAAGCGGTTCAGGCGCTGCGCGACTACGGCAGTCCGATCGCCGACGTGATCGGCCCCCACCCATTCGCCGGTTGGCAGCAGGCGTTCGATCCCCTTCTCACCCCGGGCCTCAGGAACTACTGGAAGTCGCACAACTTCGCTGGGCTGAGCGATGAGCTGATCGATGTCCTGGTGACCGCCGCCGCCAATCTGCCCTCGCCACACACGGAGATCTTCACCGCGCAGCTGGGCGGAGCTCAGGCGCGAGTCGATCCCACCGCTACCGCCTACTGGCCCCGAGATTCAGCTTTCACCATGAACGTCCATGCGCGGTGGGAAGAGGCCGCTGACGACGAGCAGTCCGTGGCCTGGGCACGGCAGCTCTTCAACGACACCGAACCTCATGCCACAGGCGGTGTCTATGTGAACTTCATGCCGGAGGACGAGGCGGACCGGGTCGGGAACGCCTATGGTGGCAACTACGACCGCCTATCGGCGATAGATATTCGCTCGGGTGATTCGGGTCGCCTCGTCGAGAGCGCAGGGCAAGGACCAAGGAGCATATGAGAGGTCGATCCGAGGGAGAGGAGGACAAGGGCTTCTTGCAGCGGAAGGGAGGATAGCCCCCTGTCTTCCTCTCCCTCGGATCGACCTCTCAGATGCTCCTTGGTCCTTGCCCTGCGCTCGACGAGGCGACCCGAATCACCCGAGCGAATATCTGGCACCGGTGAAGGCAATAGGGGCACAGGGGAGTAGGGGCTCAGGGACGCCTACAGAACCTTGAAGCGGCCGGACCTGTGCCGGCCGAATCTCGAACGGAGCCACGAGATCATGGCTCCCGTACAATTTGGTGGAATGACACAGGAGATTGCCGAATGCGAAGAGCGACATTGATTACCTTCACCCTTGCCTTGCTCCTGGGACTGGCGGCTCTTTCGGTAGCCGCCGAGGAGGAGGGGGGGCAGGCGGACCGGGTCGAGGTCGGGGAGCAGGCGCCGACCTTCAGCTTGTCCACGACAGACGGTGCGACGCTGAGCCTCGCAAGCTTGCAAGGCGACACACCTGTGGTCCTGACGTTCTTTCGGGGAACGTGGTGACCGTACTGCCGCCAGCAGCTCGGCGAGCTGCAAGCAGGTGTAGATGAAATCCGGCAGCGTGGAGCCGAGCTCTGGGTCCTGAGCCCTGACCAGGCCAAGAAGCTCCGCAAGTTCCAGCAGAAGGAAGGGCTAGACTTCCCCGTTCTGCTCGATTCCGACAACCAGGTCAGCGCCAGCTACGGTCTGATCAACGAATCGAATCCCGTCGTGCCCCACCCGACCACCGTGATCATCGACAGGCAGGGAGTGATTCGCTATCTGCGCGTGGACGTCGACTACAAGGTGCGTCCCTCCGTGGCGGAGCTACTAGAAGCCTTGGATCGACTGGACTAGGACTGGGATCTCTGGCACCGGTAATGTGTGTGGGGGCTTAGGGGCGTAAGGGCGTAGGGGTGCACGGATCGGAGCGAAGTCTCTCCGCTCAGTGAGGGTTCGGCGTGGAGGCCCCCAGGGGGTTCTTGCAGCGGAAGGGAGGACAGCCTCCTGGGGGCCCCAGGTCGGACCCTCATTGGCAACAGATGGCAGAGACGCCGGCTGCTTCAACGCTCGACATCCCCCTGCTAACCACCCGGACGGACCTCTACGAGAAGATGGTCATCTGTTCAGGACCCCAGGACCCCAGGACCCCTACGCCACTGCAGGATGGCCGAAGGTACGCCGGCCGCCTCAACCCCCAAGCCCTCCCTGCCTTGCCGCGCGAGGCAGTGCCCGGTATCCTGAGTCGGCTCGAATGACGCAGTCCATTACCCTGCCCCTGTGGCTGGTGGTCCTCCTGGTCGCTTTCGCGACGCTGGCGACGCTGGACTATATGATTCGGCCGGGCCTGCGCTGGGTGTTGCGGCGGCGTGTGCAGCGAGTACTCGAGGATCTCGAGAGTCGCTTCCAGATCCGCGGGCGACCCTTCAAGCTCACCAAGAGGCAGGTCCTCATCGACAGGCTGCTCTACGACCGCGAGGTGATGGTTGCCGCCGAGCAGCACGCCAAGAAGCAGCAGATGCGCTCCGAAGAGGTGCTGGATCGGGTCCGGCGATACGCCTCCGAGATCGTGCCGGCTTTCAACGCCTACTTCTACTTCAGGCTCGGATACGGCATCGCGCGGTGGATTGCTCGTTCTCTCTACCGGGTGCGCCTCGGGCTCTCCGACGAGGGCGGGCTGGCAAACATCGACCAGGATTCGACGGTGGTTTTCGTCATCAATCACCGCAGCAATATGGACTACGTTCTCGTTTCTTATCTGGTAGCTGAGAAGGCGGTTCTGAGCTACGCCGTCGGAGAGTGGGCTCGGATCTTTCCACTCGAGTCCCTTATCCGATCCATGGGTGCCTACTTCGTGCGGCGTCGGTCGCGTAACGATCTCTATCGCAAGGTGTTACAGCGATACGTGCAGATGGCCACGGAAGAGGGCGTCACTCAGGCAGTCTTTCCGGAGGGCGGCCTGAGTCGTGACGGGAGCCTCCGAGAGCCCAAGCTGGGATTATTGGACTACATGCTGCGGGACTTCGACCCCGATGGCGAGCGTGACCTGGCCTTCGTGCCGGTGGCCCTCAACTACGACCGGGTTCTGGAGGATCGGACCCTCTTGCTGGACCTCGATCCCGGGGGCGATCGGAAGAAGGGTCTGGCGGCGGCCCACACGACGGGACGTTTCGTTACTCGACAGCTGCAGTTGATGATGCTGGCAAGATGGCATCGCTTCGGATACGCCTGTGTGAACTTCGGCAGCCCCGTCTTCGCCAAGGCCTACCTGGCAGAGCGCGGCCTGGATCTGCGCTCCATGGAAAAGCAAGAGCGTTTCGCTCGCGTGGGAGAGCTGGCGGATCACCTGATGGGCGAGATCGGTCGGATCGTACCCGTGACTCCCGTAGCGCTGGTAGCCACCGTTCTGCTGCGCGAGCCGGACCGGAGCATCAGCGATCTGGAGCTCAAGGCCGAGGTGCAAGAGCTTATCGAGCGATTGGCGGCTGGCGGTAACCATGTCTATGTTCCGCGCCACGATCGGGAGTACGCTATAGACGTCGGTTTACGCATGCTCGTGCTGCGCAGAGTGGTGGAACGAGACGAAGAAGAACTCCTGACGGTGGTGCCTCGTGAGCTGCCGCTGCTGCGCTACTACGCGAACTCGATCGCCCACCTGCAAAGCGGGTGAGCTTGCAAGGGGATTGCCCACCCTTTTGGGTGTTGCGTCGCCGGTCTGCAGCCGGTAAGTAAACAGGGTGTACCGAATCACCGGGTGAGAGACTCTCGGGGGGGTCTCGTCGCCGCCTAGTCTTGGGGGAACCACAATGGACTATCCGTCTCTGTACCAGATGTTCCAAGAAGTCAGCACCATCAACGGTTCCAAGCTCGCCTTCAGGCACAAGCGGGATGGCAACTGGTTCGATGTCACCTGGACCGAGGCCAGGGAGACGGTACAGAGGGTTTCCAAGAGCCTGATCGCGCTGAAGATCGACAAGGGGGCCAGGGCGAGCATCCTGTCCCAGACTCGGCTGGAGTGGGTCCTGTGTGACTTCGGCATTGTCAGCTGTGGAGCCGTGACGGTCGGGATCTACCCCTCGAACCTGCCCGACGGCTGTGCCTACATCCTCGACCACAGCGACGCGGAGATCGTCTTCGTCGAGGACGCCGAGCAGCTTGCCAAGGTCTTCGAGGTCCGAGGGCGGCTACCCAACCTGAAGTACATCGTCACCTACGCCGGGCCCTCCGATCCGGAGCGAGGCGTCTTGAGCTGGGAGGACTTCCTGGACAAGGGAGCCGACGTTTCCGAGGAAGTGCTTGCTCAGAGGGGCGAAGAGCTCGGCCAGGATGATCTGGCCTCCATCGTCTATACCTCCGGCACCACCGGCGAGCCGAAAGGGGCCATGATCAGCCATGGCAATCTGGTCTTTATCAGCTGGACTACTGGCGAGTCCCTGTACATCGAGCCGTTCTTCACTACGCTCTTGTTCCTGCCGCTGGCCCACGTCTTCGCACGGCTCATCGTCTACGTCTGTCTGCGAAAGGCCGTGCCGGTGGCTTTCGCCGAGAGCTTCAACACTGTGGTGCAGAATCTGCAGGAGATTCGCCCCCACTTCATTGCCAGCGTGCCTCGGGTCTACGAGAAGGCATACGACAAGATCCTGGCGAACGCCACGGAAGCGGGAGGAATCAAGCTCAAGCTCTTCATGTGGGCTTTGAAAGTCGGAACCGAGGTCGGCGACCTGAAGCAGAAGAAGCAGCCCATCCCGGCCGGGCTCGCCATCAAGCACCGCATCGCCTACAAGCTCGTGCTGCACAAGATCGTCGAGATCTTCGGGGGGCGCCTCGAATGGTCGGTGTCAGGAGCCGCGCCACTCAACAAAACCATCGCCGAGTTCTTCCACTCCGCCGGTGTTCTCATCCTCGAGGGTATCGGTATGACCGAGAACACGTCTTTCAGCCATGTCAACCGCTTCGACAACTATAAATTCGGTTCGGTCGGTCTGCCCGGCCCCGAGGTCGAGCATCAGATCGCCCCAGATGGTGAGCTGCTCACCCGCGGTGCCAACACCATGCTGGGCTATTTCAAGAATCCCGAGGCGACGGCGGAAACCATCGATGAAGAGGGCTGGCTCCACACCGGCGACATCGGCGAGATCGACGACGAGGATTTCCTGCGAATTACCGATCGCAAAAAGGACTTGATCATCACTGCCGGCGGCAAGAACGTCGCGCCTCAGCACATCGAGCAGATACTGCGTACCTCCCACTACATCGGGCAGGTAGTGGCAATCGGTGACCGTAGGAAATACCTGTCGGCCATCATCACCCTCGATCCCGAGACCGTGCCGGAGTGGGCGGCGCAGAACGAACTCGGCGACTTGAGCCTGGAAGAGTTGGCCGTGCACCCCAAAGTGCGGGAGCTCATCGAGATGGAGGTCGAGCAGCGGAACAAGAGCCTCGCCTCCTACGAATCGATAAAGCGGTTCGAGATCCTGCCGCGAGACTTTTCGATCGAAGGCGGTGAGCTGACCCCGACGCTCAAGATCAAGCGCAAGGCGGTGGTGGAGAAGTACAAGGCAGAGATCGAGTCGCTGTACGAGGCTTGAAGACGGTGAGGCCCCGGAATCGGCGGCTCAGCCTTCCTCGTGTGGCATTTGTGAGGAGTCTGCGGATTCTTTCGGTGGAGGAACGCATTTGCCGTCTCTGAGGGTGGTGCGGGCCGCTTCGAGATATTCGCCCAGCCCCTTTTCCGCCAGGTCCTTGAGCAGGAGTAGTGGCGTGCCGTATTCGTCCTGAAGGGCAGCCAACTCCTCCTTGAGCCGTTTGCAGATTGCCGAATCGTCACCCTCTTCTCGACAGATGCCGACGATCTCCGTCAGACCGGGGCCCTCGAATCCGTGCAGCGGTGGCTCTGCCGGACTGGTTTGAAAGGGCTGAATTCGTCCGGTCTCCTGTTCCTCGATCTCGAGGTGACGCAGGAAGATGAGGTCGGACCTCGAGCGCAGGAGGGCGTCTCCGTCGCTGTCTCGGACTACCACGACCTGGTTCGGCCGATCAGCCAGCCGAACCTCCAAAATCTCCATGCCGTCGATCGGCCGATAGAGGACCTGGTTCCCATTGTGCTCGAAGAAGCACTCCTCATCGGCGACGGCGAGCGTGGAGGCGAAGAGGCCCGCAACAGCCAAGATCAAGACTAAGACGATGAAAGACGATTCAGTCATCGGATTCTAAGGTCGTGAGCCCAGATTCTACCTGGGTCCTGGGCATAGGGCCGATGTCTCATGGTGGTCCGCCCTGCCCACACCCCCAAAGTGTCAGCGATGTCCTGAGGTCGAACTGTCAACCATGTCTTGAGGTCTTACAACCTGTGCCGCCCGGGGTGCCAGGCATCCCTCTTGCGTCTCCCCTGCAGAGCCGCCGCCGTCCGCCGGCGAGCCACCCGAACGGGCCTCTACGAGGAGAGGGTCATCTGGCCAGGACCCAAGTTCCAGGGCTCAGGAACAGCGAAAGCCGGGCCCGCCCCGATTCGGCGAGCCCGGCTGAGTACCGGGTTGGTTGTCGAGACTATTTGCGGTGGGCTTCGAGCAGGATCTCGATCGAGACGTCGCCACCCACGACCATCGTCGCGGCCCAGTTGCCAACGCCGACCCCGTAGTCGTTGCGGTCGACGGACGTCGAGGCCTTGAAGCCCGCGACCTCCTTGGCGCCGCCCATCATCTGCTGCATCTGCTCGGGCAGCGCCTGCTTGCCGAGGAGCGTTATCGGCAAGTCGACCTCACGGGACTCGCCCTTGATGGTCAACTGTCCGCGAGCCACCAGCTGGTCGTCGCCGTTGGCCTTGACCGAGGTGCTCTTGAACGTGATGTAGGGGTACTTGTCAACTTCGAAGAAGTCTTGCGACATCAGATGACCGTCGCGCTTCTCGTTGCCTGTGTTGATGCTCGAGACCGGAATCTTGACATCGACGGTGCTGGAGGTGGGGTTGTCTGCATTGTAGTCGAGCTTGATCTCGAACTCGTCGAAGCTGCCAGTCACAGGGGTGAAGAAGTGCTTCACCGAGAAGTTGACCTCGGTGTGGGCCTGGTCGACGCCCCAGGTCGCAGCTCCGGATGGTGCTCCAGTTGCCAGGTTGATAGCGGCCGCCAGGGCCAGAGCCAACAAGAACAGATTCCAATTTGGACTTCGCATAGTCATCTCCTTTGAGTCGTTTTGTCGCGCTGGGTAGTCATTGTCATTTCCTTCTACTGCAACCGTAAGTGAGTCCTCTCCCGGATTCCTTACACTCGTCTCGAGCTGCGGTTGGTTCGGATGTCACCGGAGGATACGGGAAGTCAAGTCCTTCAGCTCGTTTTCTTCTTGTGCGGTGAGATTTGCCAGTGTGTCCCGGTCCCCCTGCACGATCGGCTCATCGAGCTCGGCGAGCAGATCGAGCGCCGCTTGGGTACGGGTGCAGAGCTGCTGCCGCCGATCTTCGTGGCAGCGCTCGCGGCTCACCAGTCCTTTCTCTTCGAGCCGGTCCAGCAGACGCGTAACGCCAGGCGTCTTCTCGATCATCCGCTCGCCAACTTCGAGCGTCGGCAGTCCTTGCGGACCAGCACCTCTCAGGATGCGTAGAACGTTGAACTGCTGGAGGGTCAGGCCGCAAGGTTTGAGAATCTCGGTGAAGTGGCGTCGGATCCGGTCGGCGGCCTTGAGAACACTCAGAATCGTCTCTTTGCTGGGCTGCTCAACCGGTGTATTAAGTACCATGTCGATAGTTTATGTAACACTAGTTGATCTGTCAAGGAAATAGATAGGCCTTCCCGTTGCAGTGGTGCCATTGGCTCGGTCTCGAGACCATGCATTTCGTGTAGAGTCCGGGCGAAACACCCGATCGAGCTCCGAGACGCAGCGAGACCAGTTCAGAGGAGGTTCAGCCTGATCACTGAGAAATGGCGCACCCTGGCTTTGCTTTCGATGGCTACCCTGTTGGCCCTGTCATTGTGGTTCGCGGCCTCCGCGGTGTTGCCGCAACTCATCGAGGAGTGGCACCTGGATGGTGCCGCCCAGTCGTGGATGACCATGAGCGTCCAGGTCGGCTTCGTCCTCGGTGCCCTGCTGAGCGCCCTGCTGAATCTGGCCGATCGCATTCCTCCTCGTAAGCTATTTGCGGTGAGTGCGGCTCTGGCCGCCGCGGCCAATGCCGCGATTCCGCTGCTGGCTGACGGCCCTGGCTTCGCTCTGGTCTGTCGATTCCTTACCGGCGCCTTTCTGGCCGGGGTGTATCCGGTGGGAATGAAGATGGTCGCCACCTGGTGCAAGCGTGACCTTGGGGCTTGGATCGGGATCTTGGTGGGAGCGCTCACCGTGGGCTCCGGCCTGCCACACCTGCTCAACGGACTCGAGATCTTCGGCGAGGGAGGAATGCCTCCATGGAGAGGCGTTTTGCTCTCGACCTCCGGTCAGGCCGTTTTGGCGGCCCTGATTGCATGGCTGTTCGTGCGGTCCGGTCCCTATCTGTCCCGTTCGGCTCCCTTCGAGTGGCGGGCGATGGGACAAAGTCTCTCGGATCGACCGACCCGGCTGGCGAACTTCGGCTACCTGGGGCACATGTGGGAGCTCTACGCGATGTGGGCGTGGGTGCCGGCCCTCTTGATGACGAGCTATGGAGTGGCGGGTTGGGACCTGGCTAGTGCGCGTTTCGCTGCGTTCGCCGTGATCTCGATTGGCGCTGTAGGCTGCATACTGGCGGGCAGGGCTGCGGATCGCTTCGGCAGGACGCTGGTGACGAGCTGGAGCATGCTTCTCTCCGGTACCTGCGCTGTTTCGGTAGGGTTCTTCTTCGAGCGCCCCGGCATCCTGACGGCCCTCTGCCTGATCTGGGGATTCACCGTCATCGCCGACAGTGCCCAGTTCAGCGCTGCGGTCAGCGAGCTGTCCGACAGTCAATACGTCGGCACGGCACTGACACTCCAGACCAGTATGGGTTTTCTCTTGACGCTGGTGACGATCCGTCTGGTCCCGCCTCTGATCGAGCTTGTCGGATGGCGCTACGCCTTCAGTTTTCTCGCGCTCGGCCCAGCCTTCGGAGTGTGGAGCATGATGCGTCTTCGTGGCCTGCCCGAGGCGGAGAAGATGGCGTCGGGCAACCGCTGAGCCGCCTGCAGGCCGGTGCCCCCAGAAGAAGGCTCAAGAGGCGGGCCCATCAAGAAAGGCAGCCCCGTAGAAGACAGCTGGAAGCCTGGCAGCCAAGAGGAGGCTGGTGAGAGACTCGGGTCAGATCTTGATGAAGATCTTGCGGCGATAGAGCAGGGCCATCAGGGCCCACCAGAAGAGCAGATAGGTCAGAGCGAAGGCGAGCGAGGCGTTCATGGGAGAGGCCCAAGAAGCGAAGAGGGTCTCGAACAGCCACTGCTTCACGGTGATCGGGTCGGGGTCTCCGGCGACATGGATTCGGATCATCAGGCGAGTGACGAGCCCCGAAAGCACGAAGACCGCGATCGCGTTGACGCCGAAGATCACGGCCGGCTGCGCCCACTTCCGGTAGTCCCGAACCTCGATCAGCCAGTAAAGAAGGGACAGGCACACAATTGCGGCTCCGGAGCTGAACAGCACGTACGAGCTGGTCCAGAGGTTCTTGTTGATGGGGAACCAGTGGCTACAAATGAGGCCAGCAATCATGGCCAGCCCTCCAGCCGCAGCCATACCTCGGGCGATCTGGAGACGATCACGCCCCGAGCGGAGCCAGTAGCCTGTGAAAACCCCGCTGAGCGCTGTGGCGACGGCCGGGAGAGTGCTCAAGAGCCCTTCGGGGTCCCAGGTTCCCTGGTACAGACGCCCAGGCAGTATCAGGCTGTCGATCCACCCCGCCAGGTTGCCCTCCGGGGTCAGAACACCAGCCCCAAACTCAGGGACAGGCACCCATTTCATCAAAGCCCAGTAGCCCAGCAGTAGACCTGCGAAGACCCAGGACTGCGCTCTTCGGGAGAGATTCAAGACGATCAGCGATGTCACCAGGTAGACCATTGCGATGCGAGGTAGCACCCCGACATAGCGCAGGTTCTCGAAGTCGAAGTCGGGAAAGGCGCTGAGCAGCAGGCCGAGGCCGTAGATGATGGCGGAACGCCGGAAGATCTGGCGATACAGATGTGACCGATCTCCGTCCTCCAGTCGTTTGGCGAAGGAGATAGTCATCGAGACCCCGACGATGAAGAGAAAGAACGGGAAGATCAGGTCGGTCGGGGTCCAGCCATGCCAGTCGGCGTGAGCGAGGGGAGCGTAGATGTCTCCCCAGCTTCCCGGGTTGTTGACCAGGATCATCGCGGCGATCGTCAGCCCCCGGAAGGCATCCAGGGAGACGAGTCGCTGTGACAGCGGCGACTCAGGCAGGTTGGTGCCCAGGGTTCAGTCCTCGGCTCGATTAAAGTCCAGGATCAGGTCTACGGCGTCTTGTGCGGCCTTGGCGAGATTCGAATCCGGGTCGTTGGCAGCGAGCAGCCTGAGAAAGGCCACATCTTCGCCGCGATGAAGCTGTCCGAGCTTCTCGATGGCGTCACCTCTGACGGTGAGGCTCGAGTCGAACATCATCTCTCTCAGCCTCTGAGCTAGAGCAGGGTCCTCGGGCGCAGCACGAAGCCAGCCGTCGAGAGCCGCGAGTCGCGCTTGGATCTCGTACTGCGAGTCGGTGTAGGACCGAAAGACGGGAACGAGCGAGGGGTCCTCCAGCTCGGCGAGACCCAACAGCGCACCGATCGTGATCACGTTGCCCCAGGGTGACTCGCGGTTCAGCTGATCTTGTAGGAAGGCGTCCGCTTCGGGAGCTTGCATTCGGCCAAGAGAAAACGCTGCCACTCCCACGACCTCTTCTGCGGTATCGGTTTGGACGGCAGTCCTCAAGAGGTCCGCAGCCGCGTCGCTGCCGACGTCGCCCAGAGCGATGGCAGCGGCACGTCGCAGCCGACGGTCCTCGTCTCCCAGAGCAAGTTCGAGGGCCTGTGTAGCCACGGTTCCACCGATGGCCCCCAGATCGAGAGCGACTTCCTGGCGCAGACCCCAGTGAGCGCTGTCGTCGGCCAGAAGATTCGTGAGGGCCTCGACCGCTTGCCTGCGTCGCGGAAACCCTGTCGCGATCTGCCGGGCGGATTGGAGCCTGGCGGCGAGGTCGCCGTGCTCGAGCTGGAAGAGGACCTCGTCGAGGCCACGTGAGACTTCGATGTCGGCGACGAGCCAGTTGCCGCTGTCGAAGATCACCGCCAGGGGGCGACTAGTCGAGTGCAAAGTGACCCGTGTCGTCCACTTGTCGAGCTCAACAGTGTGAATCCGGGAGCCCTCTGCGGTAAGGACCTCGATGTCTACTGGGAGGTGAAACAGGTCTTCGAATGGTAGGTCGCCCTGGACTTGCTCGACAGTCAGATCGATCTCCTGGCGCTCCGGCACCCAGAGATAGGAAACTCGCAGGGAAGGATGACCACCCCCGCCGACGATCCAGTCATCGAAGAACCAGGAGAGGTTGAGCCCAGTCTCCTTTTCGAGGGTTCTCTGAAAGTCGCTGGACTCCACCTGTGAGTAGGCATGGGTTTCGAGGTAGCCGGCAATGGCTCGGTAGAAGATGTCGTCGCCAACGAAATGACGCAGCATGTGGAGGACGAGCGAGCCTTTGATGTAGGTCGTCTCTTCCTGGTAGATCTCTCCGGGTGCGCCGTAGCGCAGGAATTCGAGCGGGCGAACCTCACCAGTTTGACGAACATAGTCCAAGTACGCGTTGCGGTACCTCCAGCGCTGGTAGGTGAGGTCGTCTTCTCCGCGCGCTTCTCCGGTCCACAGTGTGTGAGCGAACGAGGCGAAGGACTCGTTCAGCCAGATCGAGCCCAGGGAGCGGCAGGTCACCAGATTCCCGAACCAGTGGTGTGCCAGCTCGTGAGCAATGGTGTCTTCGTAGTGCCAGATGGCGCTCGCCTGGTCGAAGGTCAAGGAGAGGCTATCCGTCGGATCCTCAGATAGTCGCCCTTCGGTTTCCCCGAACCCGACCATCGTAGCGGTCTCCATGGCCCAGTCGAACTCTCGCAGCAGAACCTGGTCATACTTGGGCCAGGGGTAGGGGTACCCGAAGCGCTCGGAGAAGAACTCGACCATCCTCGGCGTGTTCCGGAAGGCGAATGCGGCAGCCTCCTCGTGGCCGGGCTCTGTCCAGACAGTCAAGGGCACGCTGCGCGAATCCAAACGGGCGTCCTCGAGCGGTACTGCCACGAATTGGCCCACGTTCAATGCCAGAAGGTAGTTGGGAATCTCCTCGTCCTGAACCCAGTGATACATGCGGCTGCCGTCCGCAGTCTCAACGACCTCCTGGAGCACTCCATTCGAGAGCGCCACAAAGGGCTTCGCGACGGTGATGCGGAAGTCCACGGCGAAGCGGTCGTTTGTGTCGTTGTACAAGGGCAGCCAACCATAGTGGATGCCACCCTCCCCATAGTTCCAGGCCTGGGCCGCCCCTTTCACCGAGCTGGGGAAGAAGTACAGGCCCGACTCCGGCTGGCTCGCGTACGCGATGCGGACGGTCAAGAGGTCAGCAGGTTGAGCAGCCAGCGGCAGGTCAATCCGCAGTTGCCGGCCGTCTATCGAGTGCTCCAAAGGCGTCACCTCTTCCGAGGGAGGTCGTACGCCCAGAAGCTCGACGGCTTCGATAGCCAGATCGGCGGCATCGAGAAAGAACGTCTGCAGGTTGGCTCTCAGCGGGGTCAACTCGATCGCCACCTGCCCCGAGATCTCCTGCCCTTGCATGTCGATGTCGAATTCGCCCGAGAGCCTCCGGATATCCACGCTTCGCTCCCGTACCGGTTGCTCCGGACCCTCTGGCAGGTGATGGCCGGGCGTGACGGCAGCCAGGGGTGTGACTACAACCAGGATCGAGACCACGAGCGGAAGGCATCTGCGTATCATCGGAACCCCCTCGAGCGAATCTGTACGGAACGCTCACAGGGTATGGGAACGACTTCACCAGAGCAACTCCTGCAACACTCGGCCGCCAAAACCTCGACTTGTTCATCGGCTCAGGAGGGTTCCCATGCGCCGAAGTGTCTCTGCGTCCAGTTTTCTGCTCACCTTGTTGGTTGTCGCGAGCGCCGCATCGGCAGAGCCGATTGCATTGCGGGCAGATCGCATGCTGGACGTCGACAGCGGCCGGATTCTGTCGAACGCAACGGTCATCGTCGGTGCCCAGCAGTACTCGGAAGAAGAGATGCGGGCGGTCGTCGAGGAGGCCGCGCGCCACGCTATCAAGGTCGCTGCCCATGCCCACGGTACGGAGGGCATCAACGCGGCGATTCGAGCCGGCGTTGCATCGATCGAGCACGGTTCGCTGATCGACGAGGAGAGCATCCAGATGATGAAGGAGCGGGGAACTACCTGGTGCTCACAGCTGCCCTCGCGGACATCATGCAGGTCGACGGTCTACCGACGCCCTGCTGCGGATCTAATTGCCCGTCGGATCTTTGATCGAGCTCAAGGCCTGGCGCACGAAACGAGACTTGACCTGCTCGGTGGCCAGGAGCTTCTGGCTCGCTGGCAGCCCATTGAGCATCTGCAGCACCTGATTCAGGAACTGACTGCCCCTGCCACCGCCTTCGTCGAACAGCAGGTGGGGCAGCTTGCCCCTCTCGATGGCCATGCGCAACGCCCGCTCGAGGCTGTTGGCGGGAATGTAGCGGAGCCGGTCCGACCGCTTCATGTCCAGGGCGTCGACCTTGCAGGAATGGGAGCAGATTCCGCAGCCAATACAGCGCTCTTCGTCGATCTCAGGCAGCAGTGCGCTCTTGCGTTGAGCGCTGACGCGCTCGGGGACCATGGTGATCGCTCCGACTGGACACTCCCTGGCACAGCGGGAGCAACCCTTGCAGAGCTCCTCGTCCAACTCGGGAGCGAAGCCACTGGGCACCACCGCCGGAAGGTCGAACTCGTTGATCGCGCTCAGTTGGCCACAGCAGCAGCTGCAGCAGTTGCAGATGTAGGTCGGCCGATTCCGAACGTTGTCGGCAATCTGAACGAGCCCCTTGTCGCGGGACTCGGCGAGGATCTGTTGGGCCTCTTCCTTTTCGATCTTGCGGCCGAAACCCCGCCGTACCACGAAGGTCGCGCCTCCGTTGAGTGACAGGCACACCTCCTGCGGAGCGTCACATTCCTTTCCTAGATGCTCTGCCTTGTGGCGGCAATAGCAGTAGGAGACGGCGATCTCCTTGGCGTCGTCGATGACGGCCGTAGCGCGCTCCCAGTCGAGGACTTCCGGCAGTGGATCGCCGGCCAGCTGGTCTTCGTTCACCATGGCGCGGCCCATCACCGTCTCACCCGAAAAGACTTCGCGGGCGAAGGTGTCGTCGCCGTGCATGTAGGCCTCCATTGCCTGCGCCAGCTCGTCTCGCGGGAAATCCTCGTGCGCTCGCATGAAGCTGAACTCGAAGAAACCGATCACCGGGGGGGCCAGCAGGTAGCGGGTCTCCCCGGTCTTGGGGTTCACCAGGTCCATCACGAGGCCTTTGTCGCAGAGTGGCTCGAGTTTCGGCTCGAGCTCTTGCGCGCTCATGCCCACTCTCTTCGCAATGGCCTCCAGCTTGGCCGGCCTCACCGGCATCTGAGCCGCCAGCGCCGCTTCTTGAGGTGTGAAAAGGATCTCCAGGATCCGCTGCCAACCGTCCCTGGCTCTCTCGTCAGTCGGTTCGGGCATGCCCACGACTCCGGCATCGAGCCGATGCAGTAGGGATTGGTATTCCGTCTTCAGGTGGCCGAGGTGTCCCATGGTGTCCTCCCGGGAACAAGTCACGCTTCAGCGCAGCGTGCACAGGTGCGTGTCACCCGATTGTTAGCGCTGAACAGCCTGGAGGGAAACACCCGAATGGGTAGGACGCCTACCGCCCAGTTGCCAGCAGGTGCTCGAGCTCGCCGAACCAGTTGAAGGCGAATTTGACGGTGTTGGGACCTCCGGCGCCGCTGGCTCCGCCCTGCTGGATGACGAGAAATCGGCTGCCTTCGGAGTTGATGTCCCAGTCGCCAAGATACTCGGGTGGAAGGTCCAGGACTTTGACAGGCCTGCCAGCTTTGAACGACTCTCCTGAGCCGTCCACGTCTACGCTCCAGATCCCGCCATCACGATTGCGATAGAAGATCTTGCTGCCGTCAGCCGACCAGCGAGCGAACTCACCGCCCTCCGCCGAGATCTGCCACTTGCCACCTGGGCCTGGGAAAGGTCGGACGTAGACCTCCCAGTCACCCGAATCGTCGGCATCGTAGGAGATCCAGCGGCCATCGGGCGAAAACACCGGATCGCCTTCTAGGCTGGAGCTCTTGAAGAAGGGTTCTGGCTCGCTGGATCCGTCCAGGGGAAGCAGCCAGAGATCACCCTCTGCAGCTTGATCGTGATAGGCGATGTAGCGGCCGTCAGGAGAGATCGAATAAGGGTTCATCATCACGCTGTCTGCCGCCGCGAGGACTAACTCCTCGGTGCCGGAGCCATCGGTTCGCTTGCGGTAGATCCCAACCTCGCTCGAAGTGGAGCCGTAGTAGATCCACTGGCCGTCCGGGGACCACACCGGAAAGAACTCCTGGCCGTCGGCGAAGGTCAGGCGGGTCTGGGTGTTGCGCTCCAGGTCGTAGACCCAGATATCCCGGTTGCCTTCCGACACCAGCTCTACAGCCAGTTGTCGACCCTCCGGTGACAGCCGCCCATTGACGTATTCACGAGGCACCTCGGTGACGGCGGCCGACTGGCCCTCGATATTGAACCACTTGAGAAGGTGATGGGCGCCGGCCACCCTGCCGGTGAGATAGACAAGAGTGCCGTCTTGCGCCGCGTCGTACATGGCGCCGCCCTCGGTGTTGACCGCGATCTCCGGCAGTACGGGTGCTGGCAATCTGGAGAGCTCGAGACCCCTGGGATCCATTGGAGCGGCGAAAAGCGTGCCGTTATTGGCGAACAGCAGGTGACCCGATGCCACATATCGAGGGTAGGTGCCCCCTTCGTGGACCAGTGTCCGCTTGCCGGTCTCGACATCGACGGCCTCGATCCGCCCAGCGTTGCGGTCGGTCGAGTTGTACGAGGTGAACAGGACGTGCCTACCCCCGGGGAGGAAGTGGGGCCATCGGTGGCTGACTTCGCCCTCGGCCAACTCAGTGAGTGGTTTCGGTGTGCCGCCGGCTGCAGGGACCCACGACAGGGCCGAGGCAGGTGATGAAGCGAAGACGATCATTCCGTTCTCGCCCCATGTCGCACCACGACTCAAGGAGATCTGGCAAAGAGTCAGCGGTGTCCCTCCGGCGACGGCCACCTTCTTCAATTCGGTGGGAGTTGCGAAACCAACCCACTGGCCGTCAGGCGAGAAGAAGGGGTTGTAGGCGGCTCCCGTGCCTGGCACTTCCGTGCTCTCGAGACGGTCGAGAGGGCGCAGGTTGAGGTGGAAGGTCGAGGTGTCACTGGCCAGACCGGTAGTGAAGGCGAGGAGATCGCCGGTTGGCGACAGCACAACGCCGCTACCCTGTTCGTAGAACAGCGGCAGGGAGCCGGCTACCGCGACTTCGAGTTGGCGGTGCGCGGTTTCGGGCGGAGCAGGCTTCAGGAACCACGCTCCGAGAGCACCGAAGGCGAGCGCCGCCACCGCGGCGCCGATTGTGACCAGCCAGTTGCCACCTCGAGAAGCGGCAACAGCAGCCACCTCGGCCTCCTCGAATCGGCCCGATCGAAGATCGTCGATGGCGATGCGAGCATCGCCAATGTCGCGCATCCGTTGGCGAGGGTCCTTCTCCATGCAGCGTTCCAGCAGGCGTCGCAGCGCTGGCGGGGTATCGCCCGGCAGCGTGGACCACTCGGGCTCGGTTTTGAGCACCGAAGCCAGGGTTTCGGAGACCACCTCGCCCTCGAAGGCCTTGCGCCCGGTCAGCATCTCGTAGAGCACGGCGCCGAAGGCCCAGACGTCGGCCTTGCGATCCACCGCCTTGCCCTTGGCTTGCTCCGGGCTCATGTAGGCGGCGGTGCCCAGGATCATGCCGGCGATCGTGCCGGCCGAGGTCAGAGTGGGGGAGAGCGAGGAATCGGGGCTGCCGAGAACGGAGTCGTCGCTGAATGCTTTGGCCAATCCGAAGTCGACGACCTTTACGGCGTCGTCCTCGTTGAGCAGGATGTTGGCTGGTTTGAGATCGCGGTGAATCACACCGTTCTCATGGGCGGCTTCGAGAGCCTGGGCAATTTGCTGCGCCAGTCTCAGGGCTTCTGGAGTTTCGAGAGGGCCTCGAGCAAGGCGTTGCTGCAGGTCCTCTCCCTGTATCAACTCCATGGCCAGAAAGCGCACCCCGTCCGTTTCGTGCAGACCGTGGATCACTGCGATATTGGGGTGATTGAGCGTCGCCAACAAGCGAGCCTCGCGCTCGAATCGCGCCAGTCTGTCCGCATCTCCTGCCAGGCTGTCCGGCAGGATCTTGATGGCGACTTCGCGCCCCAGGTCGGTGTCGACCGCCTTCCACACGACGCCCATGCCACCCTCGCCAATCTTGTCGACGAGCTGATAGTGCAACAACGTTCTGCCTGATTCGATTGCCAAGAAACGATTCCCCCTGCAGCAGTGTCTTCAGCCTGCCCTCCCGCCATGATCTCTGGAAAGCCACCGCATTATACGAAACAGCCCTCGAACCCTTGATCTAGAATCGCCAAGAGAAGTTCATACCGCGACCACCGCCTTCGAGCTGCACCAGCTGGGGCGGCAGATGATCGGCCAGGGCAAGCCCAAAAGGGCCATTGACAAGGCCTCGGATGACCTGAACAGGAATAACCTCCAGAACCTCCTCGAGCAGCTCGAGGAGGGCAAGACATCAACCGATCCGGTTGTTTGGCGGGCAGCGATTACTTGGCAGGCAGCGATCCTGCGTAGCGCACGCCTCGGTCCACCCAGGCCTGAAGGTCACCTGACGACTCGAAACCGCGCCGGTCCACCATCACCATTCCTTTGAGAGGCCGGCCGGTGAAATCACACTCGCGGGCGTGGGGGACCCGGAGGGCCTCCTCGTAGTGGTCGGCGCCGACGCGGACGACGAGAATGTCGTTGCTGACTCCGCAGGCCATGTGGCCGTTGACCATGAAGGTCAATCCACCAAACATCTTCTTCTCCTCGACCACGACTCGATCTTCGAGAAGGGTTCGAATGCGGGTGACCAGGTCTTTGTCGTAGGGCATGTTTCAGGCGTCCCGCGCTGACTGCAATCTCAATGGGCGCTCTCGAACCAGACGAGAGCGATCCGACCTCGCAAGCTCGCTGTTCTCCGCTTGATGCCTTGGATTGTACTGCATGGTCGAAAAGCCGCCCGTTGGCCTACCAGGTCGAGGCGGCTGTTCTTCTTGCTGAGAGCTTCTTCAACTGGGTAGCTCGAGACTTAGAATATCGCGGTGGCATTTGGGAAGTGCACGACGGTTCAGTCGCCTCTGATGAAGGCGACAATGTCGTCCGACAGCGCCTCGAGTGAGGGCTGGTGCAGGTACATCATGTGGCCGCCTGGGTAGTTCTCGATGAGGACGCGCTCGGGGTCGATGCCACTGTGCTGGAGCATGTACTCCGTGGCGAAGTACGAGGTCGTCAAGTCATGGTAGCCGCCGGCCGAGAAAATCCGTAGCGCCTCGTTATCTTTCGTTCCCTGTGCCATCTGGCCTGTCACATCCACGAAGCCGGAAAAGGCGTTGTTGCCGTTGGGGGGCCGCTTCCAATTCTGGTTGGCCTCGCCGCTTTGGCCGACGTAGCGCTTGACGAGATCGACGCCCAGGTCATTGCGCAGGTAGCTCTGGAAGGTGGAGACATAGATCGGGCCGGTCTTGGCGGAGAATGGATCACCGTCCGGGAACTCGGCCACGTCGTCGAGCTCGTCCTGGGTGTAGCGGCCATCGAGCAAGCCGACCGAGAGGCCCTCCTCACGCAAGAGCTCCTTGATGAATCGAATCGCGTAGATCCGCAGATCGCTTCGTAGAATGTAATCCTTGGAAAGCCCCGTGTATCGGGCGAGCTGCTCGGCCACCCTCTCTTTCTCCGCTTCGGCCAGTGTGTCGCCCTGAAAGAGCGCCGCCAGGTATTTACTGCCAGCGAAGGCTTCAACCTCGGCGAGCAGCGTCTCCAGGTCGGGCCATTCGTCGGGCAGCTTGCCGTGGTAGAAGGCCGAGGCCGCGTAGGCCGGCAGGTGGGTGGCGTAGGGCAGGTCATTGCCGGCCACGACGAAGGGCAGGGTGCCCATATTGAGCGCCGGCGAGATCAGGATCAGCCCGTTGAGGCCGATGTTGAGCTCCTGTTGGAGGCGAGGCACCAGCAATGCCGTGCGGATGCCGCCATAGCTTTCGCCGAGGATGTACTTCGGTGAATTCCACCGGTTGTGCTGGGTGATGAAGGTCCGAATGAACTCGGCGACCGAATCGGCGTCTTCGTGGTAGCCCCAGAAGTCCTCGTTCTTCTTCTCGCCCAGGGGCTTGCTGAACCCCGTGCCCACCGGGTCGACGAAGACCAGATCGGTGGCTCGAAGGATGGTCCATGGGTTGTCCCTGAGCCGATATGGTGGGCCACCCGGATCGGAAGCGTCACTGGGGATGTCGATCAGCCTGGGGCCCACCAGCCCGAAGTGGAGCCAGATCGATGAGGACCCCGGGCCGCCGTTGAAGACGAAGGTCACCGGTCGATCTTCTGGGTTTTCGACCCCATTCTTGGCATACGAGATCGTGAAGAAGCTGGCTGTTGGCTCGCCCTCGGCATCCCTGAGGTAGATCTCCTCGGCTGTCACGGTGTAGCTGATGTCGGTACCGCCGCTTTGGAGGCGATGGCTGCTGTCGAATTTGAGTGGCTCCGGAGGTGCCTTGGCTTCCTTCTGGGTGTCCTTGGCATCCTTCTCATCCTGAGCAACGGCCATTGTTGCGGCAGTCGAGAAGGCCAATAGCAGCGACCATACAATGACGGACGTTCTTTTGAACATGTTGCTCCTCCGAGCTGAACCTTCGGTAGGCGGATACTTGACGTTGGAGTATACGTGGGTTGCCGAGCATGGTTGCGGGCCGGACCTCCTCAGAGCCCACTCAGGCCGGGTCCAGCGCCGATCTGGGGTCTCGGCGCCCACCTTTTCGGGTGGTCCATTCCCGATTTCGCCTGACTACACTGGGGACCGCGGAGTGCTAGAGTAGTGGCACTCATCAGACACAACCCAAGGAGGCTCAAGTCATGGTAGACGGAACGACTCGCTGGTTTTTCGTCGGAATCGCTCTCGCCCTGGTTCTTGTTGCTTTCGGCGGCCCTGTGATCGCCCAGGAGGCGACCGAGGATGCGGTAGAGGCTGCTGCCGAGGAAGGTGACCCGATGGCTGCCGAAGAGGCCGCCATTCTGGACGAGATCGTCGTTACCGCGCAGAAGCGCGAACAGAACATCCAGGAAGTACCCATCTCCATCACCAGCATGAATCGGGAAGAGATCGACCTTCTCACGGTCAGCGCTCTCGATGTCCGGTTTCTCTCGGGTCGCGTTCCCAGTCTGCTGATCGAGTCCTCGTTCGGCCGAGCCTTCCCGCGCTTCTACATTCGCGGACTAGGCAATACCGACTTCGATCTGAATGCTTCGCAGCCGGTGTCGATGGTCTACGATGAGATCGTCCTCGAGAACCCGGTCGTCAAGGGCATGCCGGTCTGGGACGTAGAGCGGATCGAGGTCCTGCGCGGACCCCAAGGAACCCTCTTCGGGCGCAACACTCCTGCGGGCATCGTCAAGTTCGATTCGGTCAAGCCCTCGCAGGAGTTCGACTCCTTCGTGCGGGCCTCCTATGGCACCTTCGACAGCATCGATGTGAAGGGTGCGGTGGGTGGTCGGTTGACTGACACCTTTTCGGCTCGCTTCTCTGGCCTCTACCAGGGGCGTAGCGACTGGGTGGACAACGACTTCACTGGAGAGAAGAACGCCCTTGGCAGCAACGAGACCCTGGCCTACCGATTGCAGTTCCTCTGGGAGCCCAATGAAAAGTTCGATGGCCTCATCAATCTGCACGGTTGGTCGGTCGACGGTACGGCGCGGCTGTTCCGGGCCAACATCTTCGACAAGGGCTCCAACCGGGTGGTCGACAGCTTCAGCCGGGACAAGGTCTTCTACGACGGCCTGAACGACCAGCAGATCGACTCGTTCGGCGGCATGATGAAGCTGGACTACGCATTCGACTTTGCCACCCTGACCTCCGTCACCGGCTACGAGACTCTGGACATGTACAGTCGTGGCGATATCGATGGTGGCTTTGGGGCAGTCTTCGCGCCGCCCTCCGGGCCTGGCTTCATCCCGTTCCCGTCGGAGACGGCTGACGGACTGCCCGACCTGGATCAGTTTACTCAGGAATTCCGGCTCGCCAGCATCCCGGGCGAGAAGCTCGACTGGCTTGCAGGCCTCTACATCTTCAGCGAGGAGTTGCAGGCGGACACCTTCAGCTACGACAGTCTCGGGGGCAACGTACAAGACGGATACTCCTTCCAGAAGCAGGACTCCGACTCATGGGCCCTCTTCGGTTCTCTCGACTACAAGGCGACGGACCGATGGGCTTTGCAGGGCGGACTTCGTTACAGCAAGGACAAACGAGATTTCTCCGCCGAACGGCCGGATCCGACCTTTCAGACTCCTACCTTCGCCCCCATCACCGAAAAGACGGATACCGATTTCACCAGCTGGGACCTGACCGCTACCTACATGGTGAGCGCCAATGTGAACGTCTATGGGCGGCTCGCCACCAGCTACCGCGCGCCCAGCATCCAGGGTCGTATTCTGTTCTGCGCCGACTTCGAGGGCGGGCTGAATCCGGACACCGACTGTGTCGACGTGGCCGATCAGGAAGAGATCATCTCGGGTGAGGTCGGTGTCAAATCCGAGCTGCTCGACCGCAAGCTGCGCCTCAACGTGACCGGCTACACCTTCCAGCTGGATGGGCAGCAGATCGTGGCGGTCGGTGGTGTCACCAACACGGCTACGCTGTTGAATGCCGACCGGACCGACGGCTACGGCCTGGAGTTCGACATCGACGTGGCACCGACACCTGAGTGGCTGATGACCTTTGGCCTGAGCTACAACAGTACCGAGCTCAAGGACGAGAATCTGACGGTCGCTGCCTGCGGTGGCGGCTGCACGATCACCGACCCGATCGATACCGATGGATCGGTGATCGTCAACGGCAACAGCCTGCCGCACGCTCCCGAGTGGATCTTCAACGGCATCATCGACTACCGAAAGCCGATGGGCAACGGGTTGTTCCTGGCCGCGCTCGACTGGGCCTACAACGACGAGAAGCGCTTCTTCTTGTACGAGTCGGAGGAGTTCAAGTCCGACTTCTTCGAGCTCGGAGTTCGCATCGGTTATACGTTTGCCCAGGCCAAGTACGAGGTGGCGCTGTTCGGCCGCAACATCACGGACGAGGTCATCGTCAACAACGGCATCGACTTCAACAACCTCACCGGAATGGTCAACGAACCCAGGCTCTGGGGCCTCGAGTTCGTCGCCCGGTTCTAGGTCGATTCTCGTGATCTGACGGCAGCTACGAACTCATCATGGCTGTGACAAGAGATCTGGCGCGTGGTTGCGCCAGGTCTCTTTTTCTATTTCCGGTCGTTGCGCTGGTGTTGGCGTGCCAAGCACCCACGGCTGAAGCCCCGCCCGATCTCGCCGGTGCCGACGTCACTGGGTTCGTGGTGACGGGCGGCACGATCGTCACCTTCGATTCCGACGGCAGGGTGATCGAGGATGGAGCGGTCGCAATCGAGGACGGTCGAATTGCGGCTGTCGGTCCAGCGGCAGAGATCGAGGGCGCATATCCCGAGGCTCGGCGCATCGACGCCGCTGGCGGTCTCATCCTACCCGGCCTGATCAATGCCCACACCCATGCTCCGATGGTCTTGTTCCGCGGGCTGGCGGACGACCTCGAGCTCATGGAGTGGCTCGAAGAGGTCGTCTTCCCGGCCGAAGGCGAGCACGTTGACGAGGAGCTCGTGCGGTGGGGCACCCGATTGGCCTGCCTGGAAATGCTGCGGGGTGGCATCACCACGTTCGTCGATATGTACTACTTCGACGACACGATCGCCGAAGAGGCCGAGCGCTGCGGGATGAGGGCCGTGGTCGGTGAGACCCTCGTCGACTTCCCGGCGCCCGACAACAAGAGCTGGGAGGAGGCCATCGACTACACGCGATCGTTCGTCGAGCGCTGGCGCGGGCACCCGAGGATCACTCCCGCGGTGGCGCCGCATTCCCTCTACACGGTCTCTACTGAACATTGGATCGAGGCACACCAGCTGGCCGAAGAGCTGGACGTTCCGCTGCTGACCCATCTGGCCGAGGGTCTGGCAGAGATCGACCGGGTGCTCGAGGCCACGGGAATGACCTCGATCGAGTACCTGGAGTATTTGGGCCTCTTGGATGACCGACTACTGGCGGCCCATGTGATCTTGCCGACACCCAACGAGATCGACCTGCTCGCGAAGCGGGGCGTTGGTGTCGCCCACTGCCCGCAGTCGAACATGAAGATTGCGGCAGGCGTGGCGCCCGTGCCAGCGATGATCGAGGCCGGTGTAGCCGTGGGGATCGGTACCGACGGTGCCGGCTCCAACAACGATCTCAACCTCTGGGAAGAGGTCGACACGGCAGCGAAGCTTCACAAGCTCGAGAGCGGTGATCCGACGGTGCTTCCAGCCCAAAAGGCCTTGGGCATGGCGACCATCGAAGGAGCCCGAGCCCTGAACATGCAAGACGAAATCGGGTCCCTCGAAGTTGGGAAGCGGGCCGACCTGATTGTCGTGGCGACCGACGGGCTTCACCAGCAGCCCCAGGACCCCGCAGCCAAACCCTACTCCTTCCTCGTCTATTCGACCAAGGCCTCGGACGTCCGAACCGTCATCGTCGAGGGCCGCGTCGTGGTCGACAACGGTCAGGTCCTGACCCTGGACGCCGCGGAAGTCCTCGAAAAAGCCGCCCACTATCGAGCCGTTTTGAATGGGCAGTGAGGCAATGAAGGCAGTGAGGGCGCAGGGGCGTAAGGGCTCAGGGGCGTAGGGGACGACATCCTGACAGATCGCTTCATCCGCATCGATGTCCTGAGAGCGGAGAGCGGTGCGAGGTCGCCTACCATGTCTTGAGGTCCTACAACCTGTGCCGGCCGTTCTTTGCGGCAGAGAGGTCCTGAGTTCGCGGCTGGAGACACCCCCTTGTCCGATCTGGATCCTCCGTCAGGGAGTCGCCCCCCTAGGCCCTTACGCCCCCAAGCCCCTGCTTCCTTCATGGGTGTCCGGGTGAGCTTCCACTCCGCGGATGCGCGGACCCTTGATTGCACTGATCGACAGGAGTAGCGTGGCGTCGAACCCTCGGGCCCCGAAAGGGGCTCGCCCTGTGAGGACACTTGACGATGATGACGCCAGATTCTGGTTTGTGGCCCCTTGTCGGGATTCCCCTCATGATCTTCTTCGCGCGGATCATGGACGTCTCCCTGGGAACGATGCGGATTATCCTCGTATCCAAGGGGCAGCGGCGCATCGCACCGTTGGTCGGTTTCTTCGAGATCCTGATTTGGCTGGTGGCGATCGGACAGGTCGTCCAGAACTTGGACCGACCGGTCAATTACCTCGCCTACGCTGGTGGGTATGCAGCCGGTACCTGGCTGGGATTGGCCCTGGACGAGAAGCTGGCCCTCGGATTGCTCGCCGTGCGGATCATCACGCGGAAGGACGCGCAGGAGCTCATCGAGGAGCTCAAAGAGAGCCAGTTCGGTGTCACGAGTGTGGCGGCGCGAGGGTTGAGCGGGCGGGTGCGCCTGATCTTCACCGTGGTGCGGAGGCGTGAACTGAAAAGGGTCATGGAAGTCATCCAGGCCCACAACCCACAGGCTTTTGTTTCGGTCTCCGATGTGCGCGTGGCGAGTGAAGGATATTTCTCACCAACCGACTCCACCTACCCGCGTCTACTGGAGTCACTGCGCAAGAAGTAGCGCCTCCTGTCGGACAGACAGTGTGGTCTTCGCCCAGCGCTCAGACGAGCTTGCCGGCGAACTCCCCCGCGTTACGAACGAAGACGGTCGTATTCAGGCTGTCTGTCAGATTCTCCATTCGCTCCGCGTAGGCGGCCTCTGCGCCGACTGTAGGATCCTGAAGGCCGAGGAAGACCAGGTCCGCATTGGCACTGCTGCGACGGATGATGTCGGCAATCGATTCGTTCGGCGGTTTTGTGATGATCTCCGTGTCAGCCTGAATGCGAACCTCCTGAAGCAGGGACTGTAATCCCTCTTTCTGGAGCTTCATCTCGTCTTCGCTTCTCGAGATCGAGCGGATCACAATCCTCGCGTCGCTCCATTCAGGATTCAGGCTGAGCAGGTAGGCCAGCATCAACATCATGTCCCCGTTGTTCTCCAGTCCGCCCCACCACAGATCGATGCGCTTTTCCTGCCCCGGCTCGTGGGCCCAGTTGAGTCGCGCTATCAGGGTGCTCTTGCCGACTTTCGACAGGCCCCTCGTGATGCGCAGCCAGGCCTCCAGCCGGCCGGGCTTCTGCGGCCAGCCCACCAGGACGGTGTTCGATTGCAGACCCGCAATTCCGTTGGCCTGCACCGTATCGATGACACCGTGCTCGAAATCCTGGACGACATTCACCTCGCTGAATGCGACAAGCCCGTTGCTGTCGAGCGCCCGGTCCATCTCGTCGTGCCACTGCTCTAACTCGAAATCCTCATTCGTCAGGTCGCCGACTACCAACTGACTCGCGGTCACGATGCCACGCCCCTGATTGAACCAATTCGCCAGGCGTACGAGCCCGATTCTCTTGTCGGGATCGCCGACGAACACCAGGATATGAGGCCGCCAGTTGCGAGGGTCACGCCCATGGGTGCGCAATTTCAACAGCGCAAACCGGGCCACCGACACCCAAACACCGGCCCTCGCGTCGCCCCAACGTCGCTGTAACGAACGCCGCCTCAAATACAGATACAACGCCGACTCGAGGAAGATCGCGATCACACATGCGAGAGGACTGATCAGAAACATCACGACGATTGCGCCAGCCGATCCAAGCAGAGAGGCGAACCAGGGAACATTGATGGTCGGACGGAAGGACGGGTCGCCGGAGATCTTCTCCGCGGCGGCGCTCAAGTTGATGGTCACATAGAGTGTCAGAAAGAGGATCGTGACGAACTGCGCGACGGCGTTCAGTCCCCCGAGGGCGACCGCAATGAGCGCGATGGCGCCACTGATCCAGGTAGCAATGGTCGGCTGACCGCTTCTCGACAGGCTTGCCAGGAATCGCGGAGCCAGACCGTCCTTGGCCAGCGCCTGCAACACTCGCGGCCCTCCCAGGGCACTCCCGAACGCCGAAGAGAGTATGGCTCCCAGCATTCCAGGAAAAACGAGCCAGACACCGAGAACGGCCACCGCAGTCCAGGCGCCAACTCCCGGATCCGCCAGCTGCTGCGGACTCAGAACGACCGTGGCCGCCAGCAGTATCGGGACCAGCAGGTAAACAAGTGTTCCGGTCAGCACCGCCAGCAGCGTGCCTCTGGGGATCGAGCGTTGCGGGTTCTCCAGGTCACCGCTCAATCCGATACCGGCAGTGAAACCCGTGACGGCCGGGAAGAAGACGGCGAATACGTACCAGAATCCACCGCCAGCGCTGCGATATGAGGGAATCAGGGTGGGAGCCTGAAGACCCTGGGTCAGGACTCCTGCAGTCAGGGCGATGAGAGAGGCGCCGACGGCAATCATGATCGGAATCTGTAGCCGTAGTGCCAACCCCGCACTCTTCCCGGCCACGGCGGTGATGACGACCACCGTGATGGCCGCGATGAGCTGGACCAGCCTCGGAGACCCACCCTCCATCTGCGCCGGTAGCAGGGCGACAATGGCCTCGGCCAAGCCGAAGGAGTAGAAAGTGATACTCAGGGTGCGGCAGAGGTAGAGGGGAATTCCGATGGCGCCACCCAGCTCGAGACCGAGACTGTGGGCTACCATGTAGTACTCGCCACCGACTCCCACCCTCATATTCGTGGCCAGGGCAGAGGCGCTCAGGGCCGTGATGAAGGTGACCGAGCTGGCGAGGAGCACGATCAGGACGGTCAAGGGCAATCCCACGTTGCCCACGACCCAGCCGAAGCGCAAGTACATGATGAGACCGAGAATCGTCAGCACACTCGGAGTGAAGACACCGAGAAAGGTGCCGAACTTCTCAGCTGGTTGATGCTCTGTGGCGGGGCCGCTCAGTTCGTCGCTGTCCATGGATGAGGTCCCTACTCTACCTGCTGCTGATGAGGATGACCGGACAGTTGGTGGCGTTGATCAGCTGCCGCGTCAGCGCACCGAAAACCCTCCGGCGTGAGCTCTGGCGCTGAATCCCCAGAACCAACAGACCGCAATCCGAAGACTCCTCCGCGAGCACACCCACCGCATCATCGCTTTCGATAACCTTGACCTCGGCTCTGCGAGAGACCTCGTCGCTGGCCAACGCAGCAGCCTCGCGCCGGGCCTTCTGTTTCGCTGCCTCCAGACTTCCCTCTGGCAAGACCCTGAGATACACGATCTCTCGATCTCCGTCGCGGCACAGACTGCCCAGCAAGCGTGCGCGGAGCCTGCTCTGGTGGCGATGCCCACCCACTGGGACCAAGACCTTTCGCGTGTCAGACAACTTCCACCCTTCGGGAGCGCGCAGAATCACGACATCGGATCCGACAGCGCTGATGAGGTCTTCGAGGTGGGATTCGACACTCTCCGCCGTGAGGTTTCCCAGCCCGAGAAGCAGGCTCTCACAACGGTGCAGTCGTGCCACTCGCCGGATCTCCGACCAGGGATCCGACGCGATGGTGGTCAGCCATTCGGGATTGGCTCCGGCCGACAGGGAGAGCGACAGAGACTGATTCAGAATGGCTTCGACATCGAGCAACTGCTGCGCCAGATCACCTCGGTGCCAGTCGCCAGGTGGCTGGACGACCGAGAGAAGCAGCACGCGCCCCGACCTCTGAGGTGCCAGGGCGTTGGCGACTTCAACCAGACCGGCGGCGCTGCCCGGCTTGGCGATGGGTACCAGGACCAACGGTGAGCGGCCGCGAAGTCGGACGAGATCCGGCTCCATACCCTCTTGGGATGCGTCCACTACGCGGGCTCGTCTGGCGAAGAGAAAGAAGTAGAGAATGAAACCGAGGCCCAACCAGACCATCACTACCCAACCGGCTTCGGGTACCGCCAATCCCTGAAACGCTGCGAGAGCAAGGCAGGCGCAGCCTCCCAGGATCGGCACGAGGGGAAACCAGGGAACCCGGAAGGACGCCGCTGAGACTCCACCACGGGTCTGAGCCAGGATATTGGTGCCATGAGCGATGGCGAAGGACAGGAGAAAGACCAGGCTGGCCGCGGCTCCCGCGGTGGCCACGTCCGGAACGAGGAGGAGGATTACCAGGACGACAGCGACCGTTGCCACGATTGCCGTCATGGGTGTGCCGCGAGTCGAGTGGACGGCGCCGATGCTCTCGGGCAGGCTCCGGTCTCGAGCCATCGTCAACGCCACCCGTGAGGCGGCGAGGAGGTTGGCGTGGAGCGCGGACAGCATGGAGAGCACCGCAGCGACGATGACCAGCCAAAAGCCGAAGGGCCCGAGAAAATTCCGTGCGGCCTGTGCCACTACCGTAGCGGGATTCTGCCGGCTCATCTCCACGATCGAGCTACCTTCGTCCACTCCGACTGTCGCGATGACGAACAGTAGGGGCAGGTAGGTGGCCAGGGCAATCGCGAGCGACAGGATCATCGCCTTTGGAATCGTCTTGCGGGCGTCTCGAACCTCGCCGCCGACGGCGGCGATCAGATCGAAGCCTTGCAGGGCGATGAAGGTGAAGCCCATAGCCTGAAATAGCCCCAGGGAGCCTCCGGGGAAGAAGGGTGCCAGGTTCTTTGTCGTCGTCGCGGGAGATCGCTGAGTCAGCGCCCATAGACCTGCCGCGATCAGGATGACGAAGACGAAAATCTTGCCCACTGTGGCCCACTGTCGGCCTCCAGGGCTACTGCGCACCAGTCCAACGCCATAAAAGAGGATCGCTCCGGTTGCCAGAACGACCAGGACTGCCCGGTGGCCTACCCATTCGAAGCTTCCGCCGAGGCTGGCTTGCAGCATCGCTTCGACAGCAGTGGCGGCATAGGCAGCGAAACCCAACGCGTAGAGGACTGCAGCGACGATCGATGCCATCCAGACCACCCAGCCCACGAGAAACGCCGCCTCGCCCTTGAGCACTTTTTTGGCAAAAGAATAGGTGCCCCCCGATTCAGGAAAGGCTGACGACATCTCGGCGAAGCTCAGCACGGTGAGAAACGCGATCAGGCCATTGAGGGCGAAGGCCAGCATTGCGCTGGGGCCGGTTGCTGAAAAAGCCACTCCCGCCAGGGCCAGGATCCCGCCGCCGACGATGGCACCCACACCGATCCCGGTCGCTCCCCAGAAGCCGATGGATCTTTGGTCGTCCGACACAGAGGCACCTTTCGAACGGAGACAGGACGGGATCTCAGCAGCTTCCAGTCCGCCCGCTTCTTCTAGATCAGATTCCGCATTCGTCTCGAGAGCAAGGATGGCACAGTCAGGACGGGACAGGGTGCAGTTTGAATGACCCTCTTCGCGACGCTGCCCAGAAACTCCCGGCCAGCAGCGAAGGAGCCGCGACCACCCATCGCGATGACATCAGCTTCTTCCTGGTTCGTTACGCGCGCGATCTCTGTGGCCGGAATTCCCTCCCGCAGCAACACCCGAGCCGAGGCATCGTCCAGCCCGAACGTACTCGAAAGCACAGCGAGCCTCCCCTGCAGCAGGGCTCGGCATTCACTTACGTATTCCCTCCACAGCCGGCTCACTTCAAGATCCCTCGCCATGCCTGTCGGTGTGTGAAGAACCGCAAGCAGGAGGATGGACACCTTGCGTTCCTGAGCGCGGAAAATCTCCTGAGCCGATATAGCTGCGGCGTCGGCCTCGATCGAGAAATCGGTTGCGATGAGGATGCGGCTGGGCAGTGTGGATCCCGGCTTCGAATTTGGGCCCACACTGAGAACGGGGCAACTCGCTCCTGCGGCTACGCGCTCGGTGGTGCTACCCATCATCAAGTGATCGACTCCTCCCTCGCCTCGGGTGCCTATCACGATCAGGCCGGCCCGCTCCCAGTCCGCCACCTTCAGGATCGAGACCGAGGGTCGGTCGTGAAGGAGATGGTACTGCACCGGCTGATCCGGGCTGCGAATGCTGTCTGCCAACTCTGCCAGGCGAGAATCCGCTTCTCCGATCGAGGCCTCGGCGAGCGGAGACATGACTTCGTGTCGGCTGAGATGGGGTAGCGTTCTGGACACCGCGTGGACGAGGTGGAGTTGCGCCTTGTGTGTGCGAGCGGTCGTCATGGCCCACGAGAGGGCTAGGTCCGAGGGAGCCGAGAAATCGATGGCGGAGACGACCGATCGCAGACGGGAGTCGGCCGCGGGCCTTTGACTCACGGGGTCCATGAGGTTCCTCTGCAACCCAGCGTCTCTGCTTCAGACTTTCTGCTCGTAGATCTCGGCAAGGCTCAACTCCTTGAGATGCTCTACCAGGGATACTAGATGACGAATCTGTATCTCCCAGATCGCCTTGCCCTTTTCGACGCTCGCTCGGGTCGGATCACCGAACACGCCTGACTTCGAGATGTGCTCCGTCCTGCCGTACCAGCCAACGCTGTACTTGGAAGTGAAGTCCAGATATTTGGTCGAGAATCTCGGCACGAGGGGCTTCGCCCTCTTCATATCGACCAGCTCGGGCCGGACGGCGAGCGAGGTGCTGGTTTCGATCTCGCCGGCGTGAACGTCGTTCTCGGTCTCGGTGATCGCGTAGATGTCCGCATCGCTGGTCTCGCCGCTATCAACGCAGGTGAAGATCCGGGTGTCGCGGTTGATCATCTGGGCCGCGTGGTGCAGGGTCGGCGAGTTGCCGCCGTGGCCGTTGATGATGATCAGCTTGGCGATGCCGTTCCGCGCCGCACTGACCCCGACATCGTAGACGAATCTTGCTAGAGATTCGTTCGAGACGCTTAGCGTGCCCGGAAAGTCGTCGTGATGATACGAGACGCCATACGGGATCAAGGGAAGAACCAGCGGCCGAGGAGGTCGACAAGCCTTGGCCACCTCGTGGGCGAGATAGTCGGCGTCGAAGGCATCGGTGTCCACCGGCAGGTGCGGACCGTGCTGCTCGATTGCCCCAACCGGAAGCAGCGCGATGTCCACACCTCTGAGGGTCTTCTTCGCTTCAGGCCACGAGAGCTGGCCCCATTCGTGACGTTCGTCGGCAGGCCTCGCATCCTTGGCATCTCTTCCCGAGACGGAGCCTGCAACCGGCTTGTCGAGCGGATTTGTGGCATTCAACGCCGGATCTCTCAGTAGATCGAGGGCTACCCACTCCTTGCCATGACGCTGCAGAGATCCTTCGGCGTGCGACAAGAGAATCTGGTAGAAGCGCATGCGGATGGGCAAGGGCACCTCATCAATCGGCGAGCGCTCAGGGTGAAAGCGCAGCATCACCGGCTCGCGACGGCGAGCGGCGCGGACCTTGCCGATTCGGGGCTCCGAGATCCGCTGCTTCTCATAGAGCAAAGCCCCCATGTGCTGCACGGCAGTGCGCTCTTGATGTACTCCCTTGTCGACCAGGCTTTTCAGGATTCCCTCCACCTGGTCGGCGCGGTAGCCCACCAGCGCCGGGTCCAGGTCGTTGGCCAGCAGCATCCCCGCAATCCGGCGGCACTTTTCGCACTTGCCGCAGGGGCGCATCATGCCGTCCACTTCATGGGCGGCATGGCAGGAGACCTGCAGCGCGACCAGTGATGGGTAGCGCTCGGCCAGGGTCTTCTGGATCAGGAACTCCGACATGGGCCGCAGCGCGGACAGTTGCCGCACTCCCCATTTCTTCTTGGCGTAGTAACGACTCAGGGCATGATCGAAGTAGCGGCTCTGGTCATAGAGACCATCGAAATGTGGAATTCCCTGATGCGAGGCCTTGATCGTGGTGTCGTACTCGTCGCCGATCAGCAGGTGGCCGATTCCCCGCTTGCGAAGCAGCGGCAGTGCTCCGAAAAGGAAGACAGCGACGGTCCAGAGACGAATCGGGTACTCGTCCGACCGCAGGCTCTGAAAGTCGGGGCGCACGAGGGACAGGTGCCGCAGCATCCAATTGAAGATTCGATCGGAGTTGGTCCAGACCCGGGCTGTGTTCGGCACCGTCCGCCGAAATTCACGGAAGGCGTTGACTGCGGTGAACCAGTGACGGCCTGACTCGTTGATGTAGATCGGGTGTACCTCGCACTCCAGTTCGCGAAGCAGCCCAAACGTCAAGAGACTGTCCTTGCCGCCGCTGGAGAGAATCGAGTAGCGGTCCGGATTTCCCCGCCAGCCTTCGAAGCTCTCCGAGTCCGCCGTGGCCGCGAAACACGATCTCCTTGCAGAACAGACCGTAGTTCAGAGCCACCTGAACCGCGATCATGCCCGCCAGGTTCAGGCTGGCGGGATCCTCGGGGTCGAAGACGTCCTCTTCGTAGCGGTAGGAGAGCTCCTTTTCGTGCGTGCTCCCGTTGTTGGTTACCGCATACGGTGCGATCAGCTGATTCGTCTTCGTGATGACCGGTCCAACGGTCAGCTTGTCGATGACCTGGAGAACCGAAAGGGAATCTTCTTCCCCAATCGCTCGGTTCTGCTGGCGGCGGACTTCTGCGGCGGACATGAACCTCTCTCCTTGGAGTTCAAGAAGGGCCGAAGCGCATCAATGACGGCTCCACATCCTTCGCGTAAGGGATAGCAGGCAGGTAGACCTGTTCTCTGTTGGATACTCTTCTTTGCAGACGATGCTGCGTGAGCCGCGAGATTCTCATCGTTCAGCGTGATAGCAACCACCGGTTTGCCAGAGATCAGTTCGATGGCCTCGATCTGGGTCTCCAGCGGGTGAATCGTATAGCCCGGAAAGCCGTCGTACTCGGCTCGGGCCGGAGCATGCTGCAACACAACGACGTCTGGTCGCCCGGCTGCCAGAAGCTCGAAGCCGCCAGGATAGGCTGGGTTCATCAAGCTGCCCTGTCCTTCCAACAAGATCACTTCAGGGTGCTCTTCGTTCCATGCCGACCATACGGCATGCTCGATTTCGCCAGTTACGAAGTCGTTGACCAGGGAGTCCAGGATGACTCCAAAGCGAGCACCCTGCATCCAGGCGGTCTGTCCGGTACCTACAAGCTCTGTAGAGCGGCCTCGGATCTCCAATCCGTCTCGCAGCATCCAGGCGGTTGTACGTTTTCCGACCGCCGAGTCCGTTCCCAGCACAGCGACTTTCAGGCATGCGACTTCCTCGATCTTGCCGCTGAAGAAGTGCATGTTCTTGATTGGAGGGGGCTTTCGCACATCACGAATCGTCACACCACGCTCAGCTGCGGCAGCCGAGATCTCGGGATCTTCGCTCAAGAACTCGTGCAAACCCGAGTCGATATTCAAACCTGCATGGATGGCATCAAGCACACTCCGTCGCCCAGATACCGGCAAACGCCCCCCGTCTGGTGCCAACCCGATGACGAAGTGAGTGGCAGGAGCGCCCTGCAGCCGAGCCCTCAAGAGCGCCTCGGAAAGATCCTCGGTAATCCGGATTCCGTTCCGGTTGTCGTCGAGAACCTCTCCCGCGTCGCGACCGGCCAGGCCAGAATCAATTACGGCCAGAATGCGATAGCGCGCTGAACGGCGAACCAGCCCGTGAGCCGTCTTTCCGTAGGTAGTACCAAATGCACCTTCGCAATACACGATTGCATTGCCTTCTGGATGTTTCATTTCTTCCTCCCTGTCAGGATCGCTACGTATCGGTCACCCGGAAGTGCTTCCTCTGTGTGTTGTTCCATGAGCGATATCAAGCCAGCCGTCGCTGCCGGCAGCACATTGAGGCTCTCCTGCTCCGCCAGCTTGCGAGTCGTCTGGAGCATCGCCTTGTCACTGACATAGGAGGCCCAGCCGCCGCTCGATCGGATCGCGTCGAGGGCGAGATCTCCGTCCAGAGAGTTCCAATTGATCAGAGGCTCGTTGACCGCGGTCTCGCGGATCTTCTCCGGGCTCAGGGGCTCGCAGTGAAGCAGGTTTTTTCGGTAGGAGCGAACGATGGGATTCTTGCCGTACGTCGAGCCCGCCACCATGCGAGGAATGCGCGAGGTCTTGCCCCTCCTATGGAGGCTGACGAATCCCTTGTGGATTCCCGCCAAGGTCGTGCCGTTCGAGACCGGAACCGCCACTACGGCGGGTGCGTCCCTCAGATCGTCGTAGATCTCGTAGGCGATCTGACCGTAGGCGTTGAGCTGGATTGCGGTGTTGGAGCCACCTGGATTGGCATCGTAGAACTCTTGCTGTGAGGCTAGCTCCTTTGACAGGTCGACCGCACGTTCGTAGTCGCCTGCGACCCGGCGGACCGACGCCCCGCCGACTTCCAGGTCGCGGAGTCGACTGGTGTGATACTCGGCAGGGATCAGAATCACAGCTTTGAGCCCAGCCAGTCGGGCCGCCTCCGCAACGGCGGCACCGTAGTTGCCGCAAGTCGCCACGGTAACGGTGTCGAAGCCTCGGCGCATCGCATCCATGACCTGAGCAAAAGCGATGCGGTCTTTCTGGGTGCCGCTGGGATTCGCGCCTTCAAACTTCAGGAACAGCTGGCGCAGGCCGGTGTCGCGCTCGAGGTGGCGGCCACGAGTCATCGCGGTATCCCCTACCTCTGACTCGAAGATGTCCTCGTACAACTCGAGTCGCTCCTCGATCGGAGCCTGCGGATTTGCGGCGCTCGTGGTGGCCTCGCGAATATGAGACCCCTGTAGGGGTTGGCCCACCGCGCCGTCCAGAAGATTGAAAGTCTGCTCGCCCATTGATCTGATCTCGAGGTTCGGCGGCTAGCGTTTGGGGCCACCTCGTGGGCGGTGAATCCTCATCTCCACTCCTGTCGAAGGAAGGTCGACCTCCAGGTCGTCGTCGAACTCGTCGATATCGAGCTCTTCCGAGTCGAGGTCGACGTCCACAGCGCCGACTGTCGTCATCGAGTGCGTTCGACCCGGTCGATGTTTGCGCACGCTCGATCTGAGATCGTCGAAAGAGACGCGGAGCTGATTCCAAGAGTCATGAATGCTCTCGACAACGCCCTCCTGAGAAGCCTGTCCCGTTGCGAGGCACTCCCTGATTTCAACGCGCAACGTCAAAGCTTCACGATAGATCTCCTCGGCTTCTACGGCGAGGTTCGGGTCCTCGTGTTCCCGGTCGTAGGCCGTCAGGTCCTCGAGTGCAGACACCCGGGCCATGAAGCGCTGGAGCTCCTGGTCAAGGTCCTTCAGGTGCTTCCGGCCGGACCTGGGGAGTGATCTACCATCGCTGAGGGCATCGACGACCCATTCGTCATGCTCTCGATCGGGGTGGTGCTTGGTCAGATGATTCCTTCTCATGATCTTCCTCCCTGGGTAAAAGGCTGAGTTCGATACAGCCGACCCTGGACGAGGACCCCAAGGGCAAATTGGATGCCAAGTTCGCAGTGTCTCTGCATCGCTCGGAGGACTAGGAAGTTGGCGAGGAAACCGGAGCCTCGGCACCGAGGAATGCGGAGGACTGGCGAAGTTTCGGAATGCGGATTCTGAAATAAAAGGTATTGCTTTTCCGATCAGAACTGAAATACAGTTTCTGCCAGAGGGGTGGCTTTGTGCTGATTCGTATTCTTCTTCTCGTGGAGTCGAGCGGTCTTCGCAGCCGACTGGCGGGCTCTCTGACCGAGCTCGGTGTGCTTGTTTTCGACGAGTCCAATGCCGAGAAGCTCTGGAGTCGCCTCGGGGAAGACTCCTTCGATCTGGTGGTGGCCACCCAGTCGATGCTTCCCGCTGATGTCGAGAGATCGATCGAAGAGATTCGACAGCTCCCGTACCGGCCTGAGGTGATCGTCCTGTCTTATCTCGCCGAGTCTGAGGAACGTGCGGCCCTGCAGAAGGGCGGTGCCTTCGCAGTCATCGACAGAGAACTGGCTCTGGAACCCCTCATCGACACCCTGCGAACGGTTCTCCTGCGCTATCAGGAGCTTGGCGTCAGTCGCCTGAGAGAGTCGCGTCAGCAGCTCTCGAAACTCGATGATTTTTCGTCCGAGAGTCCCTCCATGCGACGACTTCTCGAGCTCGCTAGGCGCGTTGCCGATACCGACACGTCGTTGTTGGTTCTCGGGGAGACCGGTGTCGGCAAGGAGTGGTTGGCGCGGGCGATTCACTCGGAAGGCGCTCGCAGTGCTTTGCCTTTCATCGCCGTCAACTGTGCCGCCGTCCCAGAGACGCTGCTGGAGAGCGAGCTTTTCGGTCATGAGCGAGGTGCCTATACCGGGGCTGTCCGGGCGCGGCGAGGTTGCTTCGAGCTCGCTCATCGCGGCACCCTGTTTTTGGATGAGATCGGCGACATTCCCGTACACCTTCAAGCGAAGCTGCTAAGAGCTCTTCAGGAGCGCGAGATCCAACGACTCGGGGCAGAAAGCGCGATTCATGTAGACGTTCGGGTCATCGCCGCCACGAATCAGAATCTGGAGGTCGCGATCGAATCTGGACGGTTCCGACCGGATCTCTTCTACCGCCTGAGCGTCGTGACACTAACCATACCTTCGCTTAGGGATCGGCAGGAGGACATCGTGCCGCTGGTCGAGAACTATCTGGAGGAATTCCGCCAGCAGATGGGTCGCCTGCACATCGAGGGAATCGAGGAATCGGCGCTCGAGTCCCTGTGCACATACGACTGGCCCGGCAACGTCCGTGAGCTCATCAACGTCGTGGAGCGGGCGATGCTACTGTGCGATGGAAACATAATCACGCACGAACACCTCCCCGATTCCATCACCGGCAGGTTTCCACACCATCTCCAATTAGAAGGCTCGGAAGAGCCGACGAGCTCTTTTGAAGCGCTGCTAGGTGGAACTCTAGTGGAAGGCAGAAGCCGATTGGTGGAAGTCTTCGAGAGAGAGTACCTGTCGAGGCTCTTGCAGCGGACCTCGGGAAATGTCGCGGAGACGGCGCTCGTCGCGGGTATCGATCCGCGCACCCTTTACAACAAGATGAAAGCCTACGACCTGCGCAAAGAGACCTTTCGAAAGTCGCTGAGTCGGCTGCGCAAATAGTTCTTGCTTTTGCCCATCAATCTCTTCTATTGTTCGCCGCCTTACTCCCGAAGGAGGAAACGAGAAATGGGCAAGCGTGTTGTTGGTGCACTGTTGTTGGGTTGTATCTTGGCAGTTCCAGCAGCCATTGTAGCGTCCACTGAGTCTGCTCCAGCCGCTGACTACGAAACGATCAGCCAG
Organism: Thermoanaerobaculia bacterium; assembly: GCA_947259195.1. GTDB lineage: Bacteria > Acidobacteriota > Thermoanaerobaculia > Multivoradales > JAHEKO01 > JAUVRX01. Next base: position 1,123 of record CAMYLC010000012.1, on the reverse strand, counting down.
AACCTGCAGGGCAAGGTCGCTACAATCGAGTTGGAGGACGGCAGCGCGATCAAAAAGGCCAAAAAGGTAGTCTTGGAGCCAAACTTCACCTACTGGGAGGCGAACGGCAAGCAGCAAAAGATCGAGACCGGGAAAGTAGTCCGAATTCGGGCCAAATCGAAGTCGAGAGGTTTGATCGGACTAGGCGCCGGTGCCGCCGTGGGTGCGTACGATGGTGGCGCGAATACCCATATCCCGAACCCGCAACAGTTTGCCGTCGACATTCAAGAGATCTCCGGCTTGATAACTCGTTCCGACAGCAGAATGACCCCGGACACGAAGTTGGCCGTGATGTTCTGCATGGCGAAGCCAAGTGCAACGGCCAACACAGCGCCTGCGGCAAACAAGGCCGTCAGGTCGATACCCGCGATCCGCAGTGCTACGAAGAGACCGGCGCCGAGGATCAGGTAGTGGGTGAGCCGTGTCACCACCCCGATGGTTCCCTCGTCTTCCAAACCGGGAAGCTTGAAGGCTCTCTTGATACTTCGGGTTACGACCCAGGACACCACCCCGGTTGCCAGCATCACAATCGCCATGACGGTGACCGTGCCAATGGTGATGGGTGTCGCGCTCAGGTCGAACAGCTTCACACCGAGAAACGGAATCTCATCCCTGAGTTGTTCGGCGATCTTCATAGGATCCTGTAAGCGAGAATGTTGAAGAAGGCCTGTTCGGTCTGATTGAGAATACCGAACCAGAATGGCGATTCCAGGTCCAAGAGGGAGCACCTCGCTACCCGGCCTGCCCCACTGCCTCAAAGATCAGCCGAAGGCACGATGGCTGATCAACCCCCAGGGTGGGAGGGCGGGCTTCAGGGGGTTGGTTGCTGTGGAAGGGAGAATAGCCTCTTGGGGGCCCCGCGTCGGGCCCCAACAGATTATGGTCGTCCAGCTGGGAATCAGGAACCTGCGAACCACCCGAACGAACCTCCTATTGACTGATTTTTGATTACGGCAATCGACAGGAGTAGCGTGGAGGGGAGGCGACGACTGTCAGATCCGAGAGGAGTATCGGGTGAAGAAGGTCCGCTCGGTGAGTCCCGCACTTCTGGTCTTCGTGTCGGCCCTGGTGTTGGCGTCTTGTG
>CAMYLC010000011.1 GCA_947259195.1 Thermoanaerobaculia bacterium | reverse complement strand
GACGTCGCAGTGGGGATCGCCTACAAGGAAGACATCCTGGCCGCGCGGCGGGTCCTGCTCGAGGCGGTCAGCGGGATCGACACGGTCAAGAGCGACCCGGCGCCCGATGTGGTGGTCGAAGAGCTGGGGGATTCGAGCGTCAACCTGAAGATCCGGGTGTGGATCGACTCCGCAAAGGACCGGCAGAGCACCTACTTCAAGGCGATCGAGGCGGCAAAGCTGGCGCTCGACGCGGCCGGGATCGAGATCCCGTTCCCGCACCTTCAGCTGTTCGTCGACGATGTCGAGGACCGGGTTTGGGACAAGGCTGTGGCGCTGCGCTCCGGAGCGCCCCGAGGTTGAATCGTGCACCCGGCTCTCTTGCTCTGATCAAGTCGGATGTTCAGCGCCGGGGTGGGCGGCTTCCGAGCCAGCCTCGTCGATAGAATACGAGAAGGATCATCGCAACCACGCTCAGCATCGCGTTGCATGCGGGGCAATTCAGGCTGCCAGGCGCTCGAGCAGTAGAGAGGCCAGGCTGAGGGTCAGAAAGAAACCGCACATGTCGGTGACCGTGGTGAGGATGGGCCCGGATGCAAGCGCCGGGTCCAGGCCCCGGCGGCGCAGCAGAAGCGGCACGGTCCCGCCTATGAGCACCGCGACCACCGTGTTGACGGCAAGCGCCGCCCCGACCACGGCGCCGAGGTAGGGATTGCCGGTGTAGAGCAGCCCTGCGAGCGAGATCAGCAGGCCCAAGACCAGGCCGTTGAGCACCCCCACCACTCCCTCCTTGGCGGCAACGTGGAGCACTTCGAAAGGCTTGACCACTCCGAGGGACAGCTCGCGCCTCATGTCGGAGATGATCGGCAGAAAGACGGCGAGCGCGATCACCTGGGCCAGCGTGTCCTGGTAGAGGGCGATGACGCTCGCGGCAGCGATATTGAGCAGGATATTGACGCTCAGCCAGGAAAGCCGCCGCCGCGAACGAACCAGCGTCGACATGCTGCGTAGCTCCTCCCCACCAACGATGCCCACCGCCTTGAGGTGATCACCGACCTCCTGCTCGATCACGGCTTCTCTGGTCGCTGAGCGCTTGACGATGCCCACCAGGCGGCCGTCGTCCAGCACGACGGGGACGCCGAAAAACGCGTGGTCGTCGAAGAACTCTGCGAGGCTGGGGAGCGGAGCATCGACTTTCACCGACAAGGGCCTCGAGAGCATGACCTCGGTCACCTTGCGCTCGGATTCGGCGAGCACGACGTCGCGAAGGCGCAGGACGCCGACCAGTTGCCCGGCCGCCGACGTGATGTAGACGTATTGCACTTCGTAGTCGGAGTACCGGGCGGCGTTGCGGCGCAGCTCGCCGAGCACCTGCCCGATCGTGGAATCCTCCGGGAAGGCCAGGAACTCGGTGACCATGATCCCGCCGGCCGTGTCCGGGGCAAACTGCCCCAGAAGCCGTGCGTCCCGCGCCTCCTCCGGGTCCATCGCGGCCAGCACCGCCTTGGCCCGGGGGTCCGGCAGCTCGGCAATCAGGTCAGCCTGGCGCTCGGCAGCACGTTGAGAATGGCCGCGGCTTCGGCGTTCTCGAGCGACTCGATCAGCCCGGCGGACTGCGCGTCGGGCACCTCTTCGATCAGCTCCGCCGCCGCCTCGGGCGTCATCGCCGCCAGAACCTCTCGGCGCTCGTCGACGTCCAGGTGCTCAATGGCCCACGCCGTTTCAGTGGCCGACAGCGTATCGACGTATTCCTCCAGACGCGCCGTCGACGACTGGCGCGCCAGGTCGATCATCGTCTTCCACGGTTTTTCAGTCATCACGATCTCCGTTCAGCCGCTCTCGGCCGCTCTCTCGACGCCCGGCCGACCAGCCCGCCAGGACGGGCCTGCACTATCCGCTATCCGGGAACCGGACGTCAAACTCCTCGCAGGGTAGTTCTGGCTCGAGCCGACCGAGGAGAAACAGACCGGGGTTCGTGCGGCTCTTGGACCGAGCTGGAAGGGACCAATTCTGGCCTGGGGTAGAGTCAAGAGCCGGTTTTCCGCGCCGGAGCCATCCACGGCTCGGAGGAGGCATCACCGATGCAAAAGCTGCTCGATTCCATCGACGTCTCACAGCTCACGACCCAGGTCATCGCCTTCGTGCCCAGGCTCGTCGCCGCGCTCGTGCTCCTGGTCATCTTCTGGGTACTGGCCCGCGTGCTGGGGAAGGTCCTTCGCCGCTTCATGACCGGGGCCGGAATGGAGGAAGCGCTGATCGGCCTCCTGGTCGACAACATCCTCTATTACGGGGTAATGATCTTCGGCCTGGTCATGGCCGCCGCGCAGCTGGGGATCAACGTCGGGGCCGCTCTGGCCGGCCTCGGTGTGATTGGCCTCGCCCTGGCGTCAACATCCTCTATTACGGGGTAATGATCTTCGGCCTGGTCATGGCGGCCGCGCAGCTGGGGATCAACGTCGGGGCCGCGCTGGCCGGCCTCGGTGTGATTGGTCTCGCACTGGCGTTTGCGGCCCAGGACTCCGTGGCCAACGTGATCTCCGGCATCATCATCTTCTGGGACAAGCCGTTCGAGGTCGGTGACTGGATCAAGGTCGAAGAGCAGTTCGGCCGCGTCAACAACATCACACTGCGCTCGACCCGCATCCGCACCCCGCGCAACACCTATGTCGTGATCCCCAACAAAGCGATCATCGACGCAGTGCTCGAGAACCTGAGTCAGCACGGCGAGCTGCGCGTCGACGTCGCCGTGGGTATCGCCTACAAGGAAGACATCCTGACGGCGCGGCGCGTCTTGCTCGAAGCGGTCAGCGGGATCGACACGGTCAAGAGCGAACCGGCACCCGACGTGGTGGTCCAAGAGCTGGGGGATTCGAGCGTCAACCTGCAAGTCCGGGTGTGGATCGAGTCCGCCAGGGACCGGCAGGGCACTTACTTCAAGGCGATCGAGGCGGCGAAGCTCGCCCTCGACAGGGCCGGTATCGAGATCCCATTCCCGCACCTTCAGCTGTTCGTGGACGACGTCGAAGAACGGGTTTGGGACAAGGCCGCGGGACTGCGCTCCGGAGCACCCCGAAGCTGAATCGTCAACCCGGTTCTCTGCTCTGCTCGGGTCGGATCTTCAGCGCTGGGGTGGGCGGCCTCCGAGCCAGCCTCGGTAATAGAACACGAGAACGATCGTCGCAACCACGCTGAGCATCGCGCCCAGCAGGATGAAATACCCAGAGCGGATTCCGAGCTCGGGAATGAACTCGAAATTCATCCCGTAGATTCCCGCCATGAAGGTGATCGGGACGAAGATCACCGTCACGATCGTCAGCGTTTGCATAATCTGGTTCAGCCGGTGGGAGGACAGCGAAAGGTAGCCGTTCATCAGGTCGTCGGTGAGCTCGTAGTACAGACGGGCTAGGCTCAATAGGCGGTCGAGCTGCTCCTGCACGTCGGTCAACTCGTGATCGTGCCCTCCGAGCTGAGCCGGCGTATTCGCGCGAGCGGAAGAGAAGACCTGCGCGTGATACTGGAGGATGCGGAGCACCTTCTTGAGATCGCCCTTTTGGCGCACAAGCTCCGCGAGCAACTCGTCGCTCGGCTTCTGGAGCATCTCCGCCTCCATCTCCTCGAGCCGCTTCTCGACGGCGAGTAGCAGAGGTAAGAAGCGGTCGGCCACCGTGCGGCAGAGGAGCAACGCCAGGCCGGCGGGCGAGAATTCCGGCGGCATCGCGCCCGATATAAGCTCGGAAAGAACTCTCTCGCTACTCAACGAACGCCCAGAGCTGCGAGTGACCAGGAAGCGCTCACCGACGAACAGCGACAGCTGAATCGTCCCGAAATCGAGTGATGTCGAAGTGGCGTCGAGACCCTTGAGTAGTATGAACGTGTAGTCCTTGAACGGCTCGATCTTCGGCGGATGACGCTCGCGCAAAGCATCGGCGATCGCCAGCCGGTGCACGCCGAAACGGCTCGACAGCAGCTCCGATTCGGACTCGGCCGGCTCGTCCTCGAGAGCGACCCAGAGCGTGCTCTGCGCTGACTTATCCCACTCGTCGATCAGCTCCGCTCCGCCGTGACGCAATCGTCTGCTTGCTGGGTCGTAGAGCACAGTGTGCATCATGGGATTCCTCCTTAGGTCGAGTGCCTAGTGTCTGGTCTCGCGCGGCGCTTCGAGGATGCAGCTACCGGGATGATGTCTTCCCGCATGGCCCGTGCCAAGTGCGAAAGTCCCTCGCCTGCCTCATAAATGTTCCCCGGTCGCCCGACAACAGGAAGTCTATCGAACCGGTCCCCTCTCTTCGGCTTTTCGGGGGAAACCCGGTCCGGGGGGCCTAGCTGCAGGAAAGCGAGGTCGCCGCCGAGAAAGCTGCGTCGGTCTTGGCCGCATAGGTCGCCAGAGTCTGCTGGAAGACGGCGAGGCTCGCCGGAGCCGGAAGGCTCCCCAAGAGTCTCTCACGGGCGCTTACCTCGGCGCCCTAGTGTTCCCCGCGTTGATCTTGGGAGAAAATCCCATTCGGGCACCCTCGAGGTTCAGGCCGGCAAAGAAGCCTTGGGTGCGGACATAGCTCTAGATCGCGGGCTGGGTGTCCAAGGAGGCTGTGCCACCCACCGGCCCAGCGGACGGACGCCTCCTATGCGGTTCGTGTTCCTCGGGCCGGGGCTTTGCCTGCAGCTTCCTTCCCACGACACCTCGCGATGACGCGGTTGCTGTTCGGCTAGGAGTTCCTGCCACCAAGGCCTCCAGGGGTTTTACCCCCAAGTCACTTCCCGGTCCGCTTTCGCTCGCCGGTTATCCAGCGCCACATCATGGCGCTGCGCGCCATGCCTGGCGCACCAAAAAGAGGCCGGGCGCGAGGCCCGGCCTCAAGAGCGAGATGCGGAGTTCTAGCTATCGGACTGTGCTGGACCAGGCGGAGGTGTCGCCGGACTCGAAGCCGTCGGTGAAGATCGGTCCTTCGTAGCGTTGCCCTTGGATGCTGCTGCCCGAGTTGTCCGTGCCGGCCGAGCCGATGCTGTCCCAGACGACGACGAAGGTTCCCCTTGCGTCGGTCGCCACCGCGGGAAGGTACTGATCGAGATTGATGTATGTGTTGACCTGGAACTCGCCACCGATTGGGAATCTCTGCCCCCCTAGCGCCGTCGAGCTACTAAGGAGGAAAGCCAGAGAGAAACGGAACAGAACTCCTCGTTGCATGAGACCTAACTTCTTGTTGTGGATAGGGTAGGTCACGTCCGAAGTTGTCGTGCTACCCATCCTTCCGTGCATCCAGGATGGCTACGCGCCTGCCCCCAGAGACCGCGAGACCAAGCGGCGAGTCACTCTCGGCACTCGGCACCAACGAGCACGGCCTTCGGACTTGAACCATGGGAAAGATGCCAGACCTCTCTTTGTCACCGGCGACAATCCGATCCGGAAGGATCTCTGCCTGGAGGCCATACGTCTGTTGCTCCTGCTGGCGGGCGTGACAGTGACATGGCTGCTAGAGAGGCCGGTTCCTGGCGCAGAGGAGGGCGTCGTTCCAGCTCCGCAGCCGCCGATGATCGCAGTCCTGCTGTTGTTTGACGGGGCCGGCACTCGCGCTGCGGAGGCCCCGCCGGCGCTCGTGCCCGCTGGGATGTGCTCGAGTTACTGGACAGACTCCAGCCCAAGTCCGAATACCTCCAGGCCCTGAGAGAGTCGGTTCTGGAGGTCTGGAAGAAGCGGCAGCGCGAGGTCGACGAATTCAAGGAGTTCCGGCAGAAGCGAAAAGCCCGGATCGAAGAGCGCAAGCAGCGCCTGATCGAGGCGTTTGTCTGCCAGCAGGTTCTCGACCCGGACACCTACCGCCGGGAGATGGACCGGATCCGGGAGGACGAGGTCGTCACCGATGTCGAGCTCCACGAGAACCGCATGGACGAGCAACACGTCGAGGGCGTTTTGGCCTTTGCCGAGCATGTAGTGCTCAACGCTCGACGGCTCTGCAGCGAGTGCGGCCCGCAGCGCCGCCGGCATCTGCAGAAGGTCCTTTTTCCAAATGGACTGGAATTCGATGGCGAGAGTTTTGGAACCCCTGTAACCTGTCTATTCTTCAGGAACTCAGAGGCTCGAGAAGGCGCGGAATCCCGATTGGTGTCCCCAAGGGGAGCTGCCCTTTTGTACCAGGTGGAGATCCAGGGTGAAACGCGAAGGGCAGCCTGATCCCACTTCAGCGGCCAGCCAAAGGACTGGAGCCTAAGGACCGGGCGTTGGCCAACTACGAACGCCGCGCAACATAGGACAGGAGCTCGTCAAGGTTGGGAGTTTCGATGCCGACCCGGGTCTTGAGCTCGCCGAACTCCTCGGCCATCTGCGACACCTCTGCGCCAACCTCCGCGGCGTGCAGTCCCATCGCGACTTCGACAAACCGAGACTTGAAGAATCCTCTGAATACCCTGACACCCAGCCACTCCGGCAGCCAGTAGTACAGGTTGAAGATCGGCGGCTGCCTCTTCTTGTACCCGGCCCCTCTCAGGACGTTCCCGGCTTCGCGGCAGGCCCGAATGTACTTCCTCAAGACAGCCCCGTCCGCGGCCACCGCGTGCACATCGCCGCCGCACATGAGGACGGCACCGGCCGTTGGAGCCATGAAAGCGAAGTGGTATTTGAGCCACCCGTCGATATCGCTCTCCACGCTGACCGGAAGTCCAGCCCCTTCGAAGTACTCTTTAATCCGCTCGGTCCGCTCCCGGGTCTTGCCGTCGAGCTCGCCGACATACAACGATCGGCTCTTGCCGTTCGGCTTCTCTTTGTCCACGATGACGAGATCATCGCCGTCCCAGCCTCCACCGGCACCAGGGAATCCGAGCAAGACCTTCTCCGCAGGCAGGTGATCGAAGTACCGGTGAAACCCCGAGACGTCATTGCCCAGGAATAGAACATCCTGCAGGTTCTTGTTCTCCCCCAGGATCGGACAAACAGCCAAGCGGCTGGATTTCCGCATGGCGACCACGACGAGGCCGTAGTGATCCTCCGAATCCAGCTTCTCGACGAGTTTCGCCCGCGCGACCATCTTCTCGCCTGTGTATCCGTCGATCAGGACGATGCCTTCCTTCTGCATCGAGTCATACGCTGCCCCCCTGGCGAGCAAAGTGACGTCCTTGTCCGCTTGGTGAAGACGGAGAGCCAACCAGCGACCGATCGGCCCCGCGCCGAAGACCAGTGTTTTCATGGCTTCTTTCCCTCCGTTCACTAGAATCTACGCCCACCGGCGCGAAGATGCGCCGCCTCATCGGGTAGGGAGCCCGTTCTCCGGAGGACCTCCAGCCGGCGTCGTCACCCAGCGGATCTGCTCTCGTGGTGGGAGGTGTTGAGGAGACCTGATCCCTTCGGGGAGTACAGAGCGGAACGACGTGACGGACTGGTGTCCCCAAGGGGACTTGACACCTTGTCGATACCCTAGATCGGTGGTTTCCGACGGATGGCCCACGTCGAGCGGCCTTGTGAAGGTCAGGCCGTGGCATGGGTCCGAAAGTGAGGGTATAGACAGCGGTGGGTCTCGATCGCGAGACTCGGGTCTCGAGGGTACCAAGGAAAACAACGATGACTTCTGCCGATAGAGTGCCCTCTCTGAGTGAGATTGCTGAAGCCCGTCGACAATTGGGTGAGCATGTTCGCTGGACCCCGGTTTGGCATTGGCAAGGCCGGCAACTCGACCAGTCGATTGCGAGCACGACCGAGGTGCACTTGAAGCTGGAGCTGCTCCAATATGCCGGCACCTTCAAGCCGCGTGCCGCCCTGCTGAACATGCTCGCGCTGTCGCCAGCGCAACTGGCGAGAAGGGTGACGGCCGTCAGCGCGGGCAATCATTCGATGGCGGTGGGCTTCGCCTGTCGTGCGCTGGGCAGTAGCGCCAAGGTCGTGATGCCGCGCAGCGCAAATCCGTATTGGGGTTGAGGAGTGCAAGGCCCTGGAGGCGGAGGTCGTGCTGGTGCCGGACGTTCACAGTGCTTTTGACGAGGTGCGGCGAATCGAGGCCGAGGAGAGACGGGCGTTCATTCATCCATTCGAGGGGTACAAGACCGCGTTGGGGACGGCCACCGTCGCCTGGGAGTTGCACCAGCAGGTCCGATCGGTGGCGGCGGCCTTTGCGCCGGTGTGGCCTTGGCGACGAAACTGATGCGCCCGGATTGTCTGGTTCTTGGCGTCGAGCCGGAGGGTGCCGATTCGATGCACCGGAGTTTTGCGGTCGGGCAGCCACAGGGAATCGACGAGGTGAGGACGATAGCCGACAGCCTGGGAGCACCGCACGCAGAACCCTACAGCTTTGGTCTGTGTCGGCAGTTCGTCGATCAGCTGGTGCTGATCGACGATCAGCAGATTCGCCGGCGATGCGCCTCCTCTACGACGAGATGAAATTGGTCGTGGAACCGGCGGGAGCGGCTGCAACCGCAGCGCTTTGTGGCCCCCTATCGGATCGACTGTCGGGGAAGCGGGTAGGACTGATCGTCTGCGGCAGCAACATCGATCCCGGGACTTTTCACCGATTCATCTCCTGACCATCCAGATCTCTGTGCCGCCCTGTAGTAGTGTGGGTGCCGGCGTAGGCCGTCGTCGAGTGTGATGCTCGAGCAGAGATTCTGAGTCCCCATCACCCGGAGGAGCATTGCAATGAAGAGCGAGCTTCGATGGCTTCGAGCGAGCTATTGGGTGGCTGCTGCTGCCGATTTCGCTATCGCTGTGCTGGTACTGATCCCTGAACGGATGGGAGTGGCTGACTATGTGTACCCAATGGGGCTGATGGCCGCCGCTGCGTTCTCCTGGGGAGTACTGCTGGTGGCTGCCGATAGAAAACCGCTGGAAAGAAGATGGGTGCTGCTACCGACGATGCTCGTAGTAGCTCTGCTGGGCGGCGTGGCCGTGCACGCCGGATCTGTGGGGCTCCTTCCCGCAAGCAGGGCAGTCACGACCTCTGTCGTCACAGCAACCGTGTTGTTGGTGTTGATTCTCGGTTACCGCCGGTCACGCGCAGTTGACCGAGGAGATTAGCGGTCTATTCAACACCGCCATCTGCAGGTAGCGCGTGCTCTCTTTCCGATTCCGAAAGCAGTGCCAGCGCCTCTGGCGAAAACACCAGCTCACCCTTGCCCGCCTCCTCAGCTGCCCGGTTGAAGTGACGAATGAAAGCAAAGGGATTGCCGACCTCTCGGCGCAGTGCCTCGAGCCCTAGCTGCTCCAGGATAAGATTGGCCATGATGAAGCCCGTGGGATGACCGCTCAACGGCACCAGAGTGGAGAGATCCTCTTCGAGGAGAAACCTGAGCCGGGTTCCGATTCTGACATCCGAATCACGCGACTGTCGGCTACGGCGGCCTGCCCGTGTTTCACAGCCTGACGGTAATCATCGTCGGTGTCCATCGCCAAGAGATCGCCGGCCGTTGGATAGCGGGCGATGAAGGCCAGGACCCAGCGTTGGTCGCCTTCGGGGTCTACATGGTGGCCCATAGCAGTCCTTCCCTTGTCGAAGAGTAAGCAGCATACGTGTCATCAGCTTCTCGCCAAAGCGCGCAGCTGTCCGATCCTCGTCCTCAGGTGTCGTCGGATCGCACCTGACCCGGCCCCCGGCCGAGCTCCCATACTGCTGTCCCCGCGAACAGGAGAAGAATCCACTCAATCGGAATTCTGTACCGAGGCTCGTAGGAGACGAGGTAGTAGACGACCGGAAACGTCAGGAGAGGAATGATCAACGCGGCTCGTTGTGGAATGGAAAGAGCAGGGATAGTCTTCCACGCACCCAAGGCGGCAAGGATGGTCAACAGCGTGATCCCGGTCGCGGTGAGCGGTCGATACCAGGAACCGAACCAGAAGCCGGCAAACCGACGTACGCTCAGGCTGAGATACTTCGCGGGGTGTGCTCGCATCCATTCGAAGGCCTCTCGTCTCGCCTTGCGCATGTACTCGATTTCACCCAGGTCTCTCACGAGAATTGCTTCTTCGATTTGGGCCTCCGGGTGGCGAAGCGTTCCCTGTTCGTGCGATTGACTGACATCCGATGCGGCGCCCTGATGATTCCCCACTCGAAGCTCGAGACCGAAGTTGCTTCGAATGAAGAACACCGAGTCGAAGACGTTCCAGTTTCTCCAAGCCCATGGCACGCAGGCGACGATCACGCCGAGAACCACGGCAGCGGAATGAAGCCACATGCGCCGATCGCGGCTCCACCACAGCTCGAACGCTATGCACCCGAGGAACACCAGAAGCAGAGCGGGCTTCAGGTGTAACGCTGCACCAAAGGCGACCCCGATCGTGAGTGAGCCGGCCGTGGAGGGTCGGTCTCGAGTCCATCGTCGAAGAAAGCCCACCAGGAGAAGGGCGAGGAAGATCGATGCTAGGAACTCGACAGTGCAGAACCACTGCACGTGGAACGCGCCGACGATGCCGGCGAGAAGGCCGCCTTGTGGACTGAGGCCGAGACGCGCCGCGAGCCAGGGGAGCATCGCGTACGCCGCCGAAACGATGGCGATGTCGACGAGCCAGCGAACGTAACCCGCTGTGAGAGTCAGACCGACGATTCGATAGATCAGACTGATCAGGAAGGGATATAGGGGGGGAACGTGCGCGGTCGGACCGGTCGGGACCTTGTAGGTACTGGAGTACTCGCCTCGCTCCAGGAGCGACACCGCGATCTTGTCTTCCTGCCCACCGCCGGGTGGAGTGACCCACGATTCCGGTACTCCGGTGAGTGCGATCGCACGTACCGAAAAAGCAACGAGGAAGATGAACACAAAGGCCCTCGCTGGAGAACCTGCAAACCAGCCGATCGCAGCCTTGAGGGAGTGCATGACCTCCCCTTTCTGTGCGTAGTCAGTGCTCGCTTCGTGAGTCCGAGGTCGACCTTGCGAGATGCGTACGGTTTCTCATTTTACCTGACCCTCCCCTCAAGAACGGATCCAGTCTGGTTCTTCGCCTGCCCAGGCGATCAAGCTCGGTGGCGGCGGAGGGGCCACGTCGAGCTCTCCGTGACCGCGTAGCCGGATCACGGTAGCCGGCCTCGATATCGCCGAGACCCACCGCCGCGCGCACGAAACGTCCGTCCGGCAGCCGCACGGCACAAGAGCTGTCGCAGCGCTACGGCCGGGTAGCGACCTGACTACGCTGGCTTTGGGGTCCGGTTTGTCTGCAGCGGCGGTTGCCGGTATCGATCTGGGTGTATTGGTTCAACAACTGGTCCCCAACGGGAACTGCACTTTTGTACCAGGTCGAGATTCGCGGAGAGGCAGGGGGTGCGGCCTGGGTCGAGTGAATTACGGCATACTGTGCACACGAATGAGACCACTTGAGGCGCGACAACCTGCCGAAATCGCCTTCCCCACCCGTTCGGGTGGCGCCGTTTCCACGCATGCAGGCGTACCCTGAGAAAGCCTCGAAAAGGCACACCTGGGGAAACCCCGGGGCCGCAAAACCACGGGTCCCTTCTTCGTGCGAGACGGCGAGGTTGGATTGTCCGCTGCGCAGAATCCCAGAACCGCCGGGCTGCCGAAGGGCATCGGGACTCTTGGGGAGGAACCATGATCTCGATCACCATAGACCGTAGCCAATGCAAGAAGGATGGTATGTGCGCCATCGTGTGCCCTGAGCGCATATTCGTCCAACGGGAAAAGCTGACAATACCTGAAGTGATGCATGAAGAAGACTGCATTGCTTGCGGCCATTGCGTGGCCATCTGCCCTGGAGATGCGATTTGCCATTCCGAGGTCCCATCGACCGGGATTCGGACGATTCGGGTTGAGGAGATGCCCACCACAGAACAGCTGATTTGGTTGCTCAAGACCCGGCGTTCCATCCGGGCTTTTCGAGACAAGCCTCTGGCGAGAGAAACCATCGAGAGAATCATCGATGGGGCGCGCTTCGCTCCCAGCGGTCACAACTCGCAGAGTACGGAGTACCTCGTCGTCCAGGACAGAGCTGTGCTGAACCAGGTCTCTGCGATGGTCGTCGAGTACCTGAGGTTCGAGACCAGACGCTTTACCAACCCACTATTCAGAACACTCGCGTTGCTGGCAAACCGGGAATTGGCTGAGAGCGGGCTGCGCGAAATCCCCAAGTTCAAGCGGGTGACACATTTGTTTGAATCCGGCGCCGATCCCATACTCTACAGCGCGCCAGTGTTGCTGGCTTTTCATGCTCGGCGGACTATTGGGTACGCGGATGTCAATGCACAATTGGCGTTGCAGAATGCCTCCCTTGTCGCCCACTCCTTGGGCATAGGGAACTTCTTCGCCGGTTGGGTTGTCTCTCCTTGTCGAGCTCCCATGGCGCGGAAATGGAACCTGCGCATTCCGAGCTTGATCGGCATTCCACCCGGAAACGAGCTGCACGGGGCTTTGGCGCTTGGGTATCCACTCCCGAGGTTTCGGAACATGATCGAGAGAGAGCCTCCACAAATCAAATGGGTATAGACCCGCGGATCGATGGTCGCGGCGCCGAGCATGCCGCTCATGCCCGGTCCGATGACGATGACATGGAATCCGCTCATATCTGCTCCCCCGACCCCCGCTCAGAGCCGGACCGGACAGTCAGCTAACCGCTAGAGCGGCGCCGCGTCAATGAGTCTGTGGCCGTCCCGTATGAACGGCCGGTATGTCCCAGGCCTCCGCAATGCGACCGCCAACCATGCGCCACACCACGACCGCGTCTACCGCGATCGGCATGCTCTCGGCCACTAAGCGATTTCGGACGTGCGTCACGACCAGCTCATCTCCGACCGGCGTGCTCGAGATCGGCTCGACCTGAAACGTCCCACCCGTGGTCGCGCCCAGTTTCTCGAAGAAGGTCTGAAGACCGGTTAGGCCGACATAGTCTCCCTGGACGTCGGGCAAGCGCGGGTTGAAGTAATGCCAAACGAAGTCTTCCGAGAAGAGGTCGGCGGACCCCGCCAGGTCTCCAAGGTTCAGTCGGTGCAGAAGAGAGACGTTTGGATGCTCTTCGGTCATGGTCGTGCGCCTCCTTCGCTAGCCACCGAGCCTTCAAGCAGGCAAGCGGCCCTCTCCGAGTCAGACTTCGTTTGTCGTCGGCCGCAAGATCCTCGAAGGGATTGTACTTCCCTCCGCGGCGATCCGAGCCAGGGCCGAGCCGGGCATCTCGAGAGTTCGGCAAGACCTGCACCATGCAAGAACCCACCATCGACACGCCGCGTCCTTCCGAACGAAGGGCGTCGTGCAAGCCCAGGCGTACACGCAAATCTGTCACGCCATGCGAGATCATTTCAGAACCGGCGTCAGGGTGACAGTCATGTCGCGTGGGTCACGCCTCGTGAGACGTCAAGTACGGGGCCTGCGGGAGCTCCGGTCGCCGATTTGAACCAGAGTCTTCGTTCAATTGCTCTACCGGGGCTCCTAGAACGCCGCGTCGCGCCACGGCCCGGTTGGCTAGTTCCATGAAAGGTGTGTCAGGTGGCCCGAGACACCACCTCCCGGGTCACTGGCCCTAGCTGAGAGCGGCCGGCGCGCCCCAGTGGCTACAGCATGGCCGCCCAGATGTCCGAGGTGTCCGCCAGCTCGAGCGATGTGCCAGGTGCCAGCGACGCCAGGTCCAGCGGCTCAAACTCGCGGCCGTTCCAATAGAGGAAGAGCAGCAACGGGTCGTCGAGCGGTCGCTTCAGATCGAACCGCACCGCCAGCACGTCGCTGCCGTCCGGCGTCAGCTCCACGAGCGTCGCCTGGAACAGGTCGGTGTCGTAGACCCGCCCCGCCGCCAGCGGCCGGGTGCGAAAGATCCGCGCGAACATGTTCGACAGCCAGCCGGCGCGATCGCTGTGAACGACGAACGCGTCCCCGGGCAGCCGTTCGACGCTGAGCACTCCGTTGCACGAGGAGAGCAGCCGCAGGTCGATGGGCTCGCCCTGGTCGTACTCGAGCACACCGCTCGCGTAGAGCGTCATGAACGCGCCGGCCGTGTTCAGGACCAGGACATGATCGGGCCGACGCTCCCCGATGTGTGGCAGCGCCGTCAGCGCCTGGCGCTCCGGCGCCACCAGGCTGGGCAGCATGACGTACGGGTAGTAGGCCGACAGGGCGGCGCCCGGCACGACCACGGCCACGAGCGCGAGCCAGCCGCCGGCGCGGGCCAGCTTGCCCGGCCGGGGTCCGGGCAGCGCGCGGCGAGCCAGCGGCCCGATCTGCACGATCATGCAGCCCAGCAGGACCGCCGCCCCGACGTACGGCACGTAGAGCAGCCGCTCGCTGGCGTCGGCGCCGAGCTGCGGCAGGAGCGCCAGCAGGTAGGCGGCCATTCCCCACAGCGCCAGAGCCCGGTGGCGAAGCGGCCAGAGCAGGAGCAGCCAGACTGGGAACACGATCAGGCCCCCGAGCGCCAGCGGCGCCAGTGCCTCCGGCATGAACATCACCAGCGACGGGAAGACCGGCGTCACCGTGGCCAGCCACATGACCGGCAGGTGGACGACGAGGTGGCCCAGATAGGCGCCCGGCCGCGAGAGGGGATCGATGTAGGCGAGGTTGTTCATCTCGCCCAGGCTCAGCGTCTTGTACAGCGTCAGATAGACGACGAAGACCATGACCGCCGGCGCCCAGGAGAGCGGGTCCTTGAGCGCGGCCACGGCGCGGGCCCTCAGCACCGACGGGCGCAGCGACGGCAGCGTGTCGTCCGTGCCCCGCGGGAAGGCGAGCGTCGCCAGCACCACCAGCACCGGCGCCACGACCGCCGACTCCTTGAACCCGAGCGACAGCAGGAGAGCCATGAGCGTGACCACCAGCGCCGCCGGCCGTCGCCGCTGCAACCAGGCGACGTGCGCGTTGAGCGCCAGCAGGACGAACGCCAGGCACAGGATGTCGGCGACCGTTGCGATCCAGCCGACCGTGAGGCTGTGGTCCTCGCAGGAGAGGTAGATCACCCCGACCAGGATCGCCAGCAGGCTGCGGCCGGACAGCCGGCGGACGAACAGGTAGAGGCCGCCGGCCACCAACCCCTGCAGCACGATTGACAGCAGGTGCAGCGGCAACGCCGTCTCGCCGAACACCCGGATCGACCCCTCGAACACCAGTCTGGTCAGCGGCCGGCAGAAGGCCCCGGCGATATCCGGGTCGGCCCACCACATCGACATGAAGCCGGGAATGTCGAATGTCGACCACAGGCCGCACCAGCGCGAGAAGCGCAGCGGGTCCTCGCGCAGCAGGTTGATCAGCAGCAGGTCGTCGGCGTGGAAGCCGCCGGTCAGGTAGTACCCGTTGTAGGCCAGCGACAGGAGCAGCAGACCGACCAGCACGACCCAGGGTCGCGGCCCGGCCCCGGCGTTCCGGGTCTCACCCAGCGGCTCGGATCCTCCTTGCATGGCTAGCTCGAATGACTGGGACACTGTTGG
>CAMYLC010000010.1 GCA_947259195.1 Thermoanaerobaculia bacterium | reverse complement strand
GTCGATCTGCTCAGCGCTCGATCCAGCTTCCTCGAGTTGCGCACTCCAGACCTCGGCAACGGTGTCTACCCAGGTCGGGTCGACGAAGTTGATGTAGACAAACATGTACGTTTGGTAAAGGACGCGCCCCACCAGGATCATCACCACAAGGAGCAGAAGCGCCTGTGAGAATCGTGGTCTCTCTCCCAAACGCCTGGCGAGCGACTTCCCTGCCAGCACTGCGAAGACCACTACCAGCAACCAGGTCAGAACCCAGGTCAGGTGGGACATGCCAAGTCCAAGCCAGGTCAAGATCTGGATGCACAAGACGACCGCCGCGCCGAGGCCGAGGCCCCACGAGAGATGATGCTGCCATTGATTCCAAGTCGTAGTCAGGGCCGACCTCCAGTCTTCGAGTCGTTCTCAGGATTCCCACGAATTGTACGATCAGCCGCTTCCAGGGTTTCCTGCTCCTTCCCGGACTCGGCGCAGCCGGCTGCATGGCGCTCGCCGGCTTCGATCCCAACAGCTAGCCGGCTCCGCCCGTAGATTCCTACTCCCTGATCGCGTGAATCAGCCCGTCGAGGCTGGCCACGTAGACGATCCCCTCGTCGACCACGGGAGCCGCGAACACGCCGCCGTTGATGTACCCCTCGACCGCGTCAGGGGTCATCCGCCAGCGCTCCTCGCCGGTCTGCCGATCGACGGCGAAAAATCCCGCCGCGAGAGGCGAGTAGTAGGGAGAGGCGCTGATACTGCCGATATAGACAACCTCGTCGGTGACGACCGGAGTACCCCAGGACCAGCCTCCGGTCTTGAACCGCCACACCTCGGCGCCGGATCTTGCGTCGAGCGCGAGGAGCGCGAGCGCATCGGAGCTGCCGACGTAGACGACGTCTCCCTCGACCACCGGCGACGACTCCACCCACGAACCGTCGGCATGCACGTGCGTCCACTCCACTTCGCCGCTTGCAGCATCGAGAGCCAGGAGTCTGGCGCTGCGGCTTCCGACGATGACCCTGCCCCCTGCTACCGCCGGCGACCCCTGAATCGGCGCTCCAGTTTCGTAGCTCCAGACCTTCTCGCCGCTCGCTGCACTCACCGCGTAGACGTTTCCGTCCCAGCTGCCGAAGTAGACCATTCCTCCGGAAACAGCCGGACTGGAGCGAATCGGGCCCTGGGTGGCGAAGCTCCAGCGCACGCGACCGGTCTCGGCATCGACGGCGTAGAGCTTCTTGTCGGCGCTGCCGACGTAGACTGTGCCGTCCTCCACGGTCGGTGACGAGTGCAGGTAGTCGTATACGTACGGGGGACCACTCGCCGGCAGCCGGCGTTCCAGCTCGGAGCTCCCGAGGTCGAGCTTCCAGCGCTCCTTGCCGCTCTCACGATCCACGGCGTAGAGGAACCCATCATCGCTGGCAAAGAGAACCGAGCCTCCGGCGACCGTTGCCGCCGAGCGAATCCTGCCGGCCGTCTCGAATCGCCAGCGCAACTGTCGTTGAGTGAGGTCCAGCGCATGAAGCGTACCTTCGTCGTCGCCGAAGAACAGAACTCCCGCCTCCAGCGCGAGCGGTGTCCATATCTGTTCGCCGACGTCGAAGGTCCAGAGGACGCTCCCTGCTACGGTCTTCTCCGACGCCGGCGCCCCTCCGATCGCCAGTCTGCCGCTCAGCCAATCCGTCACTGCGTCGAGCGCGGCCCGGGAGACCTTCATCTGGCCATGCACATGTTCGTTGGGTGCCAGCCCATCGCCGGTCATGAAGAAGTGGCCCTCGTCGGGTAGCACAGTGACGGTGAACGCGTCGTTGCCGCCCTCGATCATGCTAGCCACGAAAGGAGCGACGTTGAGGTCGACTGTGACTTGCTGGTCCGCTCCGCCGAACAAGGCCAGGAGCGGGACCCGAAGCCGCTGGAGCTCGGGCCGGGGGTCGGCGGCGAAGAACTGCTCGTACCAGGTCTGGCGCAGGTCACCGAAGGCGTCGTTGACAAACTCGACGGTCACCTCATCAGGAGGATCTCCCCACGCCAAGCATGCGGCCCTTCCGTGCTCGAAGAAACCCTCGTCGGTGTTGCCCTCCAGGCCGATGTGGCGCACCATTCCCCGCAGCGCGTCCTCGATGGAGCGGATCTGCTTGGCGGGCATCTCCCCGTCGCGACGAAGGATATCCCCTTGCTGGCGGACCCAGATCTCGGCTCCCGGCATGGATGGCGGCGCCAAGAGAACGAGAAACGCAACGCGCTGGTCGTGGTTCGCAACCCGTGTGCCGTTCATGGCCCCTTCGCTGTGGCCGAGGATCCCCACCTTTTCAGGATCTACTTCTGGTCGTCTCACAAGGTAGTCGAAGGCCGCGCGCGCATCTGTCACGCGGTCGTCCAGGGTGGAGTCGCGCACACCGGGTCCCGTCGAGCTACCCGTACCCCTGTCGTCGACTCGCAGCACCACCAGACCTCGCTCCGCCATGTGGTCACCAAGAACGTCGAACATGGGCAGCCCGGAATTCACCTGAGCCCTTGTGTGACCGCCCGAACCGGTCAAGAACAGCACGGCTGGATGCGGGCCTGGACTGCTCGGGACGCTGAGGGTGCCCGCAAGCGTGACGTTCGGATCCGCCGTAGGAATCCGGACTTCCTCGTCCCGGAAGGGATTTGCTTCTGCCACGGCAGGCACCGTCGCGCAAAACACGAGGACCACGGCGAGGGCCAGGTGGTGTTCTATGCGGCTGGACTTTGAGCGCAGCATGGCGCGAATCTAGCAGACGCCATGGCCTGGTACCCGCCAGGGGCCTCCCGATGGGAAAGCAAATGGTGTCCCCAACGGGATTCGAACCCGTGTTGCCAGCTTGAAAGGCTGGGCGGGGAATCTGGTATCTCCCTTATTCCTAGCTATTTACGCCTACCTATCGAACCGGTGGTGACCTTCTTGGTGACCTAAAGAGCCGCCATCACGCCTCTCGGGAGGCTCGACGCTCCCCACGGTCCAGCTACTCCGTTCCACTCTCGCTCTCCTTGAAGAAAGCTCGTTCGTGCCCATGCCGCTTATGGTCTTGACCTATTGAAGAACAGAGATAGTCAAACGAAGTGTCCGTGTGCTCCAGACGACAGTTCCTGGGACTCTCAAGAGCTATTACTGCATCACCAACCTGTCCGCACCTGTAACAGGTACACGCTGCTGGCCCCTTCTGCAGCAATCCATCCAAGTGTTCGGCTATCTTCTTGAACTGCTTCGCTCCAGGATCGGTCTCCGCGGCTGCCAACTCTACATACCGCGCCACCTCGGTGCGGTATCGGTCCAGCAACACATCGTCGATCCGACACGCCTTCCGGCAGGACTCCTTGTCGTTGAATCGCTGCTGAAACGCCGTGAGGTCTTCGCTCAAGCTCGCCAGCCTCGCGCTGAGCTTCACCGTTGCCCGGGCACATTGCGTTCGGTCACTGCCAGTGTTCCTAAAACACCCCTTGAGCTTGAGCTCGTAACGCCTGATCATCCGTCCAATCGCTAGGAGAGCCTTGCCCTTGTCCGAAGGATCGTCTGGATCAAGCCCCTGTACGTCGCACAGATCACCTGCAAGCTGCATCACAGCCTTCAGGCGGCCTCCCCATTGGTGAGACCACGAGCGCAGAGCCTCGCCGTATGTCCTGTTCGTCGGGAGTTCCAGCCAAGCGTAGAACTCCATCAGATGCACAAGAAAGCCACGACGAAACTCCATCTCGATGTAGTTCGAAATGTACTTTCTTCCAAGGCCGATCTCTGACCGAAGGTGCTCTCTATACGCCGACGTTCCCGAGAACAGAGACCGAACGACGCTCGTGTCGAGGAAGTGCTTCACGACTCCTCGTCAACATCATCCTTATTACTGCTACTCGGAATGGGCGTCGTGTCTACACCCACCTCTTCGAGCTCGATCAAGGCCTTCTGAATGCCACGGTCGTCGAGGCTCGGTCGCCGGAGGGCCTTCCTCAGCGCGGTGCGCACACCTTCAAACTGCTCCGCGGACAGCTTGCACCAGCGATTCTCCCAGGCTAGGCCATCGTAAAGGGCCATGACAACCTCAACATGCGACTCGAGAGGCAGCCGGTCACGCATCGTCCGCATGTTCCGAAGAAGCCGAGACGCATACGGTGTAGCTTCGGGGGCACCACAGAACGGTTGTATCGCCTTTAGGTCAGCGAGGATCAGGTTTGCGAAGTGCGCCCTGATGATCTCGCTTGCGACTGGATCGCTAGCGGCAGCAGGCAGTACGTAACCCGTGGCCCACTCTGTGCCTGAGAACTGGGGCTGCTCGGTTCGCGGCTCCTCACCTTCGGAATCGTCACTGACGGTTCCGGTGCCGCGAAAGGGAAGTACTTTCGCGTCCGTTTGGTCGCCTGAGCCTCCACCCTCGGCAGGACGGTCCCAAACGTCCTGAGGAAGATCACGTTCGTCACGGTCTGGCGGGGCGCTGCCAGTTCCACGCTCTACTTGAGAGATTTTCGACGAGGCTGCCGAGCCAGTGTCACCACTTGATGTGGGTGCCATGTCCTTAGTACCTCACCCGTCAACTTGAGTCGACAGCACTACTTGCGTGAGGTCGACAGCAAGTTTGTGCGTTGTCTCGCGGGCCTTTTCGACGAAAGTCTTGGCCTCGCTGAGCGGTATGTCTTCGTCAAAGCGATAGTAGTCAATGTCAATAAAGAGAGCCACCGACGGATAGGCGGCGACCAGGTCAGCATAGTCTCCTTGGGCGGTATCTGGATCGAGATGCTGCTCTCGATTAAACACTACGTAGTTCGCGGCCTCGGCACCTTGCACCGGCCCCAGAGTAAGGTGGTAGCTGGCACCATCATCATCCTTCAAGTCGAGGCGATACATGAGATCTGTCACGGTCCGAGGCAAGACCTTGAGCAACCGCTCGTCCTGTGAGAACAGCTTGGTGTTGATGACCTCCACCAGTGCGCCGAGCTCCATATTGACTTCAACCAAGTATCTGCGGCGATAACCAAATCGAAGAGCCGTCTCGACTTCGAGAGCTTTGGGCAATCTGTCGAGCACTAGATCGATTCGCTCCTTCTCCAATTCAACGTTGTCGGAATCCTGCTCGTAGGAGAACCTGTTATGGCGAATAGCCTGACTGCAGCGGTTGTCCCAGTCCCGCAGACTCACCGCAAGCCTGCTGGTCTGCCAATGTGGGTACTCGTCAGTGAACGCTTGGGCAGCAGGCATCAGGCGATCATAAAAGCCAAGATCCGGCTTATACCGAATCTCGAGAATGACCTTTTTCAGAGCGGGTTTCGGTGGTTTTCGAGGCGACATGCTCCCACACCTGTTTGTATGTTGGTGGCTAGGTAGGCCAACAGTATAACTCCAGTCTCGCTCAGGCCTGCTTCTTAGAATGGTCGGTGAAGAGATCGTAGGTTAGCGCTCCAGCCCCCGGTCCATTCCCTTATCGATCATGCGGGCCGGTGCCTTCGCCAGCGAGACAGCGATTCGGAGCGCTCCATAGGCGGAATGCGGGATGAGGTGGGAGACGGCCTTCCACCCGAGGCGCTGAACGAGGGAGGCAGCCTGTTTGCCGAGCCTGTCGTATGAGGCGTGGCGCTGATCAATTCGGTCCAGGCGCTGGAGGGCGCGGCTGAGGATTCCGTGGGCCCGCCTGGCGGCGCCGAGAATGGAGTGCTCGGGATTGCGGCGGTGCTCGGTCAGGCGCTGCAAGTACTTGCGTTCGACGAAACGGGCTCGTTCGTAGTCGCGTAAAACCTGGGGCGCCTGGACCCGGGCCGCCTGGCGAGCCTCCCCCCGCTCGCTAGACATTGGCCGACCGTGTAGCTTGCCGTAGGTGGCGGGTCGCTTGCGGAGGCTCTCCGCCGTGTCGCTGGCGCCGCCACGATCCAGGCTCCGCACGATCCTTCGGCGCGCCGCTGCCGGATTCTGATAGGCGTGCCCTAGAACCTTGTCGAGTCGCTGCGACGCTTGCTCGAGCTTCTTAACTCTCTGCCCGTAGTCCCTGAGCTTTACCGCCACGTCGCGGTTCGCACCGCCGAACCGAGTGCGCATTCGCTCGAGCCGACTTCGTCGCTCAAGGGCCTTCGAAACCTCCTGGAGCCTCTTGAGATCAGGCGAGACGGCCTCGTAAGGGCCCAGCCGCGCCTCGAGCTTCGGTCGGCTCGCGCCGCGCATGATCTTCGAGGCCGCCGTGTACTGGCGGCCGTCGCTCACGACCAAGCCGCGGCCGGAGCGGGACGGCTGAAGGCTGAGGCCATGTCGGGTCATCGAGGCGTGAAGTTCTTGCCAGCTCCTCGCCTTCGCAATGCCCTCGCCGGCGAGCTCGCGTACCCGCTGGGCGAACCGCTCGGGACTCAACCGCGTACCTCGGAAGAGATCCCGGTCGGGAACCTGGGCCAGGCGGCCCGGTACGACCCTCAAGCCCAGCTCGATCTCCTGGGAGCGGAGCGACTGCTCGATGCGGTACCAGTCCCGCCACGGCTTCCAGACCCTGCGCGTGTCAGGGTTGACGCGGTTGACCATGAGGTGGATGTGCTGCTGCGCGCCATCTCCATGCTCGACCACAAGCGATTGGTGGCGCTCGAGCCCGAGGTCCTCAAGGAGCCGGTCGGCCACGCGCTCGAGTGCCGGCCGATCGAGGCTCTCGCCGGGCGCCAGGCTCACCGAGAGGTGGTAGACCGGCGTTTCGGTGCCGCGCGGGGCCCGGCTCGCGGTCGCGCGCATGACCTGGGCCGCCTGCTCGGGATCGTTGGTCGCGAGGTTCCGGGTCGAGGTCCAGACGGCGCGGTCCGGCGAGGCGCCGTTTCGGCCGTGGAGGAGGTAGTTTTGAAGGCCGCCGAACCCCCGGCCGGTGACGGGTCGGCTGCCGATCACAAGAGACCGTCGAGAACGGCGCGGAGCTGCGCGCCGAGGCCTTCGAGGCGCTCGACGTCGAGCCTTTGCGCGGTGTGTGCGTGTCGGGTGAGCTGGTTGAGGTTGTTGCCGATCTTGGCGAGCTGATAGACCAGCTCCTCGTCGGCCCGGGAGGAGATCTGGTAACCGACGGCGGCCTCCCGGATGAAGCGGTTGGGCGGCATACCCAGAGTGATGGCCAGCCGCTCGATGCGGGCGTACTCCTCCGGATGGAAGCGGATGCCCCGGCGAACGGATCGCGGCCCCGAGAATCGCGTGCGACTTGTGCGGGGCGCTCGAGGAGGGTCGGGCCATTGGCGGAGCGTGGCTTCACGTATGTAGCTTGCCGGGCGCAGTCCGCGACGGCGGGCCTTGAAGCAGACGGTGTCCCATTCCGCTTCG
>CAMYLC010000009.1 GCA_947259195.1 Thermoanaerobaculia bacterium | reverse complement strand
GGGCACAGCGGCTTCGGTTGTTATGGGCTCAACCCGGGCATCGGGAACATCGACGACGACCGCCAGTTGGAGATCCTGGTCACCTACGACAACCATCACATCCAGGCGTTCGATCTCGACGGTGTCGCCATCGACTCCTCGAGTTACTACACCAATCGGAACCCTGACTACGCAGGCAACCGACTCACCTGGGGCCAGTTCATTCGCTGGGCCGATCCGCAGGTGGAGCACGATCACTATCACCTTCACACGGGTCAGTGGCCCCACCCCGACTGGGCCGAATGGCTGCAGTGGACAGCCTCGCCGCCCTCGGTTGCCGACCTCGATGGAGACGGCAGGAACGAGATCATCGGTGTTCCCAACATCGAGATGCATGTGCCCTACGTAACCCAGGCCTATGGCGTCATGGTCCTCGAGGGCTCGCACGGCGATGGTAGTCGGTCTGCCCGGCGCAAGGCGGGCTGGGAGCAGCTCCCACGAGGGGGTCCCCCGATCCAGGTCGCTGGCTGGTACCCGCCCAACGGGATTCCGGCCCCCACGATCGTCGATATCAGCGGTGACTCGCGGCCGGAGATCGTCGTTTCGCTGAATGACGGTTACCTGTACGCCTTCAACTCTGCGGCTCAGCGCCTTTGGCGAACCAGTTATCGTCACGGTAAGGCAATTATGTTCAGCTCCGAGGCCACCGTGGCCGATCTCAATCAGGACGGGTCGCCCGAGATTCTCCTGGCCACCTATGGCGACCCAGACGTCCACGATTCGGGCTATCTCATGATCCTGGCCGCTGACGGAACCGTTCTGCACGACATCTCGCTGCCGAACCCAGGTCACAACGGCAACGGCAACGGCGCACCGGCAGCTCCTGCGGTGGGAGATCTGGATGGAGATCGTCAGTTGGAAGTCTTCGTCCAGACCTTCGATCACGGCCTCGACCAGTTCACGGTGCCTGGCTCCGGAACGAACTGTCTACTCTGGGATACCGCACGCGGCGGCCCTCTGCGAACGGGGCAGCAGAACGGACTATGGACGCTGGACAGCGTTTTCGACGATGACTTCGAAACGGGTGGCACCTCCGCCTGGACGTCGGAAGTTCCCTGACGCGAGTGCTACGATCCGGCGTGTGAGTAGAGAGGCCCAAGGCGGGCTAAACCACGGTTTCGATCCTCGATTTGCGGTTCTCGCCGCGATTCTGGTCCTTCCCGCTTGGATCCTGCGGCTCCTTGCCCTGCGTGACCTCGGCCAAGGTGCCACCCTTTTTCGGGGGTTTGCGGCTGATCTCGCGGCGACACTCTGCTGTCTGGTCTTGGTGTTGTTGGCAGCTCGCTGGCGACGGTGGGCGGCAGTGCTCGTGGCCTTGTTGTGGGTTCTGCTCCAGTACGCCAACTACGAGCATATCCTGGCCCTAGATGCCCCTCTGAGTCTTACCTACGCAGGTTATCTGGCGGATCCGACCTTCCTCCTGGGCTCCGGTCTGGCCTTGTCCCGCCCCCTGTCTCTGGTGCTCTTGCTCGTCGTGGTTGGCCTTGCCACCTGGGTGATCCTGAAGCGATCCTGCAGCGGCCGAGCGGTGGCCCTGGCTTTGGTCGTCGCCCTGGGTGCTTGTCTGGCGCTGTGGGTGTGGCCCGTGGAGCCCGAGGCGCTGGCCTGGCGACGCAGTCATTTCCTGGCCGAGGAGATGCAGCGGTACTTGCCGGTCGGAAGGTCGCGCTGGTCTGCACCAGAGCCGAGCCCTGGCATCAGCGAGGAGTTGACCCGGATCTGGAGCAGCGACCTGTCGGGCGAGCCGTGGGTGGAACTCGGCCATGCCGACCGGAATATCCTAGTGGTGGTATTGGAGGGTGTCTCCGGTGCCTATCTACCATTGGTCGCTGAGCAGTCCGGGATCGAGTCCTCGATCACGATGCCGCACCTCGACCGGGTGGCTCGTAGCCACCCAACGGCAACTCGATTCATCGGGCAACAGCGTCAGACCAATCGAGGTTTATATGCCTTGCTTTGTGGCCGACCGCCAAGGCTGGGGTCGAGAGCGCCCCGCCTGAACGACTACGCAGTCGGCCCATCCGACCCATGCCTGCCGGAAGCTCTGGCTGGGCTCGGCTACCACACGGTCTTTCTGCAGGCCAGCCCACTGTCCTTCATGATGAAAGGACAGGCCATGCCGCGGCTCGGCTTCGAGACGGTGATCGGAGAGCGGGGTGACGAGCCTGCCCACCTCAGGAGCAAATGGGGTATCGACGATCGGGCCTTCCTGGACCTTGGTTTCGATCAGATTCGACAACTCGAGTCGGCGGGCAGGCCGTGGTTTCTAACCTTGCTCACGGTCGGCACACACCACCCCTACACCGTTCCTGATATCGCAGAGATACCCGGCGACAACGGACTGCACCGGGCCATGACCTACCTGGACGACGCATTCGGGGAGTTCATCGACCGATTGGAGAGTGAAGGAATCCTCGACAACACCCTGGTCGTCTTGACCAGCGACGAGTCGGCCGGCCTTCCGCATAGCGAAGACGACCTCGTGCGGACTCTGAGCCAGAACTGGAGTCTTGCGATTCTGATGTCCCCTGGCGAAGGGCCGCGCCTACTCGAAGAGCCCTTCCTGCAGAGCGATCTCGCCGTGACCCTCCTAGACTATCTGGGAGCAGCAGACGAAGCCGCACCCTTCACTGGCCGGAGCCTCTTCCGCAGCTACCGAACCGATCGTCCCTTGTTCTTCGCCAACACCCACCAAGGGCGTGTCTACGGGCTCTTCCCGCCTAATCAGCTGTTGGCTTGTCGCGAAGGACCCGCAGACTGTGAGTCCTTCGAGCTGTCCGCGCGAGGCCTCTTCTCGGGCAGCTTGGCATCCGGCACTGCAGGGCAACGCGAAACTGAGATGTTGCGAGCCGCGACTCGACTCTCGCTGCAAGATCTCACCGCTGATTCCGGTATCCGAACTTATCAATTGGTTCATGATCTGAAGGTGCCGGTGATGGCCCGGCATCGAAAGATCTTCGACGGGCAGTATCTGGATGTACCCGACTCGATGGTCGTAGAGGTCGAGATCGAAGGCAAAGTGGTCGGCAAACAGGGGTGGCTCCACGTGCGTCACGATCTGGTCAGTCGTGAGTACAAACACTACCTGGCTCGGTTGCCGGTCATGGGTCCTGGCGACAGGTTTCGATTGCGGTATCGGCTGCACCCCGGTGGGCCGCTGTCCGACTTGACCTGCCGCGCTTCTGCAGATCTGCTCGATACCGACCGACTGAACCTGGAGTTGGAGGTCGCCGAGCTGAGAATCCTGCCCGAAGAGGGAGAGACCCTCGGTGTCGGAGTCGAGGTTCTCGAGGAATCGGTGGATCGCCGAGCTCCGCCACCGCCGTTGCATCTGCGTTCGGAGCCCTCAGGCTTGACCCTTGCGCCGTGCGCAGGCCTGGTTGCTGGGAGCCAGGTCCTGGCCACGGACTGCCCTGCCGGTCAGGTGGTCGTCGGGCCTCGGTTCTATGCCCCGCTGGGCACGAGGCTAGAGGTCGTCCATCGGCTAGAGGGCACCAAGGGAACCAGCCGACTCTTCAGCGCGGTGGGTTCCCAGGGTCCTCCGATGGTTCTGGCTCAGAGCTCGGTGCAGACCCTCGACGAAGGACAGACCCGCGACGTCACCTTGTCGCTCGAGGTGGCAGCGGTGCTCAACGAGCTCGTCGTGGCGCTGGCTCTCGAAGGGGGCTCACAGGAGCGCTCCTCGTTCCGCGTCCTCGACACCACCGTCACAATGGTGTTGCCTTGAAACGTCAGGGCCGATCGGTGTTCGGGACCTGTTCTTCGGCCAACTCGGTCAATTCGAGCTGAAGGGAAGCTGCCAGCCGGCAGCCGGGGTCGTCCCGAAGTCGGCGCTCCACCTCGATGAGAGTGCCTTCCAGTCTCGCTGGATCGTTGCTGGCCGCCTGCAGGGTGGCCTCGGGGTCCTCGGGATTGACGAAATGGTACTCGAGCTGCGCGAGAATTCGGCTGCGATCCGACCGGCGCGCGAGGAAGACCATGGCCAGGTCGTCCCAGTGGACCAGGGCGAAGCGGTCCGGTGTGAAGAGGACTGTGTTCGAGGTCAAGTGAATAACCTGCGGCTCACCTCCGGCGACGAGAGGTGCCTCGAGCACCGGCCGTCGTCGTCGGTCGTAGCGCACCAGAGCCCCGTCGATCTGGTAACGATCGAGGAGAGCATTCCAGGCCTGACTGTCCTGGCGGGCAGAGGCCAACTCCCGCAGGAAGTCGGGGTTCAGCTCGTTGCGCCCGTCGTTGAAGATCTGCCGCGGAGGATAGAGGCGCCACAACAGATACCCACCAAAGGCCACGTTGTTGTAGAGATTGCCCAGCTCGGGGAGCTGTTCGATGAAATCGACGGCCTTGTCTGGAAACCGTCCGGGCTCCAACCCCGATCCGAAGGTGTATCGGCCCTGGCGTGGCGCCAGCGGACCGCTTGTCGGCGGCCAGAGGCACCACGCGATGCCCAGCAAGCAGGCGAGCGGCGGCAGGAGTCTGGCTCTCGAGGCGCGTATCGGCGCCTTCCAGCCGCAGACAGCCAACTCGGCCAGACATTCGGATGCGAGAAAGAAGGCGCCGACAAAGAGCGGCGCTTGGTGGCGCATGGAGGTGGTGGTCAGGGCCATGAGCGCCAGAGTTACCAGCCCGGTAGCCGGATCGAGGCGACGCGTGCTTCGATACGTCAGCACGACCAGGAGCGCGAGCAGCGCCAAACCGACGAAAAGAAAGGGCTGCGGAGCCTTCCAGACAGGCAGCCACTCCGGATTGACCCCAGGGACGTCTTCCAGGGCACCGGAAATCTCCACCGGCACGGCGAAGAGCCTCCAACCGGCCGGGTTGAGGAGCATCGCGAGCACCATGGCGATGGGCAGTCCAAATACCCACTTCCAAGGTATGGGGCTCGGACCCCTTCGCGGAGTACCCCAGCCGCCAGGCAAGCGCGTTCCCAGCAAGAACGCCCCACATAGAATCGGTGCCATCAGGGAACCCGGATGGGAGTTGGCCCAGAGAAGGGTCTGTAACAGCACGAGCACGATTGGCCAGCGCTGCCTGCCGCGCCGGAACTCGGTGAGCAGCGCCAGCAGCAGGCCGAGGGCTAGGAGCGTTGGGAACTCGGGGCGTAGGAAGAAGCGGGGCCGTGCACCGAGCAGCGTGATGAAGAGGGCCATTCCGGCGCCGACGGCGGGTGCGCCGGACCGTCTGGCGGCGACCCACAAAACCAGGGCAAGGCTCAGGGCCAAACAGATGCGAAGAACCCATAGACCGGTGAGCCCACCGATGTTCTCGACCATCGCCAAGACGACTTGAAAGAGCCATTCATGGTCGATCCAGGCAGCCCCATGGGCAGAGAATCGAAACGGATCGGGATCGGGGAGGGCCCGATTCCGGAGAATCCAATGCCCGGCTGCCAGGTGCCAGAAGACGTCGTAGGCGCGAATCTTGAAGGCTGCTGCGACCGCGGTAAAAGCCAAGGTAGAGAAGAGGATTCTCCCCCTCCAGGACTCGCCGTCCGTTTCAGTCGGTGCTTCAGCTTCGCCCTCGCGAATCATGAATGAGATCCTTTCACACCCCTACACCCCTATTGCCTTACGCCCCGGCCGGCACAGGTTCGGCCGCTTCAATCTCCCATCGCCCCACTGCCTCGATAGTTGATCCTGTAGATGGCTCCCGCCCGGTCGTCTGAAACCAGGAGTGATCCGTCCGGGGAGACGTGCAGATCCACCGGTCGTCCCCAGGCATCATCGCCCTGCAGCCAGCCCTCGGCGAAGACCTCGTACGAAGTCACTTCGCTGCCGTCGAGCCGCGCCAGGGTGATGCGGTATCCAATGGGAGTGCTCCTGTTCCAGGATCCATGCTCTGCGATGAAGATCTGATGTCGATAGCCGTCTGGAAAGCTCTCGCCAGAGTAGAAGCGCATACCGAGGGCGGCGACGTGGGGACCGAGCTTGGCGGCTGGCGCAGTGGTCTCGCTGCACTCGCGTCGCTCGCCGAACTGCGGGTCGGGAATGTCTCCACCGTGGCAATAGGGGAAGCCGAAGTGGAGCCCCTGCGAAGGCGCCCGATTCAGCTCGTCGGGTGGCAGGTCATCGCCCAACATGTCCCGGCCGTTGTCGGTGAACCAGAGCTCACCGGTCTCCGGGTGCCAGTCGAAACCGACGGTGTTGCGCACACCCTGGGCGTAGATCTCATGGTTCCCCCCGTCGGTATCCAGGCGAGTGATGGAGGCGTAGATCGGCTCCTCCTTCTCGCAGACGTTGCACGGCGCACCCACAGGTACATAGAGCTTGCCGTCTGGGCCGAAGCGAATGAACTTCCAGCCGTGATGAGTGTCGCTCGGGAAATCGTCACTTACGACCACGGGCTCCGGGGGATTCTCGAGTCTTTCGTCGATTTCATCGAACCGCAGCACCCGGTGAATCTCCGCCACATACAGCGATCCATCCCGCCAGGCGACGCCGTTGGGTGCGTTCAGGCTCTCGGCGATCGTGACGACCCGATCCGCAACGTGGTCGCCATCATTGTCGACGACGGCGTAGATATTGCCCCCACGTCGACTGCCCACATACAAGATCCCCTCTGGGCTTTGTGTCATGGAGCGGGCCCCGGGGACCTGATCGGTCAGCAGGCTGATCTCGAAGCCCTCGGGCAGCTCGATGAGGTCGAGGTGAATACCCTCCATCTTGCCGGCCGGCAGACAGGCGGGAAGCGTCAGCAGTGTGATGATGGCGAGAGCGGAGACTACCGCCAGCGTGGGATGGGCCCTGATCGATTTCATAATCTCCCGAACATAGCGCTCGGGACTCGGCACCGCAAGGTGCCAGGTACTTTTCGGTCCGGCAGGATTGAACGGAGGGCCTCGCGCCAGTCGAGTGAAGGATCCTTCCTGCAGGCATGGGACAATGGTGCGTCGCACCATCGAAGGAGGAGGTTTCCAATGACCGATGACCTGCAGCGGTTTCTAGCCAACGTGCGGATCTTCTCAGATCTGGAACCCGACGAGCTCGCCCTCATCGCCGAGTTGGCGGAGGAGGTCGCCTGGGAAGCAGGTGAAGTAGCCTATGCAGTGGGGGATGCGGGCAGCTCGATGATCGTCGTCCGCGATGGGTTGATCGAGCTCTATGGCGTGGCGGGTGGGGTCGAGAAGCACTTCATGACCGTGCACCCCGCCAACGTTTTCGGACTGCTTGCCCTGATCGATCCTGGGCCCCGACCCGCGACTGCACGGGTAGTGGAGAAGACGACAGGCCTAAGGCTCGAGGGCAAGGATCTGAACAAGCTGGTCGAGTCGCATCCCGCTACGGGGATCAAACTGTTCAGGGCGCTTCTGGAAGTGCTGGGCGAGCGGGTGCGGATCCTCTCGGATCAGTACCGAGATACCGTGGCCTGGAATCTCCAGGTCACGGGGCTTGCGAGCCTCAATCTGCAGCACCTCATGAGCGAGCAGGTCAACGTGGTTGTCGAGACACTGCGAGGTCAACCGATTCAGGGTGCCCTCGTCCGCTTCGAGCAGAGTGCGGCGGGCCACGAGGTCTATCTCGAAGATGCGAACAAGCAGATCCACCTGATTCCCTACCATGCGATCGTCAGGATTTCGGTCGATCGAGACATGGTGCCCTGGGCCGAAGACGCCCCGAATCTCTAGGAGCAAGGTCGATGGCGGAAATAGACAAGCTGTTGAAATTCGCTGTGATGCAGGGCGCCTCGGATCTCCATCTTGCTGCGAAGACCCGTCCCATGCTCCGCATCGATGGATCGATGGTCGCAGACAAGCAGAGCGATGGCGAGCCGCTCTCGGTTCAGGCGATGACCCAACTGGTCGGCGAGATCATGCCACCCAGGGCCAAGGAGGAGTTGCAGCAGAACCTCGATACCGATTTCGCCTACGCGGTGGCGGGCCTAGGCCGATTTCGAGTCAATGTGTTTCGGAACAACCTCGGAGTTGGAGCGGTCTTGCGGCACATCCCGGGCGAGATCCTGACCTTCGAGGACCTGAAGTTGCCTGATACCCTCAAGCAGTTCTGTGGGCTCAACAAGGGACTGGTGCTGGTGACGGGTCCGACCGGCAGTGGCAAGTCCACGACGCTGGCCGCCATGGTCGACTTCATCAACCGGACTCGTCGTGACCACGTCATCACGATCGAGGACCCCATCGAGTTCGTCCATCAGGACAAGCTGTGCCGGATCAGTCAGCGAGAGGTCAAAGAGCACGCCCAGAGCTTCAAACGCGCCCTGCGGGCGGCACTTCGTCAGGACCCTGACATCGTGATGGTAGGGGAGATGCGGGATCTCGAGACGACGGAAACGGCGATCGAGACGGCGGAAACCGGACACCTGGTCTTCGGCACGTTGCACACCTCGACAGCAGCCAGTACGGTGGATCGGATCATCGACCAGTTTCCGGCGGAACGACAAGAGCAGATCCGCACCATGCTGGCCGCATCGCTCAAAGGTGTTGTTTGCCAGACACTCTGCAAGCGCCAGGAAGGCAGTGGACGGATCGCGGCGCTCGAGATCATGGTGGTGACCCACGGCATAGGGGCCAACATCCGGGAGGGCCGAACGCATCAGATCGTCACCTCGATCCAGACCGGCAAGAGCCTAGGGATGCGCCTGCTCAACGACGACCTTCTGCGCCTGGTCAAGGACCACTCTGTAGACGCAGAAGAGGCCTACAGCAAAGCCATGGACAAGACTGACATGGCCAACAAGCTGCGAACGGCAGGCTACAACGCGGGTAGCGCGGCCTAGGCCCGATTACACCTGATGAGCGGCGCTCGACTTCATGGAACCGTCGCATCCCATGCGGTGGTATCTCCGGACTCGAAGCCATCCTCGAAGAAGCCGGCTTCGCCGCAGTCAGAATCGGCAGCGTCGTAGTCCAGGTCGCCGTCGTTGTCGAGGCCGAGACCATCGGAGGTCCAGTTCTCCGAGCCGTCCGCATTGCAGGGATCGAAGACGTTCACGTCGGTTCCGCCGTAGTAAACGGGAACAGCGTTCTCGCCGAGTCGCGCCAGAGTGTCGGTGTGGCAATCGACGCAGAGGTCGCCACCATTGTCGGTGCCGACATTCGCACTGGCATGGTGTTGCCGGAGTCCCGACCCCCACTCCTTGTTGTTTGGCGTGCCGGGATCGGGATCCACGCCGTGGCAGCCCATGCAGCCGACGCCGGGAAGTCCCGGTTCGCCGCCGGAGGAGTCGAGGAGTGGATTGTCGCCTTCGTCGACATGGCAGGTGAAACACAAGTCGTTCATCATGTCCTCGCGATGAACGTTGTGCTTGGACCTGGGCCAGGTGTTGCCTAGCTTTGTGGAAGTGCTATCCAAGAAATCCGAGTGGCAGTCTGTGCAGCCGTTTGCCCAGCGCGTATAGGCTCTGATATCTGAAGCCGAGCCAAACCACAGGGTTGCCACGAACAAGGCGATGCACGGAAGTGACAAGGTTGTGCTTTTCACGAGTTCCTCCAGTTCGTCTGAAACATCTCCACTCATCATGCGAGGCGGCATCTCCGCCCGGCACGGGTACTAGCTCCCACTCGCTTGTCGAGGCTCTTGGGACAGACTCGGGTGGTGAAAGCAATATGAGTGCCAGCCGTTTCGGTCCAGAATCGAGGCTTGTTCAGCTCGTGACGGTTGGAGAGCAGGGAAATATTCCCTGTCTTTCAAAAAATGGTGGCCCCAGGTAGTGATCCGGAAGGGTCTCCAGAGCGTACTGTCTGCTATGGTGCGTCGGCACCTGGCAATTCAACAGGAGAGATGATCATTATGCTGAAATCCCTGGTTCTACTTGTAGCGTTCACTGGAGTGTTTGCCATGACCTGCGCCTCCCGTGCCGAGGATGCTGGATCCGGCTCGCACCAAAAGGCCACGTTCGCTGGAGGGTGCTTCTGGTGCATGGAGCCTCCCTTCGAGAATCTGGATGGTGTCGTCGAGGTGGTGTCCGGCTATTCGGGGGGTGCAGAAGAGAACCCAACCTACCAGGAGGTTTCGGCTGGAATGACCGGTCACAGAGAAGTCATCCAGGTGGTCTACGACCCTGACAAGGTGAGCTATGAAGAGCTTCTGGATATCTTCTGGCGACAGATCGATCCGACGGACTCCGAAGGCCAGTTCGCGGATCGGGGCAACCAGTACGAGACGGCGATCTACTTCCACGACGACGAGCAGAAGATGTTGGCCGAGAAGTCGCGCGACGAGCTGGCGCAATCGGGCCGCTTCGACCGTCCGATCGTGACCGAGATCTTGGCTGCCGGGCCGTTCTATCCGGCCGAGGACTATCACCAGGACTACTACAAGAAGAACTCGACCCACTACAAGCGCTACCGAAAGGGATCTGGGCGAGAGGGGTATCTAGAAGAGACCTGGGGAGGTGAGGATGTGAGCCAGCGCAGGAACGACTCCAAGTGGGAGAGCTTTGCGAAGCCGTCTGAGGACCAGCTCGAAGCAATGCTGACGCCGCTGCAGTACAAGGTGACTCAGCAGGACGGTACCGAGCCGCCCTTCAGGAACGAGTACTGGGACAACAAGAGTCCGGGGCTCTACGTCGATGTGGTCTCCGGCGAGCCTCTCTTCAGCTCCACGGACAAGTACAAGTCCGGCACCGGCTGGCCCAGCTTCACCCGGCCTCTGGAGCCGGCCAACGTCGTCGAGGAGCAGGATCGAACCTTGGGGATGGTCCGTACGGAGGTGAGGAGCAAGCACGGGGACTCCCACCTGGGCCACCTCTTCCCCGATGGTCCGCAGCCGACAGGGCTGCGCTACTGCCTCAATTCGGCGGCCTTGAGGTTCGTGCCGGTGGAAGATCTCGAGAAGGAGGGCTATGGAGAGTACCTGGAGCTCTTCGAAGAGTAGCCAGGGTCGTCCAACCGACCTCTTTCTAGCTCTGACGCCTGAAAGGGTTCTGGCCGCGGTGGAGGCGGGCGGACTGCAGTGCAACAACCTCTGCTACCCGCTCAACTCGTTCGAGAATCGCGTCTACGAGGTGGAGCTTACCGATGGCAGCCGAGTGGTGGCCAAGTTCTATCGGCCCGGGCGATGGACCGAGCAGCAGATTCTGGAGGAGCATCGCTTCTTGCAGCAGCTGGACGAGGCGGATATTCCTGTGTGCACCGTACGGGCCTTTCCGGACGGTCCGACCCTCAAACAGATAGACAGCATCTACTACAGCCTGTCCGATCGCCGGGGTGGCCGAGCTCCCGACGAGCTGAACGCCTCCCTGGCCCTGCGCCTCGGCATGCTGGTGGGTCGTATGCACAATGTGGCCGTGGCGGATCCCAGCTCGAATCGGCGGCCGATCGATGGCGAGTACTTCATCCGCCGGCCCCTGGCCTGGCTCGAGGAGCACCGGTCGATTCCGCAGGCGCTCGAAGCGCGCTACCACCGGGCCGCTGAAGGCATTGCAGGGTACGCTGACCGACTGCTCGTCGAGGTCGACACCCACCGTATCCATGGTGATCTGCACCTCGGCAACGTCTTGCTGCGCGACGATCGATTCAACATCCTGGACTTCGACGACATGGCACCTGGGCCCGCTGTGCAGGATCTCTGGCTCGCCCTTCCGGGTCGTGATGAAGAGACACTGCGTTTGCGGGAGGGGTATCTCTCAGGCTATGAGCAGTTCCGAGTCTTCGATCGCTCGAGCCTTCGATTGGTCGAGGCGCTACGGGGCCTGCGTCTGGTGCGCTATGCGGTGTGGTTGGCGCGCCGTTGGCACGATCCGGCTTTCCGCATTGGCTGGCCGCACTTTGGCACCTTCGAGTACTGGGACGGAGAGACCCGAGATCTGGAGGACCAACTGGAGGTCGTCAAGAAGGAGAGCGAATCCAGGGGAGAGTCGATTGCGGTTGCAGGTCTCGAGGGTGGTGGTGAGGCTGAGGAGCTTCTCAGCAACCGGGACTACTTCTTCGATTGGGAGGAGGATTCGTGAAGAGTCTCTTCCCTATGAGGAGGAGCGAGGTGGCGGCTCTACTCTTCCTGATCGCGTTCTCGGGCTTTTCCTTCCTGCCTGTCTGGCGGCGCATCGAGATCGCGGGCATCGCAGTCTTCGGCTGGCTGATGATCGCCCTGATGCTGATCTCGCCGGTTCTGACCCTGTTTGTCTTCCTCCGGGCTGAGCGAAGGGACTAGACCACCGATGCTCGTGGAGCGCGTCCTCGTCGTGTTGTACCTGGCCGGATGTGTCGGTATCGGCATCTTCGCGTCTCGGAAGGTCCTGGGCTCACGCGACGAGTATTGGGTGGCGGGCCGCCGCATCGGGACGACGGTCAACGCCATGGCCATCATGGCGAGCCTGGCCAGTGGAGGCTCCATTATCGGCGTCATGGGGCTCGCCTACTCCCAGGGAATACCGGCAACCCTGGCTCTGTTTGCGGGTGCCGTCCTCGGATTCCCGTTGGCCTCCATTCTGGTGGCCCGTCAGCTGCGCAACTTCGGCAAGTACACCATCACCGACTTTCTCGCCTTTCGCTATCCCGCGAGTGTGGTGCGCTATCTCGTGCCGAGTCTCATCGTCGTTGCCTTCACGATCTACATCGTGGCGCAGCTGAAGGCGGCCGGGATCACGGCCAACGCCCTGCTCGGAATTCCCTACGAGGCGGCGATCATCTTCGCCACCCTGGTGTTTATCGTCTACGTCTCTTTCGGGGGCATGGTGGCTATCACCTGGACCGACATGATCCAAGGAGCCCTGATGTTGATCGTGGTCCTGGGAGCGGGTGTGGCGATGGTCTGGCGGGTCGGCTCCCCTTTGGCGCTCATGAGGCAAGCGACGGAGGCAGCGCCCGAGCTAGGCCAGGTGGTGCATCAACCGGTGGCCAGCTATCTCGGGTACTTCGTCATCTGGGCGACGGCCATTCCGGTGATTCCGCATATCGTGATGCGCGTCTCGACGGCCAAGGACGCCAAGGGAGCCCGGCTGTCGCTCAATCTGGCCATGCTGGCCTACAGCGCGATGATTCTGGTGGCGGTCCTGGCGATCGTTCCGGTGGGCAAGCTCCACTTTCCAGGGCTCGAGGACGCCGATCAGGTCTTTCTGAAAGTGATGGAATCGGAGTTCCCGACGCTGATTCGTGGCGTCGCGGTGGCGGCAGTGCTGGCCGCGGTGATGTCTACCACGGATGCTCTGCTTCTCGCCTGCAGCTCGGCCATCGCCCATGACATCCTCGGCGGCCTGCTGGGGGACCGGGCAAGCGAGAAAACCATGGCGCTGATTCGCATCGGAGCTGCATGGGTTGTCGGCCTGTTGGCGTTGTACTGGGCTCTGTCGCCGCCAGAGCTCATCAGCAGGTTCTACACGGCGGGCATCGGGCTGCTGAGTGCCAGCCTGTTTGTACCGACGATCGCGGGGCTGTGGTGGAAACGGGCGAACCTGGCGGGCGGTGTGGCATCACTGGTGGTGGGTGCCGCGACCTATATCCTCGCCCAGTTGCAGATTCTTGATCTCGGAATCGCTCCTGTCGTGATAGCCCTGGCCGCCAGTGCGATAGCCATGCTGGTCGGCGCCCACTTCGGCCGCCACGAATCCCCTACCATGCTCGAAGCTATCAGTGCCCTGCACGACTGATGGGCCCGCTGGGCCCTGGAGGTTGAGGCGGCCGGACCCGCCCTCCCAACCGTCTTGGGTCCTGGGCAGATGAACACGATCTTGTGAGGTCAGCCCGGGGGCACCCGCAGGCTTCCCATTGGGGAATCGCTCCCTACGCCCTTAAGCCCCTACACCCCTATGCCCTCCCTGCGGTTGTCATCAATCTGCCCAGGACCAAGACCCCAAGACCTCACTACCTCAAGCCCTCAAAGACCAGCCGAAGATACGCCGGCTGGCTCAACCCTCAAGCCCTCAAAGACCGCCCGGCGCAAAGTGCTGGGCGCCTCAACCCTCCGGTTGGGTGGGCGGGGTCAGACGTTGAAGCGGAAGTGGACGACCTCGCCGTCCTGGACGAGGTACTCCTTGCCCTCGAGCCGCAGGAGGGCCTTCTCCTTGCAGGTGGTGAGAGATCCGAGATCCAGCAGGTCCTCCCAGGCCACGACCTCGGCCCGGATGAATCCCCGTTCGATGTCACTGTGAATGGTCCCACCGGCCTGGCGAGCCAGTGTTCCCAGTTGTACAGTCCAGGCTCGGACCTCGTCTTCACCGACGGTGAAAAACGAGATCAGCCCGAGAAGGTCATAGCTTGCCCGGATGACGCGGTTGAGGCTTGGCTCTCTCAACCCCAGGTCTACCAGGAAGTGGATCTGATGCTCGGCGTCGAGGTGGGAGATCTCTTCCTCGATGGGGGCGCTCACTGTGACGATCTGTGCGCCCGGAGGAGCCTCGATGGCGGCATCTTCAGCATGGCCTTCGACCAGGACAGCCTCGTCGACATTGATCACCAGCAGAAGGGGTTTGGCTGAGAGCAACTGGAAGCCCCGTAGGCGCAGCTCGTCTTCAGCCGAGAGCTCGAGGGAACGCAGGGGACGCTCTTCTTCCAAGGCGGGCAGGATGAGTTCGGCCAGCAGCGACTGCTCTCGCTTCTCATCTGTAGACAGGCCTCTCTTTGCCCCCTTGTCCAGCCTGGCGATGCGGCGCTCGACGATCTCGTGGTCGGCCAGGATGAGCTCTAGGTCGAGGATCGCGATATCCCGAGCCGGATCCACGGAGCCTTCCGAGTGCAGGATCTCCGGCTCCTCGAAGGCCCTGACCACGTGAGCCAGAGCGTCTACCTCCCGGAGTCGCGCCAGGTCGAGGCTCTCAGCGCCGCTCCCCTTCTTGAGCCCGGGAATGTCCACATAGGTCACCGTGGCCGGAGTGAACTTCTTCGGCTGGTAGTGCTCCCGGAGGCGAATGAGCCGAGGGTCCGGAACCGTTGCGACTCCCACGTTCGTCTTCGTCGAGGTCGAGTATCGGTCGGTGGCCTGGTTGGAAGCCGTCAGGATGTTGAACAGCGTCGTCTTGCCGACCTTGGGTAGTCCGATGATTCCCACTTCCATTCAGCAGACCTCGTTGAGCGGTAGGATTTGAGGGAGCTTGCTACGGTCGAGGAGGGCGAAGGATACACCAAAACAGCTCGACCCTCCTTGGACACTGCAAGCTCTAATCGGTATCCTGTCGCCAGTAGCTCCCCACTGGACCTACCTGCTCGGACTCGAGCAACCTGCAAGGGAGAAGTCATGAGAAAGAGACCGTCGAGATTCATTTCGTTCGGAGCTGTTCCGATCTGCGTGTTCTTGGCAATGCTGGGAGCGAACGTCGCTGGCGGTAGCGAGCCCGAGGCGTGGCCGCGAGAGATCGAATCCGAGAAGGGTCTCGTGGTGATGTACCAACCTCAGGTCGACCGTCTCGAAGGTGATGTTCTTCATGCCAGGGCAGCGGTCTCCGTGACCCGTGCGGGCGATTCCGAGCCGATCTTCGGTGCGGTCTGGATGGAGACTCGCATCGCGACCGATCTCGACACTC
The DNA here is from genome assembly GCA_947259195.1 of Thermoanaerobaculia bacterium. GTDB lineage: Bacteria > Acidobacteriota > Thermoanaerobaculia > Multivoradales > JAHEKO01 > JAUVRX01. The sequence goes on along the minus strand of CAMYLC010000009.1, from coordinate 16,551 downwards.
GAGTTGTCGAGCTTGGAGAGATTCGGGTACCCAAAGTGCGCTTTCCCGACGCCACACCTGAACAGGAGCAGGCACTCATCGATCTGTTGACGCGGGAGATGCCGACTTGGAACATCGAGCTGTCTCTGGATCGACTGATTGCAGCACTCGATCTAGCCGAGAAGCAGGATCGGGCGTCGGAGGGCTTCGACGACGCCCCGCCGAAGATCCTGTTCAGGCAAGAGCCGACCGTCCTGCTCACCATCGACGGCTCACCCCAACTGCGAGACCTGGGCGACACGGGTATCCAGGGGGTGGTCAACAGTCCCTTCATGATCGTTCAGGATCCCAAGGACAAGGCAGCCTACTACCTCTCTGCGGGTGCCGACACCTGGTACAAAGCGCCGGCCGTCGAAGGTCCCTGGCAGGTGACGCAGAAGGTCCCGAAGCAGATCCGGCAGCTCGAGCCCGAAGAAGAGGAACTGGACCCCGAGGAGGCTGCCGAAGGGCCGAGCACTCCACCGGCCATCGTGGTGAGCACCGAGCCGGCCGAGCTCATCGTCACCGAAGGCCCGATGCAATTCAGCCCCCTGGCTGACGGTGAGCTGCTGGTTGTGACGAATTCGGAGAGCGATCTACTGCGTGAGGTGGCCAGCCAAGAGATCTACGTGCTCCTCGCCGGACGATGGTATTCGGCTCGAACCGAGGCGGGCCCTTGGCAGTTCAGGCGTCCCGATGAGCTGCCGGAGGCCTTTGCCAGGATCGATCCGGACTCGGACTATGGCTACCTGCTCGTCTGGGTAGCAGGCACCGAGATGGCCAACGAAGCGGCTCTTGACGCCGCAGTTCCGCAGACAGCCGCCATCAAGCGCGACGCGACGATCGAGGTGAGCTTCGACGGCGAGCCCAAATTCGAGCCGGTGGAAGAGACCACTCTCTACTATGCGGTCAACACCGAGTCACAGGTACTTCGCTACGGCGATCGGTACTACTGTGTCGAGGAGGGCGTGTGGTACGTGGCCAACGATCCGAAAGCCCGCTGGGCGGTGGCCACCGAAGTACCCGAGGAGATTCGTTCCATTCCGCCGTCGAGTCCGGTCTACAACACCAAGTACGTCTACATCTACGACACCACGCCGGAGGTGGTCTATGTCGGCTACTATCCCGGCTACACCTCCAGCTACATCTACCACGGAGTTCCGGTTTACGGCACTGGCTGGTACTACCGGCCTTGGTGGTCTCCATACCACTACTATCCGAGGTATCCGACCTGGGGATTCAATGTTCGATACAACCCCTGGTACGGCTGGAGCTTCGGTCTGAGCTATTCGACCGGGCGATTCACGTTCTCCATCGGATCTGGTGGCTGGTACCGGAGTGGTTGGTGGGGAGCAGGAGGCTACCGCGGCTACAGGCGCGGATACCACAGAGGTTGGCACCACGGTTATCGGGCGGGTACCCGGGCCGGGTATCAGGCGGGCTACCGATCCGCCAATCGGGATTCGGCGCGCAACATGTACCAGCGTCAGGGCAACGCCAACAGGGTCGCCCACACCTCGGGAACCAGGCGCGGCGCGGGCACAGCGCAGGCCAGATCACCGAACGTGTCGAACCGGGCGAACAACGTCTATACCGACAAGAACGGCGACGTTTTTCGGAAGCAGCAGGACGGTAGTTGGCAACAACGGGATGGGGGAAATTGGAAGGCAGCCGATGTGAGCGGGGCAGGCGGCTCCCGGGAGGCGGCGACCAGACCCTCGACAGGAACTCGACCGACGGATCGGACCGCCCCTTCTACCGGGACCGTGGGCACGCAGCAGCGAAAGCCGAAATCAAGCACCGGGCAGTACGGTGGCAGTAGCAGCCTCAATCGTGACTACAGTGCCCGGCAGCGAGGCAACCAACGCGCCTACAGCGCACCGCGGGGCGGTGGTGCGCGCCGAGGTGGAGGTAGGCGACGCTAGGGGACCGCTAGCGTCCAGCGATGGGTGTCGCCCGACTCGACACCATCGAAAAAAATCACGCCCACACCTTCGTAGGCCCCGATATCGAATGCCGGACCCAAAGGTCGGGGCGTACCCTCGAGATCCGTGAGGACCTCGGTCAGGGTCTCGCCGTTGTTCAAGGCAGGACTTCCTTCTCGAAGATGGAAATCACGGGTCGGGTCGGTGAATAGGGCCGCCGGCGTCGACAGGAGTGAGCTCTGATCGTGGCCGGTCTGAGCCCTCCATTCTGCGAGGCTGAGAACCGTATTTCCGTCGTCCAGGGTGAAGCGATCCATGACAGCGTTGTGGTCCGAGCTGAAGCCGGCAAGAGAGTCCGCAGTAACGGCAATGCTGCCCCGGAAGGAGTGGTAGTTGTAGAAGACGTTGTTGCGTATCCGGTTGCCGGCGGAGCCATTCTTGATGTTGAGGGCCCATCGGCCATCGTCGGCAACGACGACTGTGTTGTTGTAGACGAGGTTGCCTGTCGAGGGCGCGCCACCGTCGATTCTGTAGAGCGAGATCCCGCTGGCGTGATTCTCGTACAGCAGATTGTTGCGAATGATGGAGTCCTGGACCCCATCCATGTTGACGCCGGAGCCCCCTCCTGCGCCGTTGCCGAAGATGATGTTGTTCTCGACCACGGCCCCACTGATGACGCCGTCTCCGCCCTGAGAGGCATCTCCGTTCATATGGATACCGTTGGCGCGATTGTTCCAGATCCGATTGCCTCGGATCGTCGGCCGATCACCGCTATTGCTGACATAGATACCGTGTTCATCACCACTGTTGGAGGTGTGATTCGCCTCGATCAGCAGGTCGTCGCAGAAGCCGGTGAAGATACCCCACCGTCCATTGCTATCCAGGCGGTTACCGCGCAGGGTGACGTTCTCGCAGAGAACGGCGCGGATTCCGGCTCGCGTCCGACCGTTGATATGCAGGCCCTCCACAAGAAAGTGGCTGGCACCCTCGAGGTTGATCCCGTCGGGGGTACTCGGATTGTCGCTGTCGATCTCGACGGTTTCGCCGGGAAATGCCTTTACGGCGATGGGGAGCGCGGCAGTGCCGGAAGTCGTAAAGTGAGCGCCGGCAAAGCTACCAGCCCGCAGGAATACTGAGTCTCCAGGCTGAACCATGTCGGCTGCGTGCTGCAGGGTCGCCCAGGGACTCTCCAGGCTCCCGGGATTGGTATCGTCCCCCTTTGGCGGCGGGGCTAGATAGTAGGTCGTGGCACTTAGGCAGAGCGGAGACAATACGGCCGCCAGAATGGCTAGAAACAACGACACGTGACCCTTGGATCGCATCACCGACAGTCCCCAGTGAATCTCCTCTCGATCGTACCGAGAGAGTCGTGGATTGACAGCGGAGCAAGACACAGCGGAGGATGCTCAGCGCTCGATCCGAATCCGAGGCAGGGTAGGCCAGGGCATTCATTACAGATCACGAGGTCGCAGCCAGTGAGCTCCCGCAAACCGGACTGAACGTGACTTGCAGCCAGGTCGGATCAGGGCACCCGGAATCGGAGCTACGGATCCCGACTCGGCTGGAGGGTAAGCAAGACGGCCTCCGGTGGACAGCAGATCCGGATTGGGAATCCTGTAGCGCCGATGCCCCGACTCACTACGAGTTGGGAATTGCCGGCCCTGTAGTGACCCTCGTCGAGCCTGTACCGGCTCATCCGAACCAGGACTGGCAAACCGGGAAGTCGCCACTGGCCACCGTGGGTGTGGCCGGCAAGGACAAGGGAAACACCGCAGTCCACCGCCTCTGGGAAGACGTCGGGGTTGTGGGAGAGCAATAGGCTCGGGGTCCCGTCAGGCCATCCTTCCAGGGCATCGTCGAGTCGCGGTTCGCCGCACAGCAGATCGTCGACTCCTGCCAGCAAGAGGCGGCCAGGCCCTTCTTCGAGCAACACGGAACGATTCTGCAGGAATCGGATACCGGTGGCCTCCAGCATCTGAATGAGAGCCTCGGGTTGGCCGGTGTAGTGGTCGTGGTTCCCGAGCACTCCGTACACACCCAACGGGGCCGCAAGACCGCGGTAGGCCGATAACGTCGGTTCCACCTCTTCCAGACGAACGGTGGCGAAGTCTCCCGCCAGGAGAATGAGGTCGGGCTCCAAGGTCATGAGTCTGCCGAAGGTGCGCCGCAGGGCATCGGGAGCGAGGAACGGACCGGCGTGGAAGTCCGAGACCAGTAGCAACTTCAGACCGGCGAGGCTATCGTCCAGCCCTTTCAGGTTGATCGATGCTTCCGAAACAGAAAGGTCCCGCTCGAGGGCTCGACTGTAGGGCCATCTGATACCCGGGACTCGCGGGAAGACACGATGACTCAGGAACTTGTTTGTCCCGCGCTCGATTCTGCGGAACCAGCCCTTGGCCGGGTTGAAGAGGTGCCTCAGTCGAAAGCTCGCGGCTGCTGGCGGCGCCAGGCTCTCATGATGTACCTCACCAAGGGCTCGAGGGTGACCTGAGGATCCCATGTTGCCGTTCTGCCCGGCGATTGCCGAGGGTGATCTAGCCTTCTCTGCTGTAGGCAGCGCAGCGCCACTTCGAGTCGTCGGAGATGTCGAGCTCGGCGGCACCTCACGAGGCGGTGGCAGGTCGGAGAAGCGCATAGCGACCGGACGAGTCAGCCCTCTTCTGCCCTGGGTGGAAGAGACAACTCTGCCTGCGAGCGAAGCTCCTCATCGGTCGAGCGACCCAGCCGCGTCACGACCTCGGGAAACGACTCGATATCGGTGAGGGACGTGCGAAAGTTGACCACGCAGATGCGCAGCGCGAACCGCTCGTGGATGATGGCATTGGAGAGATAGATCTCACCCGAGCTTTCGATTCGGGCCAGGAGCTCTCGATTCAACTCGTTGAGATAGGCCCGCACCGGCTCGGTCTCGGATCGATCGAGGAGATCCTGCGGGACATAGCGAAATGTCGTAATGCTCAGGTTCTGCGACAAGGGCTCGATCTCCGGGTAGTCGGCCACGAGGTCGTAGAGAGCCCTGGCCAGATGGATATCGTCTCGGATCATCTGGACATAGCCGGAGCGACCTACCTGCTGCAGGGCGAGCCAGACCTTGAGGGCGCGAAATCCTCGCGAATTCTGCAGGCCGTATTCGAAGTAGTTCGTCGCCACCTCTCCGAAGTGATAGTAGGGAGCACCGTGTGAGAACGCGCCACGTAGAGCCTCCGGGTCCCGAACCAGAGCGCAGCCGGCCTCCAACGGAGCGTAGAGCCACTTGTGTGGATCCACCGCAACGGAGTCGGCCTCCGACATGCCCTCGAGCAGCTCGGCCGCCTCGGGAACCGCCGCGGCAAGAGCGCCATAGGCACCGTCGACGTGAAACCAAAGATCCCGCTCCCGGCAGAGGGCCGCGATCTCTGCCAGGGGGTCGATAGCCCCGGTGCTGACGGTACTCGCCGTGCCTACGACCAGGAAGGGTACGTCCCCGGCCGAGATGTCCTTGTCGATCTGAATCTTCAGAGACGCCAGATCCATGCGTGAGTCATCGTCGACCCGAACCCAACGCAGTGATTCGGTCCCGAGCCCCGAGATATCCATGGCCTTGTTGATCCAGGTATGAACCTCGGTCGAGGCGTAGACGCGCAGTGGGCCTGCCGGATTGGCGGCGAGGCCTTTGGCCTGCAGTTTCCAAGAGGCTTTCGACGAGCGAGCGGCGAGGAAGCAGACGATGTTCGCCAGGTTCCCGCCACTCACGAGGAGACCGCCAGCGTCCACTGGGTAGCCGATGAGCTCGGCTATCCAGCGGACTGTTTGAGCTTCGATCTCCGTTGCCATGGGGGCGATGGGCCAGGCCCCGACATTGGGATTGACCGCAGCAGCGATCAGGTCTCCCAGCATGCCTATAGGGGCAGGTGCGGAAGTGATGTAGCCGAGGAACCGGGGGTGGCCATTGAAGAGAGAGTGATCGAAGAGCAGTCTCGTTGTTTCCTCGAGCAGGGGCCCAGCCTCGACGCCGTGCTCAGGAAGCCCCCTGGATGCTCTCAGCGCCTGACGAATCGTGCCTGGCGTGTCCGCTGGAGTGACGGGTCGTCCGGGAAGCGATTCCAGCAGCTCGGCGATCCGGTTTACGACCTGATGACCCAGTTGGCGGAACTCCTCGGGACTCATGTCCAAAGGGGCAGAACGGTTTCTCAGCTGATCGAGTCGATAACTACTTGCCATGTCGAAGGTCTCCTTCTCCGGTCCGCGTCGAGCGCGAATATACCCGATCCTCGAACGAGCGTGGTCGATCGTCGAAGCCGTTGCCGAGCCTATCGTCCAGTAGAATCCAGCGTCATGCGCCGCCCGGCTCAGATCGCTCTGCTCGGCCTTGCATTACTTGTCGCCGCTTGTGGTTCTGGAGAAGGGCCAGTGGAGGGAGACGCGTACTACGACCTGGTGACCAAGCTGGGCTCGGCAAGCGTCGAAGGCGAGACCCCCGCGATCGTTCCCATGGCGAAGCATGAAGAGGATCTGCTGCTGCTGCCGGCTGGTGCCGAGGCGGACTACCTCCTGTTCGCCGGCCCCGAGAGCACACTCCGAGCTGATGGGGTCATTCTGCGGGGAGCAGGGGCTCGGCTGGAGATCTACCTGGAGACCGACAACGACGGCAAACGGGAAATGGCGTCGATAGGCAAGTCGAAGGAAGGCCTTGCCGTTCCCCTGCGACTGAAGTCTCGGACTGCGATTCGTCTGAGCCTGAGATCGGTGGCAAACGACGGCGAGTCCGACAGTGGCGTCGTGCTGAAGAAACCTGCTTTGTGGGCACCTACCGCAGTCCGAAATCTGCCCCCGATGTCTGTGGCGAGCCCATCGCCTCGCCGCCCCAACGTCCTGATCTACCTCGTCGACACTCTCCGGTCCGATCGCCTCGGCTGCTTCGGATATCCGAGACCGACGACGCCGAATATCGATCGATTTGCCGACCACTCGAGCCTGTTTCTCAACGCCATCGGTCAGTCCTCGTGGACCAAGGCGTCCGTAGCGTCGATCTTTACAGGACTCTGGCCGCCGGCGCATGGCGCAATCGGCTGGAAGCACAAGCTCTCGGACGAGATCGTGACCCTCGCCGAGATGCTGCAGGCCGAGGGATATCGCACGGCGGCCTTCGTCACCAACACGAACGTGGTCAAGACCTTCGGGTTTACGCAGGGGTTCGACGAATTCACCCGGAAGCTCAAGCGACCCTCGGACCAGGTCAACGCCATGGTCTTCGATTGGTTCGAGGGTAGAGACGACAAGGACCCGTTTCTGCTCTACCTTCACACCATGGACCCCCATGCCCCGTACGCGCCACCAGAGCCATTCAGGACCGAGTTTGCTCCGACAGCCGACCAGATGCCACACTGGCAACCCCGTTGGCGCTGGCCGATGGAAGCGCTGCCCTACCTGTCCGACCTCTACGATGCGGAGATCGCCTTCAACGACGACAGTTTCGGCACGTTGTTGGACTTCCTCGAGAAACTGGGTCTCTACGACGACACCCTGATCATCTTCGCCTCCGACCATGGCGAAGAGTTCAAGGAGCACGGCCGGTGGCGCCATGGTGCCAACCTGCATGTAGAGACTCTGAACTTCCCCCTCATCGTCAAGTTCCCTGATCAGAGGAAAGGGCTCAGGGTCGAGGAGGCTGTCCAACACATCGATCTGTTGCCGACGATCCTCGCGGGCGTGGGGTTGGATGTCCCGGACGTCTTGGAGGGTCGTGATCTGGCTGCTATCGCCAGGGCTACCTCCCCGGCTGCCGAGTCGGAGCCGTCGGGAATCTACTCTCACCTGCGCCTGGGCCGCGGTCCGCTGAACCACAGTGTGGTGAGCGGGCAGTGGAAGCTGATTCGCAAGCAGACGGCTGAGGGATGGGAGCTCTTTTTATTCGATTGGCGGCAGGATCCGACCGAGATCCACAATCGGGCGAGTCAGAGGCCAGTCATGGCAGCGGTCCTGTCGGCGCTGATCGACGAGAAGGTGGCCATCCTCCAGGAGAGCGCAGCGGTCGAAGAGGTGACTCTCAGCAAGGAGCTCGAAGAGGACCTCAGATCACTGGGCTATCTGGAGTAGGTAGAGCCGCTGCCGGCCAATTCGGGGATCGCTGACAGAACATAACGGACAGCCGGAACCGAGAGGCTGTTGCCCACCAGGCGCCAGGCGACCTGCCTCGACAGGGTCGGCGGCAACCGGAAGTCTGGTGGAAATCCCAGGAGTCGCAGGATCTCCATCGGCGAAAAGCGGCGAAGGCCGGAGGCTGTCCGGAGGTAGGAGCCGCTTCGGACCGGCGATCGCCCGTAGGCCGAAGTGAAGCAGGAGGCCACGGCCGTGACCTCCTGCGCGTCGACGACGCTCAGAGCTTGGCCGTACTTGTCGTTCAACTCTTCGTCGATCCAGAGATCGGACGAGGGCTCCGGATCGAGATACGCCCCGAGCGGTCGATGCTCCTGTGGCGGCTGCAACATGGGTCCTAGCGGCTCGAGGCCAGCCACGAGGTAGAGGCGCTGCCGCCGATTGGGGACGCCGAGCTCGGTCGGGCAGAGCACCACTTCCTGGACCGCATATCCGAGCTCGTCGAGAGCCGAGCGCAGCAGGGAATGGGTCTGTGATCCCCTGAATCCTGGGACATTCTCGAGCGCCAGGTAGGTGGGCGGTGCTTGGCTGAGGCAATCGATGAGTCGGAGAAAGCTGCGCGTTCTGGAATCCTCGGTGTCCCGCCGCAGCCCTCTGACCGTGAACGGCTGGCAGGGAGGTGAAAGCCACCAGAGGTCGGCGTTCCAGCTATGCAAGTCGCTCGCAGAGATGAAGTCGAGATTGACCGGCAAGGTCGTGTGCGGGTAGTTCCACCGATAGACCTCGAGGGCCGCCTCGTTGATGTCCATGGCTGCGACGACTTCGGAACCGCCGGGCAGAGCAGCGCGGCAACCACCAATGCCGCAGTAGAGCTCCAGGACCCGGAGCGGTCGTGGAGTTGCGGGATTCACCCCGGAGCTGTGAATCTCTCGGATACTCGACATGGGAGCTCGCGAGGAGCACAGGATCGCTGCAGCTCCCGATTTCATGGCCCGTGAGCCTAACATTGAGAAGGGTCGAGGCGGTCGGGCGTTCCTTCCGACCGATCTTTGAGGGCTTGGGGGGTGAGGCGGCCCGCGATTCGCCGGGCCGATCTTTGGGGCAGTAGGGGCAGACTTCGCACGCGGCCTTGCGCCATTCCGGGATAAGGATCGACCAAGGGCCCCCGTCGTCTGCGGCCTCACCCGACCATGCCCCTCCGACGAGGGAGATCCCTTGCCCGATTTAGGCACAGGCTGCAAGAACCGGGACTCCCGTAGGAGAGTCACCCCTAAGCCCTTACGCCCCTAAGCCCTTATTGCCTTCAGCGGTGCCAGGACCCAAGCCCCAGGGCGGGTTGGGTGGTGGAGGGGCTAGAATTCGTCCCGGAGAGGGGAATCATGATTAGACAAGAGAGACAACTCAGAAGATCGAAGCTCCGAGCGGGCAATGGATGGCAGGCGCTGGCTGGTGCCACCTTTCTGATGCTGGCTGTGCTCGGTTCGACGGCCTGCACCTCGTTGGGCTCCCTCGAGCCGCCGTCGATTACCCTGGCCGGTGTAGAGCTTTCGGAGGTGACCATGTTCGAGACCACGGTGCAGGTGAACCTGAGGGTATTGAACCCAAACCCTGAGCCCATCACCTTGAAAGGAGCATCCTTCAAGCTTCGCCTGGAGGGTTACAAGATCGGACAGGGCGTTTCATCGGAAATCGTGACCATCGAACGCCTCGACTCGGCACTGTTGAACGTGACGTTTCACGTCAACAATGCGGTGGCTCTCCTGCAGCTGCGCGAGATCCTACAGCAGGAGGCAGTGGACTACGGGATCCGGGCGATCCTCTACACTGAAGGGTCCTGGGGCACCAAGAAGCTCAAGGTTGACAGAGAAGGGCGTTTCGAGTTCGAGAATCCCATGGAGCTCAACCCGAAGGTTGATTCACTGACCGGGGTAGATGAGCCCGGTTCGGTACCACCAGGACTGCCATGAAATATGGGCTCCGGTACGACCGGAGCCCTTTTCTGTCGTACTGCAAACCTGGAGAACGGTGCCTATGGGCGGGTCGACGACCAGGCGGAGGTGTCACCGCTCTCGAAGCCATCCGAGAAGATGGGTCCTGTGTTGATGCAGAATTTCCCCCATTCAGTGGCCCACCGTCCAGTCTCTTGCGCACCTCCATTGCCGGTATTCGTGGGACTCCCCTGGGTCATCGCATACTGGTTGAAGACCCAGAAACACCCGGACTCAGCGGGGTCGAACATGGCATCGGACCAGTCGCCCCAGCGATTCGGATTGTCGTCGCCCTGACGCGTGCGAACGTAGACGTCTTCACCCGCGTGAAGAACGATCGAACCACGGTTGCTTCCCGCGCTGTCGGAGCTGGATCGCCACGTGAAATAGGCTCCGGGGTGGATGCTCGGGCCCGAGGCGGCGAAACCTATCGCGAGATAGCCACCGATCACCGGAGAAATCGAGGGAAAGAAGGTGTGGGTCCCTGCGGCGATGTCCTCGCCGCCGATCACGCCATGATCTGCGGTGAGGAGATTGTTCAGGTCGGTGGTATCGATCTCGACCCAATAGGCCGTTGCTTGGCCGTTGTTCCCGGGAAAGACAGTACCGGTCGGATTGATCGACTGGCTGGTGTATAGGGAGTTGCCACGCCAAAAGCCCGTCAGCGTGGAGCGATCGTTGGTCTCGATGGTCACAGCTGAGCCGGTCTGCGGTGCCGTGGGCAATTCCGGGGCTGAGGAAAGGTCCTCGATATTCCCCAGATCCACCAAGCTCTTTGTGAAGGTCGCTGAACCAAGGGGGTCGTCCACGCGAATCACCTGTTGGAGCTCCGAATTGGAGCCGTTGGCTCCGGTGTCGAGTGTCGTGCCTGAATAGCCGACCAGAAATGTCCCGAGCCCGGCTGGTGCGTTGCCAGTGATGGCAGCCGGCTGCAGTGCAGCTTGTAGATCCAGGCTCGTGCCGGCATACGGATTGAAGAGATTGACGTCAGCCGTGTCGCAGTCGTAGAGGCCGCCGGTCGTACCCTTGTCGATCGCCCACAGACGAATGCCGCCAAATGGGAGTGCAGGGTCTTCGGAGGCGAACTGGAACAGGCTCGCAGTGACGTAGACAGCCTCCTCGTCGACTGTCAGGCCCGGGTAGTCTGCCCAAGTGAAGACGTTGGCGCCGACGTCGATCTTGGCGTCGATCTCGGTGCTGCACCAGGTCCCAAGCGGATCCCCATCATCGGAGACCGCGATGAAGATGCTGGATTCATCCGTCGAGGTGCCGTCGAGAATCTTGTCCGAAACCCCGAGAACGATTACCAGGAAACGGTCCGCGAAGGCGTCGTAGGTCACCTTCGGGTCGAAGGTGAAGGCGAGCGGCGTGTACCCGAGGTTAGTCAGAAAGTTGTCCAGAGAGCCTTGACTGTCGAGCACCCCGGTCTTCTGCCGGATTTCGAGGATCTCGTTGACGGTAGCGACTACGTGATTCTGACCGACAGCTCCTTTGGGATCGGGAGGAATTCGGCCCTCGCCGTTGACGATCGGGTTGTCATCGAAGTCAGGGCCTGCAAAGGTCGTGACCAGTGTAGGTGCGCTCGACTGAGGGACTGTGGGTTCACTGGCAGCAGGTCCGGAGGAGTCTCTGGCCTCCAGGTTTAGGCTGGGTCTCGATTTGGGCTCGGTGCGGCCTGGAGAGTCGATAACCTGAATCAGGTTCTGTAGCTCCGGCTGCGCGAAAAGGTGCACTGCTGCGGGCTCACGGACATCGGCCCGCGTCTGGATGCCCTGAATCGGGCCAAAGGAGGGGAGAGGCGTACCCTTGTCCTCCGTGATAGGCAGTCTGGCTGGTCTGGAGGTGCGGGGAAGGTCGAGGGACGCCAGGGTTTCGCTGGATCCAGTGCGTGATTGATTCAGTCCATAGGCCAGGCCGAGCACACCCAGAAGGAGTGCGCCACCGGCGATCGACTTGAACAGATTCGAATGTCTCATGGTTGTCTCTCCGATTGTTGGTGACTCTCAACCAGACCAAACATCCTCGGGAGGGCGCCAGAATCCGGCTCTCCATACCCTCTTGCAGAATGGAAGATCGCTGGGCATGGACGCGTTCCGCCCGAGCCTCTGGAACCTGCGATTCTCCGGGTTCGGTACGCTGAAGTCAAATAGATTGAGGTACATAAGGCAACAATCGGGTTGATTCCAAGGGGTGTAACCTTTAGGGTCGGGATCTGTAATGGAGGGAACCCCAATCGTCGCCCTGGAGCCGGAGGAGCAAGTGCTTCTGCACACCGCAACACTGCAACTTGGGGCACAAGGCAGCACCAATCTGGAGCGGCTTCTCGCCAGCGAGCTGGATTGGGGCCGGTTGGTGGACAAGGCGGACTGGTACGAGACCGCAGCCCTCCTGCTGCACCATCTGGAAGCATCGGGCCAGGTCGAGGTGGTCCCGGAGCCGGTCCTTTCGAGGCTGAACGCTATCAAGCTCGAGCAGCGGGTTCGTTTCTTATTCTTCCTGCAACCCGAACTGTTGCGGGTGCTCGAAGGGATGGGTTCGGCGGGGGTGGAGATCATCCCCTTGAAGGGTGCCTTTCTAATGAACACAGTCTACCCGGAGGTGAGCTTGCGGCCGGTGGGTGACCTGGATCTCCTGGCGCGAGAGAAGGATCTACCCCGGGCGATGGAAACGCTTGCCGAGCTGGGCTATCGGTCCAAGACAGGCTCCGAGATGCTGCCGAGAGGAGCCGACGACGACTACCACTACTGTCCCAGGGCCCTAAGTCCTGATGGGGCGGTCGAGATCGAGCTGCACCGCCATGTCGTTCGGCGACAGACGCCTCTCTACTTTCCCGTCGAGCGATTCTGGGAGCGCAGCGCTGGCGTTGAGATCGGGGGTCGGCCGGCGAGGGTGCTTGCGGCCCGGGATCTGGTGACCCATCTCTGCCTCGCCTTCTTCCTGGATCGTCGAAGGAGGACTCGTGGGTACGGCTCCCTGAGGCAGTTGGTGGATCTCTCCGAGTCGATTCGGCACTTCGAACTGGACATCGACTGGGAAGGAATGACCAAAGAGTACACGGGTGAGGCTTTGCAGGCACCGCTCTACTTGGTCCTGCGAGCGGCCCAAGAGCTTCTGGGGGCGCCGGTACCGGCAGAGTTTCTTCAGACTTTCAAGGTTCGTAACTTCGACGAGGGACTCTTTGGCCACTTCCTTCGCCTGAAGGTCCTCAACGAGGGGTACTGGTTCCTTCACGAGTTGGTAGACCCCAAAGACAATCACTGGTGGAACATGACCAAGGCCGCCGTTCACCGTTTGATCCCACCGGCTTCCTATCTGAGAGACAAGTATCGCCTGACCCATGACTCGGCTGCTGACCGACTGCTCTGGAGACACTTCCGGGACGGGTCCCGTGCGGCGCTAGGAGCTTGCAAAAGGCCCCGCGCGATGATCCAGGAGCTGCGGGCGGATTTCTGGATGAATCAGCTGCAGCTGTGAAGTCGAGGTCACCTGCTAGATACCCGAGTTCATGATCTCGAGAACCATTGTGCATGTCGCGGGGAGACTGCTCGAAGTCAACTCGTAGCACGGGATCTTTGCGGCGATAGCCACCGCTGCATCCAAGCCGCTGCCGGGATGGGCGAGAGGGTTCAAGGCGTTGGAGTAGAGCCTCGCTGCTGCTGCCGCCGTTCCGATCGCTTGAACCTGAGGCTTCTCGGACGCGGGATCGAAGCGGGGGAAGAACACGCCGGCCAGAGGCACTGGCTCGGTGATCGGCGGTTGAGCCAGGCAAGCGACCGGAAGATGCAGGGCGAGATGGTTATAAACAAACTCGGTCGGTGCCTCGTAGGGAGGCGAGGGGGCTTGCTTGAGACAGATCGCTCGGCTGTAGGGAGCCACAGTCATGGCTGTCGGGTCGATCGGGCCGAGCTCGTCGCTCGAGTATCGCAGTCCGTGCTGAAGCAGTGCCCAGGCCAGGGTCGATTTCCCGTGCCCGCGGGGCGCGGGAAAGAGAAAAGCCCGCTCGTCGAGCACCACGACCGCGGCGTGCTGAAAGAAGAGGTCGGGCCGCAGAATCTGCAGCTGTACGACAAGATCGTCGTCGAAATAGGGAAGCACCTCCGCCGCTCGCGGAACCTGAATCAGCGCAGTCTGCCGCCGAATGAGGAGTCCGGAGTCGGTCGTATCCTCAATGGAGTAGACCAGATTGGCGGTCTCTTCAGGGACGCGGAGGTGGCCGTAGCTCGTTTCCAGCAGCGAGCTGGCCTGCTCGCCGAAGCTACGAATCTCGATGATTCGATCGAGTATACGAATGACCAGGGACCGGGCCGTGTCGCTCAAGATCCTTCGCCTCGATACCGATAGTTGGAATGAGTGCGCGAAGCAGAGGCCGGGACGCCTAGGACAAAGAAAAACCGGCACGCAGAGCGCGCCGGTCTTTTCTTGAAACCTGTCTTCGCAGGCAGCGCTAGCCCAAGCCTAGCAGGAGCTGTCGACCAGCCCACGAGGCAAGAACAATGACTAGCGAGTTGGCGACGGCCTGTCCGTCACGGTCGGGCCCGAAGCGGTCTGGGCTTTGGAGGGCTTGGCCGCGAGCGTGAGGATGACAGGCGTAGCGTAGGCTGCTGCCTTCAATACCTCTCTGCGAGTTCTCTTCTTTTCTGCCATGATCGCTCCCCTTTCTTCTTTACCAGTACTCATCGGTACTGTTGCTACCTTTTGAGAAGGTAGCGAATCCTACATCAAGATGATACCAGAAGTCCAATCTCCTCGAGTTTGTTCAACGTATCGGCCACATCCGCCTCTGCGGTGACGCTGTCGATCTCGAAAGCTGCCGCCAACTCCTCGGCGATCTGCTGCCGATCGTGATCGCCGTCGCATAGCTGCCAGATGAAGCTTGCCGTCTGGTTCAGTTGGTGGATCTGCTCGGACTCCTTGTCCATCACCACCATCTCGCCTTCGACAAGGCGCTCTTCGAACTCTGTACGTCGCTCGGGTCGTTGCATCACGCTCACCGCAACTCCAATGAGGAGTCTTGGTCTAAAGGACAGTGTAGGAGGGTGATTCTAGCAGGTCAACCTTATCGAAGACTCTCTATGGACTCTCGAACTGGGGGGGATCCGCGCGTTCGGGTGGCACTCGAGCTGTCAACAGGTGTCGTAGGAGAGCCACCCAATGAGCTCTCCACCCACCCCTACGACACGTTCGTGTTGGTAGCACTCACCGGCCGGTGGGCTCAGATCCCGGGGAGTGAAGACCGGACTCCAACCATCGTGCAGCCCCATAGCTTCGCCTGTGAGGGCGATCAGAGGCTGTACCACCGACCCTTGGCCGGTCGCCACGCATTCGAAACCGGCGGCCTCGGCATTCCAAGTGCGGACGCCGACTTCTCCGTTGGTCGTCGACCACGCCTTGACGACTCTTGGCGAGGAGCCCGGTGTCCTTGCGACACAGCCTTCTATGGCGGGCAGGAGAGCGAAGAGATCTTTCGACCAATCGCCTGGGGGCTTTTCATCCAGGACGGCGATCGGCGAATCGGCGAGACTCTCGTCGAAGTCCTGCGCCTGCGGCTTGTCGACATCGACTCGACTCGACTCTGACGAGCCCTCGGTGCTCGGCTTCGAAGTCGTGTCGCAGCAGCCAAGGAGAACGCTTCCGTCGGGCAGCGAGACGCTGATGCTGTACGCATGATCACGATCGGCCATGGTGTCCGAGCAAGGCCGTTGGGTAACGAAGGCCACCAGGTCGCCTTCACCGAAGCTGCCTCGCCATGAGAAGAGCCCAGCGTAGTCCAGGGGCAGGAAGGACCCTTCGAGAGTTCGGCCTTCGGGCTCCTCCGGGGTAGCCCATCCGGCGTGCTCACCGTCGATGGCCAGGCCCCAGAACGGCTCGTTGCCATTGCACTTGTACTCTGAGGGCATGGCGCCTCGAGCGGCTGGGACCACCATGAGCAAAGTGGTCAGAAGCGTGACGATTGGAACTGTCTGTGACGTCAAATAACGGATCCTCTCGACGGAGTCTGCTCTGGAGATCGTACCGCGTCGATCGTTCCGAGGAAAATCGAAAATAGATGGTATCTTAGAATTTGGTACTTGAAAGTCAGGCAGGGTTCGACAAAACAGATCGGCTCTACCGGAAATCGAAATCGGCTCGGCGGGCCCTCGCTCGGGGTCCACTGGCCTCACACAAAGGAGACTGCAAATGCCTGTAGCAAAAGTCACCGAGATCTCGGCCACGTCCAAGACCAGCTTCGACAACGCCATTGCCAAGGGAATCGAGCGCGCGAACAAGACCCTCGACGAGGTCAAAGGAGCCTGGGTCAATGAAATGAAGGTAGACGTCGAAGACGGCAAGATCGTCAACTATCGCGTCAACATGAAAGTAACCTTCATCCTGAAGGGCTGACCCCCCCCAGCGGGGGCTCCCGAGCCCCTGCGAGCCATTTTGGATTGCGTGAACGAGGAGGAGACGAGAAATGGGTCTATTCGATTTCATCAAGGAAGCCGGAAGTAAGATCATGGGTACGGACGAGGCCACGGAGCCTCAGTCGCAGGCCACCAAGTACAGCC
>CAMYLC010000008.1 GCA_947259195.1 Thermoanaerobaculia bacterium | reverse complement strand
TCCTCAGGGGATCGTAGCTGACCTAAAGGCTCGGTCCTACGCCCATTTGGGCAATGTACGTCGAATTCGATCGGACCTCGTAGGTTCAGAGTGCGCTTTCAGAATGGCAAGAGAGCACTGGGTTGCAGGGACTAGGAGTCGCAATGTTGAAGCGATAATCTGCCACCTAGAGGCAGCTCTTCTGTCGGAAAAGAGACAGTTCGATGCCGCAATAACCATGCTGGATGGAGTAATTGAAAATTCCGCGATCGAAGGTGAAAGACGTCTTGAAGGCAGCGCTTGGCTTTCAAAGGCATTCACGCTAGGCGCCAATGGAGACTTCGCCGAAGCGATTGAAGCTATAGAGCGGGGAATCGCGTTCGTGAACCCCGAAGTCGATCCGAGGCTAGTACTCGTGGCGAAGCACAACCTTCTTGTCTTCTTGCGCGAAGAAGGACGGCTGAGTGAACTTGCCGCCCTCTATCCGGAGACGAGGGACATCCACACCAGACTTGGTAACGCCGTCGACCTGACCCGATTGAAGTGGCTGGAGGGACAGATCGCTGTCGATACCGACCGGTTGAGCGAGGCCGAAGCGCTGTTCCTCGAGGTCAAGCAGTTCTTCATCGACAAGGGCATGGCTCATGACGTGGCCCTCGTTTCCCTGGATCTGGCCCTTGTCTATCTCCGGCAAGGCCGCGTCGCCGATCTGAAGGCCCTCGCGGCGGAAATGCTGACGATCTTCAGGTCGCTGAGAGTCCATCAGGAGACCCTGGCTGCTCTGGCGTTTTGTCGGAAGTCTTTGGAAGTCGAAAAGATGACGGTCGGCCTCGTCAACGAGCTCGCATCCTGTCTCGAAAAGGCAAGGGAACGGGCCAGATTCGGCGCTGGGATGAGCGTCGCCGAGTAGCGGAATCTCAGAGCTTGTCCCTGACGATCTCGAGGATCGCCACTTCCATGGCGGCCGCGTCCTCTTCGAGGGCCTTGCCTCGAGCCAGAAGATCCTCGACGACACGCTTGTCCTCGAGGTCGCCGGAGTTGATCTGCATGTTCATGTAGGCTCCGCGAGCCGCCGCGCGCGCACTGAGGGCTCCGACGCCGGCATCGGTCACCGATGCCGGATTTCCCTCCTGAGCCATCGCCTGGAGGACCTTCATGGACTGCACGGACGCTTCCATGACCTGAAGTGGCACCTCGATCGCCCGTTTCGTCGCCTGCTGAATGGCTCGATGGCGCTCGGACCGCTCGGCCTCCGACGATTGCGGCAGGCGAAAGGAGGCGAGAATTCCATCGAACGCCGCCGTGTCTTCGTCTACCAATCTGAGAAGCTCCTCGTAGAGGGCTTTGCCCCGTTCCGCCCAGTCTGAGAATTCCTCCCAGCGCTCGTCCCATCCTCGCTTGTGAGCGGAGAGGTTGGCGACCATCGTGCCCAGCGCCGAGCCCAGCGCTCCGACTGCGGCCGCTACCGAGCCGCCACCGGGGGCCGGTGATTCGGCAGCCGCAGACTCGACGAATTCAGTCAGAGTCTGCTCCGCGAGGAGCGGCGGCTGAGGCTCCTGAGCCGCGAGTTTGTACTCGATGATCTTCTCCTTGGGCTCGAAGGGCTTGAGCTCGTCCAGGCCCAGCGACTTGACAGCGATCTTGATGATCTCGTGATCGGGAACGCCGGCCGACCGTCCCTGCTTGCGCAGAAAATAGCGACCGGCATCCAGGATCGCTCCAAGGGGTACGAGCCCGACCAGTTCGGAGCCCGTGACCCGCATTCCTCGGGCCTCCGCCTTCTTGCAGACTTCGTCGAAGGCCGTATGCAGCGGCGTCTGATTCAGATCCGTCAGGTTCATGGAAATCTGCGCGATGCCGTACTCATCGATGAACCAACCGATGGCCTTGACGGCCTTCAGGCTGCCTGGAATGGTGACCGGTTCTCCCTGATCGTCACGAATGATGTCGCCAGTGAGGGGGTCGCCTGTCCTCGCGATCCGACCTTTCTCCCTGACGTCGAAGGCCACGGCATTGGCGCGCCGCGTCGAGGTCGTGTTCAGGTTGACGTTGTAGGCGATCAGGAACTGCCTTGCTCCAACCGCCGTGGCCCCCGACTTCAGGTTGACCTCGGCAGGGCCGTAGTCCGGCTGCCACTCTGGCTTGGCGAGCTTCGCCTCGAGGCCCTCGTACTCCCCGGCTCTCACGTTGGCCAGGTTCCGTCGCTCGTCCGAGGTCGCGGCGTGCTCGTAGCAGAACACGGTCAGACCAGCTTCGCGCCCGAGCCGTTTGGCCAGCTGATGGGCATAGGCAGCGGTCTCTTCGAGCGAGATTCCCGAGACCGGTACGAGCGGACAGACGTCCATGGCTCCGAACCGTGGGTGCTCTCCCCGGTGCTGCCGCATGTCGATCAACTCGGCGGCTTTCTTGGCGGCGCGCACAGCGGCCTCGACCACTTGCGAAGGGTCTCCCGCCAAGGTCACCACCGTCCGGTTGGTGGCCTGGCCGGGGTCCACATCCAGCAGAGCGACTCCATCGACACTTTCGATTGCGTCCGTGATCTGACGGATCACGGTCAGATCGCGGCCTTCGCTGAAGTTGGGAACACACTCGATGATCTGGGACATTCTCGACTCCTCCTGCAACTCAACCGAAGTGATCGTAACAGGCTCGTTGTCGGTACCGCTCGAACTACCGCCGCAGTGGCTGCTGGCGATGCTGCAGAGGGCTCATGCGGCCTTCATGGAGTCCGCAGCGGCGGTTTCCGGACCTATGGATAGAATAGGGCGCGCTACCACTGCGAAGGGCCCTATCCGTGAAGCCACCACCGACAGTGCATCTGACCCCGGGCAAGCGAGTCCTGTTCTTGACCAAGGACCCGGATCTGATTCGCCGTCAGCTCGCCGGTGAGCTCGATCTGACGATGGATGACCTGACGGTCGACGATCTTCTGGATGACATCAACACCGATGTGATGACTCCGGCCTGGGTCTGTTTCAACCACCGCCCTGAGGATCTGGCGCGCGAGGCCTACGCGGGCCTGATCGTGGACGGAGAACGGCTCTTCGAGCGAGATGCTCTGTACAACGGAGGGTTCGAGGTCATCGTTTCTGGCCACAGAAAGGGCGTCGGCAGTTCTCGAGAGACCGCCGTGCAAGCGGAGAAGTGGTCTGGAGTGAGGATTGCGGTGGCTGCCTCCTTTGCTCCGATACACGCCGCCAACAACATCAACCAGGGCGTGCTGATGACCGACCACGAGATCCTGCGCCGGCTGCAAGCAGGTGAGAGAGTGCCCCTGGAGGAGTTCTACGGAGACTACGATCCGATCACACAGCTGATCGTGCGCCAGGGTGGCCTGTTCCCATTCGCCAAGGCCCTCGCCCGGCAAGAGCTCGAGTGGCCTGCCGATGAAACCGCGGAGCGTCCGATGACCATGGCCGAGAAGATACTCGCCCAGCATGCTCTCGGCGGTGGAGATCGATTCGTCAGACCAGGCGATAGCCTCGTCGTGGAAGTCGATGGGGGTTACTCCCACGAGTTCACTACCGCCCAGGTCCAGTACTTCCTCGAACAGGAGTATGGCGCCGACTACCAGATCGAGAACGCGGCGCGGTTCGCGGTCTTCGAGGACCACCTGATCTATGCCGACGAAGTACCCATGATGCTGCCGTTCATGGACAAGATCGAGCGGCTGCGGGAGCTCCAGGTGAGCTTCCAGCGGCATACTGGAGTGCGCGACTTCTCGGCCAGAGACGGCATCTCTCCTGGGATCTGCCATGAAGTAGCGCGCGAGGTGCTGATCTCGCCCGGCGATTTCATTCAAGCCACCGACAGCCACACTTGCATGGGAGGCTGCAACAACGCCCTGGCCTGGGGTGTGGGTGCCACCGAGTACGCCAATCTGATCCACTCGGGATTCACGATGGCCGAAGTCCCCGAGTCGATTCGATTCGAGCTGGTCGGACACCTGCCCGAAGGTGTGACGGCCAAGGACCTCATGCTGTACATCCTGCTCGAGTTCGCTCGGCCCCAGATGACGCTCAAGCGGGTCATGGAGTTCGCCGGGCCAGGCATCGCCACCCTGTCGATGGACGAGAGAGCGACGCTCACCAACATGGCGACGGAGTGCTCTGCTCGTGGGGCCATCGTGGAAGCAGATGATGAGACCTTCCGTTGGGTCGAGAAACGGCGTCCCGAAATCGTCGAGAGCGAGCTTCGTGCACGCGCGGTCCAGGCCGACCCCGGAGCCCACTATGACGGAGGGGTACATACAATCGATCTCTCTTCCATCCGGCCGATGGTGGCGCACCCTGGCGATCCGGATCACGGTATCCCCTCCGATCCCACCAACGGAGCTCTGGTCGAGGAGGTCGACGGCGTCGCCATCGATATCGCTTACGGAGGTAGCTGCACAGCGGGCAAGATCGACGACCTGATCTTCTACCATCAGGTGGTCAAGGAGGCCGCCGCCGCCGGTCTGTCGGTGGCTGACGGGGTCGCATTCCTGATCCAGGTGGGTTCGGCATCGGTCGAGAAATTCTGTCGGGACAACGGCTTCATGGAGACGTTCGCCAGAGCGGGAGTGACGGTCATCCAGCCCGGATGCGGAGCTTGCATCGGGTGCGGACCCGGAGTCTCCGAAAGGGACGATCAGGTCACCGTGTCTGCCATCAACCGAAACTACAAGGGCCGCTCGGGTCCCGGTAGGCTCTACCTGGCCTCGCCCCTGACCGTGGCCGCCTCCGCCTTCACGGGTCGAATCACAGCCTATCGACCGGGAATGTTCCAGCGAGAGCAACCTCGATCAACCTAGTCCGGCCGGTTTCGATCGGCCATTCGCACGATGAGCGAAACTACGATGACGCCCACGAGAATTGGCATTGCCCACAGCCCGGACTCCGATGACGCCTTCATGTTCTATGCCCTCACCCAGGGCATTCTCGACTCCTCTGGATTGGAGATCGAACACGTCTTGAGCGATATCGAGAGCCTGAATCAGGCCGCTTTCGAAGGTACCTACGAGATCACGGCGCTGTCGATCCACGCCTATGCCTACCTCGCTGATCGCTACATCCTGATGCCCTCGGGTGCCAGCTTCGGGGACGGCTACGGCCCGGTGGTGGTGGCAAACGAAAAGCTCAGCCGAGAAGACCTGGCGGGAGAGACGGTGGCGATTCCCGGGGATCTGACGTCGGCCAATCTGGCATTGCAGCTCTGGCAACCAGAGTTGGATACGACCGTGGTGGCTTTCGATCGAATACTGGAGGCGGTGCAGAATGGGGACGTGGTCGCGGGCGTGGTCATCCACGAAGGCCAGCTGACCTATTCGGACATGGGCCTGAAAGCCGTCGTGGATCTGGGGTCCTGGTGGAAGGACGAGACCGGTGGGCCATTGCCCCTAGGTGGCAACGGCATTCGCAAGGACCTGGCACCCGAGTTGATCCGTCGACTCTCTGAGCTTCTGTCCGGCAGCATCAACTATGCTCTCGATCATCGAGCGGAAGCGATGAATTTCGCCACGAAGTACGCGCGGGGTCTCGAGGACGATCCGGTTCGGTCGGATCGCTTCGTCTCGATGTACGTGAACGATTGGACCCGCGACTACGGAGAGGCGGGCCGGCGGGCCGTGCAGTTGCTTTTGGATCGAGGCCACGAAGCCGGCATCCTGCCGGAGGCGATTCAGGCGGAGTTTGTCGATCTCGGCTAGGTCGGGCTCGGGAACTGGAATGGATGGGGCAGGAAGTCACCAAGCCGGGACTCGAGCCTCTCACCCTGCAGATTGAGGAGAAGGATGGGGAGGTCGGCGTCGCCGAACTCTGCGAGAACCTGCAGGCAGAGCCCGCAGGGTGGTGAAGGCGGGGTGGTGTCCGTGACGACGACGACGCCCTCGATTCCTGTTTCTCCAGCGGAGATCGCAGAGCCCACGGCGAACCTCTCGGCACAGATGGTTGCTCCAAAGCTCCGGTTCTCGATGTTGCAGCCACTGAAGATCAATCCTGCCCGGGTTCTGACGGCGGCGCCTACTTTGAAGCCGCTGAATGGCGCGTAGGCGTTGTCCCTGACTGCAATGGCTGCGTCGCTGAGAGGACCCCAATCCATGTGGCGAATCTACCATGGTCAGTCGGCCGCTGTGCTAGACTCGATTCTCGCCCGTCGCCCGGCGTGCGACCCAGAATGTGACTCTGAACAGACAGGAGAATCCTCGGCGTGAGCACTAGCTTCAGAAAGGTATCGCCGCCCAAAGATGGGCAGGAAATCGAATGGCAGGATGGCAACCTCGAAGTCCCCGATCGCCCCATCGTCCCCTTCATCGAGGGGGACGGCATCGGCCCCGACATCTGGCGGGCGACGCAGTTCGTCTTGGATAGCGTCGTAAGGAAGATCTACGGGGATTCCAAGTCCATTGCTTGGATGGAGATCTATGCAGGAGAAAAGGCCAAGGAGCACTACGACGAGTGGCTGCCGCAGGACACGGTCGAGGCGGTTCGGCAGTTCCGGGTCGCCATCAAGGGTCCCTTGACGACCCCGGTCGGCGGCGGCTTTCGTAGCCTCAATGTGACTCTTCGCCAGACGCTGGATCTCTACGCTTGCGTGCGTCCCGTACGCTATTTCGAGGGCGTGCCATCGCCAGTCAAGGAGCCCGGCAAGGTGGACATGGTGATCTTCCGAGAGAACACGGAAGACGTCTACTGCGGAATCGAGTGGGAGGAAGGCTCCGGCGGCGCCCTCGAGCTCATCGGATTCATGCGGGACAAGCTTGGTAAACGCGTTCGTGAGGACAGTGGTGTGGGGATCAAGCCGGTGTCGGTGACCGGCAGCAAGCGGCTGGTTCGCAAGGCTCTCGAGTACTCGGTCCGCGAAGGAAGGACCAATGTGACCCTGGTTCACAAGGGCAACATCATGAAGTACACGGAAGGGGCCTTCAAGGAATGGGGCTATCAGGTCGCCCGAGACGAATTCGGCGAGCAGACCGTCACCGAGCAGGAGCTTTGGGACGAGCTCGACGGTCAGGTGCCGGAGGGCAAGATCCTGGTGAAGGATCGAATCGCCGACGCCATGTTTCAGCAAATACTGCTTCGCCCGACGGAGTACCAGGTCCTGGCCACTACCAATCTGAATGGTGACTACCTCTCCGATGCACTGGCCGCGCAGGTGGGTGGACTCGGCATGGCGCCGGGCAGCAACGAAGGCGATGGCCTGGCCCTGTTCGAGGCGACTCACGGGACGGCGCCGAAATACGCCAATCTGGACAAGGTCAACCCCGGCTCTCTCATCCTCTCGGGCGTCATGATGTTGCAGTGGTTGGGCTGGCAGGAAGCGGCCTCGAGCGTGGTGGCGGCCCTGGAGAAGACCATCAGCCAGAAGCGGGTGACCTACGACCTGGAGAGGCAGATGGAGGGTGCGACTCTCCTCAAGACCTCAGAGTTCGGTCAGGCGATCGTCGAGAACCTCTAGTCGGTGCCTCGAACGTGTGTTCGGGGGGTAAGAGCGCCAGCAGGAGTGCAACCTTCGAGGCGGGGCTCCGTACGGAGCCTTGAAGGGGCTGGATTGGCCCCGAGGGAGTGACTCTCAGCGGTGGAAAGAACTTGAAGAAAGCCACTTCAGCCCTTGCCTGGATTGCCACCGGAATCCTTGCCGCCCTGGTGGTTGCCTGGGCATTTCCGCGTGCCTACCCGCTCTTTCCACGAGATTGGGACATCTCCAAGGCAGAAGCGCAAGCCCTGGCGCTCGAGCGAATGCGGGATCTCGGTGAGCTACCAGCCGAGCCGTACGTCGTGACTCAACAGGAGGAGGCTCCCGCGTTGGAGCACCGCCTCCAACAGTCGCTTCTCTCCGGCCAGGTCGAAGGCTTGGAGGGCAGTCGCCTGACTCAGGGGCTGAGGACTTGGCAGGTCATGGTCTATGCGCCTGGAGCGACTCCCTTCGAATGGAGCTACCGGGCCCGTGTGACGCCCCACGGTGAGATCACCGAGCTGATGCTCCGAGTGCCCCCGGATCAGGAAGGCGAAGAGATCGACGAAGCGGCGGCCCGAGTGGAAGCGGATCTCTTCCTGCGGGAGCAGGGCTTCGATCTGGACACCTTCGAGGAGCCCGAGATTCGGCAGCGCCAGCTTCAGGCCAGGGCAGACCTGACCTTGCGATATCGGGATAGAGAGGCTCTATTGGGCGACGACCATCCCTACGGCGTTGAAATCACGTTCGCTGGCGATCGACTGGCTGGCTATTCAGGGTTCTTCGACGATCCGGAACTGGCGAGCATCCGGAGCAACTTTCAAGGGTTCCAGCTCCTCGGGCAGCTGAAGGTCTTCCTTCCCCTGCTGCTCCTGCCGCTCGTCGCAGTACCGTTTGTTCGCCGGTATCACGAAGGGGAAATCGGTATTCGGCGCGGCATCCAGATCTCTTTCGTCATCGTCGTGGCCGGAGCCGTGACCCTGCTATTCAGCGGCGGGGCATCGTCAGCAGGCTGGTCGATGGGAGTGCTGACTCGTCGTCAGATGACCTGGGTGGTCGGCTTTCAAATGCTCATGCTCTTCTTCTTTCCGATGGGCCTGATGTCATTCCTTAGCTGGTCGGTAGGCGAATCCCTGTGTCGTGAGAAGTGGGGCATGAAGCTGGCTGCATTCGACGCCCTGTTCAAGGGGGATTGGAGGAACGCCACCTTCGCGCGAGCTTCGTTGCAGGGACTCGTCGCAGGTGTGGTCATCGCTGCTGTCGAGTGGTCGCTGATCGTCCTGTTTCGGCGGTTCGGCGTCTTCGCCTACGCGTCCTATTCCATCGGGCCCTGGTGGGAGAGCGCCGGGTGGTTCAGCCTTCCATTGCTGGCCTTCGGTTTGGCCTACGCTCTTTACACGGGTCTCTTTGGAAGACTGTTTCTGGTCTCCTTCGGCACCAGACACCTGGGTCGGTGGCTGGGAATCGCCGCTGCAGTAGTCGCGGCAGCGATTCTGTTCTTCTCCGGTACCCATGTGTTCCCGTTCAATTGGAACTACCTGATTTGGTTGCTGCCACCGGTCGCGTTCGTCTTCCTGTTTCTGAAGTTCGGGATCTTCACATCGATCCTCGCCTACATGACGCTGTACGTGGTGAGCGGTGCGGTGCCGTTTCTGGGCGCCGATGACGCGTCGATTCAGCTACATGCTTCGCTGGCTCTCCTGGGTGTGGCATTGCCGTTGATTGCCAGCGCCAGATACCTGCTGAGCGATCGAGAGTTCATCTACCTCTACGAGGACATTCCCCCTCACGTCAGGCGCATAGCCGACCGGGAGCGTCAGCGGGTCGAGCTGGAAACTGCACGCGGGATCCAGGCATCCATTCTCCCCGAGCTGCCGTCGCAGCTCAACGGAGTCAAATTGAGCCACAAATACCTTCCGGCCACCGAGGTTGGCGGTGACTTCTACGATGTCCTGGCCCTGGAGGACGGCAGGTTGGCGATAGCCGTTGGCGATGTGGCAGGCCACGGCGTCTCGAGCGGGCTGGTCATGTCCATGGCCAAGTCGGCACTGGCCGTTCAGGTGACCTTCGACCCCGAAGTCGAAAAGGTGTTCAGCACCCTCAATCGCATGGTCTTTCAGAGTGCCCGCAAGCGTCTCCTGGCCACCCTCTGCTACGCGCTCATCGACCCCGTACGTCGCCAGATGTTCTATGCCAGCGCCGGTCACCTGTTTCCCTACCAGATCACCAAGCAGGGCGAGGTTCACGCTCTGGAATCCGTCTCCTACCCCTTGGGCGTACGAGGCGAGCTCGACGTGCGGGTGCGATCGGCCCGACTCGAGTCCGGCGATGCTCTCTTCCTGTTCAGCGATGGTGTCGTCGAGGCCCGTGCCGAGGGAAGCGACGAGTTGTTCGGCTTCGACCGTCTCGAAGAGTGCCTCGGTCATCTGGCTGGGCAGAGTGTCGAAGCCATTCGCGACGGAGTGTTGAACGATCTCCAGGAGTTCACCCGCAATTCGCCACGCGAAGACGACCTGACGGTTCTGGTGCTGGAGATTCCCTGAACTCGACTCTCCGCCCAGCCTCGAACCCCTAGCGGGAATTCCCTCACCGGCCCGTTCCGGACTATACTGTCCTTCCCGAGTTCTTCGGGAGAGGACAACACCAAACGAGGAGACTGGTTTTGAAGATCCACGAATTCCAGGCCAAGGAGATCTTGCGCCGCTACGGAGTCGCTACACCCAAAGGGGAGGTAGTTGAAGCTGCGGTCGAGGCTACGGATATCTGTCGAGAGATGGGTGGGCGCTGCGTCGTCAAGGCCCAGATTCATGCCGGTGGGCGTGGCAAGGGTGGGGGAGTGAAGCTGGCCGGCTCACCCGAGGAGGCCGAGTCGATTGCCGGCGCCATCCTCGGCATGCAATTGGTGACTCCACAAACCGGTCCCGAGGGTCAGACGGTTCGCAAGGTGCTGATCGAAGAGGCCTTGGATATCGCTGCGGAGCTCTACCTGAGCGTGACGTTGGATCGAGCAAGTGGCAAGCCGGTCTTGATGGCCTCTGCTTCGGGCGGCATGGACATCGAAGAGGTCGCGGAGAAGGATCCGGGTGCCATCATTCGGGAGGCTGTCGATCCGCAGCTGGGTCTGCTGCCTTTCCAGGCCCGATCGGTGGTCAAGAAGCTGGGGCTCGAAGGCTCGACTGGGCGGCAGGCGGCAAAACTGATCGGCTCGTTGGTCGCGGCGTATCTCGACACCGATGCATCGCTGGTGGAGATCAACCCGCTCCTCGTCACGGGTCATGGTGATGTCGTGGCCCTGGATGCGAAGATGAACTTCGATGACAACGCCCTGTTTCGCCATCCGGACATCGGCGAGATGCGCGATATCGCGGAAGAGAACCCCCTGGAGCTCGAAGCGGGCAAGTACGACCTCAACTACATCAAGCTGGATGGCGAGATCGGCTGCATGGTCAATGGGGCTGGACTGGCCATGGCCACGATGGACATCATCAAGCTGTTCGGCAGTGAGCCAGCGAACTTCCTGGATGTCGGTGGCTCGGCGAGCCAGGAAGCCGTGCAGAACGCTTTCCGGATTCTGATCTCCGACGAGACCGTCAAGGCGGTTCTGATCAATATCTTCGGCGGCATAGCGCGGACAGATCGGATCGCCAGAGGGGTCGTCGCGGCTCTCGACGAGTTGCCGGACGTCGAGTTGCCGGTGGTCGTCCGACTGGAGGGCACCAACGTCGAGCAGGGGCGCAAGATCCTGCAAGACGCCAACTTCGATTTTATCGTCGCCAACGACATGGCCGACGCGGCGCAGAAGGTCGTGGCCGCCGCAAAAGGAGGGGTGTGATGGCTATCTGGGTCGACAACGACACCCGACTGGTGGTGCAGGGCATTACCGGAACAGAGGGACGGTTTCACGCCCTGGGCTGCCGGGACTACGGCACGAATGTCGTAGCCGGTGTAACACCCGGCAAAGGAGGCGAGTCGGTTGAGGGAATTCCGGTCTACGATTCGATGAGCGAAGCCAGGCAAGCGACCTCCTGTAATGCCTCGATGATCTTCGTGCCACCACCGTTCGCCGGTGACGCCATCATGGAGGCGGCTGCCGCCGGAGTGGAGCTCGTCGTCTGTATTACCGAGGGAATTCCGGTAGCGGACATGCTGAAGGTGCGTGCCTTCCTCGAAGATCATCCGACTCGTCTCATCGGCCCGAACTGCCCCGGGATCATCTCTCCCGGCATGGCCAAGATCGGCATCATGCCTGGACACATCCATCAGCCGGGCAGCGTCGGCGTGGTCAGTCGCTCCGGAACCCTCACGTACGAGGCGGTCTGGCAGGTGACGAATCTGGGGCTGGGCCAGTCCACCTGCATCGGCATCGGTGGCGACCCTCTTCCCGGCACCAACTTCATCGATACCCTGGCAGCCTTCGCCGAAGATCCAGCCACAGAAGGTGTGATCCTGATTGGCGAGATCGGCGGCAGCGCTGAAGAAGAGGCTGCGGCCTGGGTGCAGGAAAATCTCGACAAACCGGTGGTCGGCTTCATCGCCGGCCGGACCGCTCCCCCCGGGCGTAGGATGGGACACGCCGGTGCGATCATTTCCGGCGGCAAAGGCACAGCGCAGGCCAAGACCGAAGCCCTGACGGCGGCTGGAATCACCGTTGCGGAGTCCCCGGCAGAGATCGGGATATCGATGGCTCGGGCGCTGGAGAAGTAGATGCCGGGTTCGATCCAGAGAATCGGGGATCAGGGCTGGCTGGCGCTCCTCGGGGGAGGAGAGTTCTCCTTTGGAGAGACTCTCGACACCGATGAGAGATGGATCTCGAAGCTCGACGAGGGCCCCGTTGGATTCCTGCCGACTGCGAGTGGTTCCACTGACTATGCGGCGAATTTCTCCCTCTATCTGAAGGAGAGCTTCGGGCGAGAAGCGACCCTCATCCCGATCTATCGAGCTCGGGACGCGCGGCGCCAGAAGAATGTGGAGCGCATCGACCGGGCAGCTGCGGTGTACATCGGCGGCGGAGTCACCGATCAACTCGTGCAGACTCTCGAGGATTCAGCGGCCCTCGAGGCCCTTCGGCGCAAGTTGGCGTCGGGGGGGCTCGTCGTCGCGATTGCTGGAGCGACACAGGCGTTCGGGATACTCGTTCGAAGTCTGCTGGGTCGCAACATCCTGCCGGGATTTGGTTGGCTTCCCGGCGCCGTGATCGAGCCCAACTTCGATCCCGGACACGATCGACGCCTTCGGCAGTTGATGGAACAGGAAGGAGTCAGGTGGGGATTGGGCCTACCTGCTGGCTCGGCGGTCCTTCTCGGGCCGGCAGGAAGCCAAGAGATCCTGGGCCCGGTGTTCGAGCTCGACGACTCCGACGGGGACTTGCAGATTCTGAAAGGTCAATCAACCGATGAGGGCTGATCAGGAGTGCCCTCCTTCGAGAACACGAGGTACGTGGATATGGAACGAACACTGACGATCATCAAGCCTGACAGCATGGAAGCCAGCAATGCTGGGAACATTCTCGCTCTTCTAGAGAAAGAGGGCTTCGAAATCCAGGCTTTGAAACGGATGCGGCTCAGCGAGGCGCAGGCACAGAGGTTCTACGAAGTGCATCGGGAACGCCCCTTTTACGACAGCCTGGTCGCCTATATGACGAGCGGACCGATCATCGCCGCGGCCCTGGCTCGCGAAGATGCGGTGCCGCAGCTGCGCAAGGTCATGGGTGCGACCGATCCAGCAAGTGCCGATGAGGGAACCATCCGAGCGCTCTACGGCTCATCGATCGAGCGCAATGCGATCCACGGCAGTGATTCTCCTGAGAACGCGCAAAAGGAGCTGCACTTCTTCTTTTCGCGGGCCGAATTGATCGCCGCTGAGTAGTTCGCGAAGGAGATCGGCGGACAACCACGCCACTTCCTGTCACCGAGGATCGCGCCAATGGCTCCGTATAATGAGTCTGTGAGTGCTTCGAATCGAGAGTTGCCGCTGGTGCTGTCACGGGCTGAGCATCCTGTCTCGCGAAGCAACATAGAGAGCAACGCCATCAAGGTGCTGTATCGCCTGCACCACGGCGGTTACAAGAGCTACATGGTCGGCGGCGCGGTTCGGGACCTGATGCTCGGCGGACGCCCCAAGGACTTCGACGTCAGTACCAGCGCCCGTCCGCAGCAGATACGCCGGCTGTTCCGCAATTCGCGCATCATCGGACGTCGATTCAGGCTGGCGCACGTCTATTTTCGGGACGGCATCGTCGAGGTCTCCACGTTTCGTCGGGATCCGGATCCCGAGTCGCAGGGTACCGGACAGAGCGAGCTGCTGATCACCGACGACAATGTGTTTGGCTCACCCAGGGAAGACGCCTACCGCAGAGACTTCACGATCAACGCTTTGTTCTACGACATCAGTGATTTCTCGGTCATCGACTGGGTCGATGGTGTCGAGGATCTGCGCCATAGACGGATCAGGGTCATCGGCGACGCGGAGGTGCGCTTCCAGGAAGATCCGGTTCGGATGTTGAGAGCTTGTGAGCTGGCGGGCCGTCTGGACTTCGACATCGAGGAGTCCGCCCAGGCCGCCATCCGGGCTCAAGGCCGCGAGGTCGAGAAGGCGGCGCCCGCTCGACTGACAGAGGAGATCCTCGATCTGCTCCGGTCCGGCAGCTCGATTGCCATCTTGCAGTGGATGATGCGTCTGGGCCTCTTGGAGATCTTCTTGCCCGAGGCGTACATCGTCCTATCCGCCGGTGAGCATGACGCCGCGGAGTTCGAGGGCATTCCGTCGGTGATCGACGAGAAGGTCGAAAGAGGCGAGGAGCTCTCGGATGCAGTAGTCCTCGGCTCCATACTACTGCCATCAGTATTGCTGAGGCGGCGGGATGCGGAGGCGGTCGACGAGCGGCCGGTCCATCGGGCGGCGCTTCGCGAGTTGACGAACGAGGTGCTGGAGCCTTTCGTCACCCGGTTCGCTCTCTCGAGACAGAGAACCGACCAACTGCACCAGGCCATCTGGGCGTTTCACCGATTCGCGGAACGGTGGAAGAGTGCCGGCGACCGAATCCGCTTCTCCAACTACCCGGGATTCGACGATGCGCTGACCTTGCTCGAAATCCTGGTGGGGGCCACAGGCGAGGGTAGAGCCAAGCTCGACTTGTGGCGCAAGATCCAGGAACAAAGACCCGAAAAGCCCATTCGCGCAAAGACCCGCAAGCCTCGACGTCGGCGTCGAAGGCGCCGGCGATGATCCACCGCCAGAGCCCTCTCTTGATTCTTCCAACGCCGCTCCGAATCGCCCTTCCGGGCCGTCTCCAGTCAGCATAAGATAGGACTCCGAATTGGAGTCGAAAAGCCTTTTACCTGAGATGTCTTTTTCGATACGAGGATCAGCAGAATCGCGGTTCTGGATTGGATCGCCGGTCTGCTGGTGAGAGGAGAGACGATGTCCGGCCTGTCGAACTTCTACCGCTCGGCCGTTGGGAAGAAGGCCCTGATGGCGGCCAGCGGTATCGTGCTGTTCGGCTTTGTACTCGTGCACATGCTCGGTAATCTGAAGCTCTATCAGGGACCCGAGAAGCTGAACGCCTATGCCGAGTGGTTGCGAGAGGTGGGAAGTCCCCTCCTGCCTCATTCTGGCGTACTGTGGATTGCCCGGGCCGTGTTGCTGGCGGCAGTCGGAGTTCACGTTGTCACCGCGGCTCAGTTGACGCTGAGAAACTGGCAGGCTCGGCCGCAGAAGTATCGGCAGAGAGAGGTGCTCGAAGCCACTTATGCTTCGCGAACAGTGCGGTGGGCTGGAGTGATCATCGGCCTCTACGTTGTGTACCATCTGGCCCACCTGACTTTCGGCTGGTCGCATCCCGATTTCATTCCGGGCGACGTCTACCACAACGTCGTGTCCGGCTTTCAGATCTGGTGGGTCAGCGGGATCTACATCGTGTCACAGATAGCGCTGGGCTTTCACCTCTACCATGGCCTATGGAGCATGTTTCAGTCACTCGGCTGGTGGAATTCATCGAGGCCGCCGGACTGGCGGCGTCGGTTTGCCCAGGTTTTCGCTTGCATCATCACGCTCGGTAACTTGTCTTTTCCTCTGGCTGTCCTGACCGGTTTGGTGAAGTAGGAGAGTTGCAATGATCTTGGACCCGAAAATACCGCCGGGCCCCGTCGAAGAGAAGTGGGACCGTCACCGTTTCGAGATGAAGCTGGTCAATCCGGCCAACAAGCGTCGCTTCGACGTCATCGTGGTCGGCTCGGGGCTGGCCGGTGGCTCCGCTGCCGCATCGCTGGCCGAGCTCGGCTACCACGTCCACTGTTTTTGCTATCAGGACAGCGCACGACGCGCTCACTCCATCGCCGCTCAGGGGGGCATCAACGCGGCCAAGAACTACCAGAACGATGGCGACAGCATCTGGCGACTGTTCTACGACACGGTCAAGGGAGGGGACTTCCGATCGCGCGAAGCCAATGTCCATCGGTTGGCACAGGTCAGCGTCAACATCATCGACCAGTGCGTCGCCCAGGGGGTCCCGTTCGCCCGAGAGTACGGCGGAATGCTGAACAACCGATCCTTCGGTGGCGCCCAGGTTTCGCGGACCTTCTACGCTCGGGGGCAGACCGGTCAGCAGTTGATGCTGGGGACCTATCAGGCTCTGTCGCGACAGGTGGCCGCAGGCCAAGTGCAGATGTATCCCCGTACCGAAATGCTGGATCTGGTGGTCATCGGTGGCCGGGCGCGCGGCATCGTCACGCGGGACATGGTCACGGGTGAGATTCGATCGTGGTCGGCAGACGCGGTGGTGGTTGCCACCGGCGGCTACAGCAACGTGTTCTTCCTTTCGACCAACGCGAAGGGCTGCAATGCGACCGCCATCTGGAGGGCTCATCGAAGGGGTGCCCTGTTTGCGAATCCGTGCTACACACAGATCCATCCGACCTGCATCCCACAGCACGGTGACTACCAGTCCAAGCTCACTTTGATGAGCGAGTCGCTGAGAAACGACGGTCGCATCTGGGTGCCGTTCAAGGCGGATGACACGCGGTCAGCTACCGACATCCCGGAAACGGAGCGGGACTACTACCTGGAGCGCCGGTATCCGGCGTTCGGCAATCTGGTCCCTCGGGACATTGCCTCACGCGCCGCCAAGACAGAGTGTGACGAGGGCAAAGGCGTCGGTCACGGTGGAAGGGGTGTCTACCTGGATTTTGCCGACGCCATTCAGAGGCTGGGCAAGCCGGCGATCGAGGAGAAGTACGGTAATCTTTTCGAGATGTACGAGCGCATCACGGGTGAGAACCCCTATGAAGTGCCGATGAGGATCTACCCTGCGCCCCACTACACCATGGGTGGCCTGTGGGTCGACTACAACCTCATGTCCACGATCGAGGGTCTCTACGTCATCGGCGAGGCCAACTTCTCCGACCACGGCGCCAACCGATTGGGAGCCAGTGCTTTGATGCAGGGACTGGCCGACGGCTATTTCGTCTTGCCCTACACGATCGGCGACTATCTTGCCCGACACATGGGAGAAGAGCCCATCCCTACCGATCATGCCGGCTTCAGGGAAGTCGAACAGGAGATTCTCGGCCGGGTTCAGAAGTTGCTCTCCTCGAGCGGCAAACGCACGGTGGACTCACTGCACCGCGAGCTTGGACACATCTGTTGGGAGAAGTGCGGAATGTCCCGCAACGCGGCGGGTCTCGAGGAGGCGATGGGTCAGATCCGGGCCCTCAGAGAAGAGTACTGGGAATCGGTGTCGGTTCCAGGCAGTGGAGAAGAGCTCAACCAGTCGCTGGAAAGAGCAGGAAGGGTGGCGGACTACTTCGAACTGGCCGAGCTGATGTGCCGCGATGCTCTGAACCGCGGGGAATCCTGTGGCACCCATTTTCGGGAGGAGTATCAAACCCCCGAAGGCGAGGCGTTGCGGGACGACGAGCACTACACTTACGCGGCGGCGTGGGAGTTCGGAGGCGAGGGAGGTGAGCCGATCCTGCACAAGGAGCCGCTCCAGTTCGACAACGTGCCGCTGACCCAGAGGAGCTACAAGTGATGAAGCTGACACTCGAAATCTGGCGTCAGAAGACTCGCGACTCTCGAGGGCGCTTCGTCACCTATTCGATCTCGGATGCCAGCCCGGACATGTCCTTCCTCGAGCTGCTCGATGTGCTGAATGAAGAGCTGACCCAGACGGGTGAAGAACCGATCGCCTTCGAGTCCGACTGTCGCGAAGGCATCTGCGGTTCCTGTGGTGTCATGATCAACGGCAAGGCGCATGGTCCCGAGAAGGGGACAGCCACCTGCCAGCTGCACATGCGCAAATTCCGAGATGGTGACTCCATCCGCGTCGAGCCCTGGAGATCGAAGGCATTTCCCGTCATCAAGGATCTGGTGGTGGACCGGGCTCCGTTCGACAAGATCGTTCAGTCCGGCGGCTTCGTCTCCGTCAATACAGGCAGTGCCCCCGAGGCCAACCTGATCCCGATTCCGAAGCCTATTGCCGACAAGGCCATGGATGCAGCCGAATGTATCGGTTGCGGAGCCTGCGTGGCCCAATGTCCGAACGGCGCTGCTCAGTTGTTCACGGCTGCCAAGGTCTCTCACCTGGCGCTACTGCCTCAAGGCCAGCCCGAGCGCTACAGGCGGGTCCAGCGGATGGTGGATGAAATGGAGTCCTACTTCGGCAGCTGCACCAACTTCCAGGAGTGCGAAGCCGCCTGCCCCAAGGGGATCTCGATCGAATTCATCGCCCGCATGAATCGGGACTACCTGAAGGGTTCGTTCTCAGGCTCCGGAGGGTAGGGCGGGGGACAGCTTCGAAGGTGCGCGCCTGATGGAGTGTCCAGACTGTGGAACCCCGAACCCAGAGGGCGCTGTCTTCTGCTCCCAATGCTCCACCAGCCTGAACGAAACCTCCCTTCCGACTCCGGCCTCGGGCCCCGTCGAGACGCTTCCCGGGGAACTGGAGACCGAGCTGTCGCCGGTGGGTGACTCTCCGTCTGAAACGCTGTTGGACTCCGAGCAGAGGACCCTTGTCGAGTCCGACTCGCTGCCTTCCTTCGGCTCGCGCTACGAGACTCGTCGACTTCTCGGCAAGGGTGGGATGGGGGCGGTCTATCTCGCTCGGGATCGGGAGCTGAATCGGGACGTGGCTCTGAAGGAGATCCGCCCAGAGCTCGCCAATCAGCCGGAGGTCCTGAAACGGTTCAAGCGCGAGATCCAGCTGTCCAGTGAGGTCACCCATCCCAATGTGCTGCGGGTCTTCGACCTGGGAGAAGCGGACGGGAAGAAGTTCCTCACCATGCAGTACGTGGAGGGGGAGAATCTGGCCGGGTTCCTTCGCCGAAAGGGGAG
This sequence comes from Thermoanaerobaculia bacterium, assembly GCA_947259195.1. GTDB lineage: Bacteria > Acidobacteriota > Thermoanaerobaculia > Multivoradales > JAHEKO01 > JAUVRX01. The sequence goes on along the minus strand of CAMYLC010000008.1, from coordinate 132,262 downwards.
GCTGTCACTCGCCGAAACGCTGAACATCTTCCGGCAGCTCTGCAGTGCATTGGCTGCGGCCCATGCCAAGACCGTCATTCATCGGGACATGAAGCCCGAGAACGTCATGATGACGCCAGACGGTACGGCCTTCGTTACCGACTTCGGTCTGGCCAGATCGGTGCAGGCGAGCGCCCTGACCCAGACCGGCAGCATCATGGGCACCCCCCACTACATGTCACCGGAGCAGGTGAAAGGGGACAAAGTGGGGGCCGGAACCGACGTCTACGCCCTGGGAGTCATGCTCTACCAGATGCTCACGGGCGACCTCCCGTTTACGGGTGAGTCGAGCTTCGAGATCATGATGCGGCGGGTCCAGCGAGATCCCAAGCCGGCCGCGGAGCTCAATCCCGACATCCCCGACTATTTGCGCAAGATCTTGGACCGGTGTCTGGCGAGGGATGCAGCTGTTCGGTATGGAGATGCGAGCGAGATTCTGGCCGATCTCGAAGCCGAGCGGGTCGAGACTTCGCTCGCGCTCCACATGCGCCGTCATCGAAAGAAGGTTGGTGCTGCGGCAGCAGCCGTGATCGCCCTTGTCTCGGTGGGTCTCGGAGTGTGGTTCTTCAGGAGTCGCGCTCCCCTAGTAGAAGAGGGGAGCGCTGCGACTGATGCCATCGGGGTTTCCAGCAGCATCGCGGACGTCCCAGCGGTGGGAGTCCTGCCTTTCCGGAATCTCACGGGTAATACCGATCTCGATTGGCTCGGTGAGGGCCTGGCCCGGCTGGTCAGCGACAACCTCGCGCAGTCTCGGCACGTGCGGGTCGTCTCACTGGATCGATTGAGCGCGCTCTTGAAGAGTCACGATGGGCAAGTCTCGGCCGCAGATGCGGCCGAGGAGGGCATCGCCTACCTCTTCAGTGGCGAGATCCTTCCAGCCGTGGACGGCTATATGGTGTCGGCAAGGCTCACCGATGCGGCCGCCGAGCGAGAGCTTGTGTCAGAGCGCCTGGAGGCCGTTGGGTCCGAGGAGCTCATACTGGGCTCCGAGCAGCTTGCGTCTGCCGCCCGCAGGGGGCTGGAGATTCCGCCAACCGAGTCGGTCGATATCTATGCTGCGGACTTCGCTGCCAGCAATCCCGAAGCGTACGAGTCCTACGCGCGGGGACTCTCCTCCCTTTCGGACTACGAGTACGACGATGCGGAAGCGGCTCTCACCGGAGCTCTGGTGTTGGCACCCGACTTCACCATGGCCCGCTATCGTCTGGCCTTCACTTTGGCCGAGACCGGCAGAACAGATGAGGCATTGGATTTGATTCGGCTGGCAGCTGCCGAAGCGGACAGGGTGCCGGAGCGGGAAGCCCGGTACATTCGAGCTGGAGAGGCTTACATCTCTCGGCGCTACCAGGAGGCGGAAACTGGCTATCGAGAGATCTTGGAGCGGCTCCCCTACGACACCGAGGCGCGCTACTTCCTGGCCCACGCGCTATCGGCCATGGAGCGCTACGAGGACGAGATCGAGGAGCTCCGGATCCTCGCGGAGCTGGAGCCTGAGAGCGCTTCGATCCGGAGCATGCTCGGCGAAGCTCACTTGTACCTGGGCGACCTGAGCCAGGCCATCACCGAGCTGCAGGAGTACGTGCGGCTGCAACCCGACAGCTCCAACGGGCACCATCTCTTGGCAGACGCTTATCGAGCTCAGGGAGAGTTCGACCTGGCCGTCTCGGAGTACTCGAAGGCTCTGGAGATCGATCCGACCTTTCACTACTCGACCGTGAGCCTCGCCGTAGTCGAGTTTCTGACCGACAGAAGCACGGAGGCTTGTCAGAGGCTTCGGGCGCTGGTGGTGAATGAGGATGCCCCGCCGCGCAATCGCATCGACGCCGGTTTCGAACTGTCCTCCATCCTGAGGAGCGAGCAACGATTTCGCAATGCCGAGGAGGTCTTGCGGTCTCTCGAGGAGCCCATCGCAGCCGAGCAGATCCGCGAAGCCATGTCCCTTTCGACTCGAGGTATCTGTCGAATGGAGATTGGTGAGTCTGGGCGGGCCCGTCGACTTATCGAGCAGTCGATCGATGCCTCCCCTGGAGTACCGACGCGCTATCTGTTCGCTCGGGGCCTTCTCGAGCTTCGACAAGGAGAATATTCAGCCCTGGATGCGACCGCGCTCAGGATCCTCGAGGGTTCCTTGCCTGCCGGCAATCCGGACCGAACCGAGGACAAGGCTGCGGCATTCCTGAGAGGTTCCGCACTGCTGGCACAGGGGGAGCTCAACAGATCCATCGAGGAGTTGACGCGTGCGGTCGCCTTGGAGGGCTACGAGTACGCCGTCTATCGACTCGGCTTGGCGCAGGCCTATCGGTCGGCTGGCCGGCTTCAAGAGGCTATGGCCACCGCTCGCCAGGCGGCGACCGAGAGAGATCCCGCCGATCCGAGGCTGGATCTCGAGCTGGACCGTCGTCGCGCCCTTCTAGAGCTCTCGGAGGTACAACTCGCCATGGAGCGACAGGGCGAAGCGGCTGAGGAAGCTCGTGAGGTCCTGGATCTGTGGTCTGAGGCAGACCCGAACCTGCCCGACCTGGTACGAGCTCGCGAGCTCGCCCAGGCCGGGGATTTAATCGATTCAGGTCTCGGTCAAATGCACTCAGCGTGGGGGTCTGGTCAATCCTCCAGTACCGCCAGGTAGTACCGGGTTCCCTGGGTTACCGTTGCCGTCGAAGTCGAACTGAAACGGCACCTCCTCCTCGTGGGCCTGGGTGAATCGAATGATCTCTTCTTTCGAGAGCAGTCGCCATCCCTGAGCTTCCGCATCGGCTGCGCTGCAAGCGCCATCGCCGTCCCAGTCCTCCAGGAAATCGGGCCCTTCGCCGTTCTCGTCGACCTGTACCACAAACACCCGGGCGGTAACGAGCATGTCTCGGGTCAAGGAGATCATGTAGGCGTGGGAGGAGCCGGAGCAGTAGGTGGTGTAGAGCGGGGCTCCAGTGGCATCGAAATCGTCCGGATCGTCCCAGGGCAGTCCGTCGATGCGCAGCAAGCTGTCCGTGAAGTTGGTCGGGTCACCGTCGCAGTCATCAGTGACCTCGTTGTCAGCCACCACCACGGGTGAGAACAGCCAAGCTGGCACGTTCATTTGGGCCACGACCGAAGTGTTGTAGAACTTGTCCGACAGCACATAGCTGACTGACTGGGTGAAGCCGGCCAGATTGTGGCAACGCCCGGTGCGGTTGAAGTTCTCGTCGGTCTCGATGCTGGGTCCGACGTCGGCGGTGATGACCAGACCCTCGAGGCGTGGGTTACTGCCGTAGGTGTACTCGTCGGTATCGCTTCCAAGCCGCGGTCCGACGTACTCGTACCAATCCCTGAAGGTACCTCCGGCGTCCTGCTGAGTAGTCAGGACTTGACTTGGTGGCGCTTCGCAGAGAACAGGAGCGTCGGTGCAGTTGCACGGAGGCGCATCCACCGGGCAAACCGCTCCTGTGCAGCAGTTGGGGCGGTCTGAACAGCAACTGTCCGGCACCGTCAGGCCTGGAATGAAGGGCAGAATCGTCTCGTCGACCGGCCACGGCTGAGCCACACTGATACACCCCTCCACGACGAACCCAAGTGGGTCGTTCCATGAAGGACACTCGTCAGGCCCGTAGGGAGCGTTCTCATCGCCGAAGACCAGTGGGAAGGGTAGGGGTGTATCCATAGTGGGGTAGTAGGGGTAGCCGTACGGAGTTCCGATCCCCAGGTATTCGTGGTCGGCTCTGAGATACATGGTCAGCGGCCAGCCGGAGGTGCTGACCATCCAGAAATCGGCCGGGTCGTCGGACCTGAACGGGAAGACCGACGAGCCGATGACTTTCAGTCTGACCTCGTACTCTGGCTGGATCCACCACCAGGCCGAGGCGGCCTGGGGAACCATAAGGGCCAAGGCTGCTAGGGCCGCGATCGTCCATCCGATACTTCTTGACGGTTGTGTTCGACTCTTCTGCATCTTGTTCCTCCTGTCGAGAGTGGACTGAATATCCGCGGCCTGGGACCGAGCTTGTATGAGTGAATAGCAATAGATGAATGGCTTGCAGGGTGTGGCTGAAGCGGTGGTGAGGGGCGTCAGAGTACGGTTCGCGATCATCCCTTCCCAACCTCACGCTGGGCCCCGGAGATGGATTCGCAGCTCTTTTCGATTAGATCAGTGGCGAAGGGCGTGGCCATGGAGTAGACCTGATAGCTCTGCAGTTCGGCGTTCATGAGCTGACGCCCCATGTGCACGGCCGAACCCGTGACGACGATTCGATGGGGTAAATCCCGTTTCCTGCTATCCATCGGCACGAGGCTACCTCCCGACCCAGGTCGGGCATGCAGGTGTCGGCTGCCGAGAAGCAGCTCTCCACCCTTCGACCCGGAGGCCGGAGAATCCGAAAGTGTCAGTTGCTTTATATCGTTGTGGGGGGCACTACCGCACCCCATGATGAGGTGGGCCGCAGTCCCACCCACGAGGGTGGGGGAGATATTGATGGGATCAAATGGGTTGAACCCGGTCCGACTTCAGGAGCTCGTGCGTCGGGTGAGGACGAAGGTGCGGTCGTCCGCGTAGGGCACTCCCTGGGTGAAGTCGTCGAGATTCTGCTCGATGGCCGCCGCCAGATCGTCCAGGCTCGCCTGACGATTCTCACTGCAGACTGCGGCGAGCCTTTCGATGCCGTACTCGTCGTCTTCCGGGTTGGCCGCCTCGGTGATTCCGTCGGTGTAGAGCACCAACAGATCCCCAGGGCCGAGCTCTACGCTGTCTTGGGTGTACTGGGCTTCGGGCATCAGTCCCACGGGCATTCCGGTGGGCTTGAGCTCCTCGTGTTCACCGCTGGCGCGGATCACCAGTGCCGGATTGTGGCCTCCGTTGGTGTAGAGAAACTGGCCGGACTCTCGGTTGAGAATGCCCAGGATCATCGTCGCGTACTTGGCAGGGGGGGTCCGCTGGTAGAGGCGGCGGCCCACTTTCGTACAGATCTCCGCCGGGTCCTGGCCGACCTCGATAGGGCCCGCGGACAGAGCTTCGAGAGAGGCGGTCAAGAGAGAGGCCGCAATGCCCTTGCCTGACACATCGGCAATGACGAACACGAGCTCGCCGCCCTCCGAGCGCTCTTCGATCTTGAAGTAGTCTCCCGAGACTCCGCGCGAAGGAACGTTGCCGCCCCAGAGCTCGTAACCCTCGACGTCGGGCAACTGGCTCGGCAGCAGGGCAACCTGGATCTGCCGGGCCAGCTTGAGCTCTTCTTCCAGCCGCCGTCGCTCCGCGGCTTCTTCGGCGAGAGCAACGTTGCGAATCCGCAAAGCCGCCACTGAGGCCAGTGACACCAGCAGCTCCATGTCGTCTTCGTCGAACTGCCGCTTGTGATAGCGGGAGTTCAGAGCAATCATGCCCAGGGAGCCCGCGGCGTCGAGGAAGGGTGCCGCTACAAGACTTCGGATTCCGGAGCTCAAGATGCTCTGCGCATTGCCGAACCGCGAGTCGGTCTCCACATCCAGCACCAGTGCCGCCATTCCCTTCTCGGCAACCTCGGTGATCAGCGTCTCGGAAAAGACGTAGTTGGTGTCCACTCCCGGGGCTGTGCGGCGGGCCGCTCTTCGGTACCCGCCCTCTCCGTCCGTGAGGATGATGACACCCTCTTCGGGCTCCAACTGTTCGAAGGCTCGCAGAAGGATCATTTCGAGCAGCTCGTCCAGCTCGAGGGACTGCCCTAGGGCTCGGTGGATGTCGTTGAGCAGGCGCAGACGCTCGGTCTGTCGGCGAAGCGCCTCGGGAGTGGTCAGCCCGCCGGAGACGTCCGAGGATTGACGACTGATGAGGTCGGATGCACGCCGAAAGACGGTCTGGGCAGTGTCGTGCTTCGCCCCAGTGGTGACTACCTTGTCGTCTTTCTTGTCACCCGAGCGCACCATGATGACGCTGCCCGAGAGACGAATCTCATCGTCAGACTTGAGCTTCGTCGGCTCCTCGATCTTGATCCCGTTGACAAGAGTTCCGTTGCGAGAACCGAGGTCCTCGACCATCCAGGCCCCGTTGTCGTGGAACAGGCGGGCGTGTTTGCGGGAGAGGAATCGATCGGCCAGCACCAGCTCGGCGGCGGAAGACCGCCCGACGATCAAGGAGTCTCCCTCCAGGACCTGATCGAACGGGTCCCCATGAGCAGGAACAATGTGCAGCCGGTACATCAGGGCGGAGTCTATCGAAGGAGATGGCCAGGAGTCGAACCCAAACTGTCTTCTGCGGCCACCCGGAGCCCATGATCAGGTCGCAGGTCCGGGCTTCTTCGAGGGTCTCAGGAGAAGAGCTTGAAAAACCCGCTGAAGATGCTCTTCACCATTGGGGTCAGTTTACCGCGTCGCCACGTATCGGCCGCCTTCTTGAAGACTTCGGCCTGCGTTGGATAGGCGTGGATCGTACCGGCGATCGTGTTCAGGCCGATTCCTGCTTTGACGGCCAGTGTCAGCTCTCCCAGAATCTCCCCAGCGTGATCCGCCACCAGCGTGGCGCCCAGGATGCGATCCTTGCCCTTCCTCGTGACCAGGCGAAGAAAACCCTCCTCGGCGCCATCCAGGATGGCACGGTCGACCTGGTCGAGAGGAATCGTCAGGACGTCGACCGGAACGCCGTTCTTCTTGGCGTTGTCTTGGCTCAGACCGACATGGGCGAGCTCGGGGCTGGTGTAGGTACACCAGGGAATGACCAGGTCGCTGGCCTTCGCCCGGCCGAAAAAGAGCGAGTTCTGGATGGCGATGCGAGCCAGGGCATCCGCCGCATGGGTGAACTTGAACCTGGAAGCGACATCGCCCACGGCGTAGATCTTGTTGTTGGTGGTTCGCAGCCGATCGTCGACCTCGACTCCCGTTCGTTCGAATGCGACCCCGGCGGCCTCGAGCCCGATGCCTTCGACGTTTGGAGCGCGCCCGACCGCCAGCAGCAACTCGTCGACCTCGACTCGGCAAGGCTCTCCATCCCGTTCGAAGTGCACGACCTTCCCTCCAGAGCTGGTCTCGACTCTCTGCACCCGTACCCCGAGCTGCAGGTCGACCCCATCCAGGAGCATGGCTTGCTGGACGATCTCGGCAGCATCGGCTTCCTCTCGGGAAAGGACATGGGGTGCCATATCGAACAGGGTCACCCGGCTGCCGAATCTGGCAAAGGCCTGGGCGAGCTCACAACCGATCGGGCCGCCTCCGATGACACCGAAACGGGGGGGGCGCTCGGTCAAGGTGAAGACGGTCTCGTTCGTCAGGAAACAGCCTTCCTCGCAGCCGGGAATTGGGGGAGCGACCGGCCGAGCTCCTGTCGCGATGATGGCTCGCCGAAATCGGAGACGAACTCCTGCGACTTCGATGGCGTCGCCCGACACGAAGTGACCCTCGCCGATGAACACATCGATGCCAAGGTCGCGAAATCGACTCGCGCTGTCATGGCGGCTGATGCTGGATCGAAGTCGTCGCATGCGCTGCATGACGGCTCCGAAGTCCCCCTCGCCATCCACTCTCGGTCCGCCGAATCGCTCGGCCGCGGTACGAGCCTCGTGCCAGGCTCGGGCTGCGCTGATCATCGCCTTGGAAGGCACGCATCCGTAGTTGAGGCAATCGCCCCCCATGAGGCGGCGCTCGATGAGCGCTACCCGAGCACCGAGACCGGCTGCGCCAGCGGCCGAGACGAGTCCGGCAGTGCCGGCTCCCAGAACCACCAGGTGATAGCGCTCCTGGGGCTCCGGATTGAGCCACTCGGGCGGATGGACGTTGTCGAGCAGGATCTGGTTGTAGCTATCGAAGGGCTGCACCAGCTCGAGCAGCTCTGGATCAACGCCGCTCGGGGACGGAGGCTTCGGAGATTGGGGATCAGTCATCGTGCACCTCCTGGGAAAGGGCTCGACCGGCGATTCGGGTCACGAATGTGGTCACCACGACAGTGGCGAGCAAGCCGGCGCCAAGGACCACCCAATAGCCCGCTCCCTTTTCGACCTCTACCCCTCCGGCCACGGCCGCCAGACTACCGAGTGCCTTTCCATAGTAGACATACAGGAAGGTGCCAGGGAGCATTCCGAAGGCTGCGATCACATAGTCACGGAAACTCATGCTGGTGAGGCCCAGGGCGTAGTTGAGCAGGTTGTAGGGAAAGATTGGTGAAAGGCGCAAGAGGAAGACGATCTTCCGGCCTTCCTTGGCCACCGCTTTGTCGATAGCGGCAAAGCGCGGCCGACCCTCGAGCCGACGCTCGATGGAGGAGCGAGCCAGGTATCTGGCGACGAGAAATGCCAGTGCCGAGCCGATCGCGGCGCCGATGAAGACGAAGAGCGTACCCCTAGCCAGACCGAAGATCGCGCCGGCGGCCAGTGTCAGCAGCGATCCAGGGATGAATGCCACTGTCGCGACAGCGTAGCCGACAATAAAGACGAGCGGACCCCAGACACCGAGGGAATCGACCCATTCGGCAAACTGTGGGATGTAGGCCCCGAGTCGGCGACCGATCAGGATGAGCAACGCCAACGCGACGAAAGCCAGAAGGATCTTGGTGACGAGAGACCAGGAGATGCCCCGGCGCGTGGTCGAGTGATCGGTTCTGTCTGTTGACTCGGTATCAGACATCGGAGGTTCCTCTTCGAGGGCCGTGACAAGAGTGAGGCCCGCTAGCTCGAAAACCTACGTGAAGCAGGAGTTCATCGGTTCAATTCAGAACCGACCAGGTGTAGTCGGACGCTACCACAGGAAGCCGGCATCGGATTGGAGGGGTCTCGGGAGTGGCAGGAGAAATACCTGCAGGAGGAAGACCAGAGCACCAGGAGGTCCGAGAGAACCGGCGAGTTGCACTTTGAGTCCGAATTCTTTGTCATTTTGCAATATTACTGTTGCTTTCTCGCAGTTCATGGGGTATTTTTTGCGAAATCGAAAACGAAGGAGGGACATTTTGCTATCCAAAGCCGAGATTCTGAAGACCGCTGACGCTGAGAATGTGCGCTTCCTGCGCCTCCAGTTCACCGACATCATGGGTGTTCTGAAGAACGTGGAAGTGCCACGAAGTCAATTCGAAAAGGCCCTCGACGGGCAGATCATGTTCGACGGCTCTTCGATCGAGGGCTTCGTCCGCATCGAAGAGTCCGACATGTTGTTGGTGCCTGATCTGAATACCTTTCAGGTCAATCCCTGGGCCAGTGCGGACGGCTCCCGGGTAGGCCGTGTGATCTGCGACATCCATCGACCCAACGGATCCGAGTTCGCGGGTTGTCCTCGTCTGGCCCTCAAGCGACAGATCGCCGCCGCCGACAGGATGGGCTTCGAGATGGTGGCCGGGCCGGAGGCCGAGTTCTTCCTGTTTCAGAAGGACGAGAATGGAGACACGATGGTGGAGACCCATGATGTCGGCGGCTACTTCGATCTGACCCCGGTGGATCTGGGTGAGGAGTGCCGACGCGACATCGTGTCGGTCCTCGAGTCCATGGACTTCGAGGTCGAGGCCGCGCACCACGAAGTAGCACCGGGCCAGCACGAGATCGACTTCAAGTACTCAGAGGCTCTCGACTGCGCCGACAAAGTGGCTACGTTCCGTTTCGTGGTCAAGAAGGTCGCTTTGGATCATGGCCTGCACGCCACGTTCATGCCGAAGCCGATCTTTGGCGTCAATGGCTCGGGCATGCATACCCACCAGAGTCTTCTGAACAAAAAGGGCGAGAATGTTTTCTACGATCCGCAAGCCGAGTGGGAGTTGTCGAAGGTAGCGCTGGGCTACATCGCGGGTGTCCTCAAGCACGCCAAGGCTTTCGTGGCGGTCACCAATCCGTTGATCAACTCCTACAAACGGCTCGTGCCGGGCTACGAAGCCCCGACCGCTATCGCCTGGTCGGAAAAGAACCGCAGCCCGCTGGTGCGTGTCCCCGATCGCCGAGGCATGTCCACCCGGTGCGAGGTCCGAATGCCGGACCCGGCCTGCAATCCCTATCTCGCCTTCACTGCCATGTTGGCCTCTGGGCTGGATGGAATCCGGAACGATCTGGATCCGGGGCCGCCGGTGAACAAGAACATTTGGACCATGAGCCAGAGGGAGAAGAAGCGACTCAAGATCGACGCCCTGCCGGCCGATCTGTCCGAAGCTCTGGATGCTCTGGAGAAGGACGCGACCATCGAGGAGGCGCTCGGCGAGCACATCACCGAGAACTTCGTCCGCGCCAAGCGTCAGGAGTGGCACGACTACATCTCCCACGTCCACGACTGGGAGCGCGACCTGTACCTGCACGCTTTCTAGGTGCGGGCGAGTAGTTGGGATTCAAGACCGGTGTTCGGCCTGCAGCAGGTCGAACACCGACTTGACCGGGGTGAACGTCGACAGTGGCACCTCGACGAAGACGGTGTTCCACCCGGCCATGGCTCCGTTCCACAGGCCAGGCCGCTCGAGGGCCCTCAAGGGACGGCCCTCATGGCTCTTCTCGGTCACGAAGGACATCTCGGTATCGATGAACCGCGAGAGCTCGTAGGGCTCACCCGTTCGATTCTTCAGCCCGCAGACCAGATCGGTCGGGTTGAAGTGGGTCGAGGCGTTCAAGATCTCGTCCTGGGCCGGATCGTCTCGGTCGACCTGAGCGGTCTCGACGATCTGGCACGTGAGGCCTCTTGCCGCCTGATGAACCCAGAAAGGTCCGCCACCCGGCTGCCCTTCGTTGCGCACCACGCCGCATACCCGCAGCGGTCGATCGAGCAGTCCCATCACGACCTCGCGTCGTGAGAAGAGGCCCGATCCGAGGGTGTCTGGGTCCACCTGGACGCCCAACTCCTGACGAAGAAACTCGAGAGCCTCTTCCACCAGCTGCTCGGTGCAGGCGGATTCGAGCCTTCCTGCCAGGGCGAAGATACTCTTCTGCAACCGCCCGAGCTTGCCAGCAAGGAGGCGCTTCCAGCGCCCCGAGTCCGCGTGTTGCCGCTGCGGAGCGATGTTGTCGATGTTCTTGATGAAGACGACGTCCCCATCGATCTGGGACAGGTTCTCGATCAACGAGCCATGACCTGCCGGTCGGAAGAGGAGCTCGCCATTGGCGAGTCGGAAAGGGCGATTCTCGAGATCGACGGCCATCGTGTCGGTCGCAGGGCTCTGGGTGGAAAAGGACACCTCGAGGCCCATGCCGGCATCACGCTCGATCCTGGGCGCGGCCGAAGCCAGGGCCTTTTCGAAGGCAGCCAGGTGCTCCGCCGAGACAGTGAAGTGATAGCGACACTTGCCGCCCGCGGCTGCAAGATAAGTGGTTCCTTCTATCAGCTGCTCCTCGAAGGCGCTGCGGGGCCCCGACTCATAGCGATGGAACTCGATCAGGCCCTTCGGCAGGGTCGCCAGACCGAGGCCGCTCGGCTCCAACAGGCTGACCAGGAGCTGGCGAACCTTCTCGCGGCTCGGCTCGAGACCGAATGTGGGCTCCTCGGTTCCCGTCACCGACTGAAGCCGTTCCCAGAAGGGGAAGTCCGGCAGCGCCGTCACCAGTCGGTGCATGAGTCCTGAGTCGTTGGCTGGCGTCCCGTACGAGCCGTCCGTGAGTCCCTGAAGAGCGCTCTTCATGTCCCTGAACATCCTGGTAGCGGCTCCGGATGCCGGTACGAACTTGGCCAGTCGCCCACCCCTCGCCAGCTCTTGCCACTCCTTCAGGAGCTGGTCTTCATCTCCTTCTGAAACCTGCTGGATGCCGTCCTCGAGTCGACAAGGCCGCTCGAGTCGGGTCACCGGTGCAGGGCGACGGAAAATCTTCAGCTGGCGGGCGATCTCCTCGGACGAGACTCCACGCTGCTCCATCAGGTCGAGGTCGGAAGCTGTCCAGGTTGCTGTTTCTGACATCGTTTCCTCGTCGTCGCCCGAGTCCCAGGGCCGGTGTGAGTATATCGGGCAGGAAGGCCGCCGGTGCAGTGTTGTACGTGGTGTCCCCCTCGGCAGGGGAGTCGATGGGTAAGTCGGGCTAGAATGAGGAAGACCTACCCGGTCTTCCGGCGTGCAGGATCCCACATTGAGCAATCCGAAGCAGCAGGATGCCGAGCTCATTCAAGAGGCTCTCGATGGCTCCCAGGAAGCCCATCGGCAGCTCGTGCTGAGATATCAGCGCCCGATCTGGGCCCTGCTGCAGAGGATGGTTCGCGATTCGATGCTGGCGGAGGACCTGGCGCAGGAGGTCTTCGTCAAAGCTTTCCGGGCTCTGGGGACTTTTGATCGTACGCGCAAGTTCTCCAGTTGGCTGTTCAAGATCGCTCACAATACCGCCATCGACTATCTGCGTCGGAAGCAGCTCGACACCGTCGCTCTGGAGACGCCGGATGGAGAACCGGACCTGCTGGCTGTGGTCCCAGACAGTGAGTCCGAGTCGCCGGACTCGGCACTGCAGCGACAGGACCTGGCGAGAGACTTGGAGGCCTCTCTGGAGAGGCTGCGTCCAGAGCACCGGGAAGTCGTGCTCTTGCGGTTTCACGAGGGCCTGTCCTACGAGGAGATCGCAGAAGTCACGGATCTTCCACTGGGCACCGTCAAGACCCATTTGTTCCGCGCTCGCAAGGCGATGGCTCGATATCTGACGGCTCGAGGCTGGGAGCTCAAGAAACGTTGAAAATGGCCGAAAATCAACGAAACTTCAGGCTGCAAGGCCACGTAGGGCGCATTAGAGGAGGATGAAAGTGCAACGAAGGCTCAAAAAGGCAGTTCAGATCTGGTTGGAGCAGGAACAATCCAGCTCCGATCATGCGTCCGAACAGGCCTTGAGGCAGGTGATGTCGAGTCTCCCCGAGGTGCCGATTCCCGTCGGCTTTGCCGAGCGGGTTCTCGTATCGGCCGGAATCGTGCCCGAACCCGGGCGAACAGGGCTCCTGGATCCTGCCTGGGCATTGCGCTTCACCCTGGCTGTCAGCCTGCTTCTTTCCGGGCTGGCCGCTGTCCTCGTGCCGAGCCTTCTCCAACCCACTCTGGGCCTGTTGCATCCGGCTCGGCTGATTGGAGCGATTCTCGGTGGCGTGGTGGCGTTCTTTCAGCGCCTGGGGGCGGGACTGGCCTACTGGCGCGACGTTTCCGAAGCAGGTGCGGTCCTATCTTCGGTGTTTTCCTCACCGACCTTCTTGGGCGTCATGGCGTTGAGCGTGCTGCTGAGCCTCGTCGCCTTTCGCTTCTTGCAAAGTTTGATCGATTCCGAGAGGAGTGCTCGTTATGTTCGTTCGATCTGATCCAAACGCAACGTGGAAGTGGCCAGGCGCGAGGCTGGGTGTGTGGGTCCTGGCGCTGGTGTTCCTGAATGGTGCCTTTCTCGGGGCGCAGGTAAAGGTGACGGCCGAGATCGTTCTGGAGCCGGAGGACTTCGAGCTTCGAGAGCGGACTCTCGAACGGTTCGATGTCAAGCTGCTGGCGAGGGGCGTCCTGCTCGAGGCGGCGGTCGGCGACAGCCCGGTCTCCACCATCGAGATCAGTGGCGGGGAGCTGGCGGCCGACGGAGAGGTCGTCACGATTGACGAGCTCCGGGAGAAGCTCGGTGAAGCCGACACGAATCTCGTGCTGCAGTTGTCTGAGTTGGGGGAGGCGCAACTCCGAGCTCTGTTCGTCGCCGAGCCCGAGGAAATCGCGGTGATCGCAGAGGTCGTCGTCGATGAAGAGGCAGACCTGGAGGATGTGGAGGAGGTCATCGCGACCATCGAGAAGAAGCTCAAGAAGAAGGACACCCAGGTCGTCTTCGGCACCAGCCTCACGGTGGAAGAGGACGAGATCGCACGAGAGGCGGTGGTTTTTGGCGCACCGCTCACCATCCGAGGCAAGGTGAGAGGCGATGCCGCCGCGATTGGAAGCTCCGTGACCGTCTCCGGCGAGGTGACTGGAGACGTCGTTGCGGTGGGTGGTGATGTCCATCTGGAAGAGGGTGCTGATGTGGCGGGCGATGTTGTGGCTGTCGGCGGCCAGGTCGAAGAGACCGGTGACGTGAGAGTCGGCGGCGAGAGGGTTTCAGTTCCGTTTGGCAAGGATTTTCGATTCTGGCGCCCCGGAGCCGGAGTGTTCTTCCGCCCTGATGGATGGCATGACAGCGATGATTGGCATGACTTCGGGCCCATGGACGTTGCCATGAGCGCGGCATGGCATGGCTTCTTCCTGGTCATGTTCCTGCTGTTCGCCTGCCTGGTACTGCTGCTTGGCCGCAAGCCCCTGAAGAGGATGGAGCGCAAGGTGGCCACGGAACCCTGGAAGTCCGGGCTAGTGGGACTGCTGTCGCAGATCCTGATCTTGCCACTGTTCATCGTGGTGCTGCTGGTCCTCGTGATCTCCATCATCGGGATACCGCTTCTCCTGCTGCTCCCATTCGCCATTCTGGGTCTCCTTTTGCTGGCGTTCATGGGTTTCTGTGCCGTCGCGATGCGGCTGGGCAGGATTCTCGAGGAGCGATTCGGCTGGACCCTGAACAGCCCCTATCTGGTGCTGATCCTGGGAATCGCCTCGATCGCTATCTGGTCTCTGATCGCCGACCTGCTCGATTTCGGCGGCGGCTGGCTCTGGTTCTTCGTCATGATGTTCGCCATCTTCGGGGCCCTGGTGAAGTACCTGGCCTGGACGGTGGGGTTTGGCGCCGCCGTCCTGACCCGCTTCGGCACTGCAGAGGGCTGGGGTGGGCAGGCTGCACCGCCTGCACCGAGCGGCTCGACGCCGCCAGCGGTCGAGCCAGTGGCTCCTTCCGAGTCGGTGATCGAATACGTGGAACCGGAGGCCGGTGGGATCGTCGACATCGAGCTCGACGAACCAAGCCCCTCGGATGACGATCGCGATCCCTTGACTTGAGTATCGCTGCAGGAGCGAGCAAACAAAGGGCGGGACTTCGGTCCCGCCCTTCTTCCTAGCCCCACAAAGCAGTGATGCAGCGGCCGGCGTTCCTTCGGCCGGTCTCTGAGGGCTTGGGGGTTGAGGAGTCCGTCGTACCTCCGGCCGGCCTTTGGGGCATGGGTCCTGGGCAGTTGACCACGATTCATGAGTGGGTCCGACGTGGGGCCCCCAGCGGGCTATCCTCCCTACCACAGTAACCAACCCCCTGGAGGTCCCCACGCCGAACCCTCACCCTTTGGAGAGACCTCTCACCTGGAATCCTTGGTTCCCCCTGCACACCCCGGCCGGGGCACGGGGTCCGGCCGCTTCAANNNNCGCCCTTAGGCCCTCATTGCCTCACTGCCTCACTGCCTCAGTGCCTCAATGCCCTGACTGACCTCAATAAGTAGACGGATATCTGTTCAGGACCCAGGACCCACGCCCCAGGTCGGGTGTGAGGGTGGCGCCGGACGCCTCAACCCCCAGGGCGGGAGGCGGGCGGGTGCGCCAGGCGCTCGGTGAGGCGGCTGTAGCGGTCGAGCTGGCGGTCGTTGCGCACGGCGAGCCCGAGTGCCCGGGGGTCGCCCACGACAACGACCAGCTTCCTGCCGCGGGTCACTGCCGTGTAGAGCAGATTGCGTTGCAGCATCATGTAATGCTGCGTGTGGATTGGGACGACCACGCAGGGGTATTCGCTTCCCTGCGACTTGTGGACGGAGCAGGCATAGGCCAGGACCAGCTCATCGATCTCGGCCGGCTCGTAGTCGACCGTCCGGCGACCGAAATCCACACGCAGGCCCTCGTCCTTTTCGGCTTTGGGGAGAACCCTTCCAACGTCGCCATTGAAGACATCGAGCTCGTAGTTGTTGCGGATCTGCATGACGCGGTCGCCGCCCCGCAGGCGTCCGGGTGGGCTGGCGTCCTGGCCTGAAGGCGGATTCAGGAGCCGTTGCAGCTCGATATTCAAGTTCTCCGTGCCGATCAAGCCCCGGCGCATGGGTGCTAGGACCTGGATGTCGCGATGGGCGTCGAGGCCGAAGCTGCGCGGTATCCGACGGGTCACCAGGTGCAGAATCGTTTCCAGAATCGCCTCCGGCTCCTGGCGTTCAATGAAGAAGAAATCGGTGGTTCGGCTTGGGTGCTCCAGGTCAGGCATCTTGCCCCGGCGAATGCGGTGGGCGTTGGTGACGATGCGACTCTGGGCGGCCTGACGAAAAACGGTTTGAAGCCGTACCACGGCTGGGCGTCGGGATACGATCAGGTCTGCCAGCACCCGCCCTGGGCCGACCGACGGTAGCTGGTCCACATCTCCCACCAGTACCAGCTTGGCGCCATTCGGAATGGCGTCGAGCAGGTGATAGGCCAGGGAGCAGTCGAGCATCGACGCCTCATCGACGATGACGTAGTCCGCTTCCAAAGGGCGTCCGCCCTGGCGCTGGAAGATCATCTGGCGAGGATCGAACTCCAGCAATCGGTGGATGGTCTTGGCCGGGGCTCCGGTGGCTTCGCTGAGTCGGTTGGCAGCACGCCCGGTGGGGGCGGCTAGAAGCACTCGCTGTCTGGCTTTGGCGAGGATCTGGACGATGGCCCGAACCAGAGTCGTCTTGCCGGTTCCGGGGCCACCGGTGACAATCAGTATCTTCGAGTCGAGAGCGCACCGCACGGCCTCGACTTGTTGAGGCGCAAGCTCCAGGTGCTGATTCTCCTCTAGCCAGGCGAGAGCCTTCGGAATGTCGATCTCTCGGCTGTCTGAGCGGCTTGCAAGGAGCTTCTCGATTCTGCAGGCGACGCCCGCTTCTGTTGCGTGCAGCCTGGACCGGTACACCGCATCGGTCTGCCGAGAGGTCGATGGCTCGATGACGATCTCGCCTCTGCCGGTGAGCGTATCGATCGCCGCTCGCACTGGCACACCATCGCCGTCGAGCGCGAGGAGGGTGCCAGCATCCTCCCTCAGGCGCGGCAGGGGTAGGTAGAGATGTCCAGCTTCCGCGGCGCGATCCAGGGCGTAGAGGATCCCTGCCTCGACCCGCTGAGACGCGTCTCCAGTGATGCCCAGGCCCGCCGCGATCTGATCCGCAGTCTTGAACCCGATGCCCGTCACCTCTTCGGCCAACCTGTAGGGGTTCGCTCTGACCGCAGCGACAGCTGTTTCCCCGAGCTGCTTGTGAATTCGTAGGGCTTGCCCGGTTGTCATCCCCTGGGATTGCAGAAAGACCAGGGTATCGCGCAGGCCCTGTTGCTGTCGCCAGGCCAGGCGAATCTGCTCGGCTCGGACCGGGCCGATACCTTCCACTTCGCTGAGGCGCGAAGGATCATTTTCCACCACCTCGAGCGTGTCGAGGCCGAAGCGGGCGACGAGCCGTCCGGCCAGCGCCGGGCCGATACCCGGAATCAGTCCGGAGCCGAGGTAGCGCTCGATGCCCTTGAGGGTGCTGGGCTGCAGAGCCAGATAGGAGGTGACGCGGAACTGCCTGCCGAAGCGACGGTTCTCCTCCCAGTTGCCACTGAGGCGAAGACTCTCTCCTGGCTGAACTCCGTACAGAGGGCCCACCGCGGTGATCGTCGTGCGCTTGGTGTCGGAGAGAGTCAGCCGGAGCACGGTCCAGGAGCTGGCTGCGCTGCTGAACACCACCCGGGACACCGCTCCCTCCAAAGTAGAGGTGCCGGAGTCAGACTTGCCAGGTGTGGCGGGCGGGTTCTGCTTCATCGTGACCATCGGTCCGCGAAGAGTTTACGCGAATCCCGCTTGTCACCATGCCCGGCAGTTGAATTTGGGGCTGGCCGGGACAGGACGGGTATGCCAAAATGGCGCTATGACGAGTGAAGCGCCCCTGGTGCTGGTTATCGATGATGAGACCGGCTCCAGGGAATCCATGGCCATCGCACTCGAGAAGGCCGGTCTCCAGGTACGCACCTTCGACGATGCCGAGAGGGCCCTGGAGTTCCTGGACAAGAACGAGAGGGCAGCCCTGGCAGTCTGCGATCTCAGGATGCCGGGCACCGACGGAATCGCCTTCTTGAGCGAAGTGCGTCGCCGTGAACTGGACTTCGGGGTGATTCTGGTGACTGGTTTCGGCAGCATAGAATCCGCGGTCGAAGCCATGCGGATTGGCGCCGACGACTATCTAACCAAGCCTGTCGACCTCTACGAGCTGCGCAAGCGGGTGACGAATGTTCTGGAGAACCGTCAGCTCAAGGAAGAGGTGACGACGCTCAGGACGATGCTCGACAAGCGCTACGGATTCGAGAGCATTGTCGCCAAGTCGGCGCAGATGGAGCGACTCTTCGAGCAGATGCGCCTCGTGGCACCGACTCGCTCCAGTGTCCTGATTACCGGCGAGAGCGGCACGGGCAAGGAGCTGGTGGCGAAGGCTCTGCACCAGGCAAGTCCGCGCAGCGAAGAGCGATTCCTGGCCCTGAACTGTGGCGCCATTCCCTCGGACATTCTCGAAAGCGAGCTCTTCGGGCACGAAAGGGGATCCTTCACCGGAGCCGTTGCCCGCAAGATTGGCAAGTTCGAGCTCGCCCATCGCGGCACCCTGTTTCTCGACGAGATCAGCGAGCTCTACCCCGAGCTCCAGGTCAAGCTGTTGAGAGTGCTCGAGGAAAAGCAGGTCATGCGGGTCGGTGGAGGAGACCTGATCGACGTCGACTTCCGTCTCATCGCCGCCACCAACAGGGACCTCGAGAAGGAGGTGGCGGAAGGCAGGTTTCGTGAGGACCTCTACTACCGGTTGAAAGTCGTCACCTTGCGGGTGCCGCCCCTGAGGGAACGACTGGAAGACACCGCCCTGCTAGCCGAGCACTACCTGGCCCAGTTTTGTGAAGAGCACGGCCAACCACCCAAGCGTCTCACCTCGGAAGCGCTCGGAGTATTGTCGCACCACGCCTGGCCGGGCAATGTCCGCGAGTTCAAGAACTTCATCGAATCGACGGTTATCTTCCACGAGGGAGAAGAGATCGACGTTGCCGACCTGCCGCCTGAGCTCAGGCTGGGCCATCTCTCGAGCTCGAGCCTGCCGGTGCAGAATGTGGTGGGAGAGCCGAGGGCGATGGCCGAGATCGAGCGTTTGGCGATCCTCGAGACGCTCGAGCTGACCGACGGCAGGCGGGCAGAGGCGGCCAGGATTCTCGGGATCGGACTTCGAACCCTGCAGCGCAAGATCAAGGAGTATCGCGAGGCGGGACTACTGGAGGGATAGGGCGATGGAGCTTCCCATAGCGGTCTTGATTCACAATGAGCTCGCGGGTCTCAAGGGGGTCGAAGGATTCCTGCACCAGATCTCCGAGAATGGCTACTACATCTTGCAGTATTCGTTCGGGCAAAACGTCCATCGGGTGCTACTGCCGATCCAGGAGACGGCTCTGATCTTCAAGGAGCCGGAAGAGGCCATCGAAACGCCAATGGAAGTCGAACGCTAGGATCCCGACTGACGTCGCAAGGCGGCTGCTAGGCCATGGCGTGGAGCATTTCACGCACGGCCTGCTCCATGCCCACAATCACTGCCCTCGAGATGATCGAGTGGCCGATGTTGAGCTCCTCGATTCCCGGGATCGAGGCGACGGGCCCGACATTCGCGGTGGTGAGACCATGGCCCGCGTAGACCCGTAGACCACCCTCCAGGCCCATGGTCGTGACCTGGACGATTTTTCGCAGCTCGGCTTGTGCTTCTGCACCCTGGGCCTTCGTGTAGCTGTCGGTGTTGATCTCGAAGCCCTCGACGCAGCCCACTGCGGTCGACAGGAGATGCTCGATCTGCCTCGGTTCCGGGTCGACGAAGACCGAGACCGCAATTCCCTGCGCCTCGAGCTTTTTGGCCACCGCTACCACTCGCTCGCCCGTGGACAATAGGTCGAGCCCACCCTCCGTGGTGACTTCTTCGGGTCGCTCCGGTACCAGGCTGACCTGATCTGGGCGGTAGCGCAGCGCGATGGTGGTCATCTCCTCGGTGGTGGCCATCTCGAGATTCAGCTTTCCCTTGACCGTCTGTCGAAGACTGGCGAGATCGCTCTCGTGGATGTGGCGACGGTCACTGCGCAAGTGGATCGTGATCCCGGTAGCGCCCTGTTGCTCGGCGATCTCTGCGGCTTCGACGGGGTCCGGGTAGGCGGCCTTGCGCGCCTGTCTGAGCGTCGCGACGTGGTCGACATTCACGGAAAGATCAGTCATGCGGGGGTCTCCTGGGTGGACCTGACTATTCTGCTCCAATCTCTTCCCGGATGGCGCCGATCAGCCTCGAGGCCAACTCGTCGATCTCACCCTGGTTCTCGCCTTCGATCATCACCCTGGCGAGGGGTTCAGTACCGCTGTACCGCAGAACGAGGCGGCCCCTGTTGCCAAGTCGGACCGCGACCTCGTGGGCTACGGCGGCGACGCTAGGCAGGGACTCGAGGGGCGGCTTGCTGGTGACCCTCACGTTGATCAGGACTTGAGGAAAGCGCACGAACGGGGCCAGTAGCTGCGACAGGGGTTTGGCCTCGTGCTTGAGAATGCTGGCAATCTGAAGAGCCGTGGCGAGGCCGTCGCCGGTGGTGCTCTGCGTCAAGTCGACGATGTGTCCGGATTGTTCACCTCCCAGGGAGATGCCAGCTTCCAGCATCGTATTCACGACGGTGCGATCGCCGACGCCACACCGAACCAACTCGATGGATTCCCCTACGAGCGCTCGCTCAAGGCCCAGGTTGGACATGCTGGTCGCGACGATCTTCGGAGGCTCCAGTCGCCCCGACCTCTTGAGGTGTCGGGCCCAGAGGAAGAGTGCAGCGTCACCGTCCCGCACCACTCCTTGCTCGTCGGCAAAGAGGGCGCGGTCTGCATCCCCGTCGAAGGCGATTCCCAGGTCGGCTGCCGATTCGAGGACAGCTCTGGCCATGGCCTCTGGATGAGTCGAGCCGCACTCGAGATTGATGTTGCGACCGTCTGGCGCGTCGTGTAGCGTCACGACCTCTGCGCCCAGATCGCGGAAGACCTTGGCAGCGAACGGCGCAGCCGCACCGTTGGCCGCATCGACCACGAAAGTCAGGCCATCGAAAGACACCGAGTCATGGGTGGATGGCTCTTCGAGAGCTAGCCGGTAGTCACGCGCCAGGGACGCATCCAGGTCCAGCGTCACAGGAGGCAGTTCTTCGGCCTGGTCCGGATGATTGAAGAGTCGCTCCTCGAGAGCCTCTTCGGCGGGCTCCTGCCATTTGAACCCCAAATGGTCGAAGAGCTTGATGCCGTTGTCGGGCAACAGGTTGTGGCTAGCCGAAATGGCGACGCCGGCAGCAGCGCTACGCTGACGAACGAGGAACGCGATTGCGGGCGTCGGCAGAGTGCCCCCGAAGCAGGGCCGGGCGCCGGCATGAAGCAGGCCTGCAGCGATCCAGTCGCAAAGAGGCCGGGTGCTCTGCCGGGTGTCGCCTCCCAGGACGATTTGTGGGTTGGGAGTCTCTTCGCCGAGCATCAGCCCCAGGTGATAGCCGATACGGCCAACAGTCTTCTCGTCCAGGGGGAAGGTGCCGAACGGAGCCCGGATGCCGTCCGTCCCGAAGAGACGCAGGGAAGGTGGGGCGGTCGTCATTCTGCAGAGTCTTTGGAGTTCGAGACAGAGTCGGCGCCTGGAATCTCCATCAGGATTCGGACCGACACGACAACGGGCTGCACGATGTTGACCAGGGGATCCGGCGGTAGGACAGCCGCCTGCTCTTGAAAATCCAGGGCATGGCCGGTGAGGTCTACGGGCGTGGTGAAGAGGGAGCCTATGGTGTCGAGCATCGACTCAGGTCCCCTGACCAGGATGCGCGGAGGGATGACCTCGGCCATCCGGACCTTGGCGCCGGCAGCCGGTTCGCCCTCCAGTCGTGCCGTCACAGGCAGCAGATCCGTCTTTTCGACATCCAACTCGAGGTGAATGATGTTGGGCTCGATGGATACGACCTCCAGGGCTTCGGGCAGGATTACGTTCTCGGCCGTCAGGGGAACGTCGAAAGCGCCTCTGGCCGGATTGGGCAGCTCGACGAAGACATCGACCAGGTAGGGATTCAGGCTGAGAATCTTGCTCTTGGGACCGAGAATGCCGATCCTCACCGATTCGACTCGCTGGACCACGATCAGACCAGGGAAGTTATCGTAACGGACCGTGGCCTGGACCACTTTTTCGCTAGGGGGTTCCCGATTCTCGACGGAAAGCACGAACCATGCGGTCACGGCCAGGGCGAGGGCGAGCAATCGCAGGCCCCAAATGCTCGTGGCTTCGCTCATGGGTTGGTCTCCGAAAGGGACCCAAGGTCGGTGATCAGGTACTTGTAGAGCGCGTTGCGTAGGCTCTTGGAATCCAGGTCGCGAATGAGCTCGCCCCCAATGGCCATCGAGATGGCGCCGGTCTCCTCGGAGACCACGACGGCCAGCGCATCCGCCTCTTCGGAGATGCCGAGGGCAGCTCGGTGACGCGTCCCGTAGTCTTTGGAGATCTCGGGGTTCAGGGAGAGGGGAAGAAAGCAAGCGGCGGCGGCGATGCGGTCCTGCTGAAGGATGGCTGCACCGTCGTGGAGCGGTGTCTCTGGGCTGAAGAGATTGATCAGCAGGTCGTAGCTCACGAGCGCATCGATCTCGACGCCGTTCTCGATGTAGTTTCGCAGGCCTTCCAGTCTCTGAATGACGATCAGGGCGCCGACTCTTCGGTCCGAGAGAGTCGTGGCCGCCGTCACGATCTCGCTGATCGTCGACTCCGTCTGTTGATGAGTGCCGAGACCCCACAACGGGTTGCGACCGAAACTGGCCAGGGCGTGGCGTATCTCGTGCTGGAAGAGAACGATGATGGCCAGGGGCAGCACCAGGAGAAAGTTGCCCAAGAGCTCCTTGAGAGTCACCAGCTTGGCGACTCCAGCAAGATAGGAGGCGGCGGCGATGAAGAGGATTCCGAGGATGATCTGAACGGCCCGCGTGCCACGGATGAGAAGCAGGAGGTTGTAGATGACCAGTGCGACGAGTGCGATGTCCAGGACGTCGCGCCAGGTCACGAGCTGCAACCAGTCAGCCAGGCTCATGGCGGTCCACCTGCCGAATCGATGGCCTCCCAGACCGCGAGGAACTGAACGGTCTCTGCCACGTCGTGTACTCGAACCATAGCCGCGCGCTGAGAAGCCGCCCAGGCGATCGTTGCCAGGCTGCCGGGCAACCGGCTGGCGGCAGGCTGGTCGATGACGGCGCCGATGAAGCTCTTGCGGCTGGCGCCAACGAGGATCGGTCGATCGAGCTGCTGGAGCTCATCGAGCCGCAGCAGGAGCTCCAGATTCTGCTGCCCGTTCTTACCAAAGCCGATTCCCGGGTCGATCACGATCTGGTCGCGGGAGACGCCTTGCTGGCAAGCCCGTTCTATGGCCCCTGCCAGATCTTGGATGACCTCCGCGACCACATCGTCGAAGTGGATCCGACTCTGCATCGAGGCGAGATCACCTCGGCTGTGCATCAGGACGAGAGGAGATCCACTCTCGGCTGCCACAACCGCAATTTCCGGGTCCGAGAGGCAGCTGATGTCGTTGATGAGATCGGCACCGGCTTCGAGTGCAACTCTGGCCACGGCACTCTTGCGAGTGTCGACAGACAGCGGTACGGAGACTCGCTCCCGAAGGCGCTCCAGAACCGGTAGCAGGCGGTCCAGTTCCTCTTCCACGGGCACGGTTTGCGCGCCGTTTCCGTAGACGCCACCACCCGGTCGGGTCGACTCGGCCCCGAGGTCCAGAAGGTCAGCCCCCTGCGCAACCATTTCCTCCGCCCGATCCACAGCTCGTGACGGATCCATCCACAGGCCACCATCGCTGAAGGAGTCGGGCGTCAGATTCAGCACCCCCATGACGAGAGGTGTCTTCTTGAGCTCGAGAATTCTTCCTCCGGTACAGGCAAGCCTGCCGGCGGCTGGCTGTCGAGAAGCGACGGTGAGCATGAGGGTGCGAGGTACAGGGTTTCGATCGAGAGTTGCCTATTCCGTTGACGGGAGAGGGTCGGAGGGTGTCGACGCCGTTCCTGTCGGCATGTCGAGCGTGTCCTCCCCGACCTCCTCGACGGGGGCTGGTCCCGAGTTCCCCGGGTCTGTGGCGAGCTCCTCATCGCCGGGTTGGGGCTCTGGTGACGCGGGCTCCGGAGGAGTGGGATCCAGGTCCTTGCCGGTCATCTCTTGGATGGTCGCGTAGACCGCTTGCCCGTCCAGGGATTCGTGTTCCAGGAGGTCCTGGGCCAGGCGCTCCAGGATCGCCCGATTGTCGGTCAGGATCTTGCGGGCCCGTTCAAAGGCCGTCTGGACGATCCTGTCCACTTCGCGGTCGATGCGAATGGCCGTGTCTTCGCTGTAGTCGGCTCGCTGGTTGAAATCGCGCCCGAGAAACAAGGGCTCGTCCTTGCTACCGAACGACAAGGGACCCAGCTCGGACATGCCCCACTCGCAAACCATCCGCCGCGCCATCTCCGTGGCCCGCTCGATGTCGTTGCCGGCTCCGGTTGTAATGTCGTCCTGGGTCAATTCCTCGGCAATGCGGCCAGCCATCAGGATGGCGATCTGACCCTCTACGTAGCTCTTGCGGTAGGTGTACTTGTCCTCGAGGGGCAGCTGCATCGTGACGCCGAGGGCGCGACCCCTAGGGATCACAGTCACTTTGTGCAGGGGGTCGGAACCCTCGACGAAGGCTGCAACCAGCGCGTGACCAGCTTCATGGTAGGCAGTGATGCGCTTTTCCTCGTCGGTCAGCATGAGGCTCTTGCGCTCCACACCCATGAGGACCTTGTCCTTGGCGTACTCGAAGTCCTCCATGGCCACCAGGTCACGCCCTCGACCCGCTGCCACGAGGGCGGCTTCGTTCACCATGTTGGCTAGATCCGCTCCGGCAAACCCGGGTGTTCCCCGGGCCAGGAGCTCCAGATTGACATCCCCGTCGAGAGGCGTCTCTCGTGTGTGAACCTTGAGTATTCCCAGGCGACCGTTGATGTCCGGGCGATCCACCACGACTCGTCGGTCGAAACGCCCAGGGCGTAGCAAGGCGGGGTCCAGGACATCGGGACGGTTGGTCGCGGCGATGAGGATGACGCCTTCATTGGACTCGAAGCCATCCATCTCGACCAGCAGTTGGTTCAGTGTCTGCTCACGCTCGTCGTGGCCGCCGCCCAGCCCGGCTCCGCGATGCCGTCCAACGGCGTCGATCTCATCAATGAAGACGATACAGGGAGCGTTCTTCTTGCCCTGCTCGAAGAGGTCCCGAACACGACTGGCACCGACCCCGACGAACATCTCTACGAAATCGGAGCCGGAGATGGAGAAAAAGGGTACGCCGGCTTCTCCGGCGATCGCCCTTGCGAGCAGGGTCTTGCCGGTGCCAGGCGGCCCCATCAACAGGACTCCCTTGGGGATCTTGCCGCCGAGCTTCTGAAACTTCTGTGGTTCCTTGAGAAACTCGATGATCTCGGCGAGCTCTTCCTTGGCCTCCTCGACGCCAGCAACGTCCTGAAAGGTCACTTTCTTGCCGGATGTGCTGAGGAGCTTGGCTTTGCTCTTGCCAAAGGAGAGAGCCTTGTTTCCGCCGGACTGCATCTGACGCATGAAGAAGATCCACAGGCCGATGATCAACAGGAACGGCGCCCAGCCGAAAAGGAACTGCAGCAGTGGGTTTTCCCGCGGTTCTTCGGCCTTGATCACCACGCCAGCATCCCGAAGCTCCGTGACCAGGTCCGGGTACTCGGGCAGATAGGTGAAGAAGCTGTCCCCCTCGGCGTATTGACCGCCTTCGGTGAAAGTCCCGGAGACCTCCTGGCCACGAATGGTGACTTCCGCTACGTGTCCCTGCTCGACCTGCTCGAGAAACTCGGTGAAGGTCAGAGGGAAGCGCGTCACTCGACCTGCTTGAAAGGTGTTCCACAACAGGATGACCACGACGAAGATCGCGATCCAGACAATCAGTGTTCTAACGGTCGGAGTCAAGAGTCAAATTCCTCAAGAAGGGCGGCGAAGGCGTCTATCGAGCTTGTCTCGAACCCTCGTTCTCGTCGTGTTCTACGATGCCGATGAACGGGAGGTTGCCGAAGCGGCCCTGGTGTTTGAGCCCATAGCCGACGAAGGTCCCATGGCGCTCGGTCGTAAACAGGCTGTAGTCGGGTTGGAAGTCGGTCTTTCTCTGGTCCGGTACGTCGATCAGTCCGGCGAATTGGACCTGGCGAGCCCCTCTCTGGCGAAACTGGCTGGACAGGTAGTTCTCGATGACCCCTGACACCACCACGTCCTTGAGAATCACGAGATTCTGATTCTCGACGTTCAGGGAAATTGGGTAGTGGATCTCCAAGAGATCCCCATCGGAGGCGCTGACCGAGTATTGGACCTGGATGAAATCGAATCGCACGGGTTGTTCGATGGCCCTGATGAGATCGGCCAGGAACAGTACCGAGCCGCCCACAATGGAGATGATCCAGGGGTCGGCTCCGCCCAGGTCGTTTCCCAAGCGGCGGCCCAACTCGGTGACCTTCTCCTGGATGGTGGTTGCGTCAAATAGCTGTCGGATATCCATAGTGATTACAGCGGCTCGATCTGGGCCACCCAGACGGGTTCGCTTTCTCTAACCTTGAAGTCCTCGTTTACAGTCACGCCGGGAACCCAGGCCAAACGTGGGCCCACGAATAGCAGGGGGAGACGATCTCTCTCGCGACGTGGAACACGGCGGTCGATCAAGACTTCCTTGAGGCGACGCGTGTGGGCACAACCCAACGGCCGGAGCCGATCGCCGGGTCTTCGATTGCGAATCGTAACTTCGTCACCGGCGACAATAGGCAAAGACAACCCTGTCCGTCGGGGCGAGCTAGCGAACATCCACCGGGCCGCGATTCCTGGTTCGATTCGAAACCGAAGACCGGCCTCGGGGATGAAGCACTCCCCTGGCACCTTCAGAGTATAAGCGAAAGGAGCCTGTTGTGGTCGACTCCTTCGAAGCCAGACCCTGTCTTCCTCGCTCTCCCATCGCCAACCACCTCCGCAATCGCAACCGATCGTCATGGCAAATCGCAGTTGTCGAAACAGATCTTCTCTCGCCTTCTTTGGTGGTGGGTAGGGAAGGCCCGCCGCCCGATGCATCAGGCTCAGGGCGAAGGGAAGCACCGCTAGAGGCAGCTCGGCCAGGTGCCTCCTGTTTACGCTCGACTCCCCCTGGGCGGTTTTCAGATCGAGACGACGGATCAGAAATCGGTCCATTTTGTCCTGGAGCCGCCCAGCTGCCCTCGACAGATTTTGCAGCGCATCGCCCAGGTGAGGATCCGCGGCCGCCAACTGAGGGATGAGGAGATGCCGAATGCGATTGCGAGGCACGGTCAGGTCGAAGTTCGTGGGGTCGATGACAGGACTCAAGCCCGATCTCAGGGCAGCGTCGTGCAGTTGCTTGCGGGTGACGCGGAGGAATGGTCGCAGGATCCGATCCCGACGAGCCATGATTCCGGCGAGCCCAGTCAGGCCGCTGCCAAAGGCGAGGCGCAAGAGTACGGTCTCGATCTGGTCGTCCGCGTGGTGCGCGGTCACGGTGAAGGCGGCACCCCGACGGCTGCGAACCTCCTCCAGGAAGCCGTAGCGAACGCGCCTCGAGGCAGCCTCCATACTCTCCCCCGCCGTTCTGTGAGCCTCTACCTCACGACGCTCGACCCAGAGCGGGACTCTCAGCGACTCGCACAATCGAGAGGCAGCCCCAGCTCTACGGGCCGAGTCTTCGTCGAGACCGTGATCCAGATGAGCCGCAGCCACCTCGAGATCCATTCGCGGGGCGACCTGATGCATCGCCCAGAGCAGGGTAGTGGAATCCGGTCCTCCAGAGAATGCGACTACGAGCTCGTCACCCGGCTGAACACGAGCTTCCGCCGTGAGGAAGGTCTCGAGTGTGCGTAGGACTGTCACTCTGGAGGAAGATGGTGGCGGTGAGAGGACTTGAACCTCTGACCTAGCGATTATGAGTCGCTCGCTCTAACCAGCTGAGCTACACCGCCGTTGTCTCAAGAGAACCGCCGAGCTGCGCAGGAGGCTGCTCCCACTGGCTCGGGCTGGGAATTATAGCCGGACCTGGTCTTGGTGGCGAGCGGGTATGCGAACCGCTCGGGCAGCAGCGTGCCCGAGCGGTAAACGAAGAAAAGGAGATCAGCGAATCGTTGGACGCGGACGCCGAGAGAGGGGAGTTGTGCTGGTCTGCTCAGGGCGAGCAGTCAGACGTTCCAACTCCTGCCTCGAGTGGCGAAACTCCCGGAAGAACTCCAGCATCGACGCAGCCAGACTGGAAGAGTTGATCTGGTAGATCACATGTTGACCTCGACGTTGGTCGACGACGAGATCGGCTTCGCGGAGTACTGCCAGGTGTCTCGAGATCGTTGGCTGAGAGAGCTGGAAGTTGTCGACGATCTCACCGACACTGAGTGGGTGATTCTCGAGCAGTCTCAAGATGTTCCTCCGGGTCTGGTCGGAGAGGGCCTTGAAGAACTTGGTCAACTGGCGATCGGGAACACTCGGATGTGTGGCAAAAGGCGTCACCCGATCGCTGCGAGAGCCCCTTCTCATTGGCTTGATCTGGTCCATGTCTTACTCCGTTCTGTGTCAGGGATGATTCGGTGGTCTCCTTGGGTCTCGTCCTGGTTGGTTCGGCATCCCTTGATTTGTGCTTCCATAAGCGATGAACTCCAATTTGCATTCGGGGCTCTATAGGGCAATGGCCATGCCAGCTTTGACAACAAACGCTTCCGCGAGCGCTCCAGCACCCTGAAAATTGCAACTGTCTGGGTATAAACAATTGAAAAATAGGGGGTTATGCGGTTCTCTTGGACGACCTGAAACCCCGCTCGAGACGCCGAGGAGGGCGACGAGTGCGAAAATGTTGGTATGTATTCAGTTAAGAATTGACGTATCGGGAAGTGGCAATGCTCAAAATTTTCCAGAGTGATGCAAAAAAATGGCTCATTGCCGGTTCGGCCCCAGGCTGCGAGGGTCTCGCGATCGGATCCCTGAGGAGCCGTCGGATTCTTAGTGTGAATGGGGCCACGGGTGATTAGTGATTGACTTCCGGGGGACCCTCCCGTAGTATTTCGCGTCGCCGGGGCGGGGAGGTTAGCTCAGTGGAAGAGCACCTGCCTTACACGCAGGGGGTCGTGGGTTCAAATCCCTCACCTCCCACCAGCTACCGACTCACTGTGCCGGCGGTTGCAGATATTGCGGGGTCGTAGTTCAGCTGGTTAGAACGCCGGCCTGTCACGCCGGAGGTCGCGGGTTCGAGTCCCGTCGACCCCGCCAGTCTGCGAAAAAGCCATACTCTTGGCCCTCCCTAACCGGGGTCAACGGAATGTAGGCCAGGACTGGGGCGGGACAAGCAGCGGGCAAGGAGGTTGCCATGAGAGAGAAGATCAAACTCGTTTCCTCGGCAGGTACGGGGTACTTCTACACCACGACCAAGAACAAGAAGCTCGGTGCAGGGAAGCTGCGCCTCAAGAAGTACGATCCGAAGATCCGCCAGCACGTCGAGTTCGTGGAAGACAAGCTCCGATAGGTCTGATCTGTCACTTCAGCCCGACTTCAAGACCGATCACTACCCTAGATCCCGGTAGCCGAACGAGCCCAGCCGTTGGCTGCGGGCTAGGACGCGACTTTCTCCGTCCGCGCCCCCCGCCAGTGATGCTAGAATAGCGACCCCTACTGTCTACAGGTCCTGGCGGACCTGAACACTCTTTCTTCATCTGGTCGTTCAGCCTCCTCTCCATACGCGTATGGAAAGGAGTCTCAAACGATGGCAGATCATGAGATCGGCGAGCTGCTCGCACGGTGTGCCAGATCATTCGAGCCGGATCCCTGGAGAGAGTTCGTGCGGCGTTTCGAGGTTCGGCTGACTCGAGGAATCGATCGGGCGGTACGTCGATTCGGTGTCCGATTGAGCCGTGAGGAGCGCGAGGATCTCGTTCAGGACGCCTACTATCGCTTGCTCGACAAGCAAGCCCTCGGCCTCAGGCGTTGTCGTGCAAGGCGGGAGACCGAGATCGGGGCCTATCTCGGTCGTATCGGTGAGCGAGTCGTTGTCGACCACCTGCGGGCAAGCTCAGCTCTGAAACGGGGCCGACGGCACCTGGTAGACCGGTTGATGATCCTCGAGGGAGATCCGGCCGACGGGGCGGTCGATCAACGCCCTTCGCCAGAGGAATGGGTGCTGAACCGAGAGCGGCGCCGATTCTTCCTGGAGCGTTGTCGGGACGTCTTGGGCAGGCGATCCGTTCGGGATCTGAACGTGCTCTACCTGGCATTTTTCGAAGGTCACAGCAGTCGGGAGATCTGTCGCCAGCTCGGCGGTGGCTTGACTCCCAGTTGTGTGGATTCCATGGTCCATAGGTTGCGGCACAGGCTGGCCGCATTCGGCCTTCAGCTACCCAAACGGTAGAGATGCGATTGACCTCTACGCTGCAGGTCCGAGGCCCACCCTTCAGGCTCAAAGGACGCCGCAGGTGAGCTATGATCGGGGTCATGTTGAGAGTCTTTTCCGACCCCCGATGCCTTTTGCATCGAGTGCCAGACGGCTATCCTGAAAGGGCCGAGCGACTGGAGAGTATTCTGGAGTTACTGCATCATCGCCAAGTGGAAGTCGAGGAGTCCGGCGAACATGGAGGCTTCGAGCCAGCGGTCGCTGCAGTGCACTCCGAACGGTACCTTTCTCGCTTTCTGGGCGCCATGGAAAGAGGCGAGCTCTTCCTGGATACACCGGACAACCCGCTCTGTGGGTCGACCTGGGAAGCTGCTCGAGCTGCGGTGGAAACGACCCTGGCGGCCGCCGACTGGGTGGCGGCTGGCGCCGGGCGACGCGGCATGAGCGCGGTGCGGCCGCCGGGCCACCATGCGGAGCGCAATGGCGCGATGGGCTTCTGCTACTTCAACAACGTGGCAGTAGCGGTGGACTACCTGCGCCGCGAGAAGGGAGCCCAACGCTTGGCCGTCGTGGATTTCGATGTCCACCATGGCAACGGCACCCAGCACATCTTCGAGGAAGAGCCCGATGTCCTCTATTTGAGTACCCATCGCTACCCGTTCTACCCGGGCACCGGGGCGGCGGACGAGCGGGGAACCGGAGACGGGGAGGGCGCCACGGTCAACGTTCCGTTGCCGGCCGGGGCGGGGGATGTGGCCTT
This sequence comes from Thermoanaerobaculia bacterium, assembly GCA_947259195.1. GTDB lineage: Bacteria > Acidobacteriota > Thermoanaerobaculia > Multivoradales > JAHEKO01 > JAUVRX01. Next base: position 101,330 of record CAMYLC010000008.1, on the reverse strand, counting down.
CGAGGCGGCCTTCCAGTCGGCACTCCTACCGTCGCTACGGGAGTTTCGTCCGGAGATCCTGCTGATTTCCGCCGGCTTCGACGCCTGGCAGTCGGATCCCCTTGGAGGAATGCTGGTCAGTGAGCAGGGCTACCGTGACTGGGGGCGTTGGTTGGGCTCGGTGTCCGATGAGATTTGCCAAGGACGATGCCTGGTTCTGCTTGAAGGGGGCTACGACGTCCAGGCTCTGCCGGGCCTGCTTTGGACCCACCTGCAAGCTCTCGACGGCCAGACCTGACTGAGCGTGCCTCGAAAGACCCCTGTTGACAGAGTGGATCGAGTCGAGGCCGGCTGGCCCCTGCTACTCGGGGAGGCTGGCGGTCTTCTCTGGCTGACTGCTTCCGTCGATCAGTAGTTGTCTGCGGGCGAGCAGCCTCTTGGCGTCTTCGAAAAGGCTCAGGGCCTCGAGAATCTGGGGATCGCCTTCGGCAAGGATCTCGTATCGGGCCTCGATCCCGAACGCTGAATTGAGTAGCTCACCGCGGAGGTTTCTCCGGACCCTCTCGACGACGGCAGCGTCTGCGGTCTCCTCTGTCAGCTCCTCCCTGGTGATGAGCTCCTCATCGACCGCCCAGCCGTAGAACTCATCGAGGACCGGGTCTGGAATCTGCCACTCCCGGCTTTCGATCGGATGACGATTGGCATAGCTGACGGCGAAGTCGAAGAACGCGTTCCTGCTGAGAAGGAGCTGAAGCAGAGTCGGGATTTCCTGAGGCTCGATGGTCACGTCCGGGGTGATGCCTCCACCGCCGTAGACTTTGCGTCCCAGATCGGTCCGATACGCCTCGATATCGACGATTGCATCACCGTTCTCGGCATCGAACTCTGCGGGGTCCACCCCGTTCGAGTGGGTGCTGTAGTCGAACCAGGAGCTGTAGTCTCTCTGGATCAGCCTGCCGGAGGGTGTGTAGTACCTGGCGGTTGTGAGGGCCAGCCCAGCTCCATAGGACAGGCTGTAGACGGTCTGGACGAGTCCCTTGCCCCAGGTCTGGGTACCGACGATGAGACCCACATCGTGATCCTGGATAGCGCCAGCGAAGATCTCGGCGGCCGATGCGGTTCCCTCACCCACCAGGACCACCATCGGCAGGTCGAGTGCCGGAGCCGGATCTTCGGAAAAGTACTCCTGGTGGGAGTCCCTGGTGCGACCCCGGGTCTCCACGATCTTGGAGCCTTTCGGCAGGAACTGCTGCACGACCTCGATGGCCTGGTCGAGCAGTCCTCCACCATTGGTCCGCAGATCGACGAGAAGCTGCTTCATACCCTGCTCGCGTAAGGCCTGAACGGCCTCGCGAACCTCTCGAGCTGTGCCTCGATTGAAGTCGCTGATGGAGATGTAGCCGGTCTCGGGACTGACCATGTACTGGTAGCGCACCGAAACTTGTGGGATCTCGTCGCGGACGATGGTGACCTCGATGGGCTCGTCGAGGCCAGGACGGCTGATGGTGATGGTCACTTCCGTGCCTTTGGGACCCTTCAATTGCCGCACGGCCTCGTTGATGTTCATGCCCTCAGTGGTCTCACCCTCGATTGCTGCGATGACGTCACCAGCTCTCAAGCCCATTCGAGATGCCGGTGTGCCTTCGATAGGGGTGATGACGGTGATCTGTCCGTTGCGCAGCCCCACCAGAATGCCGAGCCCGAAGAAGCTGCTTTGCTGTCGATCCCGCATCTGGCTGTAGGCTTCAGCGGTCAGGAACGAGGTATGAGGGTCCAGGGATCGAACCATACCTTCGATAGAGGCATTCACGAGGTCCTTGTAGCTCGTCTCGCCGCCGTAGGTCTCGTGAGAGACCTCGAGGAGCTCGGTGTACAGACGCAGGACCTCTCGAGCCTCCTGATTCAAGGCGAGAAGTCGATCCCCGAAAAGGCTCGCGACGAGCAACGTCAGAGCAAAAAGGACCGAAGCCGTAAGTCTCCAGCGCGGTCGCACGGGCGGAGTGTATCACCGAGGATGGTGGATCGCCGGCTTGACATTCCTCGCCAGTCGCCAGATCATCGAAGGGAAGGATGAATGCGCCATGATTGGATCTTTGGGAATGCCGGAGCTGCTTTTCATCATGGTTCTGGCTCTGTTGATCTTCGGACCCAGGAAACTGCCCGAGATCGGGAAGACGATGGGCAAGGCAATGGGCGAGTTCCGCCGGGCAACGCGAGAACTCAAGCGGACGCTCGACACGGAGATCTCGGCCGAGGAAGTCAGCGGCCCCGTGAACCCGGCGCAAGTCGATCCTGCACCTGCCGTCGAGACGCCGCCTATTCCACCAACAACCAGTCCACCAGCCCCACCTGCCACTCAGGCTCCAGCTCCGCCCGAGGGCCCCGTGGTAGCTGACACAACTTCGACAGCCGAGCCTTCGCGCGAGCCGGAGTAGGCATCCACCATTCCGATGAGCACTCTTCCTGAGCCTGGGAATCCGTCTGCCTCCGAAGACGATCTGCAGCGGATGAGTCTGCTGGAGCACCTCGAGGAGTTCCGGCAGCGGATCTTTCGTTCGATCATCGCCGTCGGCGTAGTCTTCGTCTTCTGCTGGTTCTTCGTCCAGCAGATCGCAGACTTCCTGGCCAGGCCCATCTACAAGGCGCTGCCCGAGGGGAGTCGCTTGACCTTTCTCGGTGTAACCGACCCGTTCATCATCTACGTCAAGGTCGCTGCCCTGGTTGCCCTATTCGTGGCCTCGCCTTTCGTCCTCTATCAGGTCTGGCGATTTGTCGCCCCGGGTCTGTACAAGAAAGAGCGACGAAGGGCCGTCCCTTTCATCTTCTTCGGGTCCCTGTTCTTCATAGGCGGTGGTGCATTCGCCTACTACGTCGCCTTTCCGTTCGCGGTGGACTTCCTGATTGGCATGGGTGCTGCGTTCCAACCCATGATCACCGTGGAGCGCTATTTCCGTTTTCTCCTCTACGTGATCCTGGGTCTGGGCCTGATGTTCGAGCTGCCCATCATCATCTTTCTCCTCGCGCAGATGGGCGTCGTGACGCCTGGTTTCCTGATCCGCAAGTTTCGCTGGGCAGTGTTGCTGATTTTCATCGCTGCGGCCTTCGTGACCCCGACTCCCGACGTGGTGAACCTGCTCATGTTCGCTCTTCCTACCATTGTTCTGTACCTGCTGGGCGTTGCCGCGGCAGCTCTCGTGCTGCGCAGCAAGAAGAAGCAAGAGCAGAAAGAAGATCAGTCGGAAGAATAAGCCTCTCAAGCCCTCACGGCCTCAAAGAACGGCCGGCAGACCCGCCGGCCTACTTGAGCTTTCAGGGCCATGACCCCAAGCCCCTACGCCCTTGCTGCCCAGGGCCCAAGCCCCAGGATCCAGGCCCGGTTATTGTCCGTCGACAAAGTCGACGGACGGTGCAACCTCAGCTGTCGATGGTGAAGCGAGCGAAGAGCTGGTCCCAGTCGCCGCGGGCCCTTAGCACGAGCTCCACCATTTCGCGGACGGCTCCGTGGCCTCCCGGGCTGCTCAACACACGGTGAACCACGTCTCGAACCTCCTGGGCGGCATCGGCAGGGGCAAAGGACAGGCCGCACTGCCCGAGGACTACCAGATCGGGCAGGTCGTCGCCAACGTAGGCAACCCGCCGGGCTTGCGTGTTGTGGCGCGTCAGAAAGGACTCGAGACCTGCCCGCTTGTCCGCGACTCCCATGGCGAGGAACTCCAGCTTGAGCTCGTTGGCTCGGTGCTCGAGCGCAGTAGAGTCGCGTCCCGACAGCACTCCGACCTTCAGGCCGGCAAGCTGCGCAACCTTCAGCCCGAGGCCGTCGCGGGCGTCGAAGCGGAGCTGGTCGTGACCTCGGCGGTCGTAGTACAGACCGCCGTCGGTGAGGACTCCGTCCGCATCGCAGAGGATCCACTCGAGCTCGGCCGCGCGGCGGGAGAAGTCGCTGTCAGCAAGGATCGGCATGGCGCATCAAAACAGCTCCAGACCCCAGAGGTCGTGCAGGTGGACGATACCCTCGAGCTCTCCCTCCTCTGTGCAGACAAACAGTGAGGTAATGCGATTGTCTTCCATGATCTTCAGCGCCGCCGAGGCCAGCTCGTCTCGGTGGATGACCCTGGGCTCCGTCTTTAGACAGTCTGCGGCCGATTTCTCCAAGAGCTGACCGTCCTTTTCGAGGAGGCGGCGCAGGTCGCCGTCCGAGATGCAGCCCGCGAGCCGGTTGGCAGAGTCGGTCACCGCGGTGATCCCCAGCTTCTTGCGGGACATCTCGTAGATCGCTTCACGCATCGGGGTGTCGAGGGCGACCTGGGGCAGGTTCTCCCCAGTATGCATCAATTGATGGACTCTCAGCAGGCGTTTGCCCAGCTGGCCTCCGGGATGGAGGCGGGCGAAGTCCTCAGGAGTAAATCCCTTGGCTTCCAGAAGAGCCATCGCCAAGGCGTCGCCGAGGGCCAGGGTGGCAGTGGTCGAGGCCGTGGGTGCAAGATCCAGGGGACAGGCTTCCTGGTCGATCGCAACTCGGAGGTGGAGATCCGCGTTTCTGGCGATCGGACTGTTTCTGCTGGCGGTAATCGCGATCATGGGAATGCCCAGCCTTTTCAGGGTCTCGACGAGCCGCAGGAGCTCTTCCGTAGACCCGGAATAGGACGCGGCCAGTACCACATCTCCCGTCGCCAGCATTCCGAGATCGCCGTGAATCGCCTCGGCAGGATGCAGGAAGAGAGCGGGTGTGCCGGTCGAGGAGAGAGTCGCGGCGAGCTTCTTCATGATGATGCCGCTCTTGCCCATTCCAGTGCAGACGACTCGGCCCTGGGTCTGTTTCAGCAGCTCCACTGCGCGGTCGAATTCCTCGTCTAACTGCTCGATGAGGCCTCGAACCGCCGCGGATTCGATCTCGAGCACCTGACGGGCAGTCTGGCGCGGATCTCTTGGCCCTGGCTTGTTCACTTCGAGCTTGTCTCCCCGGTGACCGCTCGGCGGATCGCAAGGGCGGAAACCAGCAGCGCTTCCGCTCTCGCGGGCTGCAATTGAGTCGTGCTATCAGAGCGCGCCCTATCGGGTTGCGGGTGGACTTCCAGATAGAGGCCGTCTGCCCCTGCAGCTACTGCGGCCCGGGTCAGGGGCTCGGCAAATTGTCGTTGCCCTCCGGTCTCCTCTCCTGCACCAGGCAGCTGCAGTGAGTGGGTCACATCGTAGATCACGGGAATTCCTTCCCTGTGTAGGATCTCGAAGCTCCGCATGTCCACGACCAGGTTGTGGTAGCCGAAGGAAACACCCCTCTCGGTAACGCTCACCTTCGAGTTGCCGGTGCTGCGTGCCTTGTCGACTGCACGGCGCATGTCGTCAGGCGCCATGAACTGTCCCTTCTTGAGATTCACTGCCCGCCCGGTCTGGGCCGCGGCCAGGATCAGATCGGTCTGCCGACAAAGAAAGGCCGGGACCTGCAGGACTTGGCAGACCTCTGCCGCCCTCACACACTGGCCGGCCTCGTGGACGTCGGTCAAGACCGGCAAGCCAGTTGTGGTGGCCACCTGCTCGAGAACCTCGAGACCCGCTTCGAGGCCTGGTCCCCTGTAACTCTTCAGCGAGCTGCGGTTGGCTTTGTCGAACGACGCCTTGAAGATGATCGGCAGGCCGAGCCGGCGACCGAGAGCCTCTAGGGTCTGCGCTATCTCGAGCGTCTGCTGCGGCTCTTCGAGGACACAGGGTCCAGCGATGACAGGTAGGTCAGCGCCTCCCAGCAGGACACCGGGCGCCAGCTCTACCGGGGCCCAGTTCATGCAATCTCCTGTAACGCCAGCGCGTTCTGGCGTTCCCTCATGCGCTCCGGGTCCTGGCGCCGTTCACTCTCCTCGAGTGCGGCCTTGATGTAGGAGACGAACAACGGATGCGGGGCCGTGGGCTTCGACTTGTACTCGGGATGAAACTGGCAGCCCAGGAACCAGGGGTGATCGTCGAGCTCGATCATTTCGACGAACTTTCCATCGGGGCTCATTCCAGCCACCTTGAGGCCACCTTCGACGAGCTGAGGTAGGTATTTCTGGTTGACCTCGTATCGATGGCGATGCCGCTCGCTGATCTCCTCGACGCCATAGGAGCGCTCTGCCAGGGTTCCTTCTTGGAGGTTGCAGGGGTAGGCGCCCAATCGCATGGTGCCGCCCAGCTCCTCGACACCGAGGAGCTCCCGCAGCTTGTAGATCACCGGATGCCTGGCATCTTCATCGAACTCCGTCGAGGTGGCGTCCTCGATGCCGCACATGTTGCGAGCGTATTCGATGACCATGCACTGCATCCCGAGGCAGATTCCGAAGAAGGGCACCTTCTGCTCCCTGGCGTACTGGATGGCGCGTATCTTACCGCTGGTACCACGAGGGCCAAAGCCGATGGGAACCAGCAGGCCGTCGACGTCGAATACCTCTCGTGGCCAGTGCCCCCCCTCGATCTCCTCGGCGCTGATGTAGACCAGCTCGACCGAGGCATCGTTGGCGATACCGCCATGTTCCAAGGCTTCGTTGAGACTCTTGTAGGCGTCTGGCAGCTCGACGTACTTGCCGACGATACCGATTCGGACGTGATGTTTGGGGTTCTTGATGCGGCCGACCAGCTCTTCCCATCGCGACATGTCTCGCTGAGTCTGGGGAAGGTTGAGCAGCTCCAGAAGAATGTCGTCGAACCCCTCACGGCAGAAGCTCAATGGGACTTCGTAGATGGTCTCCACGTCCTGCGCGGCGATGACCTGGCGGGGCTCGAGATTGCAGAACAGGGCGATCTTCTTCTTGACGTCCTCGGGCAACGGGCGATCGCAGCGACACAGGAGAGCGTCGGCGGTGATGCCGATGGCTCTCAGCTCGCGAACCGAGTGTTGTGTCGGTTTGGTCTTGAGCTCGTCCGAGGTGGCGATGAACGGTACCAAGGTGAGGTGAAGGTGGGCGGAGTTGGTCTTTCCGAGCTCTAGCCGTAGCTGTCGAATTGCCTCCAGGAAGGGCAGGGATTCGATGTCACCGACCGTTCCCCCGATTTCGATGATCACCACGTCGGCGGTATCGGCCAGGCGTCGCATGGCGTCCATGATCTCGTCGGTCACATGGGGAATCACCTGCACGGTCTTGCCCAGGTAGTCGCCTCGCCGCTCCTTGTTGATCACCGCCTCGTAGATCTTGCCGGTCGTGTAGTTGTGTCCCTTGCTGGCCTTGGTGTTGGTGAACCTCTCGTAGTGGCCCAGGTCGAGGTCGGTCTCGGCCCCGTCATCGGTGACGAACACCTCTCCGTGCTGATACGGAGACATGGTGCCCGGATCGACGTTGACATAGGGGTCGAACTTCATGATGGTGACCGAGAAACCTCTGGCCTCCAGAATGGCACCAACCGAGGCGGCCGCCACTCCCTTGCCGAGAGATGACAGCACGCCGCCGGTGACGAAGATGAACTTGGTTGCCATGCAATATCCCCTCTCGGTTGCGGCTTGGAGCCTATCGGGAAGTCGCCGAACCGCCGCCAGTCAGCAAGGTCTCTACCCTCTGCAGGTCTGCCATTGTATCCACCCCAGCCCAGGCGTGATCGACGAACATCACGCGGATTGCAATTCTGTTCTCCAGGGCCCGAAGCTGCTCGAGGGATTCACGACGCTCGAGCGGGGTGGGCTCCAGTTCTGCCAGGAGCCGCAGGGCCGCCATTTGATAGCCGTAGATCCCAATGTGACGCCAAGCTTTCGCTACTTCGGGGCTCCTGGCATATGGAATCGGGGAGCGACTGAAGTACAGCGCGTAGCCCCGACAATCCAGAACGACCTTCACCACATCGGGATTCTCTTCATCAGCCGCGGTGGCTTCGGTGGCCAGAGTGACCAACGGGTCCTCGGGCTGCTCCCGTAGATGGATGGCAATGCGATCGATGGCCGCCGGGTCGATGAGAGGCTCGTCGCCCTGGATGTTGATCACCGCCGCATCGCTGGGCCAGTTGCGGGCGGCCCAGGCGATGCGATCGGTGCCGCTCGTACAGTCGGCGGGTGTCAACTCGGCCGTGCCACCGAACTTGTCGACCGCCTGTGCGACTCGATCGTCGTCGGTGAGAACCACGACCCTGTCGAGGTGGCCGGCCTCGCTCGCTCGCTGGTAGACGTGCTCGATCAGCGGACGACCTGCAAGCGGGCGAAGAGGCTTCCCATCGAGCCTGGTGGAGCCATAGCGGGCTGGAATAGCGCCTATGACCACACCTGGAGTGGTCTCTGCGGAGCCGGGAACGGTTTCTTCGGGGGGCACGGCCCAATGTACTGCGGCCGCCCGCTGGAGTCAATGGTCGTCATCCAGCGGTCGCGCGGAAGCCGTTAAGTGGAGTATCGGACTGCTGGATTCGATGCTAGATTCGCACCCGACATGGCACAGCACGCCACATCGGAGGTACGCGGCAGGCGAAGAAAGGGCTGGGCCTGGGGCCTGTCACTGATTCTCCTGCTGGCTGCCCTGGCAGGTGTCGAGCGAATCGTTCGTTGGGCGGTAACCAGGACCTCGTTGCCAACGGGTCAGGCCGAGTGGATATGGGCGCCCATCGACGATGGCCAGGCCGAGCCACAGACCTTCTACCTGGTGCGGGACTTCCACTTGGATTTCGCAATCAAGAGGGCTCGACTCCTGTGTCTGGCGGACGAAGAGTACGTCGCCATTGTCAATGGCACCCAGGTCGGAGGCGGGAGGTTTGTCGGCAAGGGAATCCTCGATGAATATGCAGTCGGCCGATTTCTGCAGCGGGGAAGGAATCGACTGGTCATCGAAGCGCGGAGCAGCCGGGGAAATGGCGGGCTGCTGCTGAGTCTCGAAGTGCAGGGACCCGGGGAGTCCAAGACAGTGGTAAGTGACGGATCGTGGCAGGTCCTTCGTTACCAGGAGCGCGGACTCGGCCGGGCTCGCAACGAGATCCCCGAAGGTGAGGCACCGGTGGTCTGGGGCCTTCCGCCGATGGGTCGGTGGCCCCTGCCCACGATGGTGAGGAGGCGACCGACGATCCCTGAGTTGCTGATCGACGGCAAGCCCAGAAGGCCTACCGGGGTGCGCCAGGGAGGCGGAAAGGCGATCTGGAGGCCGATCGACCCGGACGCGACGACTCTCAATGAGGGGCTCGGGCCCTGGGTGACTTTTGACTGGGGAAAGCCGGTCACCGGCTATCTGGCACTGGAGTATCCGATCGAGCAGTCGCCGGTTGCATTGATTTACCTGGGTGAAGATCTGCCGGACCCGACAGTGTCCCGGCCGACGGCGACTCTGGCAGGTTTGGAAGGGGGCTGGCTGTGGAGCGATGCCCTGCCACGCAGATTCAGGTACGCCACGGTACTGGTGCGAGAAGGCACGGTGACCGGTGCCATGGTCTACCTCACCAACTCTCGGAGGTCAGCCGAGCTGATCCCGGCTGATCAGGGGTCGAGCGGGGTCTTCGGTCTGCGATCGGAGAATCTACGAACGCCGCTGGAGGACGAATTCCGGCGCGAACTCCATGGCCTCGCGCGCCCCACAAGCGGAGAAGATCTCTAGCGTCGAGCGAGCTTCCTCGGCGTACCCTTCCGCCATCTCCTGAACTTGCGCGATGGTGCCCTCCGATTGCACCAGGTCGAGTATCTCCTCCTGCGCGACTCTGTCGAAACTGCCGTCTTCGAGGACGGTTTCAATCAGACCCCGCCGTTTGGCGTTCAGGCGAGGCAGCAGGAGAATCAGCGGCAGAGTCAGCTTGCCCTCGGTCAGATCCGACAGGACCGGTTTGCCGATCTCACTTTCACGGGCGGTGAAATCGAGGAGATCGTCGACCAACTGGAAGCAGATTCCGAGTGCCCGGCCGTAGCGTTCCAGGGCGGCGCCCGCTGCCGGCTTCTTGGGGCTCATCAGGCTCGGAATCGAGCAGGAGGCGGCAAACAGGTGGGCCGTCTTGCGTTCGATGATCGAAAAGTACTCCTCGACTCCCAGATCCGGAGAACCGAGCCGTTGCTGTGACAGGAGCTCGCCCTCGGTCATCCTGAGAGTCGCATCGCAAAGCCGACGAATGACTTCGAGATTGTCGTGGCTCAGCGCCATCTTCATCGACGTCGTGTAGAGCCAATCGCCCAGCAGGACCGTCAGGCTATTGCCCCACAGCTGATTGGCCGTTGTCTGCCCGCGGCGCAGTTTGGCGTGGTCGATGATGTCGTCATGAATCAGGGTGGCGGTGTGGATCAACTCGACGACAGCCGCGTAGGTGACCTCCTCGTCGCTGTCCCGATCCAACAACTTGGCCGACAGCAGAAGCATGGCGGGCCTGAACCGCTTACCACCACCCGAAAAGATGTACTCACCGGTATTGGTGATGAAGGGCACGTCCGACTGGAGGTGCTCCAGGAACACCTCCTCGGTGGCCGCCAACTTGTCGGCAACGAGGTCCAGAAAACGCGACGCTGGCGGTACGCTGGCTCTGGCGAGGTTCGATGAGTTCGGGGTCAACATGAGTCGTCATTGTCGCAAAATCAGCTCTCGAACGGCTCGACAGGCTCGAAATGGACGACCTGCTCGAGAACCCCGTCCTTGAATCGATAGGCCTTGCCGCTCTGAAAGTACCACCATGAGACCTCTTCGTGGTCTCCGGTGAGAATTCTCTGCACGCGATCCGGGTTGCCCATCTCCTCGAAGATCCGGCGCTCGTCCTCGGTGTCGATACTGGCAGAGAAATCCCGCACCGTGTCCAGATACCGGGTCTCTGTAACGGTCACGTTGGTCACCACGGGCGAGCCACCGCGAATTCGCTTGGAGAGATCGACCTGTTCGAAGACCAGGAACTCGGCATTGTCTCCGAGCCCTTCTGAGACGCCGACCTGGAGCTCGAAGTGGTTGTAGTAGTCGACCCAGCGCCAGCGAAGATTGAACTGGCCCGTCTCATCGGTCACTGTGCTGACCTGAGTACTATCTCGCTCCGTACTCTTCATCCGGGTCACGCTGAAGGCTTTCCGGGAGGCTTCCAGGATGACGGTCAGATCCGGCACGGGGAACCCTTCAGCATCGGTCACCGCGCCGGCGATCTCGATGAACTCCCCTTCTGGGTAGGGTCCGGCCCAGCCGACACTGCCAGCAGCTAGCGACGCAAGACACAACAACAGGACCACGATCGAGAGTGGTCTAGCGGTGGCGACGGAGGTTTGTCTCAAGAGTGGATACTCCAGGCGGACGCAGTCGTGTCGGTTGGCGCTGCGGGGAGACGATGCATCGGCGTCAAGCCTTGCGGCCCGGCCATTATACGGAAACGGGGGTTGTCTCGCATCCTGTGCCGAGATTGCCTGCGACTACTGCTCCAGCCAGTCGATGTTCGGGGGCAGATCGAAGGGGAGAGGGCCTGATACCGTTCGATAGTTGGAGATGTCGAAGTGGGTTCGATTCCCCTCGAGGTCCTCGTAGGTCAAGCGCTTCAGTCGGTGCGTCTCCATGTCGAGAACGATACTGGCCTGTACCAGGCTGCGACCGGGATCGATTGGGGTGAAGACAATCTCGAGCGTGGTGGCGTCGAGAGCTTCGGGTGCCGCCGAATAGCGATTCTCGAGGTTCTCGATTCGCAGCCGAAGAAAGTCGAGTCCGGGCTCACTGTCCGATTCCAGGACGAATCGACGCCCCTGCGGTTCGCCTTCGTTCCAGGTATAGGCTTCCTGTCCGCAGACCAGATAGGTCTTGGGGTAGGGCAGGTGGTAGTCCCATCGCAGGCAATCGGGAACGGAAAGATGCAGCACTCCGGCCTCCTCGTCGCCGGTGTTGAAGCCCGCCGGGAGGAACGTCTGCACGAAGTCGGCGCTGACGATCTCGCCGACGAGGCCGTCTTTGACGGCCTGCAACTGACCCCAGGGATCCGCCGCGGACTGGGCGGTAGACAGATTGGGGGAGCCGAGAGAGGCCACGAGTACGGTGCAGGCCAGCACCGCCAGGGCCGAGCCTGGCTCCTGTCGATCGAACCAGCGATTGGCTGCTCTCGTCATCAGTGCCTGAAGTGGCGATTGCCGGTGAAGAGCATCGCCACCCCCAGTTGATCGGCCGCTTCGACCACTTCTGGATCGCGCTTGCTGCCACCCGTTTGAACGACCGCCGTCACTCCGGCTTCGGCCAGGACCTGCAGGCCGTCTGCAAAGGGAAAGAAGGCATCCGAGGCCGCGACGCAGCCCGCGGTCGTCACCTGGGCTTTGGAGATCGCCAGGTGACAGGAATCGACTCGACTCATCTGGCCAGCCCCAATGCCAACCGTCTGGAAGCGATTTCCCACCACGATCGCGTTCGACTTCACGTGCCGCACGACTCTCCAGTTGAAGTCCAGGGCCTCGAGCTCCTCCGCAGTGGGTTCTCGTCGGGACGGGCATGTCCAGTCGGAGTGATTGTCCTCAGCCAGATCGAGAGTCTGAGCGAGATAACCTCCGTCGATAGCCCTGAGCTCGACCATGGTGCCGTCGATGGACTGCAGCGGGCAGCGAATGACCCGGAGATTCTTCTTGTTGCCGAAGACATGAAGGGCCTCGTCGGTGAACTCTGGAGCGATGACGACCTCGATAAAGAGGCTCGCCATGGCCTCGGCGGCAGCACCGTCGACGGCCTCATTGACCGCCACGATCGAGCCGAAGGCAGACACCGGATCACACTCGAGTGCCTTCTTGTAGGCCGTCTCGACCGACTCTCCACGGCCGACACCGCATGGATTGTTGTGCTTGAGAATGGCTACGGAGGTCCCTGTGAGGGTCGCCACTAGTCGTCGGCCGACGTCGGCATCCAGGAGATTGTTGTAGGACATCTCCTTGCCTTGCAGCTGGTCGAATCCCCCGAAGATCCCGGTGCCGCCCAGCACGCGGTAGACCGCTGCAGATTGATGCGGGTTCTCACCGTAGCGAGGCTCGAATTCCTTCTCCGCGTCGATGAGCAAGTGGGAACCGAAGGTGGGGTCGACGTCACCGATCTGCTCTTCCAGCCAACCGGCGATCGCGGCGTCGTAGGCCTGGGTGTGGCGAAAGGCCTTGATCGCCAGGCGTCGGCGCAGAACCTCCGGTACGAGTCCATCGCCGTCCTCGAGAGCCACGATCACTTGGCTGTAGTCGTCCGGATCGACGACCACCACGACGCCGGAGTGGTTCTTGGCTGCGGCCCGAACCATGCAGGGGCCGCCGATGTCGATCATCTCGACGACCTGAGCGAAGTTCTTGCTGTCATCGCGGGCCGTCGCCTGGAAGGGGTAGAGATTCACCACGACCAGGTCGATAGGAGCTATGCCGTGCTCGCTCAATTGGGCCACATGAGAGGCCTGCTCCCTATCGGCCAGGATCCCACCATGGATGCGCGGGTGCAGGGTCTTCACCCGCCCGCCGAGAATCTCGGGGAAACCGGTCACCTCGGACACAGGGGTGACCGGGACACCAGCCTCCGACAAGGTCTTGAAGGTTCCTCCGGTAGAGAGAATCTCGATTCCCAAGCCGGCGAGTCCCTCGGCGAAGGTCTCGAGTTTGCGCTTGTCATAAACGGAGATGAGCGCGCGCGCCGCTTTTAGCATGCCTCTGGTCCTCTCGAGAAGCTGGTCGGGGTGACGCCGCTTCTCAGCGGTTCTCGCCACCCGGGTTCAGGAGAATGAGCTGGTCCTCGTCCAACGGCAGAAGGTCGTTGCTGTCGATGCCTCCGCCTGCGAGCCAAATGTAGCGCAAAACCGCTACGACGTCGCTGACGGCGTGGCTGTAGGCCATCGAGCTGATCCCGAAGGCCGTCGAGCGGTCGTCGAAGAGCTCCAGTCCGTTCGGTACTCCGACCCTGTCGTACTCCAGTGAGATCAACGGTCGGATGGGACGGGATCTCGAGAATGCAGCGTCGATCACGGACTTCAGGTCTGCCTTGCTCTCGATGAGCCTTCCCGCGCCGTAGAAGACCACCGAGAAGCGGGTAAAAGCCGAGTCGACGAAGGCCGGATAGTCGAGCAGGTAGGCCGGGCGCGATTCGGCGGTCATCTCGCTGAGCAAAGGATAGTTCGTGGCCGCCATGTAGCTGGCGACGACACCCATGCGCAAGATCACCTCGTCGAAGGGGACATGTCCTTTGATCGCCTTGATGGCGTTTTGTGCTTCCCTGTCGATGGCCTGGCGGAGAACCTCGGGCGGCAGCGCCAATCCCTGCTTCGTTCCACCGCTTTGCTTGAACGGTGTCAAGACGCCCTCCCGATACCGGCTCTTGTGACGCTCCAACTGTCGACCGAGATGGGGCGGGGCAAGAATCAGGGCTTGCTCTGCGATGGCCACAGTCGTTTCTGGTGACCAGGCCACGGCCGGGCTCGCGTTGATGACAACGACGAGGATCGAGGCTCCGGCGATGGCGAGGGTGGCGACTCTTCGGATCCGCATGGAGCCCTATTGTAAGCCGGGACTCTTGACTCGGGTAAGCCACTGAGGCTATAAAATCGCGGTGGGGCTTCGGCCCCGTGCCCAGGTAGCTCAGTTGGTAGAGCAGTGGACTGAAAATCCGCGTGTCGGTGGTTCGAATCCGCCCCTGGGCACCATCTTAATCCCCTGTTTCCAGCTACTTACAGGATGATGAGGATTGGAGGCATCTGCCTCGGACCCTGTGATGGTCCACTCGTGGTCCAATTGCGATCGACAATGGGCGACAGATCGCTACTACTCTGCCCCCCTTCCTGGAAGATCGGCGACCTCTGCTGCTGAAACTGACTTCCTCTTATCCACCGCCTACGCGCGTGGAAACCGCGGCACAGAAGGTCGTCGGGACCTGGAAAGTCCCTGCACTCCAGAAAGACATTGCTGTCTGGAAAGATGTGGTCAGTGGTATTCCGCGCCATGCAGACAGGGTCCGGCAGCACCCTGGTTCACTTCGTCAAGGTCGACTACCTCTCGAGCAGGGCGACGCCAGCCCGATAGATAGGCGCCTTCTTGCCGTCCCTCGAGCCAAGCGACTCGAGCTTGCACCATCGGACCTCGCCCAGAAACTCAGGGCGTGCCTTGCCGGTGCTCAGTCGAAAGACGTAGCGCCCGAGAACTTCGAGCGGTTGGCTACTTTCGATGCCCAGTCCTGACTCGCTCAGGTCGACGATCCGGCCCTTGATGGGCTCTTCCAGACTGACACGGTCGACCTTGTGGCGAGTGTGGTCGCGGGGTCGGTCGTGGCGATCGCTCAGAGCAGGCTCGATTACGACAGGTCCAAGTTCCGTCATCGTCGTTCTCCCTCGTCAGGTGCGGTCCTCGCGCTATGCCTATGATTAGAGCCGATTGCGGACGGCTGTCAATGAAATAGCCTGTTGGCTATGAGACTCACCCCGAGACCCGCGGAGGACAGGCGCTGCCGTGTTGCGTTCATTTTTCATCGGTCCGGGGCTGGGAAGGGGTTCCTTCGCTCATGCTGGCAGCCCCCCGAGGGTCCGAGGATCCTCTTGTCGGTGGGTGGATCATGTTGATGAAGAAAGGGATGCGCATCTGCGCCTCGCGGCCGTTTCTGTAGAATCCTCTTCAGTACTTGCCAAGGGAGGAGCTAGAGCCTTCGGGTCGGTACCCGATAAGGCCCTTTGACCGGACGGTTCTCGAGAACGTACCGACGAGGTATCGAAATCGTCCTGTGAGGGCATGAAACATCAGACCAGCAGGTTTCTCGCGGAGAGTCGCGATGCGAAGAACACTGGCCAGTCTTGCTCTGCTTCAACTTTTTACGGGCGGTGCTCTGTCCGCTCTCGAGGTGCGCGGTCGTGTTGTCGATGAGTCGGGTGCACCGGTAGTACGGGCCGAGGTCGAGCTGCATCGCGTCCCGGCGCGCTACGAACGCAGAAGGCAGCTTCTCGAGGGTCGGGTTCATCCGGAACCCGAGGCACGGGTTCGGACTTCCGAAGGTGGCGAGTACATCCTGGCGGTGCCCGAAGCCGGATTCTGGCAAGTGGAGATCCTCGCCGACGGCAAGGTGCCCGTGCGGCGACGGCTGCTGCCGCTTCTCGAAGACCTGGTCCTGCCGGAGGCGGTCCTGGCAGCGGACACGGGCATCGAGGTGCGCTCCGAGGGCAGCGATGGTAGTCCACTCGCAGGAATTCAGGTGCGGGTGCGGGCGCTGCGCGGAGAGAGCGGGGAGTACAGTCGACGCAACCCCGACTGGCAGGACCGGGGATGGTATGGCCTGACCGACGAGGAGGGGAAGGTTCGTCTGTCGCGCCGAGCCGACGACGAGGTCGAAGTGGCTGCCTTTGCGCCCGGCTTCATGCCGAGCGAGCGGGTCAGAGCGAAGGGCCGGGCGGCGACGGTCCGTCTCGAGCCCGGGCGGCCGATGACCTTGCGATTCGTCACCCCGTCAGGCGAACCGGTTGCCTCGACCATCGTTCTTGTTGGGGACTATGAGTGGACCTCGGCCCTGACCGACACCGAGGGTCGGGCACAGTTTTATCTTCGTCCCGACAAGTCCCTGGATTTCGGGCTGATCACGGAGGCGGGCCAGTACGAGACCGGCAACCTCCAGGCCTCTCTCGAAGAGCTGGCCCAAGATCCAGGAGGATACGAGGAGCTGACGCTTCCGGAACCTGTTTTGCTCGAGGGTTTGGTGATCGAGGCCGAGCACCGCAGGGCGGCCCCTGGCGCCTGGGTCTGGACTGCGAGTGATCCAGGGGATGCCATCCGTACCGATCCGGCGGGACGCTACCGGCTGGTGCAGGGCTCGGGCCGGAGGTGGAGGATCGGCGCTGCGAAGTCCGGCTATCTACTCGCCCTGGATCTGGCCCGGAGAGAAGCCGAGACCCTGCAGGTGCCGACCCTGGCGCTGGTCCGGGCCGAGGCCCTCGAAGGACGGGTAGTCGATGCCCAGGGCGAGGGAGTCGGCGCAGCGCTGGTGCAAGCGTTCCCAATCGACACCTCGGGTTCTACGATCCTCGAGCGTCCTCGCACCTCGACAAGAGCCGATGGCCGCTTTCGTCTCTCCGGGCTATCCGAAGACCGCACCTACGAATTGCTGATTGAAGCTCAAGGCTTTGCGCCCGCACGCCCTGTGATCCGGCCGGCAGACGAACGGCTCGTGGAGGTTGTTCTCGGCCGTGGTCGCACGCTCGCAGGGCGCGTGGTGGATTCCGGTGGCGAGCCGCAGGTGGATGCCTTTATCGCACTGGCACCGATGGTCTCCGAGTGGAGGTGGATGCACGATATCTCGTTGCTGGAAGAATCGGCCTACTCCTCGACGAGCGATGCCGACGGGCGCTTCCGACTCGAAGACCTGCCTGGTCAGTCGATGGGTCTGATTGCCTCGAAGGAGGGGTTCGCGGTGACGCGCTTGCTCGATCTGGATCTCGCCGCCGCCGACTGGGAGGTCGACCTGGGTGATCTGGTGCTGAGTCCCGGCTGGAGTCTGGTGGGCGTGGTCAGAACCAAGGACGGAGAGGGCATCGAAGGGGCCCAGGTCAGGGCTCAGCGCACCTCCCCGGCAGACATGTCTCTGGCCTCGGTGGAATGGGGCGAAGCCTCTCAGGAGCCGCTGGCCACCGACGCCGATGGGCGCTTCGTGGTCGAGAACCTGGCCAGCAGCGACCGAGTGGGGATCACCGTGAAGCATCCCGGTTTCATCACTCATATTTCGCCTCAATTGAGTGCCACTACCGATGAGCCGGTCGAAATCGTCCTCGAGCCGGCCGCGAGGGTGTCCGGCCGAGTGGAGAACGAGCGCGGTCGCCCGGTCGAAGGACTCAAGATCGAGGTGAGCGATAAAGCAGCCGCCAGTGGGCCGCGCTCCGGTATGTTCTCTCAGAGGTTGCGGAGAGAGAGCGTCAGGTCGGGCGACGACGGCTCCTTCACCCTCACCCAGCTGCTGTCCGGGCCTTTCGAGCTGTCGGCCCGTGGCGCCGGTTACATCGCCTCGGAGCCTGTCGAGCTCGTCGCGGTCGCCGGCGAAGAGCTGACAGGCGTACTCCTTCGGGTGCGGCGTGGAGTCGAGTTGTCGGGCACCGTGACGGATTCGAGGGGACGACCCGTGGCCGGAGCGACTGTGTTTGTCGCACGAGAGGAAAGAACTGCCTACTGGTTCGATACAACCCATGTGGCTAGCGCTCGCAGTGACGCGGAGGGGCAGTATCGGATCGAAGGCCTCGACCCACATGCCGATGGCCTGGCGCTCAGGGTCCGCCACGATGACCACCCGATACTGGAACGGCCGCTGGACCTCGAGGAGGGTTCGAATCGTCTCGACCTGGTCCTGGAGGCGGGCGCTACTGTGTCTGGCTTTGTGTTCGGCCAGGAAGGCGAACCCGTTTCCGGCGCCGCAGTGGGACTGGAGAATGAACCAGGCAGATCCTCCTCCGAGCGTCACACCACTCTGAGCACGGAGGATGGGTCCTTCGAGATCGCCGGTGTGGCTGCGGGGACCTATCGGCTCAACGCTGTCAAGGAGGGATACGCCCGGAGCTTTGCCGCGGAGCCGGTAGAGGTCGCCACCGATCTGGACTCCCGCGGGAATGTTCTCTATCTCTCCCCTGGCGGGACCCTTCGAGGTCGCATCCTGGGGGTGGAGCCCGATGAGATGGCGCAGATCGAGGTTTTCGCCAACTCGACTGGCGGTAGCCCGACTCTTCCGGTGAGGGGATTTGTGGATCCAAGTGGTGAATATCGCATCGCGCATGTGGGATTTGCCGAGGGTGCGGTGGGTGCCAGCAATAGGATGACTGGACAGGCTGTGGGCGAGAGCTTCGATCTCGACACGGCGGGCGGTGAGACCTGGATCGATCTCGAGTTTCGCGACGGAGGCTCGGTCCTCGAAGGCGTCGTCCTTTTCGACGGCGAGCCGTGGCGAGGAGCGTATGTCGTGGCGCACAGCGGCACGGACAGCGGGGGCTCCGCTCCGACGGACGGATCCGGGCGTTTTCGGATCCTCGGCTTGCGCGATGGAGTCCACAGACTCCAGCTTTTCGGCGAAGGCTCGATCGCTCATACCGAGACCGTCCAAGTCATGGGTGTAACCGAGGTCACCATTGAGGTCACGGGTGCGCGGATCTCGGGTACCGTGTTGGATTCAGCCACGGGGCAGGGTATCTCCGGGGCGACGGTGGTGGTGCGAAGCGAAACGGGATTCCCTTTTGGCCCGATGCTGCAGGCCGAGACCTCCCGGTCTGGACAGTTCGAGATCGTGGTTCCGGCGAATCAGGCGGTGACTCTCCAGGCGCGAGTCGATGGGTATTCGCAGGTACCGGTCTCCGTCGACACGGGCCCAGGAGGAGAGATTGCCGGCGTCGAGCTCGATCTGGAGCGGGCGGCTGAGCTCGAGCTCGAAGTGTGGCTCGCATCGGGACAGCGGCCCAGCGAGGTGAGCGTGGGGATCGTGGATGGCGCGGGTCTCGGGGCCTTTTCTGAACAGCTTCTCGGCACCTTGGAGGGAGCGTTCCGATGGAGGTCGGCGCCGCCGGGTGATTGGCTACTGTTGGTGGCAGCGGCAGGCGGAGCCATCGTGTCGGTACCCGTTTCCGTGCCAGGACCGCCAGTCAGGGTGACGCTGCCTCCCGAGGCGCCAATCCGAGTGGACTTCAGCGCCCTCGGCGACGAGGTTGGAATCGGCAGTTTGCGCGTTCTCACCCCAGGTGGGGAGCCCCTGCGATTACCCGTCATGGGTCGGGTCTTGACGGAGTGGCCCGTGATGGGCTCCGAGACCATGTTGCCGGGGGGGCCTGCCGGAGACTGGTTGATCGAGCTGGTCGACGGTTTGGGCCGGGTGGTGCGGCGCCAGCGCGTGACGACCGAGGCGGGAGAGACCACGCAGGTGACGATTCGGTAGAGATAGAATCGAACCCCGGTTGGAGGTCACGAATGAAAGATTGGAGCGCAGCTCTGCTGATGTTCTCTGTGGCAGTCGCGGCCGTGGCGAAAGTCCCGCCGCTACCCGTCGTCGAAGAGGTCGATCTCGATCGCTACCTGGGCACGTGGTTCGAGATTGCCAGCTACCCGGCATGGTTCGCCAAGAACTGCACAGGGGTCACTGCCGAGTACAGCCTGCGTGAGGGTGGCGGAATCTCGGTGGTCAACCGGTGCTACAAGGGTGCTCTCGATGGCAAGCTCAAGGAAGCGCGGGGCAGGGCCAAGGTCGTCGACCCTGAGACCAACGCCAAACTCAAGGTCTCGTTCTTCGGTCCCTTCTGGGGTAACTACTGGATTCTCGAGCTGGACCCCGACTATCAGTGGGTGGTGGTCGGGGAGCCGAAGCGAAAGTACCTCTGGATCCTGAGCCGGACGCCGACACTCGACAAGGCAACGCTGGACGGGATCCTGTCCCGGCTGCCGGAGAAGGGCTACTCGAGCGATCGACTGCAGTGGACGCCGCAACCGGATACCGACTGAGATCAAGGCGGACTCCACTCTGGCCAGGGGATCCCATCGCCTGGCCCGTGCAGTACAATCTCTCGGGCACGAACTACAGATGATTGGCACGACGGTCTCTCACTATCGGATTACCGGCAAGCTCGGTTCGGGCGGCATGGGAGACGTGTACGAAGCCGAGGACACCGAGCTGCGGCGAAGGGTCGCTCTCAAGGTTCTGCCCGAGCATCTGGCCTCGGACCCGGATCGTCTCGAGCGCTTCAAACGCGAAGCTCGGGCGGTGGCGTCGCTCAACCACCCGAACATCGTCACGCTCCACTCGGTGGAGGAAGCCGATGGTCATCATTTCCTGACCATGGAGTTGGTGGATGGCAAGTCCCTGGATGCGCTGATTCCCGAGGACGGTTTCGATCTCGAGCGCCTCTTCGAGCTGACCATTCCGATCGCTGATGCGTTGTCGGCGGCGCATGAGAAGGGTGTCGTGCATCGGGACCTCAAACCCGCCAACGTCATGGTGGGCGAGGACGGGCGCCTCCGAATCGTCGATTTCGGACTCGCCAAGCTCTGGGAAGAGGGTCTTGCGGACACGGATACCGAGCTCGCCACCGAAGGCCTGACGAAAGAAGGGGTTGCCATGGGAACGGCGCCCTATATGTCACCCGAGCAGCTCCAGGGCAAGGAGATCGATCATCGGTCTGATTTGTTTTCCCTTGGAATTCTCCTTTTCGAGATGACAACGGGCAGGCGGCCTTTCAAGGGCGAGTCCTCGATCGAGCTGGCCTCGTCAATACTCAAGGACAACCCCGACTCGGTCACCGATGTTCGCCAGGGGGTGCCTCGACACCTCGGTCGAATCATCAAGCACTGCTTGGAGAAGGACCCGGACCTGCGCTATCAGTCAGCCAAAGACGTGCGCAATGAGCTCGCCGGCCTCAAGGACGAAGTGGAGTCGGGCGAGGTTCCCTTGAGCACGGGCGCCATGCCTGCCGTGACGGTAGCCGAGCCAGTCCCGAACAGGGGAACGCTCTCGTGGTTGATCCCTGTCCTGGTCATCGTCGGACTGATCGCTGTTGCCAGCTTCTTCTGGATGCAGCGGGCCAAGGGAACAGGCGGCGTGACCGGGCCGGAGGCGGGTGCTGGAAGCGTGGCCGACCCTGGGGTCCAGCGCAAGAAGATCGTCGTCCTCCCATTCGAAAACTTGGGCGAGGCCGAAGACGAGTACTTCGCCGCCGGGATGACCGAGGAGATCTCGGCCAAGCTGGGCACCGTGGCGGATCTCGGGGTCATCTCGCGCAGCAGCGCGATCCAGTACGACCGCACAGGGAAGACGCTGAAGGAGGTCGGGGCGGATCTGGGTGTCGGCTACGTTCTCGAAGGGACCGTTCGCTGGGCGAGGAACCCCGACGGAACCAGCCGCGTGCGGGTAACCCCTCAGCTCATCAGGGTAACGGACGATACCCAGCTATGGGCCGAAACCTACGACCGGACGATCGACGACATCTTCGAGGTGCAGTCCGATGTCGCCTCGAACGTGCTGCGATCGCTCGATTTCGCTTTGTCTGACGGGGATCGGGAAGCCAGTGCCGTAGCCCCGACCGAGAATATGGACGCCTACAACCTCTACTTGCGAGCCCTCAACGCCGCAGAGCGGGCAGAGATCCTGCAGCGCTCCGAAGAGCGACTGCTGGCTGTTCAGATGTTGGAGCAGGCGGTCGAGATGGATCCGCAATTCGCCTTGGCATGGGCCGCCTTGTCGCAGGAGCACGCCCTGCTGTTCTTCAACGGTGAGGATCGGACGGAGGAGCGACTGGAAGAGGCCTTGGCCGCAGTAGAGCGAGCCTTGGAGATCGACCCCGATCTTCCGCAAGGCCACGTAGCTTTCGGCCATTACTACTACTGGGGACCGAGGGACTACGACCAGGCTCTCGAGCAGTTCATGATCGCCGAGAAGAGCCTCCCCAACGACAGTGACTTGATGGCCTCCATCGCTTATATCATCCGGCGCCAGGGTCGCTTCGAGGAGGCGCTGGAGCGCCAGGAAAGAGCGTTCGAGCTCAATCCGAGGTCGGTCCAGCAGAGCCGGGCCCTGGGCACCACCCTGATGCAGCTCGGCCGGCACGAAGAAGCTGACCGTCAGCTCACCCGGACCCTCGAGATGGCTCCAGACTCCGTCGGGGCTGGGACCTGGCGGGCCTGGAACTGGTGGCTCTGGAAGGGCGATGCTCGTCGTGCGGCGGAGCTGGTCGAACCGTTCGCTGACCTGGGGATCGAATCGATCGGGGTGTTGCACACTTTCTATGTGTTTTTGGACCGACGATTCGAAGAGTGTCTGGAAACGCTGGCCAGAATGCAGGAGGACTTCTACTCGAACCAGTTCTACGCCGTTCCCACGGACCTGAATCGAGCCTATGCATTCAAGGGACTGGGTCGGCAAGACGAGGCCTGGGCAGCTGCCGAGGAGGCCGCGTCAGCGATCGAGGCCGAAGTGCTGGCCAACCCTGGCGACCCGAGAATGCACGCCGCTCTCGGACAGGCCTACGCCATGCTGGGTCGGGAGGAGGAGGCCGTTCGGGAGGCGAAACGTGCCGTCAGGCTGCAGCCGATCGCGGCAGATGCGTTGGAAGGTCCGGCCAAGGTCTTCGGGTTGGCTTTGACTCAAACGATTCTGGAGAATAATGCTGAGGCCTGCGAGGCCCTGGACGAGGTCTTTGTATCGCAATCTGGCATGCTCTCTGTTCCTGCTCTCGAGGCAGACCCGAGGTTTGACCCGCTTCGTCAGGCCCCCTGCTACAAGATGCTGATCGAGAAGTTCGGGTAGCTTCGCCCGGTTCCCGGCCGCCGGATCTCATCGTGAATCGACCTCCGAAGAGCTACTGGTTGCTGCCGGCAGCAGTAGCTCTTCTTCAGGCGCTTCCCTTTCTGGCCACTTTCTGGCTGACTCCGCCCGAGGGTCAGACCTACCTGCACGTGGGCTACATGCCCGAGGACATGCACGCTTACATGAGCTTCATTCGGCAGGTGCCGGAAAGTGGAGCCTTCCTATTCGAGAACCGCTTTGTCACCGAGGACCAGTCCGGCCGGTTCGTGCTGCTCTTCCATTGGCTCATGGGCTCGGTTGCGGCCCTGACGCGAGTGTCCCCCACTTGGGTGCTCGAGCTGTCGCGTATTCCCCTCGTCTTCGGTTTCTTCGCTGTCCTGTGGTGGTTCCTGAAACCGATCCTGCCGGACCAGCGAACACGTCTCTGGGCTGCCGCCCTGATCGGTCTCAGTGGGGGAGTAGCCGGCTTCCTTCGCCCATTGGCTAGATACCTGCCTGCGGACGGCGGCAAGCCGTTCCTCGTCTCGACGTGGCACCTCTACGGCTGGAGCACATTCGAAGGCCTGTACAACCCACTCTGGGTTTGTGCGTTCATGCTGTTGCTAGTGGCTCTTCGGCGGCTGCTCCGCCCCTGCGACGATCAACGATGGTGGCTCGACTTTGGAGCCACGTTTCTGCTGGTGATCCTGTGGTTCGTGCACCCATACTCGTCCATCGTGGCCTTCGCGATCGGGGCGGCGCGGCCTGTCGCCCAGTTCATTGTCGAGGGTGTTGTCGAGAAACGCCGTGTGGCTCGACTAGGGCTTTCCTTGGTGCTCGCAGCCGTCGCGATCCTCGCTGTCGCAGCCTGGCAACTGGGCGACCCGGTGTTCCGAGCATCATCGGGTCAGGTCTTCGGTCGCCTCCAGCTGGCGGTCTTCTGGTATCCGTGGACCCTGGGACTTCTCCTGGTGTTTGCCATCAAGGGTGGATTCCGCTGGATCGAGACGAAGAACGTCTATCGGTCTTCAATGCTCGCTTGGGTCGGGGCGATTGTCCTGTTGCACAGTTCGCCCGTGATCAACGGCTACCACTTCGTGCCCTATCTGCATCTTCCCCTGGCGATCCTGGCGGCGTCCGTGATGCCTGGCATCTGGGATCGCTGGTGGGGTCTGAGCCGCCGTAAGAGCTTGGTGGCTATCTCGATGCTGGTGCTCCTCTTTGCTTCCCCGATCCTGGTCACTTTCGAGTCGATCCGAGACTTGGAGGAGCGAAATCTGGTGCCAGCGATCTTCGTGGAAACGACGTTGGCGATGGCCGAGATACCGCCGGGTCGAGCCCTGGTGCCACCCCAGATGGGGATGCTCGTGGCGGCCTACACTCATCACTCCGTTTGGGCCGGTCACTGGTTCTTGACGCCGGAATACTGGTCACGCGCGGAACGGTACGCAGCGCTCGTCGGTGATCCAAGTCGGGAGCAAGAGCTGGCGCAGCTGCTCCAAATGGAACAGATTCGCTACCTGGTCGTTCCCGCACCCGTGGGCGATCGAATCGCCGGCGCTCTGAAGGGCGAGGTCCTGGAGCGACATCCGAAGGGTGATTTGGAGCTGATGGTCCTGCGCCCATAGGTTCGACATCGCTCGGTTGCTTCGGTAACAGTCGCAGGCGCTCACGGAGCACATACCCCCTGGGGTAACCTTCAGAAAGGGTCTTGGCTTCGGCGTTGCAAGGTCGTATACTTCGCGCGGCCGCTGTTCGGTTTGCACCCGCCTGACCCGTGGCGCGCGTGCCTTTGTCGAGGCCCGAGCGGCGGCCACTTTATTTTCCAGAGCCAGTCGAGAGTTCTCACTCGGAAGCCCCAGTGAAGCATTGGGATCTTGAGGCACTGATGCACTGAGGCATTGAGACCTTGGGGCACTGCGGCCTCGGGGCAAGCGGGCACTGAGGCGGTGGAGCAGATAGAGAGAGAACAGAGGGTATGCCAGGTTTTGTGTTCTGGCTGGCCGTCGCTGTAGAATCCTGGGAGCAGGCGATTGCACTGGCTTCAATTGACTGTGGTGCGGGAACAGGGGACTCGTGTCAGCAAGATCTAGACGGGACTGGCTTCCGCCTCAAGAGCGCCGCGTCGCCGCCGACCGTCGCTCCGGTCTGGACCGCCGCTCGGGAGAGAGAAGAACGATGCAAATCCAAGAAGCCAGGGCCGAGGCCACGCCAGCACCGCCGGAGACCGATGCCGAGCGCCGGCAGCACCGGCGTCACGCGGTGTCCAACCTACGCCTCAACGGGCCGATCCGCGGCGACGTAATGAATACCTCACCGACAGGGATCGCAGTACAGACCAACGAGAGCTTGCGAGTCGGATGGAGCTACGCTTTCAAGATGAAGCACGGCGCCGAGATGATCCGAATTCCTGGCAAGATCCAATGGTGCCGCCTGGTCCGGCTGATGCGCGTCGACGAGAACGAGTACCTCCCGGTCTTCCGCATGGGAGTCGAGCTGGCCGGCAGCGTATGGAACAAGTCGCAGGTTTACCTCTATCCTTGATTCCAGTGTCGCTGGCACCCAAGACCCCAAGACCCCAGGACCTGCGACTTCTAGCGGCACGGCTCGAATAGAGACCGAGCAATGGCACGAATCCTCGTTACAAGCGCTCTGCCCTACATCAACGGCGTCAAGCACCTCGGTAACCTGATTGGCTCCATGCTGCCGGCCGACGTCTATGCGCGGTTCGAGCGGCAGCGGGGCAACGACGTCCTCTATGTCTGCGCTACCGACGAGCACGGTACGCCGGCGGAGCTCGCGGCTCTCGAGGACGGTCTCGAGGTGGCCGAGTACTGCCGGCAGCAGCACGAGATCCAGGCCGACATCTACCGAAGATTCGACCTTTCCTTCGACTATTTCGGTCGTAGCTCCTCGGTCGAGAACCGGGAGCTGACACAGCACTTCTGTCGCCAATTGGACGAGCAGGGTCTGATCGAGGAGCGTACCACCAAGCAGGTCTATTCGGCGGCGGATCGGCGATATCTGCCGGATCGCTACATCATCGGCACCTGTCCCCATTGCGCCTATGAGGCGGCCAGGGGAGATCAGTGCGAGAACTGCACGCGGGTGCTCGATCCGACCGATCTCATCGAGCCCCGATCGGCGGTCTCCGACAGCACGGAGCTCGAGGTGAGGGAGACTCGCCATCTCTTCCTGCTTCAGTCTCAGCTGGCGGGGCGTCTCGCGGAGTGGCTCGACGAGCAGTCCGATTGGCCGATTCTGGTGACTTCCATCGCAAAGAAGTGGCTCAAGGAGGGCCTCCACGATCGAGGCATTACGCGCGACCTGTCGTGGGGCGTGCCGGTGGATCGGGAAGGGTTCGAGGACAAGGTGTTCTACGTCTGGTTCGATGCGCCGATCGAGTACATTGCTGCGACTCGCGAATGGGCGAACCAGGAGCCAGAGGTTCGCGACTGGCGCTCCTGGTGGTACGAGGCGGACGATGTTCGATATGTGCAGTTCATGGCCAAAGACAACATCCCTTTTCACACAATCAGCTTCCCCGGCACCATCCTGGGGTCCGGTGAGCCATGGAAGCTGGTCAACTTCATCAAGGGCTTCAACTGGCTGACCTACTACGGGGGAAAGTTCTCGACGAGCCGCAAACGGGGAGTGTTCATGGACCGGGCGCTCGAGAAGTTCCCGGCGGACTACTGGCGCTACTGGCTGATGGCCAACGCCCCGGAGAGTGACGATTCGGATTTCACCTTCGAGTTCTTCACCAGTGGGGTGAACAAGGACCTGGCGGACACCTTCGGCAACTTCGTCAATCGGTGCTGGAAGTTCGCCCAGTCGCGATTCGACGGTGTGGTACCCGAGGGTGGCGAGTCCGGCGAGGCTGAACAGCAGCTGGCCAGGGACCTCGACGCCAAGATGGCTGAATACACCTCTCACATGGAGGAGATGCAGTACCGCAAGGCGCTGTCGGATCTGCGGGCGATGTGGGTCCTGGGCAACGAGTACCTGACCCACGCAGCTCCGTGGAAGGTGATCAAAGAGGATCCGGAGCAAGCGGCGATGATCGTGCGAACCGGTATGCAGCTCGTTCGCCTGTTTGCCGTCCTCTCCTGGCCGGTAATTCCATCAACCAGCCTGCGGGTCCTGGCGGCTCTCGGTGAGACGGACGAGATTCCTGCCTGGCCTTCTGGCTCGGCTGCTGACGACCTCCAGGCTTTGACGGCGGGAACCCCTCTGGGAGATCTCGGGATTCTCTTCCGCAAGATACTGCCCGAGGAGCAGGAGGCCCTCGAGCGGGAGTTCGGTGGCGCTCCGGACTAGTTTGTCGAGTGGGCCTTTGCCTGCCTGGCCCACCGGATCAGCAACAGCGACCCGACGATCGCCAGGGTGATCTCGAGCACCCCACACAAGATGAAGGCGAAGGCGAAGCCGCGGGTAGTGTAGGCCCACCCGCCCATGATGGGACCGAAGGCGAAGCCCATCGAGCCAGCCAGATTGAAGCCACCCATCGCACTGGCTCGAGTCTTGGGGTCGCTCCACTGCGAGACCAGGAGAATCGCCGGCGGGAACATGACGGCCGCGAAGACGCCCAGGGCGACCATCATGACCTGCAGGGAGCTCAGATCCGTATATCCCAGCCCGCAGAGTGCCAGGCCGTAGATCAGGGACCCGACCACCAAGGGGACGCCGGCGCCGATGTGCTCCGCCAATCGGCCTGAGAAATACTGCAGAAAAGCGAATGGCAGCAGGAAGAGCGCCAGGTATCGGCCTCGCAGTGCCGGATCGGTGGCCCCCATGGAGTCGACATAGAGGGGAAAGACGACGACGAAAAGCCCGACTGCCAGGCGATCGACGAAGTGGAAGGAGAAAGGCAGGGCCAGGTGCGGCCTGGACCGGAGAGCCGCGAATATTTCCCGCACGCGGAGCTGGCGAGTCAGGGTCGACGATTCACGGAGGAAGAGGGAAATCCCTGCCAGCAGAGCAAAGGAGATCGCTGCCGCCAGCAGCGGCGCGCGGGCTCCGAACCAACGGGTCAGGTATCCGCCCATGGGGGCACCGATTGCGACGCCAAAGATCAGCGAGGCTCCCATGAGTCCCATGAATCGACCCTTGCGGCCGTAGACCGGATGATCGAGCATCATCGCCATGACGGTCGACCAGGCCAGAACAGAGAATGCTCCCTGGGCAAAGCGCAGGCCGAGGAGCAGCGGGATCGAATGGAGCGCGCCGTAGATGAAATAGATCACTGCCGAGCCGGCGAAGCCGATCACGACCAGGAGTTTGCGCCGGCCGAACCTGTCGCTGAGCAGCCCCCAAATCGGAGCGAAGATGATGTAGGCGAAAGTTTCGACCGAGAAGAAGAGAGTGGCGTCCGCAATGGATCCACCCAGGTCTTCGATTATGAACTCCTTGAGCCCGGCAACCACCAGGGTGAGGTTGAACATCGCCCCGAACAGCAGCGTTGCCGGCAGGACGACCGTCCGGCCCACTCCCCAGCTCTCGACGTTGTCCTGGCTCTTCATCGCAGCAGTTTCGCTCACAACCAACCCGCGGCTGTCGTGATGTTGCCCTCGTTTTCAGAGAAGCAAGTGCGGCAGAGGATATGCCAAGTCGGCCAGCCATCCAAATTCCGACTTTCGCGAGCTGGCAGCCGGTCCTGGGCGCACCAGCTACATTACACGTCAATGGTAGACTGTATTGCCGCCAGATCCTGGTGAGAGAGCGCTATCGAGAATGCCGACGGACCATCTGGAAGTCGCTGCGAGTGGGCAGGCCGCCGGATCCGCCGATCTGGAGGACAGGGTGTCCCTCGATGTGATCGAGATCGGGCACTGCGCCAGGGTCACCGAGGTCGACGCCAGTGAGGCTGACATCGAGCAGCTGATGGCGATGGGTGTCTGCGTAGGGCGACGAATCATGCTGATGCAGACGGGTGACCCAATGATCCTCAAGGTCCTCGGGACCCGAATCGGTGTCTCAGCTAGGCTGGCTCGTAACGTCAAAGTACAGCCCTGTCTGGGAGACATGTTCGGCGAAGGTTGACTGCCGCTGGCAAGAGGTCACTTCCCATTTCCACGATCCAAGTATCCCTACCGCCCGGCCAAAAGGCGCCCGACGCCGAAGAGGTCTGCATCGCATTGGTTGGCAACCCCAATGCTGGCAAGACGACGCTGTTCAATGCTCTGACCGGACTGCGGGCCAAGACTGCGAACTTCCCGGGCACCACGATCGAGAGACGGGTCGGCCACACGCGCCTGGCCGATCAACGGGTCAGACTACTCGATCTACCTGGCCTCTATAGTCTCGCTTCCATCACCCCAGAAGAGAGGCTGGCCAGGGAGGTGCTCCTCGGTCAGCGGTCCCACCAACCCCAACCCCAGGGCGTCATTTTGCTGCTGGATGCAACGACACTGGAGCGCAATCTGTACCTGGCGAGTCAGGTGTTGGAGTTGGGTCTGCCCACTGTCGCGGCTCTCAACATGGTGGATCTGGCGGAGCGCTCGGCCATCGAGATCGATTTGGAGAAGCTCGAAGCCGAGCTGGGCTGTCCAGTGGTGCCGGTCGTTGCTCGCACCGGGCGGGGGCTCGACATCCTGCGGCAGCACCTGGAGAGGATGATCGATCCTGCTGGCTCTTCCCTGGCCAGAGCGTCGACCGAGCCTTTTTGCGACTGCTCGGGCTGCCCCTACAAGGCACGCTACGACTGGGCCGAGGAGGTCGGGGCTCGGTGCATCAATGGGCGGACGACGGCCCACGGCGTCAAGACCGATCGCATCGATGCCATCTTGACTCATCGTTGGGTCGGAGTTGCGGCCTTCCTGTCCGTCATGTTCGCGGTCTTCGCGCTCATCTTCTGGGTGGCCCAATACCCGATGCAGTGGATCGAGTCCGGGTTCGGCCACATGGGAAGCGTTGTCGGCCGGTGGGTGCCGCCCGGAGATCTCCGCAGCCTGCTTGTCGATGGTGTCATCGGTGGCGTCGGCGGAGTGCTGGTCTTTCTGCCCCAGATCTGCATCCTGTTCTTCTTCCTGGCGCTGCTAGAGGATACCGGCTACCTGGCGAGAGCCGCCTTCGTCATGGATCGGCTGATGCGCCGGGTGGGATTGCCCGGAAGGGCTTTCGTGCCCATCCTGTCGGCCCACGCCTGCGCGGTCCCGGCCATCATGTCGAGCAGAGTGATCGAGGATCGTCGAGATCGGCTGGTGACCATCCTGGTGCTGCCGCTGTTTTCCTGTTCAGCTCGAATCCCGGTCTACGCCATGATTACGGCGCTGCTGTTCCCGAGTCGGCCGGTGTTGGCAGGGATGGTCTTCACAGGAGCTTATGCTTCGGGGATCGTCGCGGCTCTGGTCATGGCCCTGGTATTCAAGAGGTCGATTCTTCCTGGCGAGTCGAGACCCCTGGTTCTAGAGCTACCCAGCTACAAGCTGCCGAACCTGCGGACAGCGCTCCTGACCTCGTTGGATCGGGCTAGGATCTTCATCAAGCGCGCCGGCACCATTATTCTCGCCGTCTCGATCCTCCTGTGGCTGCTCGCGTCGTTCCCCAGGAGCGAGCCACCCGCCGCCGCGCTGGCCCTGCAGGCCGAGGCCCAGGAGTTGTCCGCTGCCGGGCAGTTGGACGGGGCTGAGGATCTCGTGAGGGAGGCAAAACAGCTCACGGCTCAAGGCAGGCTGGCGCAGTCCTTCGCCGGTCGTGCGGGCCGCGCCATTGAGCCGGTCTTGCGTCCTCTGGGCTTCGATTGGCAGATCGGGATTGGGATTCTGAGCTCTTTTGCGGCTCGGGAGGTGATCGTCTCCACTCTGGCCGTGGTCTATGGAGTGGGGGAGTCAGCAACCAATGAGGACCCGAGCCCTCTCTACGACAGTCTGCGCGATGCGGTACGGACCGATGGTACGCCCGTCTTCACGACTGCGACGAGCGTTAGCCTGCTGATCTTCTATGTTCTGGCCATGCAGTGTCTCTCCACGCAGGCGGTGACCCGCCGAGAAACCAACAGTTGGAAGTGGCCGACTTTCCAGTTGGTCTATATGACGGTGCTGGCCTACTCCGTCACGTTCTTGGTGTATCAGCTGCTTCGGGCCTGGTCTCTGGGCTGAGAACAGCCATTGCCGAGACCGGCCTCCGTTTCCCCTGCAGCGCAGCTACTTCCGTCGCAACCCATAGCTCAACCTACCCAGCAGTCGGTTGAGGAAGTTGCTGCGTGAGAGAAAGGGGATCACCGGCCGTCTTCGCCAGCCGATTTCCCGCGCCAGGGCGATGGCACCAGGATTCGAGGCGTTCAGTTTGAGAGCTCGGTTCAGAGCCTCCACCGCTTTGCGTCGATTCCGGGCCAGTAGATGAACGCGAGCCAGGTTGAGGTAGTTCTCGGGCTCGTAGAACTGGAGCTTG
This sequence comes from Thermoanaerobaculia bacterium, assembly GCA_947259195.1. GTDB lineage: Bacteria > Acidobacteriota > Thermoanaerobaculia > Multivoradales > JAHEKO01 > JAUVRX01. The sequence continues at coordinate 69,882 of CAMYLC010000008.1, read as the reverse complement.
ATGGAGTGCTCGCAGAGAGCTAGGCCTTCCTTGACCCGTCGTTCGTAGCGGGCTATTCCGTAGCCCAGGTAGGAGTAGAACTGGCCGTTGAGCTCCGCACCCTGGCGGTCGGCCTCTGCCACTTTGCCGAGGACGGCCAGCCCCTCTTTCCATTGCCCCTTCTTGCAGGCCTCGATTCCTTGCAGTGCTGCCTGATTGAGCTCGGTTATCGTCGTACTCATCGCTTGCCCTTCGTGGATTGCTCTCGGAGTCCTCGGGTCCCAGGATCAGCTTTCGACGACCATCCGCGCCCGAAGGCGCTCGGCGGCGGGGGACTGGGGGGCGTAGGTCAGGATCTGCTGGATGCGCTCGATCCCCTTCACGTGATCACCGACACTTTGGTAGAGAATGACCTCTCCGAAAAGGGCTTCGGCTAGCTTGTCGAGCCTCTGGCGTACGACTACCGCCTGATCCCCGTCCGGATACGTTTTCAGGTATTTCGCGCCGTTGGCCAGTTCCTTGTACTCGGTAGCCAACGTCGCGAGACGCTGATGTGCCAACTCTCGAAGCTCCGAGTCGTCGGATTCCAACGCCAGCTGTTGCAGGGCGGTGAGCTGATTGAGATAGGGGGCAAGCCCCCGCAGCCCCCTGGCCGCTCGCTCGCCGGCCTGGCTGTCGGGTGCAGCAGCAGAGGCCTCCAGGTACCGCTCCACGGCCTCACTCTGTCTGCCCAGACGGCTGTAGGCATCTCCAAGTGCCAGGGCCACTGCAGGCTTCTCAGGAGAGTCGGGGTAGTTGCTGGAAAAAACCTCGAGAAACTCGGTCTCGTAGATTCCCCCGGCGAGGGTCTCTGCTGCCTGGGGGTAGAGCTCTCGCCGCTGCCGATCGAAGAAGTCGACCTCCTCACCGAGCTGCGCCACGAGTGGGCTCTCAGGGGTCAGCTGACGAACCTGTTCGAGCTCGGAACGGTAGGCCTCGATGAGCCTGTTCCAATCCCGCGCCAACGAATTCTGACTCTCCAGAAGGTCACGCAAGGTATGGAGCTTCTCCAGTCGCAGTCCATCGGCCGTCGGTCCTTGAGGCCAGGCGACCAACGCTTCCTCTTTGAGGTGTGGAATCAGCTCGGGCTCGATCTTCGACCGTTCGGCGAATTCCAGGAGTAGGCGCTGTGTCTTGGCACGATACTCGGCCGCCGAGCTGGCATCCTTGATCTTCAGCAAGTCATCGCGAACATTGGCGGCTTGTGCCCGGTCGTCGAAGAAGGGGTGGGTACGCCAGTACCCGTATTCCTTCGATTGTGGCATGTGGGCCAGCATCTTTTCCATCAATTGCTGTGTGCCCTTGGGATCGAAGCCGGCGGCGGCGGCCAGTCGCTGGCCCTCGTCATCGGCTTCATCCTCGAATTCGCGGCTATAGCTGCGCAGGAGCAACTCGCTGATGACAGCGCCGGCGGCTGCGGTGCCCTGGATCAGATCCCCGGTCGAATTGCCGCGGCCATAGGGGTCTGTGGGTACATCATTGCGGTTGTCACCTTGACTGGCACCGATCATGACGCCCACCAACAGTGCCTGACTCAAGATGTTGAGCAGCGTAGCCTTGCGCTGCATCCGTGTTCCGTGTTGCAGCACGACGTGACCGATCTCGTGACCCAGGAGACTGGCCAACATGTCATCGCTGAGGCCGAGGTCGAGCATCCCTCGTGTGATGAAAATCTGCCCACCCGGCAGCGCGAAGGCATTGGGCTCCGGCATGTCGGCGAGGTAGAAGGTGTAGGGGTAGTCCTGGAACTTCGACTCCTGGGCGATCCGATAGCCGATATCAGCGACCCGCTGCATCTCGGCCGGGTTGTCGTATCCGCCGTAGAAGGCGAGCGCCTGCAGGGCGGCCTTCAGCGTCTTCTCGAACAGTTCCTCTTTGGCGATCTCCTGGGCACCGGTCGGTATCGGGACCAGCCCAAGGAGAAGGGCCGTGAGGACAAGGTGTGTGGCGCTTCTTCTCATCGTAATCAAGAAAGTGTAGCAGGATGCATGCCAGCCCTCTGTTACGGACGCGACAGGATCTCGTGCCGTTCTCGTGCTCTAGCGAGGGGGGGTGCTCTGGACCGCTTTCGGTCCCGCCAGGTCGGGAAGGAGTATGCCTCCGGAGATCACCATCCGAATTCCCTGCTCCACGGATATGGGCATAGAAATGGCTTCGCTGCGCGGCACCAGCAGAAGGAAGCCGCTGGTCGGATTGGGGGTGGTCGGAACGAACACCAGCAGAAGGTCGGAAGTCTTGGGATGCAGGTGTGGCCAGCTGGCCGACCTGGTGACGAAGGCTAGCGCGAAGATGTTCTCCTTGGGGTATTCGATCAGCACGACTCTCTGGAAGGCATCACCCTGATCGAATGAGACCGCTTCGAGCACACCCTTGGTCGCCGAGTAGATGGACTTGGCGACCGGAATGCGGCAGATGAGGGATTCGATACCGTTGATCAGTTGCCGACCCACGACATTGGTGGAAAGCCAGCCGAGCAGAAGCACTACCAGGAGGGTCAGCGCCAGGCCGAGCCCGGGGACGTGAGCGCCAGGCAGATAGACGCCTATCGCCTTGTCGATGACAGGCGCAAAAATCCCGTCCATGAAATCGAAGATCTGCTTGAGAATGTAGATGGTCAGGGTGACCGGTACCAGAATCACCAGGCCGGTAAGCAGAATCCGCTTGAAGCGGGTTCTGGCACGCGGCTTCGAATAAGTGCCTTCAGTGGCGGCTGTGTTCTTGTCCAATGAGTCGGTCACGGGCATAGAGTATCAAGGCCGCGACATCGGTGGGGTAGAGTTGCGAGCCTATCGAGGAGCTGGGAAACATGTCTGCCGATTCCAATTCGAACAGTCGGTCATCGGACCGAAAGCCGGTATTGCCTCCGCCGCTCGAGAGCTCGGCCACCGAAGAGATCGGTGCTCTTGCCGACAGCGTGCGGACTCGCGGCCCTGGAGAGGCACCCAATATCGCCAAAGTGGCGAGCCAGATCTTGAAGGGTGTTGGCGGGAGAGTGGCGATCGTCGATGGATGTCGGACACCTTTCTGCAATGCGGGTACCGATCTCCGCGACATGGACGTCATCGACCTGGCTGGGGTTGCAGTTGCCGAGCTGTTGGCGCGCAATGCCCTGCCTCTGGATGAGGTGGACTACTCGATCTTCGGAGTTGTCGTGCCGGCGCTTCATGCTCCCAACCTGGGTCGGGAAGTCGTCTTTCGGGCCAGCCTGCCGATGACGATTCCGGGGACCACAGTGAGCCTCGCCTGCGCCTCGTCCAACCGCGCGATCACATCTGGAGCCGAGGCCATTCTCAGCGGCCAGTGCGATGTCGTGCTGGCCGGCGGCGCCGAGGCGCTGAGCAACCCTCCTGTCCTGGTGTCGAAGGCAGCCGCTCGTCGGATGATGGAGCTCAGCAAAGCGAAGACTCTGGGCCAGAAGGCGGCAGTGGTATCCAAGTTTCGGCCGCGCGATCTCGTGCCGGTACCGCCGGCGATCGCCGAGTACACGACAGGTATGTCCATGGGGGAAGCGTGCGAGAAGATGGCCAAGGAGAACGGGATCTCGCGCCGCGCCCAGGATGAAATCGCCTTGATGTCACATCAACGAGCCGCGGCCGCAACTGCGGATGGGCGACTCTCCGGGCAGATCGTGCCCACCTTTCCTCGACCTGGTTTTGACAAAGCGGTAACCGCGGACAACGGGATCCGACCCGACTCGACCGAGGCGGCACTGGCTGAGCTCAGTCCGGTCTTCGACAGACAGTATGGATCGCTTACCGCTGGCAACTCCAGTCCGCTGACCGACGGAGCTTCAGCGGTCATTCTGATGAGCGAGGACAAGGCTCGATCCCTGGGCTATTCGCCTCTGGGCTATATCCGTTCTTTTGCCTATGCCAGCCTGGATCCCGGGACGCAACTTCTCCAGGCGCCCGCCTACGCCGCTCCCATGGCTCTCGATCGAGCCGGTCTGAAGCTCTCCGATATGCATCTGGTTGAGATGCACGAGGCCTTTGCGGCGCAGATCCTCTCCAACATGCAGGCCTTCGCGTCCCGTAGGTTCGCCAACCAGGAGTTGGGCCGCAGCGAGCCTCTCGGCGAAATCGACCTGGAACGATTCAATGTCAACGGCGGCTCGATCGCTCTCGGTCATCCTTTCGGAGCTACCGGCGGCCGGGTCACGATTCAATTGCTCGAGGAGTTGCGATTCCGAGGTTTGAATCTCGGCCTGATCACCGTCTGTGCCGCTGGAGGGGTCGGCTTCTCGATGGTGGTCGAGAGGGGGTAGCCCGTGCTAGGCGGCCTTGGAGATAACCACCAGGGTCAAATCATCGGTGAGGGGCTCATGGCCGATGTGCTGGTCGAAGGCCAGGAGAATGCGGTCGTGCACCCGGTCGGGAGAGCCGACGGTAGCCAGCAGTTGCTTGATCTTCTGGAAGCCGAACGCGTCGCCGTCGGGTCCGCTGACCGATTCGGGCAATCCATCTGTGAAGAGGACCAGCAGGTCGCCATCCTCGAGAACGACCGACTGTGCCTGCAGGTCGACGCCGCGACGCAAGCCCAGGGGTAGCGTTCCCGTCCCGAGCTCTTGGATTTGCCCCCCGGCCTTGCGCAGCAGGGGAAACGGATGTCCGGCGCACACGAAGGTGAGTCTTCCGCTGAGCGGCTCGAGAAGGCCGTAGAAAAGGGTCATGAACGCCCGGCGGTCGCCAGTTCGGTACAGGGCGGAGTTGAGCAGAGAAGCCACCGCGTCCGGTTCCGGATCGACATCCAGAGCCGTCTTCAGGGTGGCGTTGGAAATCGCCATCAGCAGGCCGGCGGCGATTCCGTGGCCGCTGGCATCTCCCATGAGGATTGCCAGGCGACCATCGGGAAGAGTCTGGAAGTCGTAGTAATCACCTCCGACCTCATTCGCCGTGCGGTAAGAGTGGGCGAATGTGTAACCGGGAATCTCCGGTGAGGTGTCCGGCAGCAGGTCGCTTTGCAGCTTGCGGGCTACTTCGAGCTCATCCCGAACCCGCACCCGATCCACCAACTCCACGATGAGAAGCCAGAGGAGGCCACCGATGCTGAGAAGAAACCAGAAAGGGGAAAAATCGAGCTTGACACTTGTTTGGTCCGAGTAGAACTCGAAGGTCGGTGGGCTGACCAATCCGAGGATCGCGAAGAAGAGGCAGAGCACGAAGAGCATCCGTCGCGCTGGGCCCAGCTTGTAGGAGATGCCGAGGAATATGACCTTCGTTCGATGGAAGAACCTCCGCGTCGCATCTTCGGGCTCCCCGTCTGTATCCTGATCTCGAGTCAGGACCTTGTAGGCGTGAGAGGCATCCTGATCAAAGAGGCGCCGCAGGTCACGGACGTTCAGACCTTCGGTGTACTGACGTAGAAAGTGACGTGCCTGCTGGACGTATTCCTGAGTGCTCTTCTGCACGTGCCTTGCTCCACTGGTCGATATGGCAGGATCCGAGGCAATCTGGAGGAGTCTATCTACCTTCGGTGCCATTAGAACCTAGTACGTCATCCGGATGGACAGGTTGCAGGCCTCGATCGGCTGGTCCGGCGCTGAGGCTCTTGACCGCGATACGACCCACTTTCGGCTTTGTGAGGCCCTGCTTGACCCTCAACCTGCCCCCGGGTACATTCAGTAGTCCGGTGCCGATAATGAGGGATCGTGGAATCTGGCGAAGCCGAGCCGAGAATGGGCCGCAGGAGCTCTCCGCGAATAGACTGGTGGTCCGTTTCGCGTTGATTGGTTGCCTTGCCCTGTCCGGTTGGGCTTGCTCGGTTCGCGGGCTGGCGGTCAACGCCTTGGCCGATTCCCTCACTTCGACAGGCGATGTCTTCGCTTCGGACAGTGATCCCGAGCTGATTCGAGATGCCACTCCGTTCGCCCTGAAGACAATCGAGTCCCTGCTGGCTGAGAAACCGGAGCACCGTGGTCTTCTGCTGGCCGCCTGCCGAGGGTTTGCACAGTACGCTTTCGCTTTCGTAGAGACCGAGGCCGAACAGCTCGAAGATACCGATTTCGCAGCTGCCAGCCGCGGCTATGTTCGAGCATTGCAACTCTATCTTCGCGGCCGGGACTACTGTTTTCGGTCCATGGAGTTGGAGTCGCCGGGCGTTGTGGAGCTCCTGAAGACAGTGCCCCTAAATGCCGTGGAGAGCTTTGGACTGGACCAGGTGCCGCTTCTGTTCTGGACGGGAGCCGCCTGGGGTGGTGCCATCTCGATAGGACAGGACCGGCCAGACCTCGTGGCGGACGTGCCGGCGGTCAGAATCCTGATGAAGCGGGTCATGGCGCTGGATGAGGCCTACGATTGGGGTGCCGTGCACGGAGTACTGATCGCCCTGGAAGCCATGCCGGAGGCGGCAGGCGGCTCGGCAGACAAAGCCCGAGCGCACTTCGATCGGGCAGTCGAGCTGTCACACGGCAAAAGCGCCTCTCCCTACCTCACTTTCGCTGAGGCCGTGTCGGTTCCGGCCCAGGATTGGCGGGAGTTTCGAGACATGCTTCATCAGGCGCTGGCCATCGACCCGGACTCGGAACCGTCGCTGCGCCTGATCAACGTGCTCGCTCAGCGACGCGCGGAGTGGTTGCTGACGCGGACTGAGATCCTCTTCTTGGACTATGAAGAAACAGAAGCTGGTGAATCTCGAGACTAGGTTTGCTGCGTCCCGATTGTCGCGATCGGAGGGCCCTTGTCGCTGAAAGGCGCCTTTTGGCGCCTCGAAGGCGGACTGGCCGGCCTGTCGCTGGGCTTGATGGCGATCCTGCCTTTGGCCGAGGCTGGTCTGCGCGGCATCTTCGGCATCGGCATTCCCGGCTCCCTCCCCTTCGTCCAGCACCTGACGCTCTGGGTCACCTTTCTGGGTGCGGCGCTGGCCTCGCGGGAAGACAAGCTCCTGACGTTGGCGACGGGCGAGTTCTTGGTAGAGGGTCGATGGCGAGAGGCAGCCAAAATCGGTGCCAATACGATAGCGGCTGCGATCACGGCGCTGTTGGCACGGGCGGCATGGGATCTGGTAGTGATCGAGCGCCAGGCAGGTACGGAGGTCGCTGCCGGCTTTCCGGTGTGGGTCGCGCAAGTGGTAATGCCTGTCGGGTTCGCACTCATCGCATTGCGCCTGGTCAAGAACTCTGCGCATCGATGGGTGGCCCGGATACCGGCTCTGATCGGACTCCTTCTGGGCCTGCTGCTGGGTCAGTTCCCTTTGTGGCTGGAGGGTGCGGCGGTCCTGCCTCTTGTCGGGATCGTGCTCGTCGCGACGCTTCTCGGTGGCCCCATCTTCGCTGCCCTCGGTGGACTCGCGGTGCTTCTCTTCCTGGCGGAAGGCGTGCCTGCGGCGGCCGTTCCCGTCGAAACGTATCGGTTGGTGGTGTCGCCCACGCTGCCGGCGATTCCACTCTTCACATTGTCGGGTTTCATGCTGGCCCAGGGAGGCGCCTCGGAGCGCCTGCTGAGGGTTTTTCGGGCCCTGTTCGGATGGGTGCCTGGCGGGACGGCGATAGTAGCCGCCATGTCCTGTGCCTTCTTCACGGTTCTCACTGGCGGTTCTGGCGTTACCATCCTGGCACTGGGCGGCCTCCTGTTCCAGGCCCTGCGGTCCGACGGCTACCGAGAGCGCTTCTCGCTCGGGCTGCTGACGGCCTCCGGGTCGCTGGGCCTCCTGTTTCCACCCGCACTGCCCCTCATGCTCTACGGCATCGTCGCCCAGATCGCGATCCCCGATTTGTTCCTCGGGGGGCTGGTTCCCGGTCTCCTGCTGCTCCTGTTGGTGGCGGCCTGGGGTGTTCGAGAAGGTGTCGTGACGCGGGCGGGCCGTCAGTCCTTCAGTCTGCGGGAAGCGCGAAGCGCCATCTGGGTAGGCAAGTGGGAGCTGGCTTTGCCCCTGGTGGTACTCGGTTCGATTTTCAGTGGCTACGCGACCCTGGTGGAGTCGGCCGCCCTCACCGTCCTCTACACATTCGCCATCGAGTTCCTCGTGCACCGCAACCTCTCCTTTCGACGGGATCTGCCGAAAGTCCTCGTCGAGTGTCTCGTGCTGATCGGTGGGGTGTTGATCATCTTGGCCGTGGCCATGGGATTCACGAACTACCTGGTCGACGTCCAGGTACCGGCGAGGATCGTGGATTGGGTGCAGACCTACATCCATTCTCCCTTGACCTTCCTGCTTTGCCTGAATCTCCTCTTGCTGCTGGTGGGCTGCTTGATGGATATCTTCTCAGCCATCGTCGTGGTTGTGCCGCTGATCGTGCCGCTGGGAGCGGCCTTCGGCATCGATCCCATTCACCTCGGGATCATCTTCGTAGCCAATCTCGAGCTGGGATACCTGACCCCACCTGTTGGGCTCAATCTCTTTCTGGCTGCCTATCGTTTCGAGCGACCGGTGCTCCAGATCTGGCGGGCCGCCATACCCATGTTGGTGATCCTGGCGATCGGCGTTCTGCTGATTACCTACGTACCGGCGTTGACGCTGGGGATCTTCGACCTGATTGGAAGGCACTGAGGTCTTGATGTGGCCGGACCTGCGCCGATCGTTGGTACATCTATCGAATCAGGCAGAGGTTCGGAGGTTCGTCCGGGAGGCTCCCAGGGGGTTCTGGCAGCGGAAGGGAGGAAAGCCTCCTGGGGGTCCCCGGACGAACCTCTGGCATCGGTGAAGGCAACAAGGGCTTAGGGGCGCAAGGGCGTAGCGGGGGAATCGGTGGAATCGGGGACGGCTTCTCAGGGGGCGAGCTCGAACGAGAGGCCTTCAGAGGCTTGTTTGACTGCCGACTCGTAGGCCTCTCCTTCCACGAGATCGTGCAGTCGGTCGCTGATCGGCAACACCATCGACATGGGATGCCATCGCGTTGCCCTCCCACTCGCCGAGTCGACGACGCGACCCTCTGCAACAGCGGTGGAGCCTTCTGCCAAGGGGAGGTCGGCGACAGCTGTGTACACAGCCCGAAACCAGGCCTCGTCTACCGGGTCGACAAACCGCAGGTACTTCTTGCCTTTCACAGCCAGGTGTAAGTGGGAAGGTACGAAGATCAGGCCATCCAAGCGCAGGCGATCGCAGATCAAAATGAGAAGAGAGGCGACTTCGCCCAGCAATCCGAGGCCCGGGTAGGACTGTCCTGGCAAGGGAGGCTGATTGGAGAACGCGGAGCGTGGATTCTGCAGCAGGAGCCATTCGAGGCTCAGCAGCTCCATCGAAGCGATCGAGTGTCGGTCGTAGCTGACCCGCAGCTCCATCAGGAGCTCGTCGCGGTTGCGGTCGCTGAAGATCCTCAGCGTGTCTCCCGAGCTTGCTCCACAGTCGAAGGTCAGTCTTGGGTTGGAGAATCCCATCCTGCGGAGATGTTCCAGGATCCCCGTCCATTCGAGGACGAGCTCCATTTCGTGAAGCGAGAGATGTCCGAGGAAGAGCTGGTCCGGGCCCGCAACGTCGAGGTATCCGACGAGATCGGCCTCGGTCAGACTCCAGTCGTCACTCGCTGATTCGGACCTGGCTATGGTGCCATCCAGGCGGTGTGCCAGACTTCGATAGCGAGCCAACGTGACCTCTTCGGTAGTCGGCGGCTCGACGACGCTGCCGCCGCTCAGCAGCCAGGAGAAACAGCGGGCACTGTAGCGCCAAGTCTCTCCACCGTAGCCACCAGCCAGCAGCATAACCAGGGCCAGCCCGCGTCGAGATCGCGTCTGCTCGATGACGAAGCGGTCTCTGTCGAGCATGCCCCGAGGTCCTATGGACCAGTTCCCGAGGCGATCGTCGTAGGCTGGGTCGGTGCCGGCCAGATAGAAAACCAGATCAGGCTCTACCTCTCGAATCAGTCTCGGCAGAGTCGATTCGATTGCCTCGAGGTACGCGGCATCCTCGACGTCGTCGCCCAGCTCGACCGAAAGCGAAGCCAGCGCCGATGTGTCGTCCCAGTCTCGATTGTGAATCGAGAAGGTGAAGACTGAGCTGTCTTCGGCGAAAATCTGACGGGTGCCGTTGCCGTCGTGCAGATCCAGATCGACGACCAGGATTGGTTCCTCGAAGCCCTCTTCTCGGATCCGGCGGATGGCTACGGCGACATCGTTGAAGATGCAGAAACCCTTGCCCGAGTGGATTCCGGCATGGTGGAAGCCGCCTCCCAGATTCACCGCGATCCGCTCACCTTCCAGGGCTAACCGGGTTGCCGCGAGAGTACCGCCGGTTGCGGCTCGCTGGGCCTGGAGCGCTCGCTCGTGCAGGGTAGGCCAGATCTCCATGCCGACAATATCGGTGAGAGACTCGGGCTCGCGCAAAGCAGCGAGATAGGCAGCGGAGTGAGCCAAGCGGAGGTCCTGCAGAGAAGCCGTCACAGGCTGATGGACCTGTCCAGCCTCGAGCAGGTTCTCGGCCAGCAGGAAGTCCAGGATGCGCTCGCTGCGGTGGATGTCGATCGGGGACCCCCCAAGATCGACGAGGTAGTTGGGAGAAAAGAAGAAATCGGCAGGCACCCTCCCGACCATCGACCGGAAGCGATGCCAGGTGCGGCGCAAGAAAGGCGGGAGCGGCGAAGAGCCTTCAGTCACGTTCGAGAATCACCCTACCACCAAGGGTCGATGGCCGAGGACTCATGCGGACGGTCCGTGAAGGACGACCAGTGTGGCCCCCCATCCTCCAGCCTCGCCAGAGGCGTCGCCAAAGGAGGCGACGCGTGGATCTCGCTCGAGGATCTTCCGAACGGTCTGTCGCTGGACTCCCTTCCCCTTGCCATGGATGATGCGCACCCGGCGCCAGTTGTTCTCCAGGGCGACCCCCAGGTAGTCGCGGACCAGGTCGGCGACTTCTGAAGGGGGAAAGCTGTGGAGATCCAGGACGTCGGTGAGAGTGAGCTCGATGGGTGGTTCTGGCCCGATTTCGTCGTGCATGGGTGGCGAGCTCTGCCAACTATTTGAACATCTTGAGAAAGGTGAGAAAGAGGGTGAAGCCGTCGTCGGGCCCGACCACCGGCACGCCTGCATCGAGCCGCACCAGAGTCTTCCAGGGGCCGACGATCGTGCCGGCGATACCCAGTCCTCCAAGTGGCTCCTGATCGAACCCCTCCGCCCTGTCATTGGCCAGCGCAAAGTCGCCGAGGGCCTCGAGACGGAACAGCTCACCCAACTCGATGCCGTAGCTCAAATTCAAGGCCGTGGCGGATTCTGCCCGGATCTTGCCGTTCTGAAAGCCGTGCACCCGGATCTTGCTGAACGAGCCGAACTGGTACTTGCTGAAACGGTCCAAGTCCTGGCCATCGACGTACTCGAGCTGCACCCCGAACTTGCGGAATCGAGGCAGGTGGAAGGTCTTGGCGATGGAGCCTCCCCATTTCAGGTAGTCCTTGGTCGCCGGGTCGTACTCGCCGGAGTCGGGAATGCCCCACGGCTCCCAGCTGGACCGATTCGAATAACTGCCCGTCACCTTGAATCGATAGCCACCGCGGGTGTAGGTGACCCGAAGGCCGAGCTCATTGGTGAAGTGGTCCTGCGGAAGGACGAATTCCTCCGCCGTGTCATCCGCCCGGCTGTAGGCGCTGTGCCGCAGCTCGTACTGCAGGTTGACCTTGGTGAAGGCACCGATCAGGTGGCCGAGCTCGGCATCGATGCTAGCCGGCCGCTCCCGGACGTCGAAGGCCTTGAGCTCCTCACCCTGTGTATAAAGCGTGTCCGTGAAAGGGACGGCGACGAGGAACAGATCCGACGAGGCGCTGAAGTTCGAGCTCATCACGTTGGTATCAGCGAGGCTGGCGTTGACTAGCGCGCCGCCGAAGAACGCATTGAACTGAGCACCGGTGCCAAGTAAGTCCAGGGTGAAGTAGTCGACTCCGAGCAGCGGGAGCGGGTAGTCGAGAGAGTCGTCGTGAAGGACACCGCCGACCAGGAACAGGCGACTTGGATTGAGCTTTTCCCGGACGACTCTCTCGCCGGTTTTCTTGTCCGTCACCAGGTAGCGAAGACCCTCTGAAGTCTCACGAACCATCGTGGCGTCGGACTCCAGCGCCGCCGTGCGCTCGGCTTCCAGGCTCGGAGTGTTGATCTGGACCTGGCTCAGCAGAGTCTCCTTCTCGACCACGGTCGTGGTGTTGAAGATCGACCAGATTTGCTGGCTGACCATACGCAGGGGCAGCCAGTAACTCCCTGTTTGCCACTCGGCGGGTTGGCCCGTAACCTCGATGGGACTGTAGTGGATGGTCTCCTCGTTGGAAACGACATCGCCTTCCAGGCCCAGCTGTACGCTCCGAGAGCGCACTCGCACGTACAACTCGCGATCGATCCAGACCGTACCGCGGAAGAGGCTCTTGTCCGAATCGGTGATCCGGGGGCGAAAATCCACCACCCAGCAGTCACGATCGTCAATGGTGGCCGTTCCCCTGAGCTGATAGCTGTAGTCGCGTGTGAAGGCGATCTCGAGAGGCAGGTTCGCCGCGCGCTCCGGCTGAATCAGCGGGATCTGCGGCATCTTCCTGCCCTTCCATTTCAGGCCGTTGACGAGGAACCGCTCCCAGGCCCAGTCATATCCCTCACCTCGCTGGTAGAAGAGACGCCCTTCGAAGGTGACCTCCACACCCTGAGTGCCGAACTCGAAGCGTAGGTGGGTCGTATTGACTCCCAGGTAGTTCTCGAGCCTTCTGGACTGCGCGTCTTCGACGGCCTGCAGGCGACGTAGGATCTCCTCGACCGGCAGCGACCTCTCCGAGACCACCGTCAGCTCGTCCTCGAGGCTCCGATCTCCTTCACGCTCGGCAACCGTCAGCCTCTCCAGTTGCAGGAGGCTCACTCGCCGTCCTGGCTCCCATCGGAGCTCCAGTCCCTGCCTGCCTCTCAGTCCGCCATACAGTCCCAAGCTCAGGCCAGTCTGAAGGTCGACCAGGGATGGCTGACGGAGGCTGGTATCCGAAAAGGTGACTGCCGCCTCGGTCGAGTCGGCTTCGTGTTCGACAATAACGCGCAATCCTAGATCCTCACCACGCACGAATGTCCAGGCCTCGGCATTGCCGAATGGGGTGGAGTAGGGGTCGTACGAGAGGTCGCCTTTGAATTCAAGAGCCAGGATCTCTAGCGGTTTCAGGTTCGGCAAGTCGCCTTCGGGCTGCTGGAACAGGGTCATCGAGGCGCCGGCCACAGTGTTGCGGGCCGCCTGAGAGAGAGTGAGCTCTGCCGGGTCGGGGAAGGGCTGTGCTTCCACGACGACAGGCTTGCCCGGATCGAGCTCGGTAAGCAGCTCGGTGAGCTGGCGGAGCTCCACTGGATCGACGGGCTGCAGGACGATCCCGTCCAGATAGGCAGAGACATCCTGCTCGAAGAGTCGGCGCAGTGACTCCCGGTTGGGAAGCATGGGATGGGAAAAGACGCTGGAGTCGGGCAGGGCGCCTGTCAGCGTGACCGTGGCCCGCTTCAACAGGAAAGAGTACTGCTCAGGGTCGAGCTCCTCTTGGGTCGAGTCGGCAGGGTGCCATAGGACTTGGAATTGGGTTCCAGGGCCCGCCTCCTGTGCCAGGCGCGAAGCGACCTCTAGCTCGCTCTCGAGCCTGTCGAGGTGCTCGATCAAGGGTGCCGGTGTGCGGAACTCCAGGCCCAACAAAGGAGTGGCTCCGCTAGCCGCGATCTCCCGGGCGGGCCTGGCTGTAGCGGCCTCCGTGAGCTCGACGGACCAGGCGACGAAGAGAGTGGCCCCATCCTCGATCCGGGGTTCCTCGAGCAGCTGTGGTAGCAGACTTGCCGGTTCGCCGGTGCGGATTCCCGCACAGGGACTGCAGGCCGGCGCCGCGGCCTGCGCCGCAGGCGCGCCCAACGCCAGGGTGAGGCTCCAGATTGCCTGCACCGAGGCCCGGAGGACTCGATTCGACGCGATCGGTTGCGATGACGACGACCACATGGTTGCGGGAAGCCTCTTCTGGCAGTTCAGTTCAGCTCGATGCGCCGGACTTCGACTCAGGCTGATACCGGCGTAGCTCGTTCTTTGATCATCTCAGAAGGCGGTTCGTGAGTGCCATCGAGGTCAGGATTCGGCTCCCTCTCTCGCTTCCGGAGACGAATCCGATACCTTTTGACCCAGCCAGAGTACCCCACCTACGATCACCACGGTGCCCAGGATCAGAGAGATCCATGGGCTCATGCCGAAGGCGGTGGGGATGTCTCCGATCAGCATTCCCAGGAAGCCCATGCTCAAGGCGTAAGGCAGCTGAGTTCGAACGTGTGCGATGTGGTCGGAGCCGGCAGCCGTGCTGGACAGGATCGTGGTATCGGAGATGGGGGAGCAGTGGTCTCCCCAGACACTGCCAGCCAGAACGGAGGATATCGTGCCCACCAGTACCGTGGCGTAGCCCTCGCTGCCAAGGGCCAGACCGGAGTTGATGGAAAGCCCGTGGGCGATTGGGACCACGAGAGGCATGAGGATGCCGAGGGTCCCCCAAGCGGTCCCCGTGGCAAAGGACACGGCAGCTGAGAGGAGGAAGATCAAGACTGGAAACCACTGGGGGGAGATCACTCCCCGGGCCAGCGCGACCAGGTAGTCCGCCGTATGCAGCTCGGTGCAGACCGCGCCGATCGACCAGGCCAGGATCAGGACGATCAAGGCCATGAAGACAGACTTGAAGCCCTCGACCATGGCACCGATGCCCTGGCGCACGGTGAAGATCCGCTGCACCAGTGCAAGCCCGAACGCCAGGATCATTCCTCCCAGACTCGCCCAGCAAAGGGCGGCGATACTGTCGGAATTACCGAAAACCTCCCGCAACCAGGCTCCCGAGTCCTGAAAGTCCGCCCGCTCCAGCCCGGCGCTGCCGGTGGTGTACATCCCGGCGATCGTGATCACGATGACTGCGAGGATGGGTACCAAGGCGTTGAAAGCTCTCTTGGGTGCTTCCAGGCACGGTTCGAGAATCTCCGTATTGAAGTTGGCGAGAGGCACCGCGTCGTCAGCCAGCAGCTTGCCGGTCCTTCGGGCTCGGCGCTCCGCCTTGAGCATTGGACCGAAGTCCCTTCCCGACACCGCGATGGTGAAACCCAGGACCAGGGCGAAGATCGGGTAGAAGCGGTAGGGAATTGAAGCCACGAACGTCGTATAGGCGTTGAAGGGTAGATCCACGGCGACGAACGCGGCGGCGATGAGCCCGACCTCGAAGCCGATCCAGGACGAGATGGGAAAGACGCTGGCGACCGGTGCCGCGGTGGAGTCGACGATATAGGCCAGCTTCTCGCGGCTGATCTTCAGTCGATCGGTCACCGGACGCATGGTAGATCCGACGATCAGGACGTTGGCATAGTCGTCGAAGAAGATCACGACACCCAGCGCCCAGGTGGCGAACTGTCCGCGCCGTGGATTTGTGGCAAACGGTTTGATTCGGTCCACGATTCCCGTGAGACCGCCACTCCTGGTGATCAAGCCGACCATGCCACCCAAGAGGGTGGTGAACACCAGGATGGCAGCCTGGTCTGGGTTGGCGACGGCAGGAGCGATATAGTGATCGATCGTGCGAGCCAGCGCTGTCAGCGGTTGCCAGTTGTAAATGAACAGGGCGCCCGAGAAAATCCCCAGAAACAAAGAGAGCAGTACTTCTTTTGTTATCAGGGCGAGGCCGATCGCGACCAGCGGTGGCAGAACCGAGATCCAGGCGGGTATCACCCGGACCGAGGCGTCTGCCTGGTCTCCATTTGCTGTGAGCAGAAGGCTGTGGCTACCGGCGGAAAGCCTGACATCGTCGAGGACGAGCTCGTGTTCGCCACCGACCAGGCTCCGCCGATCGACTGGGTGGCCGTCGAGGTTCGTTTCGACCAGGACCGATTCACCATCCGCGATGCCACCGATCTGAACAGTAAAGGAAAGCGGCAGCCCGCTGAGACTTGCGCTGGGGGTCTCGAGCTCCAATTCAGCGGCTACACCCGGTTGCACGGCCAGCAGGCCGAGCGCCGCGAGTGCGCAGCACATCCATTGGCGTCTTAGGCTCGCCGGCAGGGCCTAGGCCTCCTCTTCGGTCGCGGCCTCAGGCACGATCGACGGTGGCAACCCGAGTTCCACCCTCAGCGCGGCCTCGATCTCATCGGCCAGATCGGGATTGTCGCGCAGGAACTGCTTGGAGTTCTCTCGGCCCTGTCCCAGGCGGATGTCTCCGTAGTTGTACCAGGCACCGCTCTTGCCGACCATGTTGTACTGGACCCCGAGATCGACCAGCTCGCCGACGCGTGATATGCCGTCGCCGTAGTCGATGTCGAACTCCCCCAGGCGAAAGGGGGCCGCCACCTTGTTCTTGACCACTTTGACCTTGCACCTAGCACCAACGACCTGGTCACCGTCCTTGATGGCGGCGATTCTTCGGATGTCCAGACGGACCGAAGAGTAGAACTTCAGCGCCCGACCACCGGTGGTGGTCTCGGGGCTGCCGAACATGACACCGATCTTTTCGCGAATCTGGTTGATGAAGATCAGGCAGGTCTTGGACTTGGCGACGATGGCGGTGAGCTTGCGCAGGGCCTGGGACATGAGTCGGGCGTGTAGGCCGACGTGGGAGTCTCCCATCTCTCCTTCCAGCTCGGCGCGGGGCACCAGCGCGGCCACTGAATCGATGACGATCACATCGACAGAATTGCTGCGGACCAGCAATTCGGCGATCTCCAGGGCCTGCTCACCAAAGTCGGGTTGAGAGACCAGGAGGTTGTCGATGTCGACACCCAGCTTCCCGGCGTACTCCGCATCCAGGGCGTGCTCGGCGTCGATGAATGCCGCGACGCCACCTGCTTTCTGCGCCTGGCCGACGACGGAAAGAGCCAAGGTGGTCTTGCCGGAGGACTCGGGGCCGTAGATCTCTACCACCCGGCCTCGCGGCAGGCCGCCTGTGCCTATCGCATAGTCCACAGCCAGCGACCCGGTCGGCACGACTGGGATCGCCAGGGCCTCTTTCTGGCCGAGGCGCATGATGGAACCCTTGCCGAATTGGCGCTCGATCTGGGTCAGGGCGCTGTCGATGGCTTTCAGCTTGTCGGACGATTTGTCTGCCATGAGTTCAACTCCTGAGATGCTGCTGCCAGGTACCGGTCTTGAACGAAGTACGAAGGCTATACTAGTCGCTCTTCAGACGGCTGGCGAATCGCGACTCGGGTTCCTCCGCAGCAGGGATGCGATGCTAGCGAATGCCTCTTTGGGCCGTCAACGCGTTTAGACGGATTCCCCTCGTGGATTCTTGCTTTCAGGCTTCTGCGCCGGGGCTACCGATCTCCAGTTCCGGGTCTGCGACGTGAACACCTCTGACAATCCCACTGGCCTGATCGGGCAGCTCGAAGGCGTCGAGGGCCTCGAGGTCGAGGTCGGAGCCCCGCTCTCCGGATACTCTACGTTTCGGATTGGAGGTCCGGCCGAGTTCCTGATCCGAGCTCACAACAGGCAGGCGCTCGCAGCACTCCTCTCGGCGACGGAACGACTCGGGTTGCCCTTCGTGCTCCTCGGCCTGGGATCCAACGTGTTGTTTCCCGACGAGGGTCTGCCGGGCGTCGTGGCTCGGTTGGTCGGGGATTTCGTGAGTCATCGGTTTCACGGCACCAGGGTAACGGCCGGCGGAGGATTGGCGCTAGCGAAGCTGGCGAGGCTCGCAGCCGAAAAGGGATTCGAGGGTCTCGAGGCTCTGGCCGGCTTCCCTTCGACCGTCGGCGGAGCTGTCCGCATGAACGCTGGAAGTTACGGAGTCGAGATCAAGGACGTGCTGGTCGAGACCACCATCCTGGAACAGGATGGGCGGACGCGACGCCTGACCGCCCGAGAGCTTCAGCCCTCCTACCGTCGCACGATCTTGCGGGGCTCGGGGGGGATCGTTATCAGCGCTACCTTCCAGCTTCGAGAAGGCAGTGCCGAGAAAGCGCTGGGACGGATCGAAGAGCTCAATCGGCGCCGGTGGCAGAGTCTTCCTTCGGGCCGACCCCACGTCGGTTCCATCTTCAGGAATCCCGAGGGCGACTACGCCGGCAGGCTGATAGAGGCCTGCGATCTGAAGGGTGCTAGTCGTGGCGGCGCGCAGATCAGCCCTCGGCACGCGAACGTCATCGTCAACAATGGCAAGGCCACAGCCCAAAACGTCTTGGAGCTGATGCTCACAGCCAGAAGGGCAGTGCGGCAGCGCTTCGGCTTGGAGCTGGAGCCCGAAGTGGAGCTGATGGGCGCGGTCCGCAAGCGTTGGCAAGAAGCTCTGGACCAGGAGCCGGAGCACCCCGGATGACAAGCAATGGTCTGTGTTACGCTTCTCGCCCATTTCGCCCCGAAACTTCCTACTAGCGCACCGGCCAAAGCTGAAGATCGATCGTGAGAGCACGACAGACCATGGTCAGGTTGCTCCTGATCTGCATCCCGATAGTGGTTTTGTTTCTGACCGCCTGCTCGGCGACGGATACCGAACCACAAGACAACGAGCGCCGTCCGAACGTCATCCTGATCTCGATAGACACTCTCAGGCCGGATCACCTCGGGTGCTACGGCTACGAGAAGGCCACAAGCCCCGCTCTGGATCTGCTCTGCGAGGACGCTGTGGTTTTTGAAGAGGCTATCGCGCACGCTTCCTCAACGCTGCATTCCCACGCCTCGATGCTGACCTCGCTCTTACCGCATCACCATCAGGCAACCTGGTCGGCGAAGACCAGAATCCCGGAGGACGCCATTTGTCTCGCTGAAGTCTTGCAACAAGCCGGCTACCGGACCGCGGCCTTCACCGGCGGCGGGCAGATGGATCGGGTCTTCGGCCTGGATCAGGGTTTCGAAGTGTTCGAACAGCCGATGCTGGAGCATTTTGAAGACACCATGTGGAAGGGTGTGGAGTGGGTCGAGTCAGACGATTCCAGGCCTTTCTTTCTGTTCCTTCATTCCTACGAAGTGCATCATCCCTACACCCCTGAGGCCGACTACCTGGCGCTCTTTGAGGATGGCTACTCGGGTTCCCTGCCAGGCGAGATCAGTCTCGAATTACTTGGACAGATCAACAATGAGGAGATCGACTTCGACGAGGCGGACCTGGGCCACGTGGTCGCCGCCTATGATGCGGAGATTCGCTCGGCGGATGACGGCGTGTCGCATCTGATTCGATACCTGAGGGAGAAAGGCCTTTATGACGACACCCTGGTCGTCTTCACCTCGGATCACGGGGAGGAGTTCGGCGAGCACGGACTCGTGGGTGTGCACTCTCACACTCTCTTCGACGAGCTTCTGAGGGTGCCGCTGGTGATCAAGTTCCCGGGCTCGGCACATGCGGGAACCAGAGTCGGCTACCAGGTCCGCGGCATCGACATCCCTCCGACCGTCGTTTCGGCCGTCGGAATTGCAATCCCAGAGGTGTTCTCCGGTACCGATTTGAGAAGCTTGCTAGCGACAGAGCAAGTAGGAGACCTGGTTGCGATCAGCCGCCTCGACCGTCCGCCTGGTCGGGGCGGTACCACCTCGGCTCGGGTGATGGACTGGAAGCTCATAGAGGAAGACCTCTTCGATCTCTCCTACGACCCCGGTGAGACCTGGTACGCCCATCCGATTGGCGAAGGGGTCGAGGCCGCTGAGCGCCTGAGAATCGCACTCGACGAGGCCCTTGCATCCCATGAGCCCTATCCGACCGAAGTCGTAGCTCCCGCCGAGTCGACCGTCGATGAGCTTCGGGCACTCGGCTACATCCAGTAGCTCTGCGCTCCTTCTGGGAGCTGGCCATGGAAGGCAGACGTGGGTCGTGGGCAACACGGCTTGCTCAGGCCTGCCTGCTATACTGAACTTCTGGTTCTTCGACCGAATCATGTAGAGAGGGTTGCCTGCCATGATCAAGAAACTGCTGCTGGGCGTGTTGGTGCTGACCATCGGCGTTCCTTCAATCGCCGGTGCACAAAAGCGGGAGGTGGTTTCCACGGCGGTGCGGGCCGATCGCGACTATTGGTCATCGAACCGTATGCGCAGGGCCCGCGACATGCCTCTGCCGAGGGTGTCGAGCGCCCGGTTGTCGACGCTCCTCGGCGAAGATCAGGGGGGTACCGAGGAGAGCACGATCAGCCTACCGACAGGCGCTCTCCAGTTCAGCAGTAGCCGATTGACTCCGAGAAGCGCCCGAACCGCTTTTCCCTATACGACCGTGGGGCGGTTGTTCTTCAAGTCGGCCGACGGAGATTTCGTCTGCTCGGCGTCGGTGATTTCCAATCGCGTCATCCTGACTGCTGGCCACTGCGTCTACGATGCGCTTCGAGGCCGCTTCCACCAGAAATTTGCCTTTGTTCCGGGCTACTATCGAGGTCAGTTTCCAAGGGGAGTTTGGCTGGCCCGACGGGCGGTAGTGACCGAGGAATGGAAGCTGTCGTCCGAGGTGCTGCCGAACTCGGCAGATTTCGGTGTTCTTGTCCTCCGCGACAATGAGGGCAGGACGATCGGACAAGCCACTGGCTGGTTGGGTTTCAGAACCTACTCGTTGATTCCGAACCATGTCCATCTTCTCGGCTTCCCGGTAAACCACGACGGCGGGGAAGAGCTGCATCAAGTGACGACCGGCGATTCGTTTTGTTGCTTCGATGGCTCAGCCGTCTACGGGTCCGATATGGGGCCGGGATCCAGCGGCGGACCCCTGATCCAAAATTTCGGCGCGCGGGCGAAAGGCCAGGGTCCGGCCAACGGTGAGCCCAACCGCGTGGTCGGCGTGATCTCCTACGGGCCTGTCGAGTCGTACGCGAAATTCGAGGGCAGCTCGATTCTCAACCAGTCGTTCCTGGCCATTTTCGAGACGGCCTGTGCCATGGCACCCGGGAACTGCTTGAATCGCGGAACGTTCCAGAGACCCAAGCGATAACGAGAGGGCAAGAATGGCCCCGCGCTATACTGCGTGCGCCATGAAGATGCTCTCTGTGGTGATCCCCGTCTACAATGAAGTCGAGACCATAGAGAGGGTGCTCGGCCGGGTGAGCGCTGCGCAGTTGCCAGCAGAGGTGGAATTGGAGATCATCGTGGTCGACGATGCTTCGACCGATGGCTCGCGAGCCAAGCTCCAGGAGGTCGCGGCAAGCGGCACACACTCTTTCGAGTTGGTCCAGCATGTCGAGAACCAGGGCAAGGGAGCGGCCTTGCGAAGTGGATTTGGCGCCGCCCGGGGTGACTTCGTCCTGGTCCAGGATGCGGATCTCGAGTATCACCCGAGGGACTATCCTGTCTTGCTCCAGCCGTTGCTGGAAGAGGATGCGGATGTGGTCTACGGCTCGCGGTTCCTGGGTGGACCCCACCGGGTACTCTTCTTCTGGCACTACCAGGGAAACAGGTTCCTGACACTGCTGTCCAACATGTTCACGGACCTGAATCTGTCGGACATGGAGACCGGGTACAAGGTCTTTCGAAAGGAAGTGCTCGACAAGCTAACACTGCACTCGAATCGATTCGCCATCGAGCCCGAGATGACCGCCAAAGTCGCCAAGCAGCGGGTACGGATCTACGAGGTCCCCATCTCCTATGCTGGTCGAACCTACGCCGAGGGCAAGAAGATCGGATGGAAGGACGGCCTGGCCGCGGTCTGGGCCATCTTTCGCTATAATCTCGTCGGTTGAGTCAGCCGTGAAAACTGTCATGATGCCCGCTTGGGCGTCCAGGAGGTCTCTCGTGCACCAGCTACCTCGAATCTCTGTCGCCATTGTCTTCGTTTTGCTCTTGGGCTTGGCCGGTTCCGCCTGTGGCCCCAAATCACCCGCTGACAAGATCGCCCAGACGCGTTCGCTCTATTCGGCCAGCATGAACGGCTTCGTGGTGGAAGAGGAGCCTATCTTCGAGGAGCCGATCGAAGAGATCGAGGTGTTGGTCGAAGAAGCGGAGATCGAAGCCGCAGAGTTGGAGGAGCAGGCTGATTTCGAGCCCGTCGCGGTGAGCCAGAGAGTCCTGCTTGATATTCTCATCAAGCATGACAGCAACCAGAAGCTACCCGGAATCACGGTAGAAATCTCCATGGCGGATCCGGACGGACAGGAGAAGAATCACTGGCGAGTGTGGTTCGACACCTCCGATATCGAGAAGGCGAATGTGACTCAATTCACTCATATCCTGGAAGATGTGTCGTATGAAGAGGGTGACGGGTTTTTCGCGGAGATCCGTCACCCGGTGCCCGAAGCGGAGCGGGGCGACTACAAGGAGTTCGCCTCGGGGTCCTGAGACCTGAAGCGTGGGCATCTGAATTTCTCACCAGGGCGGGGTTGCTCTCGACCTGGTAAGTGTCCGCGCCCGCCAGGAGACTCGACGACCGTGACCCAGCGCCCCGCCATAACCACACACGAGGCCGTCGCTGCCGACCTGATTGCTTGTCTCGAGCGTCAGGTTGGTTCCGTGGTGAAGGGTAAGGGTGATGTCATCCGTCAAGCTGTCGTCTGCCTGCTGGCCCAAGGTCACGTCCTGATCGAAGATGTCCCAGGAGTGGGTAAGACGACGCTGGCTCGGTCGCTGGCAAACTCGCTGGGTCTGGCTTTCCAGAGGATCCAGTTCACTAGCGATCTCCTGCCGTCGGACATCGTGGGTGTTTCCATCTACAGGCAGGCGAGCGAGAGGTTCGAGTACGTGCCGGGTCCGATCTTCTCGAACGTGGTGCTGGCCGACGAGATCAATCGCGCCAGCCCGAAGACGCAGTCGGCACTCTTGGAAGCCATGAGCGAGCGTCATGTGACGATCGACCGCGAGCGCCACCCCTTGCCTGAGCCTTTCATCGTCCTGGCGACCCAGAATCCTCTGGAGTACGTGGGGACTTTTCCGCTCCCCGAATCTCAGCTGGATCGATTCATGATGTCGCTGAGGCTCGGCTATCCACCGCGGGAGCAGGAACGTGAGCTCCTCATCTCAGGCGGCGTCGATCGCATTCTGGCAGATCTCGAGCCGGTGGTGAGTCGTGAAGACGTCCTGCGACTCCAGGCCCGCGCCGAGGAAGTCCAGGTGGCCGACAAGCTCGCAGATTACATCCTCTCCCTGGCTGAGGCGACGCGAGACTCGCCCCAGTTCGTTCTCGGTGTCTCCACGCGCGGCGTGCAGAATCTCTATCGAGCCACCCAGGCCATGGCCCTCTGCGAAGGTCGCCCCTTCGCGACGCCGGACGACGTCCAGGGAGTCGCAGTGCCCGTCTTCGCTCATCGGGTGCTACTGAAGAACGGCGGCGGTGGCCTGGAGGCCGCCAGAACTGCCGTCGCCAGGGTCGTGGACTCGGTTCCCATCCCTGTCTGATGGCACTCCGCAAGACCGTTCCTGAAGGCATTCGGATCACCAAGGTCGGGCTCTGGTTCATCATCCTCACAGTGCTGGTGGCCGTGCCAGCAGCCAACACCGGCAATAATGCGCTCTATCTTGTCGAAGCGACGATGTTGTCGTTGTTGGTCGTCTCTGGAGTGATCTCGAGACAGAACCTCCGGCGGCTGGAGATCGATTTCGATCCACCGCTGGAGGTATACGCCAATGAGCCCTTCGATATCGGCTTCGAGCTGCGCAATCGAGGCCGTTTGTGGCCGAGGTGGTTGTTGGTCCTGGCGGGAAGCGAGCAAACCAAATCCGTTCTGGTGCCCTTCCTGCCTCGCCGCTCCGCCTTCGCCGGTAATCTGGAGTTGACGGCCACGCGCCGCGGCGTCTTGCGTCTCGAGCATGCTCACCTGGCGTCGATCTTCCCCCTAGGACTGTTCCGTAAGGGGATGAGATATCGCGTCGATCTGGATTTGCTCATCTATCCGGAGATCCGGTCTTCGGTCGAGTTCCGTCAGAGGAGCCTGGGCGGGGTCGGCGAGGAGGCGGCGCGCAGGATCGGTGCCGGCCCGGAGCTCCACAGCCTGCGGGCTTTTCGCCTCGGCGACGATCGGCGAGGCATTCACTGGAAGCAGACGGCCCGCACTGGCGAGCTGGTCTACATGGAGAGAGAGGCCGAAACCGGTGAGCGCCTCTCCATCGTGCTCGACAATGCCGTCGGGGAGCTCGATAGCGATTCCAGGAAGGAAGCGTTCGAGCTGTTGGTCAGCGAGGCGGCAACCGCCGCGCACTACTATCTGGAGCGGGACTACGAGGTCGAGCTCGTGACGTGGAACGAAGTCGTTGGCTTCGGTCGGGGCCGTGGTCACCGACGGAAGGTTCTCGAAGCCTTGGCCCTGGTGCCGGCGGTTGCACTGAGACCCTATCCGCTCACGGGCAGCGATCCGGCCACACCGGCCCTCACCCTCGACATGAAGGAACGGGGCGCGTGAGCTTCGATCGGCGCAAGCGGGTCTTGCTCGGTGTCCTGGCACTGCTGGCGCCCATCCCGCTGCCGTTCAACGAGATTGTCGGTTGGCCTTCGATCCTCGTCTTCTCCCTGGCGGTGGCGCTGTTTCTCCGTCGAAGCCTGACAGGCCAGTCGAGGCCTCTGCCAAGCTGGGCGATGAATCTCCTGGCGCTCGTCTATGTGCCTTTCTTGCTGCTCGATTTCTCCTTGTTCTGGCAGGGCAGGGTGCTGCGACCATTGCTGCATCTGGCCCTGTTCACTCTCGCCGTCAAGCTGTTCGGGCTGAAGCGGGAGAAGGACAAGTGGCACGTCTTTCTCCTTACCTTCTTCGTCTTCCTCGCGGCCATGGGTACCAGCGTTCACCCGACCGTGGTCCTCTACATGTTGAGCTTCCTGGTGCTCAGCCTCCTGCTGATGGCCCGTTTTGCAGCCTTCCATGTGCTGAGTAGTCAGGGCCTTTCGGTGGGCCGGACCGAGATACCTCTGAGTCGTTTTCTCGTCATCGGCACAATCCTGACCCTGGTCCTCGCCGTGCCTTTGTTCGCTCTTCTGCCTCGGTTGGGAAGGCCGTATCTTGTCGGTCCTGGTGGCGGCGCCGGAGGCACGATGCAGCGCCCCCAGTTCCTCGAGCAGATCGGTATGGATGTCATCGGCCGGACGCGGAGCAGTCGTGCCGTCGCCATGCGACTCGAATATGAAACGCCCTCACCGAGCGGCCATGAAATGCGCTTTCGAGCGGCCGTCTACAACGAGTTTCGAGGCGATGGATGGGCGCGAGGGAAGGTGCGTACCCAGAGACTCGCTCGGCAACGAGACGGCTTCTTTCACGTCGCCGAAGGGCAAGCACGTTCGTGGCTCGAGATCTGGCTCGAGCCCGTGGCGAGTGTTGGCCTGGTGCTGCCGGTCGAAGCACTGACAGTCGACATCGCGACACCTACAATGCACCTGGACGATGGCGGTCTGACGCATCTCCAGATTCGGCGGCCTGACACCGTCCGTTATCGAGTCGGACTGTCACCATCTGCAGAGCTCCAGTTGAGCTCCGGCCTGCCGCCGCCTTTGCCTCTCGACGAAGCGGGTCGGATGAATGGTGGAGAGCGGATCGCGGCCTTGGCGGCGGCGGTGGCCGGCACCGGTGAGCCGGTGGAGAAGGCGGGTCGAATCCAGGGGTTTCTGATGCGGGAGTACAGCTACTCCCTCGATCTCATGGGAATCCGCAGCGACAGCCCAGTCGAGGACTTCCTCTTCGATTGGCGCCGCGGCCATTGCGAGTACTTCGCCTCGTCGATGGTCCTGATGTTGCGAGCCGTGGGAGTGCCTGCACGCCTGGTCACGGGCTATCTCGGTGGAGAGTACAACCCGTTCGAGGACTACTACGTGGTTCGGCAGAGCAACGCCCACGCCTGGGTAGAGGCTCTCCTGCCCGATCGGGGTTGGACCACATTCGACCCGACCCCGCCATCCGGCCTGCCGGTCAGTGCCAAGCTCGGCTGGAGCCTGTTGGCCTCCCAGGCGTATGACTATTTGCTATTCCGTTGGGATCGCTACGTGCTCACTTTTGGGTTCTACGACCAGCTGGGCATCGCTCGCCGGTTGGCCGTTTTCTGGTCGCGGCTCTGGGAAGGTGGCGCTCGGGAGAAGGAGCAGGCCCCGAGGCACGACGTTGTTGCTGCGGAGGAGAACTCGAAGAGCAGTCGACAGAGGCCGGACTCCTCTTGGCGGCCCGACGCGGTCCAGCTGCTGCCACTTGCCTTGGTAGTGGTACTCGGAGCCTGGTGGACCTGGCGGCACCGCCCTGCCTTCACCGGCACCAGGGCATATCGTCAGCTCCGCACCCGCCTGGCGAAGGACCCCCGTCTGGCTCTCACCAGTTCGGTGCCGCCGCTTGAGCTCGCTGCGAGAATCGCGCGACAGCGACCTGTCGCCCTTGCCTACGCTGATCGGGTGATCGAGCTCTACCTTCAGGAGAGCTTCGGCGGCCGAGAGCTGAGTGATGAGGAGCGTCGCGAGCTCAAGCAAGTCCTGAGGGAGGCTCTGAGGAGCCTGAGTCGGCGCGAAGCGGACCGGCAGTCGGTCTCGACTCAGGGTCAGGTGAGGGACCACTCGGGTCAATAGGCGTTGTGCCGCAGACCGTGCCGGAAGGTCATCCAGAGTATCTTCAGATCCAGCTTGAGCGACCAGTTCTCGATGTAGTAGAGGTCGTACTGAATCCGTTTGCGAATCGAGGTGTTGCCCCGCCAGCCATGCACCTGCGCCCAACCGGTGATCCCGGCACGGACCCGATGGCGCAGCATGTACTGAGGGATGCGGTGTTTGAATTCATGAACGAATGCGGGCCGCTCCGGGCGGGGGCCGATAATAGACATCTCGCCTTTGAACACATTCCAGAGCTGTGGCAGCTCGTCCAGCGACCAGCGCCTCAGCAACGCGCCGAGCCTGGTGCGTCGCGGATCGCCCTTGGTCGCCCAGACCGGTCCGGTCGTGGACTCGGCGTTCACCTTCATGGAGCGGAACTTGAGCATCATGAAAGAGCGCCCGTCGAGACCCATTCTCTCCTGTCGGTAGAACAGTGGACCCCGGTCCTCGAGCCAAATTCCGAGGGCCACGATGGGCAGGAAAGGGAGCAGCACAATCATGGCCAAAAGGGCGACACCGATGTCCATGCCGCGCTTTGCCAGGCTGCTCCAGCCCTGGAGAGGTACCTGGGACAGATTGATGACCGGAGTTCCATCCAGATCTTCCAGCGTCGCCTTGAGGGTTGCGTACTGGAGAATGTCCGGAACCAGGCGAACCTCGACGCACTCGCGCCCCACTGACTGGAGGATGCGCATCATCTTCTTGTGCGCCTCGAGCGGCAAGGCGATATAGATCTGATCGATGTTCTCGCGCTCGATGACTTCGTCCACCTGACGCAGGCTGCCGAGGACTGGCACCCCCGAGATCTCGCGTTTGGATTTCCCCGGGTCGTCATCCAGAAAGCCGACCACGTGGAGACCCAGCTCGCGATGCCCCTGCAGCTTGTTCGTGACTTCCTTGCCCAACGCCCCGGCCCCGAGGATGAGAATGCGCTGCAAGTTCTGGCCCTTCAGGCGGACCACGGTCAACACATCCCGAATCACGTTGCGGCCGAGTACCAGAAGGAACAAGTTCAGGCTGGCGAAGATGGCGAGAAATCCTCGGCTGTAAGTGAAGGGCTCGATGGTGCCGTCCGGTCTCGGATAGCCGGCGGGTCTGACCCAGGTGATGAAGGAGCCGAGAAGTACAGTGGCCAGCAGCACCGCGATGAAAATGGTCAACGCTTCGTCGACGCGCGTCCTACCTCTGCGAATCTGATACAGACCATGGAAGTACAGCACGATGGGCCAGAGGAGGAGGAGAATGGGCAGGAGCAGGAGGTAGCGTTCGAACTCCGGCAGGTGGCGAACCGGGAAGATGCCAGTCCCGAACCGCAAATACCAGGCGGCGAAGAAGGCGGTCAACGTAGCCAGGAGGTCACTGATGAAGTAGGTGGTGACCGTGATGCGGTGGCGTTGATGGATCAATTGCGCAACCCTCTCAGACGAGTTGGATTTGCGATGCAATGTCGGGACCCACGTACGAGTGGGCCTGAAATCAGCGATTGTGCTCGACTGATGCTCGGAGGATTCACGGCAGATCCCAGCCAGAGAGCCTCGTCTCCAGAACAGATCGAAACCGGGCCTCGAAGCTCGCGACGGAGAAATCCTCCGCGCGGCTCTTTAGATTCAATTTATTGAAGCGAATTTCGCGACATTTGTCAATCGCTGCGGCGAGAGCCTGATCGTCCCCCACTCCTTCATAGAGAACCCCGTGCTCGCCATCCAGCACGATATCCAGGATGCCGCCAAGCCCCAGAGCGACCACAGGGCAGCCTGAAGCGAGGGCCTCGACACTCGAAATCCCGAAGTCCTCGACGCCCGGCTGTAGGAAGCAGCGGGCGCCCTGGAGTTGCCCTCGGAGGTCCTCGGGCGACACATGCCCCAGGATCTTGGTGGTGGAGCCGGCCAGACGTGCCAAGCGCTCCTGCTCGGGACCTGTGCCGACGATTCTGAGCTCGAGACCGAGGCGCTCACAGGCGGCGATTGCCACGTCGACCCGCTTGTACGGAGCCAGAGCCGACACCACGAGTGCGTACTGGCCGGTGGTCTCTCCGCCGGGTACAAAGAACTCGGTGTCTACCGGTGGCGGCACGACTTGAGCCTGTCGAGCGTAGTAGCGTTGAATTCTCTCAGCGACGAAGTTCGAATTGGCAAGAAACAGGTCGACGCGACCAGCGGAGGTGACGTCCCAATTCCGCAGTCGAGTGAGGACGAGACTTCGCAATCGCGCCACCAGCCCGGAGCGCTCTGGGAAGTAGGTGTGCTCCTGGTCCCAGGCGTAACGCATCGGAGTGTGGCAATAACAAACGTGATAGGTCCCGGGTGAAGGACGAGCCCCCTTGGCCACGCAGTGGCTGGTGCTGATCAGCAGGTCGTAGCCGCCAAGGTCGAAGTCCTCGATCGCGGCAGGAAAGAGCGGCAGATAGCGCCTGTAGTGAATGCGGGCACCCGGATAGGACTGCAGGAAGCTGGTGTGAATCAGATGCTTCTCCAACGCCGCGCTGACCGTGCCGGGGAAATGGAACAGGGTGTACACAGGGGCTTGCGGAAACATGCTGGCGATCGACTCCAGCACCTTCTCGCCGCCCCGCATTCCCGTCAGCCAGTCGTGGACGAGTGCAGTCCGGGGTTGTGGCAGGGTGCTCATGCTTTGTCCTTGGGATTGGTCTGCCGTTTGCCCTTGCGGCTGTCCCGGCGCAGGGCGCTGTTGTAGACATCCAACGTCTGTTCGGCGGTTCGCGACCATCGAAAGTCCTCGGCCCTGCGGGCTCCGAGCTTGATCAGAGCATCGCGATGATCCTCATCCGCCATGCACTGCGCGATGGCCTTGGCAATCTCTTCGACGTCGAGGGGATTGACCAGGTGAGCGTATCCTTCGGCGACCTCCTTGAGGGCCGATGAGTTGGAGGTGACCACGGGAACCCGAGAGGCCATGGCCTCGACCACGGGCAGCCCGAAGCCCTCGTAAAGGGTCGGGAATAGAAAAAGAGTGGCACCCTGATATAAGGCGGGAAGGTCCTTGTCTTCGACGTGCCCGAGGAGCTTGAGCCGGTCCGACAGCCCGAGCTGGGAAGCACGCTGCCGGATTTTGAACTCCATGCTGCTGCGATCGCCGACACAGACAAGGTCAGCCTCGAATGGGTGGATCTCCAGGGCGCGAGCGAAGGCCTTGATGACATTGTCCAGGTTCTTGTGTGGCTTCGGATTGCCGACAAACAGGACGTAGGGACGTGCGATCCCGAACTCGGTTCGGGCTCGCTGCATCTCTTCCTGGGTCACTCCGTGTCGAAATCTCTCGGCGACGCCTGGATAGACAACCCGGATCTTCCGCCCATCGACGTCGAAGTACTCCATCAGATCGGTCTTGGTGTTCTGGGAGTCGGCAACGATGCGATCGCCGCGCGAGAGGCTGCGGCGAATCATCCGTTGGGCGTAGAAGAAGGCCAGGGGGCTGGGCAAGAACTCCGGATAGAGAAGATGAATGATGTCGTGGATTGTGACGATCGCTTTGCAGGGTACCACCGCCGGAAGAACGTAGTGGGTCGAGTGGTAGAGGTCCAAACGGAGCCGGAAGAGCCTCCAGGACAGGGAGACTAGCTCCCTGGCCGAATACGATGGAGAGCGCTCGATTACGACTCGAAAGTTTTCTGGCAGTTGCTCGAGAGTCTCTTTGTCCTGCAATCCCAGGAACAGTACGTATTGGTTCTCCTGGTCGAGCTTGCCGAGAGCTTGCACGAGGTTCCGGATGTAGGTACCGATGCCGAAATCGGCGATCTTCCGCGCATCGATGCCGATGTTGTAGCTCAAGGATCTGGCTCCAGAACTGCTGATTGGTGTCGAAGCTCGAGTTCTCTGCCAACGGATCTGTAGATCGCCAGCGGTCCCCCCGGCAGCTATTCTAGCCTGCCCGGTCTACCTCGGAGCCAGGCCGTGGTTGCCTGCCAGGATCTCGAGAAAGATCTCTTCCATCTCACCAGCTGCCTTCTGCCAGGTGAAGCGTCTGGCTCGCTGCTGACCACGCTCACCGAGCTCGCTGCTCAGCCCATCATCGTCGGCGATCCTGGCGATCGCTTCCCGTAGGTGGCGAGCGTCGTCGGGCTCGATCTGCAAGCCAGCGTCGCCGACGACTTCTGGAAGACTGGATCGGTTTGAGACGATCGTGGGTATGCCACACGCCATTGCCTCGGCTGCGGGCAGACCGAAACCCTCGTACAGCGAGGGATAGACGAAGATGGATGCTGCTTGCATGACCTGCACCTGACGGGCGCGAGGCAGCCTGCCGAGGTAGTGGAGGCCTAGGGCTTCGAGCTTTCGCATCCGGGAAGAAAGGCCTTTGTTCTTCCATCCGTAGGGTCCGGTAATCACCAGGGGAAGTGCATCCGGCGAGGTCTTGACCAGCGCCTCCCAGGCGTCGAGCAGGGTAGACAGGTTCTTGCGGGGCTCCAGAGTGCCTGAGAACAGGAGATACCCAAGCGGGCAGCTCAGCTCCTCTCGCGTAGCAGCGATGTCCTCTGGAGCTCCAGGCACGAACACCGGATCGATTCCGGGGTAGACGACCTGGAGACGATTTGCCGCTGTTGGGTAGTGAGCTTTGACATCCTCGGCCGTGGCTTTCGAATCGACGGCCACACGCCTGGCCTGCCGGAGCGTCGAAGCGAGAAACGGCAGGAAGCTGAGTCGTACCTTCAGTTGGTGGGCTCCGGGAAGCACCAGGGGGGTTAGATCGTGAATCGTCACCACACCGGGAACAGGATTGCGCACCGGCAGCGTGAGGAGCGGCGACCAGAGAAGATCGATGTCGGAGTCTGCCAGACGACGAGGCAGGGTTAGCTGTTGCCACCAGACGCCGGAGGGCGCGGCCTGGGCCTCCATTTCAATTCCCGCTCGGTGCAGCTCCTCGGCGCAGGAAAGGTCACGGTGGGCCATTCCGATACATCGAACAACGCCTCTGTCCGTGAGAGCCTTCAACATGGACAGGGTAAATACGCCGATTCCGGCGGGAGGTCTCACCAGGGATCGGGTGTCCACCGCTATGGTTGGCTTCTGTTCCCCGGGTGTCACGCGACGGCTCCGACTTCATCCAGCCTTGTTGGTGGGTGGATCCACTGACTCGGCGGCCTCCCGCCAAACAGCCAGCGTCTCTTCTGCGGTCTTGTGCCAGTCGAATTCGGCCAAGCGCTCGGCTCCGAGGGATATCAACTCTCGTCTCAGGCTCTCGTCGGCAAGCAGACGCCGAACCTGCAGGGCCATCTCCTCGGGTCGTTCAGGCGAAGCGAAGAGCGCCGCATCACCCGCCACTTCATGAAGCACCGGGATATCCGAACAGACCAGGGGAGTCCCGGCTGCCATTGCCTCCACGGCTGGCAGGCCGAAGCCCTCGTAGAGGGATGGGAAGACGACGACCGAGGCCTGAACATAGAGTCGGGCCAGCTCGTCCTCGGGAACATAGCCGAGATGTCGGAGCCAGCCCTCCTCTTCAGCCGCCGCGACCTCGGCTTCGAGCTCCAGGGTCTTCCAGCCGAACCGCCCGCACAGAACGAGGGTCGGAACCGCCGACATTTGATCGCGAAGCAGGCGCCAGCAGGCCAACAGCGAGGAGATGTTCTTACGCGGCTCCAGGGTTCCGACGTGGAGAGCGAACAGCTCCGGGATTCCGGTGGGAAGCTCTCCAACTTCGATTCCCTCCAAGAGACCCGCCCCATGGTGCACGACGCGAATCTGCTCGGGCGTTGCGTACTCGAATGCAACCAGTTCGTCCCGTACCGTGTTGCTGACGGTGATGAGTAGCTCGGCACCGGTGAGAGTCTGATCGAGTCGAGCTGCCAATCCGTCGAGGGTCTCATCCCGCAAAGTCCAGGGTACCTTGCGAAAACCCAGATCATGGATGGTCGCCACCAGGGCACCGGGTACTCCGTTGAAGAGTCTGGGTAAGAAGTAGTTGGGTGCGAACAAGACCCGATTTCGGTCTCGGGTGACGAGGCTCGCTTCCCGCTTTCGGAGCCACTGGACGGCCGGCTCGTCATCGATCACCAGATCTCCGGGCAGCTCGAAGGAGACGATCTCCAGTGCCGGGCCCGAAGGTGGTTCGACCGTTGGATCGGGGTAGGGAGACAGAAAGCTCTCGATGATGGTTGGAGGATAGAGCCGAATTCTCACGTCGTCTCGGTATGCGAGGTGCTCCAGCAGGCGGTAGAGATACCAGCCGACTCCGGTAAGCGGCTCCCACAGCGGGCTGATATCGATGCCGATCGTGAGTCGAGGCTCTTTTTGCCGCCGCCGGATCTCACGCCTGCAGTTCCAAAGCCAGCGCGTCGTGACAGCGCTTTGCCGAGGGAAATTTCGTACCCGGCGCCCTGCTCTCAGCAAGAGATGGTAGACCTTGCGGGCGCGTGGAAAGCGGCGCGCCATGCTGCGGCGGACCCGCCGCGAGAAGGACATGGCCCGATCGCCATTTTCGGTATCCTGAGCTCCGGGGTCGGACATGATGGTTGGAAAGGCGAACTCGGGGGATAATCACGGCCTCTCCTCGTGCGTGAATCCTACATGAGCCTGTAGAGTTTTCGATTGAAAGTGATCGCGATGACCCGGCCTGTCAAGTTCTCGCTTTGGATTGGCGGTGTGGCCCTCCTGGTTGTGGCCCTCTTCGGCCATTGGTACTACTGGTATGCGCCTCGCGCCCGAACCGGTAGTCCCGGAGTGCAGGCCTCGACGAGTCAGGTTTTCTTCGGTACGGGCGATCTTCCGTTGCGGCTTTGGATTCCCTTTCCTCATCAGAACCTGGCCGCCCTCGAGCGCGCGATCGGTGATCTGGAGGGACTTTCCGAGGTGTCTTCGTACCTGATATCTCAAGACCTGACCTCTCTTCCGGCCTTCGGTCCTTTCCGCCTGCCACCAGCCAGAGATCTAGTCGTTGCGGGGAGCCAGAACGGCGACCGTATCGTGGTGGCAGCCAGTGTCTATCCCGTCGTGGCGTGGCTGGCCAGGCTGGCCGGAAGGCTGGCCGGAAATGCCTGGCTCGCTGGGGGACCGGTCGAGCTGCACGGCAGAACCGTGGAGGTGGAGTGGCGGGACGGAATGTGGCTTGCGGCCCAGGGAGAGGTTGCCCTGACCATAGGGCAACCGGTGCCTGATCTGGTGCCGAGCCATGCCCTCTTGAGGTTGGACCGGTTTCTTGGACCTGTACCGCAAGGCCTTTACAGGTTGGATGTCGAGGCTCGGGGCTGGCGGATTGTCAGCGCGGAGCCTGAGGCCATGCAAGCTTCCGACGCCAGACCTCGGGCAGTCCTGCCCACGGGCCTGGCCCTTGTGGCGGCTTCGATCGGTCCGGGATCGCCCCCGGACTCCGCCGTCGAGACTTTCGTCATGCTCTCCGGTGTGAGGGGAGCAGGGGAGCAGATAGCCAGCTCCGTGATCGCCCACCGAGGCCCGGGTGATCGGTGGCAGCTTCCTGCCGAGAGGCTGCTATCCGGTCTGGGGTTCGAGGTCTCCGAAGGTGCCCAAGAGGGTTGGTCTCTCGCCGCATATGATGAAGCAGCCATCGACCAAGTGGCAGGTCGACTCTCTTCGATCTCTGACTTGCTGGGATCGGTGGATGAAGCACCCCTGGAGCTTGGCATTTGGCTCGATCTCGCCGAGGCCCGTGAAGCCTTGGATGGATTGGTAGGCACCTTGGGCTCCCTGCCCCTTCCTGCGACCGAGCAGATCCGGCTGTGGACGATGGCGGCCAGATCCCTCGCCTCTCTCGACAACTCAGGATCTCTGAGTCTGCGGATCGGGGGCTCGCCATCGCGTCTCGAAATGCGGCTCGACAGGGAAGGCCTTTGATTGACAGACTTGGCTGAATCCCGTAGCCTCACCCGTCGGCCCGCAGGGCGGGGTTCTCAAGGGTTCGAAAGATGCGAATTCCTCTGGACAGATTAGGGGACGAGCCCTTTGCCTGGCGCCAGCGGCTCACCTTCAATGCTGAAACCCTCGAGCGTCCTGAGCTGCTAGGGCTCGGTGAAGTTCTCTGGCAGGGGAGTGTTGAACGCGAAAACGGAGTCTTCCGTTTCGACGGTCGTCTCGAGTACGAGCAGACCGTGACCTGTAGTCGGTGTTTGGAGCCGTTGGTTCTGCCGGTGGAGAGCGCTGTTCGGCTCCGACTGGTGACGGCAGCTCCCGCTGCAGCGGGAGGCGAGATCGAGCTGACAGAGGACGATTTGGAGACGGTCTACGTTGAAGGCGAAGAGATGGACACGCTGCAGCTGGTGCGAGAGCAGCTACTGTTGAACATACCCATGCGGAGCCTGTGTAGTGAAGACTGCCAGGGACTCTGTCCGACCTGTGGAGCGAATCGCAACCGCGAGTCCTGCGGCTGTGACCAGGGCGAGGTAGATCCGCGATGGGAGGCGTTGAAGAATCTGCGGGACCAGTAGTCCCCAGCTTCGATACTGCGACATCCGAGAACGAGGTTGAACGAGTCATGGCAAATCCCAAACGGCGACACTCCAAGGCCAGGCGTGACCGTAGGCGGGCCCAGGACAGTCTGGATCGTCCGGCTACTTCCCTTTGTCCAAATTGTGGCGAGGTCAAGCTCCCGCACCGTGCCTGCAGCCACTGCGGGCACTACAAGGGGCGGGAGGTCTTCGAGCCCAAGGAATCGTTGTAGTCTCTGCTAAGATCCTGCCGCCGAGTTCCGCAACAGATTGCGCTGGCTGATGGCGCTGGGGTCTGGTTGGCCGAGTGACGCCGGAGGTCGATCTCGGTGGGAGCTTGAACCCATAGGGCAGAAAATGCGAATTGCCGTCGACGCTATGGGCGGTGACTTCGCCCCCAACGCAGTCGTTGCAGGGGCCTATCAGGCCGCCAGCGAGGATGGGATACCCATTCTCCTGGTGGGTGATCGTCCGACTCTGGAAAGACAACTGACGAAGCAGGGCGGGCACCAGCCGAAGATAGAGGTCGTGCACTCCGAGGAAGTCGTGGGAATGGAGGAGCCTCCGATCACTCCCCTGCGCAAGAAGAAGCGATCCTCGATTCGAATCTGCGGTGAGTTGGTCAAGAAGGGGCGAGCGCAAGCGATGGTGTCGGCGGGAAACACGGGTGCGTCCCTGATTGTCGCCAAGACCGTGATTGGATCCATCAAAGGCGTCGACAGGCCGGCCCTTGCCACGGTATTTCCGAGTCCCCGCGGTGGCACCGTGGTACTGGATGTCGGCGCCAACATCGACAGCAAACCTGAGCACCTGAGGCAGTTTGCGGTCATGGGCCATTTCTACGCTCAGGAGATTCTCGGCACTCCTTCGCCGCGCGTCGGACTGATGTCCATCGGGGAAGAGCAAAGCAAGGGGAGCGATCTGACGAAGGCGGTATTCCACGAGATGGAAGCCACCGGCTTCAATTTCGTCGGCAACGTGGAGGGTCGAGACGTCTTTCGAGGCTCGGTCGACGTGATCGTCTGTGACGGGTTCGTTGGCAACGTGCTCTTGAAGAGCGCCGAGTCCCTAGTTGGACTGATGTCTGGGATGATGAAGGACGAGCTGTCGAAGTCCTGGCGGTCCAGATTGGGGTACAGCCTGGCCCGTCCAGCCTTCGAGAGCTTTCGGCGAAGAGTCGACTACAGGGAGTATGGGGCCGCACCACTTCTGGGAGTCAAAGCGGGATGCTTCATTGGCCATGGACGTTCCAACCCGCGAGCGATTCAAAATTCGATCCGCCGTTCGGTGGAGTTCTGTGAAGCAGACCTGCACAACAAGATCCGGGAACGAGTCGCCGAGCTCCATAGTCAGGAAGATCGCCTGCTCAAGACTCGACTGGTCGAGGAAATTCCTACTGCCTAGCTCCGTTTGTCGATCGGCCGGGTGGGATCGAGCACGAAAGGCGCCAGGGTCGAGACCGATGCCATGACCGAAAATCCAGCCATGAGAGTCGCTTTCGTCTTTCCTGGCCAAGGCTCTCAGTCCGTCGGTATGGGCAGTGCCTGGATCGAGGCTCATCCGCAAGTCGAGCAGGTATTCGATCGAGCCGATCGGGCTCTCGACATGCCGCTCAAGCAGCTTTGCCAAGCGGGTCCGGCCGAGGAACTGCAGTTGACGGCCAACACGCAGCCGGCGATCCTGACGACATCCGTGGCGATTCTGGAAGCGATTTCGGGTCTCCCTATCGAGCCGGTGCTGATGGCCGGTCATAGTCTGGGGGAGTATTCGGCCCATGTCGCCGCTGGCAGTATGACCTTCGAGGAAGCTCTGCTGGTTGTCCGTCGTCGGGGTGAGCTGATGCAAAAGGCGGTTCCTGTCGGGCGAGGGGCCATGGCCGCAGTTCTCGGCCTGGAGGCAGAGGCAGTGGCTAAGATCGCTGACGAGGCCGCGGGTGACGATGTCTGCACCGTCGCCAACTTCAACGCCCCGACGCAAACTGTGCTGGCTGGAGATCGACTGGCGGTAGAAAGGGCGACTCGGTTGGCCAAAGAGCGCGGCGCCCGGCGCGCCATGATACTGCCGGTCTCGGCACCGTTTCACTCGCCTCTGATGCGACCGGCAAGGGAAGGCTTGGAGCCACGCCTCGATGCCGTGGAGTTCCAGGACTCGAGGGTTCCCGTGGTGTGCAACATCGATGCTGTTCCGGTTTCGAGTGGAGCAGCTGCGCGCGACGCGCTCAAGCGCCAGGTGGACGGACCGGTGCGCTGGGTGGAGTCGATCAACTGGATGGCGGAGCAGGGTAAGATCGATCTGTTCGTCGAGGTTGGCCCTGGAACCGTCTTGACGGGCCTGATTCGCCGCATCGCTCCAACGACTAAGACTGTCAGTCTCGATCGGGCTTCTGGAACCGAGAAGCTCCTCGAAATACTTGGTGAAAGAGCATGAAAACAATGCAATTGAAGGGCCGGACGGCCCTCGTGACCGGAGCCTCACAGGGCATAGGCGAGGGCATCGTGAGACTGCTTGGGACACAGGGTGCGAAGGTCATCGCGGCAGCCCGCAGCGTCGACAAGCTCGAGTCGCTGTCGCTCGAGCTTGCTGGAAAGGGCGTGGAAGTTCATCCCCTGGAGCTCGACCTCGCTGCGCCCGACACCGTGGCCGCAGCACTCGGAGCCTTGCCGGAACCTTTTTCCCAAGTGGATATCCTGGTCAACAACGCCGGGATTACCGATGACGGCCTGCTGGCACGAATGAGTCTGCAGGCCTGGGAGGATGTCCTGCGGGTCAACCTGACGGGTGCATTCGCCACAGCTCGGGCGGTGAGTCGCGGCATGATGCGGCGACGCTGGGGGCGAATCATCTCCATCTCGTCCGTCGTCGGGCTCATGGGCAATGCCGGCCAGGCCAACTATGCGGCTGCCAAGGCGGGTCTCGTCGGGTTCAGCAAGTCGTTGGCGCGTGAGTTGGCCAGTCGGAATGTGACGGTCAACGTCGTCGCTCCGGGCTTCATCGAGACGGCCATGACGGACGGGATTCCCGAAAAGCACCGCCAGGAATTGGTCGAGCTGATTCCTCTGAAGAGGCTGGGGGCCGTCGACGATGTCGCCTGGGCGGTGCTCTATCTGGTCAGCGAAGAAGCGGGCTATGTCACCGGTCACGTGCTCAACGTATCGGGCGGCCTATATATCTGAGGCGAAGAATCTCTTAGAATCGCACGAACCCGAACTTTGCACAGGAGAGTTTGAACCATGTCGGTAAGTGAAAAAGTGAAGAGCATTATTGTGGAGCAGTTGGGTGTGGATGCTGACGAGGTAACCGCCGAAGCCAGCTTCACGGAGGATCTGGGCGCCGATTCCCTTGACATCGTCGAGCTGGTCATGGCATTCGAAGAGGAGTTTGGCATCGAGATCCCCGACGAGGACGCCGAGAAGATCGGCCGAGTCAAAGAAGCCGTCAGCTACATCGAGCAGAATCAGGGCTGATAGATCTCGAGATAACCGGAGTTCCGCTGAGAAGAATTAGCTGGCTGTGGGTTGCCGATGAGACTTGACTCTCCCCGCCGTGTGGTCGTTACGGGGGTGGGGCTCGTCTCGCCGCTCGGAGATGGCACGTCTCTCACCTGGCAGGGCCTCCTCGAGGGTCGCAGTGGAGTCGGTCCCATAACTCGATTCGACGCCACCGAATACCCGAGTCGTATCGCCGGCGAAGTGCCGGACTTCGATCCCCTGAAGTACATCGACAAGAAGGAGCTGAAGAAGAGCGACCGATTCATCCAGTTGGCCCTGGCAGCGGCCGAGGGCGCCATGGATGACTCCGGGCTGCAGATCGACGAGGCAGCCGGCAGTCGGGTCGGGGTCATCATCGGTTCCGGGATCGGCGGTCTGCCTCTGATCGAGCGGACTCATGAAAAGCTCGTCGAGAAAGGCCCGAGTCGCGTCTCGCCGTTCTTCATCCCCGGACTGATCGTCAACATGGCAGCAGGCCAGGTCTCCATCCGGTATGGGGCACGTGGCCCCAACTCCGCGCCCTGCACCGCGTGCACCTCGGGGCTGCACGCAATCGGCGATGCCTACAGGCAGATCCAATACGGTCATGCCGACGCCATGATCGCCGGTG
The DNA here is from genome assembly GCA_947259195.1 of Thermoanaerobaculia bacterium. Classification (GTDB taxonomy): domain Bacteria; phylum Acidobacteriota; class Thermoanaerobaculia; order Multivoradales; family JAHEKO01; genus JAUVRX01. The sequence continues at coordinate 31,066 of CAMYLC010000008.1, read as the reverse complement.
GTACCGAAGGTGTCGTGACGCCACTCAGCGTGGCGGGTTTCTGCGCCATGCGGGCCCTCTCGACGCGCAATGACGAGCCAGAGCTTGCCTCTCGCCCATGGGATCGAGACCGTGATGGTTTCGTCATTGGAGAGGGCGCCGGTATCGTGATTTTGGAGGAGTTGTCTGGGGCTGTGGCGAGACAAGCACCGATCTATGCCGAGATCGTTGGCTACGGCATGAGCGGCGATGCGTACCACATCTCGGCACCACAGCCCGAGGGCATCGGTGCCGCCGACGTGATGCGGGCTGTTCTGGAGGATGCGGACCTGGAGGCGTCGCAGGTCGGCTACATCAACGCTCACGGTACTTCGACAGAACTGGGAGATTCGGCCGAGGTGCAGGCGATCAAGGAGGTTTTCGGCGCCCATGCCTACCGGCTGGCTGTCTCTTCGACCAAGTCTTGCACGGGCCATCTCCTCGGTGCTGCTGGTGGTTTGGAGACCGGCGTTCTGGCACTGGCCCTCCACCATCAAGTCCTGCCCCCCACCATCAATCTGGAGCAGCCGAGCGAAGACTGTGACCTGGACTTCGTTCCTAGAAAGGCCAGGCCGACGGATTTCGAGATAGGCCTGACGAACTCTTTCGGTTTCGGTGGCTCCAACGGAGCACTGCTCCTGAAACGGTTCTCGAACTGAGACCTGGCGAGGAGTTGAGCACTTGAGCTCGACTGCCGTTCTTGTTGCCACCCTCACAGAGAGGCCGACGGAGGAGGAGCTCGCGCGCCTCTCCGGGCGCGTCAAGATCCTCGAGCTGCGGGCTGACCTCGCAGGCGAGGTCGAGCCCGAATGGCTTCGGTCTCACTTTCGGGGTGAGCTGCTCTACACCCTGCGGAGTCGAGTGGAGGGAGGGCGTTCCGACGCCTCGCTGGATCGGCGACACCAGCGCCTGATTCGAGCTGCCACTCACTTCGATCTCGTAGACCTCGAGGTTGACCGCGACCTGGACCCGGACGTTCTGGCGGCATTGCCGCCTTCTTGTCGAGTCATCTCATGGCACGGTGGTCCCAAGTCTCTCGGCGAGCTACAGACTGTCTTCGCCAGACAGCGCGAAGCAGAGGCCAGGTACTACAAGCTGATCCCCGAGGCCAGCCAGCCAGGACAGGAGGTGGCTGTCCTGGCACTCCTCCATTCGCTCGGGCGCGACGATGTCATCGCCTTTGCGGCGGGTGCGATCGGCACTTGGACTCGACTGATCGCCCCCCGCCTGGGGGCACCGGTAGTGTTCGGTTCCACGTCCGAAAAGCCCGCGGCCCCGGGGCAGCCGAGCATCGAGCAGCTGATCGCCGACTACGGTCTGCCGGGTTTGCCAGAGGTTGGCCGCCTCTTCGGCATCGTCGGCACCGATGTGGGGAGGAGTCTGTCTCCCAGAATCCACAACCACGCTTACCGTCAACTCGGCATCGATGGTCTCTACCTGCCGTTTCATGTCGAGGCGTTTGGAGACTTCTGGCTGGAGGTCGTGGAAAGCGGCACTCTCGAGGAATTGGGATTCGAGCTCGAGGGGCTGAGCGTTACGTCGCCATTCAAGCGCATCGCGGTGGCGGTCGGAGGCGCCGTCAGCCCACTGGCGGAGTGGAGTGGTCGCCGCATTGAGGGCGGAAGGAGCGTCCGTGACGCTGGTCAATCGAGGCTCGGAGAGAGGCCGCAAGGCCGCTGCCGATCTGCACCTGCCTTTCTGTGCGCTCGATCAATTCGACCCCGGACTCTTCGACTGCCTGGTGAACGCCACCCCGCTGGGCAGACATGAGGACGACGACCTGCCAATCGAACCCAACCGGCTCAAATCGGATGCGATCGTAGTCGATCTGGTGTACCTTCGGTCTGACCCGACGCGGCTTGTGCGGACGACCCGTGAATCGGGACGAACCGCGATCGATGGTAGGGAGGTGCTGCTCTACCAGGCGATTCCTCAGTTCAGGCTCATGACGGAACACGAAATGCCCGAAGCAGAGAGTCGAGAGCTTCTCGGTCTCGAGGCCAACGCTTGAGTGCAGTGAGCTGCGCCATGAGCTCCAGCCAGGCCGATCGTGAGTCAGTCAGACCTCATCTAAGGGAGTTCCTGGCCGATAGCCTGACGCCGTTGGAGGTCTATCGGCGGCTGTCCGCTTTGTCGCCGACCCGTTTCATGTTGGAGAGCGTCACGGGCGGTGAAGTGATCTCCCGGTACAGTTTTCTGGGCGCCGGGCCGAAAGCGGTATATCGGCTGATGGAAGATAGGCTGGAGGTCGAGGAGGGAGGCGACCGGCGGCAGATCGAAGGACCTCCCCTCGATGCCCTGTCGCACGAGATCAGCCGATTCACCTCCGCGAAGCCGCCTTTCCCATTCTCGGGTGGTTTTGTCGGCTACTTTGGCTACGATCTGATTCGACAGAGCGAGAATTTGCCAGCGAGGCCCCCGGACAAGATGGGGCTTCCCGTGGCGCTCTTGGCCAGGTTCGATTCCGTCGTCGTTTTCGATCATGTTCGACAGCGGGTGGTGGCGGTCTCCAACGAGGTCGATGGCCAGGTGAGCCGCGAGGACGCCTTGTGGCAGCTCGACGTGCTCTCCGAGGTACTGACGACTCCTGGCCAGGGAACCGCTGTCGAAGTGCCGACGAGCACCGGTGTCTCGCTCGAGGCGACGCCATCCATGGGTGCAGCACAGTTCCGAGACTGCGTCGCGCTGGCCAAGGAGCTGATCGAGCAAGGCGACATATTCCAGGTCGTTCTGGCCAGGAGATGGAGTATGGTGCGGGTCGCCGAGCCTCTGGCTCTCTACCGCTCGCTGCGCATGGTCAATCCGAGTCCCTACATGGTTCTGCTCGAGGCTCCGGAGGTTTCTATCGTCGGTGCCTCTCCGGAGATGCTGCTCCGCAAGACCGGCGACAGAATCGAGACCCGACCAATCGCCGGCACGCGACACCGATCGCCCGAGCCGGCGGAAGACCGACGACTGGCCGAGGAGCTGCTGGCGGATGCCAAAGAGCGCGCCGAGCACCTCATGCTGGTGGATCTCGGTCGCAACGATATCGGCCGCGTCTCCGCAGGTGGAAGCGTAGAGGTCACCAGCTTCATGGAGGTCGAGCGCTACAGTCACGTGATGCATATTGTCTCCAACGTGGAAGGGCGATTGACGGCAGGGTGCAGTCCCCTGGAGGCGCTGATGGCCTGTTTCCCTGCCGGTACGGTCTCGGGAGCCCCGAAGATTCGAGCCATGGAGATCATCGATGAGTTGGAGCCAGAATCGCGTGGCCCCTACGCCGGCGCCGTTGGCTACTTCTCCTACAGTGGCGACATGGATACCTGCATCACCATTCGCACTCTGGTGGTGGGTCCAGACGAGGTTTCCTTCACCGCTGGGGCTGGCATCGTGGCGGACTCGGATCCGCAAGCCGAGGTGCGCGAAACCGAGAACAAGGCGGCCGCCATGCGAGCTGCTGTAGAGCTTGCCGCCGCTTTTCGAGCCAAGTGAGCGCCGGGACGGGCTACTGAATGATTCTTGTTGTCGACAACTACGACTCCTTCACCTACAACCTGGTCCAGCTGCTATGGAGCCGGGAGATCGAGGTGACGGTGCTGCGCAACGATGCGGAGAGCGCCGCCGAAATGCTGCGCCGGCGCCCAAGTGGGATCATTCTTTCGCCGGGGCCGGGGCGCCCTGAGGAAGCAGGGGTCTGCCTCGAATTGATCGAGCTCCGCCCAACCGTGCCGATACTCGGAGTCTGTCTCGGACATCAGGTCTTGGGGGCGGCCTTCGGCGGTAGAGTGGAGCGGGCACCAAAGCTGATGCACGGCAAGACTTCGCAGATCCACCACCTCGACAGGGGAATTTTCTCTGGGCTGCCCAATCCGTTCGAAGCGATGCGCTATCACAGCCTGGAGGTCGTCGAAACTGGATTGCCCGCCGAGTTGCAACCGCTGGCCTGGAGTACAGACGAGAAGACCCTGATGGGCATGAGTCATCGCCGGCGGCCGTACTGGGGAGTCCAATTCCACCCGGAGTCCATCTTGACGACCAGCGGTCCTCGACTGGTGGCCAATTTCCTGGACCTTTGTGAGAGTCATGAAAGCCCGGCAGCCCCCTGATGAGTGACATCGAGCTGCAGCCTCCCGCCGTACTGGCAACGATACTCGCCGACCAGGGATTGACTCAGGATCAGACCGCAAGACTTTTCGGTCAGATCATGGACGGCGAGCTCGACGATCCCCTGAAGGCAGGGCTTCTGGTGGCCCTGGCCGCCAAGGGTGAGAGCGCCGAAGAGATTGCGGGCGCGGCAATCGCCATGCGCGGCAGAGTTGTTCCTGTGCGATGTGAGAGGAAGGGGCTGGTGGACACATGCGGTACGGGTGGCGACCGCAAAGGAACCTTCAACATTTCGACCGCCGCGGCTCTGGTAGCCGCAGCCGCTGGTGTGCCCATCGCCAAGCATGGCAATCGGGCCGTCTCGAGCCGCTCGGGTAGTGCCGATGTCTTCGGTGCGCTCGGGGTCGAGATCGAGATGAGCCCTGTGCAGGCCGGTCGGGCCCTCGACGAGATTGGTCTGGCATTTCTTTTCGCTCCCGGCTTTCATCCAGCCATGCGGGAGGTGATGCCAGTGCGTCGCAGCCTGGGCATTCGGACGATCTTCAATTTGCTCGGCCCCCTGACGAATCCAGCCGGTGCTCGGCGCCAGGTCCTGGGAGTCTATGAAGCAGAGCTCGTCCCACGGATGGCCCATGTCCTGGCCAGTCTCGGGTGCGACCACGCCCTGGTCGTGCACGGTGAGGACGGCCTGGATGAGCTGACGACCACAGCCGCTACCCTGGTCGCCGAGGTGAAGGGCCCGAAGGTCGAGACGTTCCGGTTGACCCCCGAGTCTCTGGGGCTGGCCCGAATCGAGATGTCGACTCTTGCCGGCGGTGACGCGGAATCCAACGCGAAGATGATGCGAGCCGTGCTGCAAGGCGAGCCAGGTCCTCTTGCCGACATCACCGCCCTGAACGCGGCAGCGGCTCTCTACGTAGGGGGGCAGGTCGGAGACCTCCGAGAGGGACTGGAGAGGGCGAGAGACACTCTGACCCGAGGTGAAGGGCTGACGAAGCTCGAAGAGCTACGCGAGTTCTCGACCCGAATGGGGGATGATCGGACGTGAGTCCTCTAGCGGCCATTCTGGGTCAGATCGTCGAGAACCGCCGGCTGAAGATCGAGGCCGATTTCGGGAGCGGAGTACTTGCCGGGGTGCCGACCGAAGGCCTAGGCCTGGTGGAGAACGGGTTCCTGGATTCCTTGCGACTTCACCGCGGTCGCTCGCTGATCGCCGAGGTCAAGATGGGGTCGCCCCTTATGGGTTCTTTGCAGGGTCGGATCGATCCACTGGAGCAGGCTCGGATCTATGCGCAACAGGGAGCTGCTGCGTTGTCAGTCGTGGTTGAGCCCGACTTCTTCTTCGGCAGCTATGAGCTGTTGACAGAGTGTCGTCACCAGAGTGGCCTGCCGGCAATCGCCAAGGACTTCGTCGTACACCCCGTGCAGTTGGATTGGGCTCGGCAGGCTGGAGCAGACGCGGTGCTCCTGATAGCGGACCTGTTCTCCGTCACCGAGCTGGCCACATATGTGAACTACGCCCGAAGTCTCGGGCTGGTACCTCTGATCGAGACCCACAACGCTGCTGATGTCGAGAAGCTCTCGGGGTCGGAGTGGGAGATCGTCGGCGTCAACAATCGTAACCTCGAGACCTTCGAGGTCGACCTGGATCACTCGATGGCGCTGGTGCCCAGTCTGCCGGTAGGTGCCCTGAAGGTGTCCGAAAGCGGTATTGCCACCGCCGGAGACATGGGCCGACTGGCAACGGCGGGGTTCGATGCCTTCCTGGTCGGTGAAACGCTCCTGCTGGCCGACGACCCGGGTGCAAAGCTGAGAGAATTGTTGGGTGGGCTCTGAAGAGCCCCGAGGTGAGTCATGGCTCGGACGCGAATCAAGATTTGCGGGATTACGCGCACACAGGATGCGGTGAAAGCTGCCGAGCTGGGAGCCGCCTTTGTGGGCTTGAATTTCTGGTCCGGTAGCCCGCGATCCCTGAGCGTGGAGGTGGCGCACCAGATCGCCGAGGAGGTCCGGGGACAGGCGAAGGTGGTGGGTGTCTTCGTCAACCAGCCAGTCGGCCAGGTGCGCGAGATCGAGAGTCAGGTGGGACTCGATCTCCTGCAGTTTCACGGTGATGAGGGACCTGGCCTGGTCGGCGGGTTTGGAGACAGGGCAATCAAGGTACTGCGATTGGGCTTGAACTTCGACGTATCCGTTCTCCACGAGTATCCCGACGTGTGGGGGTACCTCTTCGACTGCGACCACCCGACGCTGTTGGGTGGATCGGGAGTCGCCTGGCCCTATGAAAGAGTGGCGGGTCTAGGCCATGAAAAGCCGGTAATCGTTGCTGGTGGCCTACGCCCCGGCAATGTCCTTCAAGCCATCGGCAGGAGTGGCGCTGATATCGTAGACGTCAGTTCAGGAATAGAATCGCGGCCCGGCGTCAAGGACCCAGAGATGATGCGGCAGTTCATTCACGAGGTGCACTATGCGGAAGAAGAGTGATCAACGACCAGGCTACTTCGGGCCCTACGGCGGACGATTCGTTCCAGAGACGCTGATGGCACCGCTGGATGAACTGGCGCGTTCCTACGATCGGGTGACTAGGCGGCGAAAGTTCCAGCGTCGCCTGAAGAATCTGCTGACGAACTACGCAGGTCGGCCGACGCCACTGTATTTTGCCGAGCGGCTGAGCAGCACCCTGGGTGGCGTGCGGATCTTCCTCAAGCGGGAGGACCTGCTGCACACCGGTGCGCACAAGATCAACAACGCCATCGGTCAGGCGCTGCTGGCTCGAGAAATGGGCAAAGACCGCATCATCGCCGAAACGGGTGCGGGTCAGCATGGGGTGGCCACGGCGACCGCAGCGGCGCTTCTGGGTCAGACATGCACTGTCTATATGGGTGAAGAGGACATGCGCCGCCAGCGCCTGAATGTCGAGCGGATGCGACTGCTCGGGGCCGAGGTCGTTCGGGTAGACGCCGGTAGCCGGACCCTGAAGGACGCCATCAACGAAGCGCTGCGCGACTGGGTCACGAACGTTCGCACGACCCACTACGTTCTCGGCTCGGTTTTGGGCCCGGACCCGTACCCTCGGATGGTCCGCGACTTCCACAAAGTCATCGGTCAGGAGACGCGACGCCAGTTGCGCAAACAGGTGGGGCAGGACTGGCCCCATCTGGCGGTGGCCTGCGTCGGCGGTGGTAGCAATTCCATCGGTCTGTTCAGTGCCTTTCTGGAAGAGTCGAGGACGCGCCTGATCGGGGTCGAAGCGGGAGGCTCGGGTCAGGAACTGGGGGAGCACGCGGCCCGCTTTCGGGGCGGTCGGACTGGAGTTCTGCACGGTACGAAGACGATGGTCTTGCAGGACCGGCATGGTCAGATCGCCGCAACGCACTCGATCTCCGCCGGTCTCGACTATCCTGCGATCGGGCCAGAGCATGCGCTGTTGCATGATGAGGGGAGAGTGGAGTACACGGCTGTCAGCGACGCGGAAGCCATCGAGGCCTTTCACCTGCTGGCCGCTACGGAGGGAATCCTGCCGGCATTGGAGTCGGCGCATGCGATCGCCGAAGCGGTCAAGCACGCTCGTCACCTGTCATCCAAGAAAGTGGTCGTCATCAACCTCTCGGGTAGGGGTGACAAGGACGTCGAGTCGGTACTCGACTACGACGCAGAGAAAAGCGAATCAGAGCGCCAGGAGGCCGGAGCGGACCGGCACCCTGCTGAGACCTGGAAGCACGTCGTCTGGGGAGGCGATCGATGAGCACGATTGGAGCAGCATTTCTCCGTTGCCGTGAAGAGAAACGGGCCGCCTTCATTCCCTATCTGACCGGTGGGGACCCAGATCTCGAGACCTCGGCTGTGCTTCTCGAAGCCCTGGCAGAGGGCGGCGCCGACCTGATCGAGGTGGGAGTGCCGTTCAGCGACCCCATCGCGGATGGCCCGGTCAATCAACGGGCAGCGGTTCGTGCTTTGGAAGCCGGGACTACGCTACCCGGGATCCTGGAGATGATCGCCCGGGTCCGGACTCGAATCGAAGCTCCTATTGTCTTGTTCACGTATTTCAACCCCCTGTTGGCGCACGGACTTCAGACCGTCGTCGAGCAGGCCGCGATCTCGGGTGTCGACGGCGTTTTGTGCGTCGACCTGCCTCCCGACGAGGAGGACGGTGGGTTCCGGGAATTCTGCGCCGCGGCAGGCGTCGACTCGATTTATCTACTATCACCAACCAGTACGCCCGAGCGAGTCAAGATCGTCGCAAAGGCCTCTTCTGGCTTCGTCTACTATGTCTCGCGCACCGGCGTGACCGGCGTCCAGAAGGACCTCACCAGTGAGCTCCAGCGAGAGGTAAAGAAGATTCGACGAAAGCTCGATCTGCCTTTGGCGGTTGGCTTCGGGATTTCATCTCCGGAGCAGGTGGCTGCCGTCGGCAAGGTGGCGGACGGAGTCGTTGTTGGCAGCGCCCTGGTTCGCCTCGTGGAGGAGAATCGCGGCAGGGACGATCTCCCAGAGCTTCTGGCAGAAGAGGTCGAGCGGTTGGCGGCTCCTTTGTACCGCTCCCGACGTCGCCGAAAGGGCCCGGATGCCGGATAGAGGCGTCGTCGTCGAGGTACTGCCAGCTCGTGTGCACGGCCGCTACCTCCTGCGTGATGGCGGCCAGGACTCTCGCGGTCTGGTGGTGGCGTTTCATGGCTACGGCATGAGTGCTTCGGGGATGCTGGAGGAGGTCGAGGCCATTCCGGGTATCGACGCCTGGACAGTCGTCTCCGTGCAGGGACTCCATCGGTTCTACGACTCGCGATCCCGTGAGGTGGTGGCCAGCTGGATGACTCGGCAGGACAGGGATCTCGCCATAGCGGACAACATGGCCTTCGTCGGCGAGGTCGTCGGACGGGTCCTCGGCTCCAGCGAAGCTGCTGGACCGCGCGTCTACGTCGGTTTCTCTCAAGGAACCGCCATGGCCTACCGCGCGGCGGCGGGTATCGACCATAACTGCCGAGGGGTTGTCGCTCTGGGAGGCGACGTTCCTCCCGAGCTGGCCGATCGAGGCCTGGCGTCCAGCCCGCGGGTGATGATTGGCCGAGGCCTGGCGGACCAGTGGTATGGCGAAGATCAGGTCGAAGCCGACCTGCAGCTATTGAACAACCTGGGGTGTGAAGCGCAGGTGGTCCGCTTTTCTGGCGGCCACGAGTGGACCGAGGAGTTCAGGTTGCGTTGTCAGGGGTTCCTGGCCAACTTGGCTGGGTCGGGTTGAAACCTGAGTCAGCAGCTGGATTGGCGACTGGCAGATGCGGTCAGTGGTCGCCGTGCTCAGCTGGCTCTTCGGTGGAACTTTCTTCGAAGCTGAGTTGGGTCTCGACCGGCAGAGACTCCAGACGGCCGATGCGCGCCGGTACGCCGGCGCTCCAGTCGACGTCGAGGCGAAAGCTCACCTTGTCCCCGGGCTCGACGCCCGTCAGGTCTACAGATTCGGCGAGGTGGAATGGCATGGTCATGGCATCCATGGGGACGGTGTCGCCGCGGATGTCCACGAAGTCGTCTATGGCTTCGTGATGGATCCAGATCTGGCGCTCTTCCACGTCGGGCTCTGAGATCTGACGAACCATGCCGCGAATCGCATAGGACTTGTTTGGAACGGAGGCCTCTTGCTTTTCGGTTCCTCCGCATCCGCCGATTAAGGCAACGGCAAGAAGTAGCAATGTCGCTCCGGTTGTAGTTCTGCTCATGGTCGAGAATCCGGTCTTCCGTCGTTAAAGGTCAATCACCATCATCCGATGGAGGAGGCGTGGTGAGAATGCGATAGAGGCACCAACCGGCCAGCGCTGTCACGCTTGCCATGCTGGTCAACATGAAGAAAAGAGCGAATGGCGTCATGGATTCTCCCGAGTGTGGATGGCCGCGCTCGATTAGCTACGAGTTGGTGGTCTTGTGGACCCACGACCGCCGAATCAAGATGGCGCCGACGACAACCAGGGCGATCATGAGGATTCGTGCGAGCCAGAGGTATGGGATGTCACCGGCCTCGGTCACCCCTTGCATCAGAACATTCGGAATGGCCTCGGTCACCGTCCACCAGGTCAGCAGGGTGATGAGAAACAGGGGTGTCACCCACTTCATGATCGGCTTGTAGATCCTGGGGATCTTGATGTCGGCACCCTCATGCAGCTCCTCCCAGCCGCGGTCGATACCGAAGACGAAGGAGAAGAGGATGATCTCGATCGTCGCGAAGACCACCAAGCCGAAGGTTCCGGCCCAGTAGTCCCACTCGTCCAAGACACCCTTCTGGTAGAAGACGACGTGAAACAGGCCGAGGAGCAATCCGAGCCCCGCTACCGATCTGGCGGCGTTGCGTCGCGTCAGTCCGATTTCTTCCTGCAGGAACGCGATCGTCGGGCTGGCAAGAGCGACGCAGGATGTCACGCCGGCGATGAAGAGCAGAAAGAACCATAGGAAGGCCGCCAGCTGACCCAGAATCTGAGGTCCTGGAAGCCCCTGGAAAACGACCCCCATAGCGACAATTCCGAGATCGTAGGATCCCCGGTTGGCGATCGCCGTTGCACCCGCCACCCCGAAGAAAACGACGGCCGCCGGAATGGCGATGGTGCCGCCCAGCACGACCTCGGCGAACTCGTTGGTCGAGGCCGTTGATAGCCCGGTCAGGGCGACGTCGTCCTTCTTGCGGAGATAGGAAGCGTAGGTCTGGATACTTCCCATACCGACCGAAAGAGTGAAGAACATCTGGCCCGCTGCGGCGAGCCATACTTTGGCGTTTCCGAGGCTCTTCCAATCGGGATTCCAGATGAAGTTCAGGCCTTCTGCGGGTGAAGCTTCGACTGGGGGCAGCGTCAATACTCGCGCCAGAAGGAGGAATGCGAACAAGAAGAGAATCGGCATGCCGATCAGCGCCAGCTTCTCGATCCCCGCGCTGATACCCCGAGACAGGACCCAGCCCAGAAAGCTGATGGTGATCAGAAAGAAGAGCAGCGCAACCCAACCTCCATGCGAGGAGGATTCGAAGATGTTCTGGTAAGAGTAGAGGTAGTCGCGCATGTCATCGACGTTGTCGAGTCCGAAGAAGTCGCCGGTGAGGCTGAAGAAGCTGAAGCCCATCATCCATGACACGACATAGGTGTAGTAAATGAAGACCACCAGAGGCATGACTACGCCCAGGATGCCCAGGTACTTGGCCCAGGGCTTCTTGCGATCGGTCAACAAATCGAACATGCCGGGTACCGACCCGTGTCCGTGAGTACCGCCGTAGCGGCCGATTCCCCATTCGATCCACATCATGGGGATGCCCAGCAGTAGGAAGGAAATGAAGTACGGGATCATGAAAGTCCCGCCGCCGTTCTGGGCTGCCTGCACCGGGAAACGCAGAAAGTTGCCCAGCCCCACGGCGTTGCCCGCCATGGCCAGGACCAGGCCGATTCGTGTGCCCCATTGTTCTCGGGCGTGTCCTTCTACGCTCACTTTCTGGCCTCCCTGATCGGAACTGACGAGCTGGGTTTTCCTATGCGTGGCTGGCCGGCAGGCTATCTCGGGATCAATAGGGTGTCAAGCAACCTGCGTGCCCTGAATCTTGGAATTCGATGAAAGGAACTCGAGCAGTTCCCGCATCGAAACGACGCCCAAGAGGCGGTCTGCCTCGACTACCAGCAGATAGGAGGTCTTGCTGTGGAGCATGCGATTCAGAGCGTCCATCGCGTCGCTGTCTGGGGGTACCAGGTTATGTATCGGGCAGGGTATGGCGATGGCTCCGACCGTTAGCTGTTTCCATTGATCAGGAGACAGTTCTTGTACCTGGTCGGTAGTCACGCAGCCGGTCAGCTGGCTTCCGTCTACGACCGGTAGGTACTCGAACGGATAGCGATTGAAGTATCTCTCTACCACTTCGGCCACGGAGGCTGAGCGCTGCACGCCCATCAGCGCTGTCCGCATGAATCGGCTGACGGGTTCTCCTTCCAGGGCGCTTCGCAACACGAGCTGTCGGTAGGACATCCGAGCCGCGTTGCGCAGGAACAGGCCAATCAGGATGTACCACATGCCACTGACGCCACTGCGACCGAGAACGATCAGAAGACCCCCGAGGACGATCAGCGCGACTCCGAAACCGCTGCCGATTCGAGACGTGATCGAGGTCGCCCACGGAAGATCCCCCTTCCACTGCCAGAGCGCGGACCTGAGGACTCTCCCGCCGTCGAGGGGGAAGGCTGGAATCATGTTGAAGAAAACCAGCATGCGATTGATGAAGGCGAGATAGGTCAGGACTGCGACCGCAACGGAAGCGCCTGGGAAACCCCAAGGAACACCGATGAGCAGAGAGCAGCCTGCGGCGATCGCCACGCTGGCGATAGGGCCGGCGATGGCGACCATGAACTCGGCCTTGGCACTGGGTGGCTCGGTCTCCATTTCGGCGACACCGCCGAAGATGAACAAAGTGATGCCGTGGATCGACAGGCCATAACTACGGGCCACCAGAGCATGCGCCAGCTCGTGGAGAACCACTGAAGCGAAGAGCCCCAGGGCGCCAAACGCTCCCATTGCCCAGTAGGTCCCAGGCGAAAGTCCTACGGCAACAGTAGGGAAGAAGTTCTCGGCCAGGGACCAGGTGACGAGCAGGGCGACGATGAACCAGCTCAGGTCGATTCGCAGGGGAATTCCGAACAGCCGAAACAGCTCGATTCGCTTGCCGAACACTTCAGTAGCCACTCCGGCCGCGTCGAAGGTTCTGCAGGCTCGTGACTCGCATCGACGTGGGCTTCACTACTTGGTACTGGGCGCCGGATCGGCGTCGGGCATGACGACCCAGAGAATGACGTAGGCCAACAGCCCCGGAAAGGCTGCCGACAGAACCGACCCCACGATGTAGAGAATCCGTACGAGGGTAACGTCCCAGCCAAGCCATTCGGCGAAGCCTCCGCAAACACCGGCGATCATCCGTTGGTCCCGAGATCTGCGAAGCGGGTTCCTGGGCTCTGGCACGACTTCCTCCTTAGTCTCTTGACACTTTCGCATGGTCCTCTCCCCAAGTCTACGACGTCGGGACCGAAAGGTTCCCTGACCAGACTCCAGGTGCCGAATAAAAAGGTGGCGAAGGATCAAGGAGGGGAGATCCTTCGCCGGTATGGGGGAAGAAAGGAGGATGCTGAACCAGCACCAATGTAGTCAAAACCGGATCTCCTGGCAGTGGAGCCGGTAACAGATGTGTTACGGATTGCACAAGATGGAGATGGGCCGCCACCAGGGTCTCATGGACCTGGTCCTCCTCTCCGGGTGCGGGCGAGGGAGCAATGTACGGTCTCGTCAGCAGGTATTCCAAATTGTTTCGAGAGTTAGGTCTGGAACCTGCCGGCCGGATAGAATTGAGGTATGAGGCTGCGCTTTGCCACCTACAACATCCATAGGGCGATTGGCGTCGATCGCCGTTTTCGGCCTGACCGCATCGCCGAGATCTTGCAGGATCACAGCCCGGATATCGCGCTGCTCCAGGAAGTGGACGAGGGAGTGCCGCGATCGAGAGAGCTCCACCTGGCCGAGGATCTGGCTGAGCGCCTGGGCTATCCGTATTGGGCGGTCGGCCATAACGTCAGTCTGCGCAAGGGCTGGTACGGCAACGCCACCCTGAGCCGGTATCCGATCAAGCGTGAAAGAAACATCGATCTGACCATCGGAAATCGCAAGCGACGGGGCTGCCAGCACACGTCGATCCTGGTGGAGAAGGTGACTGGGCATCCGCACCGGTTGGAGGTCTTCAATCTCCATCTCGGGTTGTCCGCAAGGGAGCGAGAGCGACAGGCCGGACTTCTCGCACACTCCCGCGAGATGGCGGATCTCGAACCGCGAACTGCCTGCATTCTGGGCGGAGACTTCAATGACTGGAGGTCATTGCTCCGCGCGTTCTTCGTCGAGGGCCTGCGATTCGATTGCGCCTCCGATCACCAAACTCAAAGAGGCCCGAGGGCGATCAAGACCTACCCCTCGATATCTCCACGCGGTGGATTGGATCGGATCTACTACCGTGGCAACCTGCGGCTTCTGTGGGCCTACCGGTGTCGGCATGTGGCAGCTCGGGTGGCGAGTGACCATCGACCTCTGATCGCAGAGTTCGAGCTGCACTGAGGCTGTATCAGGATCCTTCTGGCTGTTGCACACCGCGATCGCCGTCAGGCGCGACCTCATCGGCGAAAACGACCCTCACTCGGTAGTCGTGCCCGTCACCAAAGCTCTGCACGAGCCAGTTCTCAATGAACTCTCGGGTCTTGCGGCGTCCCGTCTCCCGTATCAGCGGCAAGTGGTCTCGTGAGCGGCGGATGGACAGCTGGGTGAGACCGCGCTTCAGCTCCTCGAGCGATTTTCCTTCGTCACGTAGCAGGCTACCCTGTCGAATCTCGTAGCGGATCTCCGAGGCGTCGATGGCAGGTAGATTGAAGCGGACCGGGGGAGCCAGGACCTCCAGCGTCTGGCCGGCTAGATTGAAATGCCACTCCTCGTTCAAGTCGAGGTAGGCCGTGTAGACGACTGGAGCCGTCGCCGACACGACAACCTCGGGAAGCTCCAGACTTCCCCAGAGTACAGAGCCCTTGTCTGCTCTGGTGAACACCTCGGTCTGCCTCAACGTGGCGAATTGAAGATAGTTGCTGCCTGTGAGGGTGGTCGCGTAGCTGGCGAATTCCGTGCGGATCGTTCCTTGGCGGAAGGCCGCCGCGACCTGCTGTATCTCCTCGATTGCCTTCAGGGTCCCTCTGGCGGCCTCGGCCGGAAGCTCTCTGACGGATCGAAAGACGTAGAGACTTGCCCCGACCAGAATCGTCACCACGGCGATCACCGTCACTGCCACGGCCCAGGCGGTGCCGATTCGAGGTGGGTCAGGGCGTGCTGGACGTGGGGTGTTCATGGTCTCGTCGAAGCGCGGCTCGATCTCTGCCGCGACTCTAGCAGCTCCTCCTGGTGATCGAGGTAACGACGCCAGCACCAGTCGGCGCAGCCAGACTGCGATAGAGTCGAACGGCAACGAGTTCAGTGAGCGCCACCCGGTTGGGTACAGTCCTCGTTTCGGCAAGCTGCGGGATGGAGTTGAAATGGCGAAGCATCAGCCCATACCACTGATCATTCTGGCGGGAAGCGATCCGGAGCCGGTGGCGCTTCCGGAAGCCGGGGCAGATCTGCACCCTTTGAAAGGAGCGAAGGGGATGGATCTGCGGATCGGTGGAAGGCCGATCATCGACTTGCTTCTCGAACGCGTCAAGGATAGCGGCTGCTTCGACCCGGTGTTCATTGCCGGCCCGGCTCGGGTCTATGGCGACCACCGGAACGGGGCGCGCATCATTGATACCGACTCTACTTTCGGCAAGAACATCGAGGCCTCTGTGATGAAGGTAGCGCCGGAGTCACCCGGGGGAATCGTGGCGGTCACGACCTGCGACATCCTGCCGGAAGGCGACGAGCTGAGGAGATTGATGGAGGACTACTTTCAGCACGCTCCATTGGATTTCTGGGCACCTTTGATCCTGGCACCCGAGCGACCGAAGGATATGGGCGCTTCGGCCTGGAAGCCGAAGTACCAGATTCAGCCGACGCCCGACGCTGAGCCGACGACTCTCCTGCCCGGACACTTGGTCATAGCGGACACGAACGCTGTGCGGCTACCTCTCGTGTTCCGGACCTTCGACCTGGCCTATCGCAGTCGCAATAGGGGTGTGCTGTATCGATTGTGGTTGATTTCAACTCACATATTCCTCGGCCTGGTGGTGCAGGACTTCAAGCATCTCTTCGCCTTCCGACTGCCGGATCTCACTGCGACCGTGATCACCAATGGGGTCATGATGGGCTTCCATCTCAAGGATGGGGTGATCACCTCCGAGGAGATGGCGGAGAGGCTGCGCCGGATCTTCGTCTCCTTCAAGCATCGCAGGAAATACCCCGATCGCAAGGGCCGCCTCCCCCTCATGCACGCCCTGTCCATGGCCAAGGACATCGATACCGAGGAAGAAGCCAGAGAGATCGCTCGCGAGCTCAGCTAGCTGGCGGGAGATGCACTAGAGCTCTGCGGACCTAGCCGATAAGACTGAGAATCAGGAAACCGATGGTGGCGATGCCAGCGGCGAGCAGCGCATAGGGTAGCTGCGTGCGCACGTGATCGATGTGGTCGGTAGCCGAGGCCATCGAAGCGACGACCGTCGTGTCACTGATCGGCGATGCGTGGTCTCCAAAGATCGCGCCGGAGGTCGCGGCTCCTAGCAAGAGCGGAACGGGCAGGCCGAGCGTCGTGGCAATGGGAATCGCGATCGGTATCATGATCGCGAAGGTCCCCCAGCTCGAACCCACAGAGAAGGCGATAAACGCTGAGACGAGAAAGACCAGCGGTGCCAGAAGGAACTGGGGAACGGTGGCACTCGCGATTCTGGCCACATAGTTCCCGGTGCCGAGCAGCTGTGCCACGTCTCCCAAGGTCAGAGCGAGCAGCAGAATCGTCGCTATTGGCAGCAGATCGCTGGCGCCTTTGATAAACATCCTCATCAGGTCGTGCAGCGATGCCTTGCGACCTGCGAGGAGCATGATCCAGGTCGTCACCACCGCAGCGCTCACAGACCAGAGGACGGAGATGGACCCGGAGCCCTCGATGATGTCGCCATCGCCGGTGATGTAGAGAGAAACCGGCATCATCAGGATCATCACCAGAATCGGCAGCACCATGTACGCTGCGGACGGAATATCCTCAGGGCTCTCACCCTCCGGGCCTACCTCTGCAGACGTATCCACCAGCGGCGTGGCGTCGGGCCACAGAAGCTCGCCGCCGCGCGTTCGATTCTCGGCCGCTTTCATGGGGCCGAGATTCAGGTTCTTCCAGATGACGACCGCCGCCAGGAGGATCGCGGCGATCGAGTAGAGATTGTAGGGAATCGACGCGATGAAGGTCTGGAGTGGATTGTCCACCCCGGTTGATGCCACCAGGCCGATAATGATGGCACCCCAGGCGTTGAGTGGAATCATGATGCATACCGGAGCGGAGGTTGCATCGATCAGATAGGCGAGTTTCTCGCGAGAGATCTTGTAGCGATCGAACAGGGGCCTGCAGACGGAACCTGCCACCAGCAAGGTGATGTTCGACTCGATGAAGATGATGATCCCAGTGACCCAGGCGAGGATCTGGGCACGCTTTCCGGTGTGGACCCAACGTCGGGTCTCGAGAAAGTGCACGAAGCCCCTGACCCCACCCGAAAACTCGATCGTGGCGATCATCGAACCGATGAGCAGCGTGAAAATCAGGACTCGCGTGTTTCCCGGATCGGAAAACACATGGACGATCCCCTCGAGACTCTCGGTCGCTCCGACGATCGGGTTGAACCCGTTGAGCAGGGTGAATCCCGTCCAGATCCCCGTAAAGAGTGACGGGATGACCTGCTTGCTCCAGATGGCCAGGACGATGGCCAGTATCGGGGGCAGGATGGAGTACCAGCCGGGATCGCTCATGAGTTCTTCGAGGGATCTAGAGTATCGGCGACAGCGGGAATCGTCACAAGACTGAGGGACCAGGCGACGGCTCCAGTAGCGGTGCGGTTCGGCATGACCGCGTCGACTGCAGCGATGACCCCGAGAACTCGAAGCGTCAGGAAGGTCCAGGTGACGAACTTCCGGAAACGAGCTCGCCGAGGCCTGATTTCCGGGCCTTTCGGGCTGGTATTGGTATCTGCCATGACGGATCCATCTCCCGCTGGATTCAGAGCCCTCGATTGGGTCACACGAAGTCTCTGTGGTCGTGATTCTACATAGGCACGTGGACGTCCTACACGAGAAGCTAACCGGCAGGTCCCCTTCCAGCGCGATTCCTCGGAGAGTTCACAAGAAAGCTCTTGACAGGTTTCTGGCGTCATTCTTCGCGACCTTTGTGATCGGTCCCTGAGGACGTCGGGGAAGCCTGGGATGACTCCCTGCGGCCCAGATCCAGGTCGCCACCTATCACCTGCTGACCATGATCCGGGAGTTCGACGAGAGGAGTGGATGGAACACCGGCTTTCGCTCCTGTGCCCACTGGCTCAACTGGCGGACCGGACTCGAACTGGGCGCAGCCAGGGAGAAAGTGAGAGTAGCCAAGGCTCTGGGGGAGCTGCCACGACTCTCTGAAGCCATGCGTTGTGGAGACCTGTCCTACTCCAAGGTTCGGGCCCTGACCCGCGTGGCCACTGCCGACAACGAGATCGAGCTCCTGGAGTTTGCCCGAGCGGGCACGGCTGCTCATGCGTCGATAGACTCGCCGCTCAGAACCCGGGGTTGCCCGCTCAAGGTCACTCCCAACCCTGGCTTGTCGAGGGTGCGCAGCTCGCCGTCCTTGAGTGTGAAGCCACCCTTTGCGGGATCTCTCGCCAGATCGAGGCTGCCATCCAGATCCAGGTAGCGCGTCTGGGGACAGGCGAAGGCCGCGTGGAGAGCCGCAGAGATGCTGATGACGCTCTCGTCCATGCAGCCCCACATGAGCTCGAGACCCGTCGCTTCGGCGACCTGCCCAATGGCCAGGGCAGGGGAGACACCGCCACACTTCATGAGCTTGATGTTGAGAATGCCGCAAACCGCTGGTGGCTGTGCCAGGAGAGCGGCGTCGCTGGCTTCGTGCAGGCTTTCATCGGCTGCAATCAGCTGGCGTAGGTCCCGCGGCAAAGTCCGCAGCTCGGTCAGGGTTGCCGCCGGCAGGGGCTGTTCGATCAGCTCGAGCTGGAGTTCCTTTTGCTTCTGCCAAAGCCGTCTTGTGTCCTCCAGGTCATAGCCCTGGTTGGCGTCGACCCGGATCTGAATGTCCGGCCCGACCCTTTCACGCAGTCGATGCAGGAGATCGATCTCCGCCTCGGCCGAGCGTCCGATCTTCACCTTGAGGCTGCGGAAGCCCCCCGCCAGGTGCTCGTCGGCTTCGGCCAGGGATTCTTCGACCGACTTGATCCCGATGGTGATGGAGGTGGGCAGGGAGGTGTGAGAGCGTCCGAGAAGCTCCACAAGGGGGACTTCGACGATTCGGCAGAAGAGGTCGTAGAGCGCCATGTCCAGGGCAGCGTGTGCAGCCGGGGTGGCGCCGAGCCCCTCGCGGAGTCGACGGCACAAGGTGCCGAGATGCCTCGGGTCCTCGCCGATCAGGAGGCCACTCTCCATCTCTTCGAGTGCGGCGGCGGTGCTGTCGGGAGACTCGCCAGTGACCTCTTCGGCGGGTGAGCCTGCCCCGAGCCCTTCATGGCCGGTGTCGGTCATGATGCGAACGAAGAAGAGATCGACGGCCGACATCGATCGACTGGAAATGGCGTAGGGTCGCGTCAGCTCGATCCTCTCGTTCCAGGTCAGGATTTTCTCGATCTTCATGTTTCAAGCCCTCGCCGTCAGACGTCGACGAACCAACTCTACGATTTCAGACAGCCCATCCCAGAGGGGATGCACGACGGGTGCGTTCAGCTCTGCCTGGAGCTTTGATTGCTCGGTCCTCAGCTGCTCCTCATCCAGGTTCTCGTGGTTCAGGGTCACGGCGATCACCTCGGCTCCCATGAGTCGAATAATTCCGATCTCTTCGCTCACGGGTGGAATTCGGCAGCCCAACTCCTCGAGATCTTCATAGAACTCTCGTCCCGGTGCATGCTGCAGTATGACTGCGTCGGCACCACCGGCGAGGATCAACTCAGACCCGCACGGACCTGAAGGATTCCGCAGTCCACTCTGCCCTTCGAGCAGGATAACGTCGGGAGCTGTCGCTTCGTGGCAGTCGAGGATGGCGCGTTCCAGCTCTCCGCAGACGAAGTCGTTGGGAGTGGCATCGAAGATGAAGCCGTGGGGAGTCCCCTGCAACCAGCCTGTCTGGCCGGTGTAGATCATCTCGGCGGAGATGCCATTCTCCTGGCAGGCCTGCCTCAGAAGCTCGCAGGTGGTGCGCTTGCCGAGCGCACAGTCGGTTCCCAGGACCGCGATTCTCGTTGATGATAGGCGGAGCACCTCTCCCGTCCAGAAGCGAAGCTCGTCGACAGGCTTGGGTCGGCGGATATCGATGATCTGCGCACCATGCTGTCTTGCCAGTTCTGCCAGCTCGACATCGTCCGCCAGGAGGCGATGCAGCCCATTGATCAGAGACAGACCCGCCTTCACGGCCTCGAGCAGTCCCTCGCGGATGGCCGGTGGCAGCACGCCACCGACCGTGGCGACCCCGACGATGCAGTAATCGGGCGTGTCGTCCAGGGCTTCCAGGCACGCGGAGACAGAGGTGAAGATCGGAATGTTCCGGGGACGGCCGTCGATCAGGATGCCGGCGTCCTGCCCCGCGAAAGGTGGATCGATGACGCCGAGGATCTCGTAACGACTGGGCCCTCTCACCAAACCGTGGGTGGTCTTGGCGAACGGCGTCACGAACATGCCGTTGGTGAGAATTACGGCGCTCTTCGTCACTGCTCCCGCCTCAAGACTCTTCCAGGAGTTCGGTCAGTAGGAAGGCCATCGTGCCACACCACACTTCCATTGACCCAGACCGTCTCGATGCCCCGCGAAATGTCGTGTGGGTACTCGGTCGTAGCGCGGTCGGCAACGGTGTCGGCATCGAAGAGCACCAGATCTGCCAGCATGCCGGGCTCGATGCGCCCACGATCGGGCAGACCGAGAGTGGCGGCCGACAAACCGGTCATCTTGTGGATTGCTGACTCGAGAGTCAGCGCCTGCCGGTCACGCACATAGCGCCCCAGAACCCTGGTGAACGTTCCGTATCCACGGGGGTGCGCTCCCCAGAGTTCGCCATCGGTGCAGATATTGGTCCACGGCCACTGCATGAGGGTCTCGATGTCCATTTCACTCATGCTGACCGCGATGACAGTCTCGACATCCTCCTCACCTGTTCTCTCTTGGTAGGCCTCGGCTTCGGCGATCAGATCCATCAGCGTTCGAGCGGGATCTGCGCCCCTGAGTGTGGCGATCTCCGCCAGGGTCTTTCCCTCGAGGGCCGGCTCTGGGGCGAAATGAGGGATGAGCATTCCCTTCGGCAGAGAGATCTCCGAGACGGCGAACTCGGCGGCCTCGGAATTCTGGAAGTCGCGCTCGGGAAACAGGACCGTGAGCGTCGATTGCCAGTAGGTGTAGGGATAGATGTCGGCCGTCACCTCGACTCCGTGGCTCCGTGCTTCGTCGAGGATCTGCAGAAGCTCTTCGGCTCTGCCGTGGGAGCTTTGCATGGCTAGCTTGACGTGCGTGATGTTGACCGGGATCTCGGCCTCTCGCCCGATGGTCAGAATCTCGTCGACGGCGTCCCAGAAGTAGCGGTCCTCGCTTCGGATGTGGCTGGTGTACCGGCCGCCTAGAGAGCCGGCGTCTCTCGCCAGCGCTAGGACTTCGTCGGTAGTGGAGTAAATTCCCGGATCGTACTCGAGCCCCGTCGACAATCCCCATGCACCAGACGCCATCTCCTGGTGCAACAGGCCTCTCATGCTCTCGATCTCAGCCTCGGTCGCAGGTCGGCGAAAGTCGTCGCCCATGACCTCTTCTCGAAGGGTTCCATGGCCGACCCAGGACAGCATGTTCACCGCAGATGGGGCAGCTTCCAGTCGTTCGAAGAAGTCGGCCAGCGGGAAGATGGAGTCGCCATCGGGTCCTCCAGCCAGTGTTGTGACTCCCTGGCTGATAGCCCCTTCGGCACCGGCGAGAATATGGGGTTCGGCGGAATCGGCGTGGCTGTGAGTGTCGATGAATCCCGGCGCCAGGACTAGGCCTGGAGCGTCTATAACCAGATCTCCCTGGCTGGGCTCGATCTCTCCGACCGCCTCGATGCGATCTCCCTCCACTCGAACGCTTACCGACTGTGACGGGCTGCCGGTGCCGTCGATGACTCTGGCACCCGTGATTACGACCGGTGACGGCGGGAAGACCAGATCGGTGATCCGACGGGCATAGCCAGCGCCATGAAACGTATCGAGGTTCGACAGGAGGATGACGCTGAAGCCAGCATCCGGGTAGCGTACGATCTGGGTGCTGAAGCCGACCCAGCCTCCCGAGTGCCTTTGGACCCTTCCCAATGCGAGATCGGAGCCGACACCCCAACCGAATCCATAGGGGTAGATCTCTCCACTCTCGAAGACCGCGGGCGTGAAGGCGAGCGCCAGGACCGTGCCAGGTAGGAGCTGTTCCCCATATAGGGCCTGATCCCAGGCAACGAGATCCTCGACGGTCGAGTAGATGCCACCGGAGCCCGTCATGAAGTTCAGCGGGTGCTCATCGTCGAGGATGAACTCACCGTCCTCTCCTTTGGAGTAGCCGTACGCGCGATGTGGAATCTCAGGATCGCGTTCGTCGAATACCAGCGTATTTTTCATGCCCAGCGGCTCGAAGATCCTCGTGGCCATGAAATCGCTGAACGAGCCGCCAGTCGTCCGGGCGACGATCGCGGCGATCATCTCGTAGCCTGGATTGCTGTACTCGTAGCGTTCACCCGGATCAAACAGAGGCTCCCCCCAATCCGAAAGGAACTGCACTGCCTCCTCGTTGGTCGGCCGGTGTTCGCCGGTAGCAGCAGTCAGCGCCTCGTAGTAGTCGGGCAAGCCACCTGTGTGCTGCAGCAGTTGCCGAATTGTGATCTCGCCTCCGATTCGCGATAGCTCCGGAAGGTAGCGGGTGATCGGATCGTCGTAGTGCAGGACTTCATCCTCAGCCAGCAGCATGATGGCCATGCCGGCAAACTGCTTCGAGACGGAGGCCAGGCGGAACTGCGATTTGGGCTCGATCGCAACTCCACTTTCGAGGTCAGCCAGGCCGAACCCATCCATGAACACGGTTTGACCTTGACTCACGACCGCCACAGCGACACCGGGCGAGTTACCCTCGTCGAATTGGCTGAAGAGTGCTTTGATCTTGGCGACTGGGATCGCACGGGAAGCCTCCTCAGGGGCCTGGCGCTGGCAGGCTATCGAGGAGATCCAACCAATACAGAGGGCGATTGCCGCTACTGACTTCAGAAAAGGCTGTCGGGGGTAACTGCGTTCGATCGAATGGCGATGCATGGTTCCCTTCTGGAATCGAGAGTTGCCGCTCAGGTGGCGATCGCTCCTCGAGTTCACTCCTTTTGTGACGCGCTACAGTAGCGCAGTGCGGTCAGGGCCAGGGCACGTGTGGCCAACAACAGGTCGTCCAGAGGTACGAATTCGTCCGGTCGGTGGGACTGTCGCACATCTCCTGGTCCGAACAAGATCGCGGAGATCCCACCCTCATTGACTAGGAGCCTCATGTCGGCGCCATACGGCACCCCTTCCACAGAGGGCTTCTTGCCGGTCAGGTCCTGCATGACCGTGGCAACGCCTTCGACGATAGCGTGATCTCGAGGCGTCACTGCCGGTGCGAACTGGCCGCCCCACCATTCGATGTCGGGCGGATTGTCGGCGAGCCACGGGTCCTCGCTAGCGATCTGGGCCACCGCTGCCTCGAATTGCCTTCGTGCCGAATCCAGGTCCTCGCTCAACTGGACTCCGTAGCGGCCCTCGCAAACCAACCGTTCGGGCACCGTCGAGGCCCAGTCACCAGCCACAACGGTCCCTATGGAGATGGGATAGGGGAGGACATACCTGGCAAAGAGGGGGTCGCTGCAGTTCGCGTTGCGCCTCTGCTCGAACGAGCGGAGACCGGCGAAGATCGGCTGGAACTTTTCGATGGCGCTGATGCCCTCGTCTCGCACGCAGCCATGGGCTGACAGACCGTTGACGGTCAACCTGAAATTCAGGGCCCCTGCCTGGGCAGGGATCACCGCCAGCTGTGTCGGTTCCATGATGATCGCCGCATCGGCCCGGTAGCCACGGAGCAGGGTGGCGAGCGTACCGACTCCACCATCCTCTTCGCCGATCACGCTTTCTACGATCAGTTTGGCGTCGAGTCCGACGCCGGCATCCAGCAGCGCCTTGGCCGCATAGATCCCACAACAGAGTCCGCCCTTCATGTCCACGGCACCCCGCCCGTACAGCCGATTGGAAGTCAGGGTGCCCTGCCAGGGCGGATGGGACCAGTTGCCTGGATCGCCGGTGGGCACGACATCTATGTGGCCGTTCAGAATCAGGTCGGGACCAGAGCCTGGGCCGCCGAGGCTGCCAACCACTCCCAGACCGTGCTCCCTTTGAACCTCCTGGAAGCAAGCGGGGTGCTTCTGCAACTCGTGGAAGTCGAGCTCCCAGGTATCGACTTCCAGGCCGCAAGCCTCCATGTGGTGCGCCACCGCCTTTTGAGCCTCGGTTTCCCGACCGTCACAGCTCGGAGTGGCGATCAATCGCTGCAGAAAGCCCAGCAGGCCCTCGAAGTCGACGGCGTCCAGGACCTGCTTCTCTACGGAATTCACGATGGGCCCCAGGTCTGGCGATCGTGGCGGGTCAGGCTTGGCGAAGAAGCGGGCTTGTCAGGCAGGTCGGCCCTCCTTCGCACTTCAAGGAGATCTCGTTGCCTCGGTAGGAAGACACACGACAGCCTGCCTCCTCGAGGCCATGGCGAGTTCCAGGATTGCCTTCGAGGACCAGACAGTCTCTAGGTCCCAGGGCCAGCACATTGGTTCCCATGGTGCCGAACTCCTTCTCGGGAACGATGACGAGTTGGAATCCTCTCGCTTGGAGATCCAGCCAGAAGGGAACAGGAATCAGGGGTGGATACACCACGGCCAGGTCGTGATCGAGAATGCTGATGAGTGACAGCAGATGCAGGCAGGCCTCGGGTCCGGTGAAGTAAGGCAGCTCGAAGGCCAGCACCTCGATACCCAGGGGTTCGAGTCCGGCTCTCAGTTGCCGCACGCCCTCCTGGTTGGTTCGAAACCCGATACCGGCTGCCAACGTTGTTTGATCCAGCCAAAGTAGATCTCCACCCTCGGCTCGGGCTTCCCCTTCGAGGCTGAAGAGAGTCGGAATGCCCAGCTCCCTTAGGCGTCGAGCCAGGGCCTCTTCCTCCCCTCGTCTCAGGTCCTTGCCCATGCTGAGCACCACGGCTCCGTGGTCTGTGAGCACGATCGGATCGAAAACGTAGATGGCGTCGGCTCGATCGGGTTGGAGCTCCTCGTGATAGAGGACTTCGGCACCCGATTGCTGCAAGGTCTCCACCATGGAGTCGTGTTCCTGCTGGGCAGTTTCCAGATCAGGGCTGGCAACGTAGTGCCAGCGCTCGGGGTCTTCGACGGCGAAAATCTCATCCGGGCGCTTGACCAGGACCCGTCGCAGTGGATGAAACATGTTCTGTCCACCAAAGGATTTGGACATGACTCAAGAGCCCCCCTTGAACGGCCACGCGGGAGATGCAAGTCTACAAGAACTGCGCTGTGCACTCGCGTAGAGTTTGTCGTTTAAAGCTGGTGACTGGAAGAAGGAGGGCATATTGGACAGCAGTCGAAGACCTCCACTGAGAGTCCTACTCCTGGGTTGTGGCAACGTGGGGCGAGGGTTGGTGCGCGTGCTGACAGTCGAGAGAGATCGATACCCCGGTTTGGAAGGGCTGGATATCCAGATCGTCGGCATCAGCACCGGGACTCGGGGGGCAGTGGCCAGCGACTCTGGAGTCGATCTTGTTCGGGCCCTTTCGGAGCTCGAAAGGGGCGGCCATTTCTCGAATCAGAACCCTGACAGGGTCGAGTCTGACAGTCTTCAACTAGCTCGAGAGCTCGACTATGACGTCCTCGTGGAGCTGACGCCCCTGTCAATCGAGCACCGGGGTGAGCCCGCAATCTCTCACATTCGGAGTGCCCTCGAGCGATCGCGACATGTGGTTAGCGCCAACAAGGGCCCCTTTGCGTATGCCTATCGGGATTTGATGAACTTGGCGGTCTCGCGTGGGGTGCACCTGCTCCACGAGTCCACAGTCATGGACGGAGCACCGGTCCTGAACCTGGCCCGTCACACGCTGAAGGGTTGCCGAATCCTGGCGTTGGAGGGAATCCTGAACTCGACGACGAACTATGTGCTGTCGCGCATGGAGGAGGGCCTCGCCTTGCAGGAAGCAGTCGAGCTGGCTCAGCTACAAGGTTTTGCGGAGGCCGATCCGACTCTCGACCTGCAGGGTTGGGATGCGGCAGCCAAGATCTGCGTGCTGGCCAATGCTCTCATGGGGGCGGATCTCAATCCGTCGGACGTCGATCGTCAAGGCATCGAGAGAGTGACTGCCGAGGATCTGCAGGACGTCGATAGGCGGGGAGACAGGATCAAGTTGATCTGTCGGGCTTCACGTCAGGATGGAGGTGTGTCGGCGAAAGTGGCGGTCGAGGCAGTCCCTCGAGGACACCCACTATGGTCAGTCTCCGGAACGGGCAATGCCCTGCGGATCACCACCGATCTGATGGCACCGATCGTGGTGGTCCAGGACAATCCTGGTGTCAAGGACACCGTCTACGGTGTTCTGGGTGATCTCTTCACGGTCACCGAGTCCTTCGATCTGGAAAGGAAGGGTTCGCGATGAAAGTCATCGATTTGGAGAGCATTCAACAGGCCTTCGACCCTGTCGAGGCCATCGACGTCATGCGCCAAGCCCTCGTCTCCCAGGCCAGAGGAGAGTGCGACACTCCCATGCCGATGCATCTGACGATCCCGTCCGAACAGGCGGAGGTGCATATCAAGTCCAGTTATCGCGAGGGTGGAGACTATTTCGCCGTCAAGGTGGCTTCCGGCTTTCCGAAGAATTTGGAGCGCGGGCTATCTGTGGGCAATGGATCGGTATTGCTGCTTTCGGCCGCAACCGGTCAGCCAGTGGCGATTCTGGCCGATGAGGGATTTCTCACGGATGCTCGGACGGCCGCAGTATCGGCTCTGGTTTCTCGGGAGCTGGGGCGGAGTGACACGAGCCTCGGGATTCTGGGCTCGGGCATCCAGGCCCGCTTGCAAACGCAGATGCACGCCTCGGTCCTGGACCTCGAGAGGATCTGGATCTGGGGGCGGACACCCGAGCGAGTGGCAAGCTGCGCTCGGGACCTTCGCGGGCTCGTGCCGGGTGCCGAGGTGAAGATAGCCTCGACGCCCTCCGAAGTGGCCCGCAACACTCGGTTGATCACCACCGTGACGGCCGCTCGAAGACCGTTGCTGTCGGCCGCTGATCTCCAGCCGGGAACGCATATCGCAGCCGTGGGCTCGGATTCGCCGGGTAAGCAGGAGCTGGATCCGGACATTCTCGAGCACGCCTCACTGGTGCTGGTGGATTCCCTCGCGCAGTGCGAACGCCTCGGCGAGCTGCAACATGCGATCCACCTGAGGGAGAGTGTCGTGGAGGCCGGAGCCTTCTTTGACTCGCCGATGGGGTACGACCCCGAAGGCCCCACGGTTTGTGATTTCACCGGCCTTGGAGTAGAAGATCTGTTCATCGCGAGATATGTCTATGAAACACAGGTCGGCGAAGGTGTTTCAGTGCAACAGGGCGCCGGCCGAAAACGAGGTCTGGTCCGGGGACCAGAGAGCCAAGACAACGGGAGTGTGAGATGAAGATCGAAGTCTTCGAGATGGAGCGCATGCAGTCGACCTGGGAGAACGTGGTGGAGTACGACCTGAGCGAGAGCGGCGTCCTGCCGGTCTCGCTTGGAGAGTTGGTCGAGATGGGTTTCGACCTCGATTGGGCCCTCGAGACTCCACTCACCTACAGCCAGGGCAATGGGACGCCCGAGCTTCGAGAAGCTCTGGCGAGGCTGTACCCCGGAGCGGGGATTGACGACATCGAGGTCACCAATGGAACCTCGGAGGCCAACTACATGGTTTCCTTGAGTCTTCTGAAGGAGGGAGACGAATTTGCCCTCGAGGTGCCGAACTACATGCAACTCTGGGGGGTGCCCCGTAGCCTGGGCGCCAAAGTCAACAAGTTTCATCTGCGCCAGGACCACGATTGGGAGCCGGACTGGGAGGAGTTCGAGGCAGCGGTCAACCCCGGGACTCGTCTGGTCTATGTGTCCAATCCCAACAATCCTACGGGGTCGGTACTGTCGAGGCAGGCCATGGAGCGGATCGTGGCCCGGTGTGAGGAGATGGAGGCCTACCTGATCGCCGACGAGGTGTATCTCGGCGCCGAGATCCATCGTCAGCGGACATCGAGCTTCTGGGGAATGAGTGACAGGGTAATCGTGACCAGCGGACTGTCGAAAGCCTACGGAATTCCGGGAGTCCGTATCGGCTGGATCGTCGGGCCGCCCGAGATCGTCCAGGCGTGTTGGACTCAGCACGACTCGGTGACCATCTGCCCCAGCAAGCTGTCCGACGCCATCGCCCGCATCGCGGTCGAGGAGAGGAACCGAGAGGCTCTCTACAACCGGGGACGGACCCTCCTGCAAGAGAATCTGAAGATCATCGAGAAGTGGGTGAGCGGTCTGGGTGAAGGTTTCTCCTTTCGGGCTCCGGAGGCCGGAGCCATCTTCTTTCTGCGCTATCCAGGGGACAATCTCAGTACTGAGCTCTGCGAGCGGATTCGCCAGCGTCAGAACACCCTCATAGTGCCTGGCAGCTATCTGGGAATGGAGGGCTATCTGCGGATCTGGCTGGGAGCCAAGCCGGAGTATTTGAGGGAAGGCCTGCGTCGGGTGCAGATCGAGCTGGCGTGAGTGGGCCTCGCGCCTGTTGGCCCCCAAGGCCAAAGGGCTTGAGGGCGCCGGGGCTTAGGGGATGCGAGGACCCGATGGCCGATGTCTGATCGTCTCGACTCGCACGTCAGCAACCGGCGTTAACTCGAAGGCGCTGCTACAATGAGCCCACTTCGAGAGAGTTGCGATGGACCCATCCAGTGATCTGAATGCCGACAGCGAGGTCGTGCAGCGCTTGCAGGAGGGCATGGAGCGTCGCCGGGCCCAGTTGGCTGGTCAGAGTAGTTCTCTTTCCAGCGCCGGGCTGCACGAGTTGGAGAGCACCGAGTTCCTGGAGGAGCCACCCGCGGTCTCAGCGAAACCGTTCCTCGGGGGTGTGATCGTCTGGTCGCGTAAGCTCTTTCGCCACCTCTTCCTGAGGTGGTACACCGTGCCTCTTCTGCAACAGCAAAACAGCTTCAACCGCAATGCAACGTTGAGTTTTCGCGACGTCTTACAGAGAAACCAGAAGCTACAGCGGGAGCTCGATGACTTGCAGCGTCGAGTGGAGGCATTGGAGCGAGAGCGCGAGTAATGCGGGTCTGTATCTGCTCCACGAAGATCCCGTTCTCTTACGGTGGCGCTGAGATTCTCGACGAGAAACTCGAGTTGGAGCTGTCTCGACGAGGCTTCGATGTCGACCGCATAATTCTCCCCTTCAACTGGTCTTCGAGGCGGGAGCTCCTGAAGAGCGGCCTGGTATGGCGCCTGCTGGACCTGAAGACGGCAACGGGTGACGACATCGACCTGGTGATCGCGACGCGCTTTCCCTCCTATCTGATTCGCCACCGGAATAAGGTAGTTTGGCTCTATCACCAGTTTCGTCAAGCCTACGATCTCTATGGAACCCGATATGGTTTTCTCGACCGAGGACCCGAGGACCGCGCGGTGGTCGAGACAATTCATTCGATGGACCGTCGTGGGTTAGGCGAGGCGCGAGCCCTCTTCGCGATAGCTCGAAACGTCGCGCAGCGTCTCGAGACACACAACGGTCTCGAGGCCGAAACGCTGTACCCACCCCCCAAGCTGGCCGATCAATTGCGATGCGAGGGCTACGGGGACTACTTCTTCTTCGCGGGTCGCCTGGATGAGATGAAGCGGGTGGAGACCATGATCAGAGGCTTCCAGCACACGCGGTCTGGCGTCAAGGGGAAGATCGCCGGGACCGGCCCTCAGCAGGAGAAGCTCGAATCTCTGATTGTCGACTTGGGACTACAGAGCAAAGTCGAGCTTCTGGGCTGGGTCGACGACGACGAGCTTCTGGACCATTACGCCCGATGCCTTGGGGTCTACCATGCACCCTACGACGAAGACTACGGATTCGTGACCTTGGAGGCATTCGGCGCCTGTAAGCCGGTCGTCACTGCCGCCGATTCGGGTGGAAGTCTGGAGTTCGTTCGCGATGGTGTCAACGGTCTCGTATGTCGAGCTGCCAAGCCACAGCAGATGGCCCGCGCCTTTGACTCACTCTTCGACGATCGGCCCCGAGCCCAGTCGATGGGTGAGAGAGGCAAGGAGGCCATTGCCGAGGTGTCCTGGGATCGAGTGATCGACGGGCTGACCGCTTCGCTACCGAGATGAGCTCACTGCGCCTCGCATTCTGTAGCCCGCTGCCGCCTGAGCGATCCGGAATCTCGGAGTACAGCGTCCAACTGCTCACGGCCCTGGAACCTCATTTCGGCGAGGTCCGGCTGTTCAGTTCTCGGGCGGAAGACGTCTCGGCGGAGATCCGGCGGAGGCATGTCGTCGCCTCGCTCGATGATCTGCCGCGTTGGGCGGATCGTGACGCCACCCTCTACCAGATCGGCAACGAACCCAGATTCCACGGTGCTATCTACGAGATGGCCTTGCGCGAGCCCGGAATCGTGGTGCTTCATGAATACATGTTGCAGCACCTGATTCGAGGGATTACCGTCGATCGGCGGCGATCGCGCGACTACATTGCAACCATGCGCACCGTCTACGGCGAGCAGGGTGATCTTGCCGCCCGACGCTTCTTGCGCACCGGGGCTGCCCGGGATCTGTGGGCCTATCCATTGTTCGAGCCGATCGTGGATGCCAGTCGGGGTGTCATCGTCCACAATGAAACGACTCGTGACCGCATCTTGAGGAGCCGTCCTGACGCATCTGTGAAAGTCATTGCCCCGCCGCTATACGAAGACTCGGTCTGCCAGGAGCTATCAGCCGAGGAACGGTCCCAGATCCGCCACGAACTGGGAGTTCCGCAGGACGCCTTCGTGGTTGGATCCTTCGGCTTGATGTCCGAGGCCAAGCGGCTCGAGGTGGCTGTGGCTGCCTTTCAACGCTTCCGCCAGGTCCATCCAGAGGCGCTCTACTACTTGGTAGGCGATGCATCTCCGTATTTGGGATTCGAGAGCCTTCTCCGGGGTCCGCAGGGTGAAGGTGTGGTGGCTACGGGTCGTCAGGAAATGCCGGACT
>CAMYLC010000007.1 GCA_947259195.1 Thermoanaerobaculia bacterium | reverse complement strand
CGAGTCGAGTCGATCCGAGGTGGATACCCTCAGACAGCTGGGATTGGAGGCGTACCGGCTGCGATTGCTGCGTGGACTGGACGATCTGCTGCGGTCCTGGGGTTGGTCCCAGTTGGCCGGAGTGGATGAGGCGGGACGGGGATGCCTGGCTGGACCGGTGGTCGCAGCCGCGGTCGTGGTCGATACCCACCACTCACTTCCCGGCGTTGACGACAGCAAGGTTCTCCGGGCTGGTGACCGAGAGTGCCTCTCCCAGCAGATTCAGCAAACCGCCATCGCCTGGAGCATCGGCATGGCTACGCCCTCCGAGATCGATCGCGTCAACATCCTCGAAGCGACCCGTCTAGCAATGGGGCGAGCCCTGATGGGGCTCTCCCCGCAACCGGAATGCGCGTTGGTCGATGCCGTTCGACTCGCCGCACTCGGTTTTCCATGTCTGAGCTTGGTTCGGGGCGATCTCGTCAGCTACAGTGTGGCCTGTGCCTCGATTCTTGCCAAGGTCGAGCGGGATCGGCTGATGGGTGAACTGGACAAGGTGTATCCGCATTACGGTTTTGCCCGGCACAAAGGATATGCTGCGGCTGAACATCGGCAGGCTCTGGCGAGTTTCGGCCCGAGTCCCGAGCACCGTCTGACGTTTCGCTCGGTCTTGCCCAGAGAAACCGAGGCTGATCACTGATGACCGCTGATCGTCAAAAGCTCATCCGCGATGCCGAGCGGCTGGTGGGCCGCGGCAAGCTCAATGCCGCGATCGACGCCTACCTCGCGGTGCTGGACGCCGATCCCGACGACACCACGACCCTGAACCGGGTTGGGGACCTCTATGCTCGCTTGCAGCGGCTGGGCGAGGCGATCGAGCTTTTCAAACGGGCTGCCGAGCATTTTTCCGAGGAAGGCTTCACCGTCAAGGCCATCGCCATCTACCGAAAGATTCTGCGATTGGATCCTCTGCAACTCGAGGCCTCTGAGAGCCTGGCTGATCGGCTACCAGAGACGCGGCGACAAAGCATCGGTGACGGCGGTGCACCGCAAACTCGTGGAGCTGGAGCCCGAAGATCCGGCCCATCGTCTGCACCTGGCTGAGCTGCTCAAGGAACAGGGGCAGGTGCGGGATGCGCAGGACCAGTATGGCGCCATCGGTGAGCTGTTGCTGGAGCATGGCAAGGTGGGGGACGCTCTCAGAGTCTGTCGCGAGGCGTTCGAGCTCGATCACGACAGTCTCAATTTCGTCTCCAGCGTGGTAGGGGAGCTGAAGAGGGCCGGTCACGAGGAAGAGGCCGAGTCGTTTGTGGAGTTCGCCGCCGAGAGGAATCCGGATGCTGCCAGAATCCTGACCGCGGCGCCGGAGCCCGAGCCGCTCATCGAGGAGGAGCTCGTCCCCGACCAAGAGGTGGACGAGGAGGTCGTCGAGCTCGACTTGGCGGAGCTCGAGGCAGCGCCGGCGAAGGTCGAGGGGCTGGTGGAGGTCGAGAAGCCGGCCGAGGCCGAGGAAGAGGGAGACGAAGACGTCTATGAGCTCGAGCTGGAGAGCGAAGAGGATATCGAGTTCGAGCTCGAGGACTTCGAACCGGAGGTCGTCGAAGTCGCTGTCGAGGAGGCGGAGGAGGCGGTTCCGGAACCCGTCACGGAGGTCGAGGGTCTCAGGGAGCTGTTGATCGAAGCCGAGGTGCTGGCGCGCTACGGCTTGGAGGACAAAGCGACCGAGAAGTTCGAGGAAGTGATCGGTCTGGCCCCGGCTCACCTCGATTCCCATCTCCAGTTGATCACCCTGTATCTCGAACATCAAAAGTTTGACAGAGTGGCCGAGCTTGGAGAGATCGTCGCCGGCCTGGCCGAAGATCAGAGGCGGCAGGCCGATTGGGACAACCTCGAGAAACAGCTGGTAAGTGCGGATTTCGGGGTTGAAGATGGACGCATCACACCTCCGCAGATCGTGGTTTCCGGAGCAGAGGAAGCGACTGAGTTGGACGGGGCAACAACGGCAGCTTCAGAGGACCTGAGTTGGTTGGATGAGGTCCCCACAGCCGAGACCACTGAGGAAGCTGAATCGGCGGCAGGCGTCTTCGAGAGCGAAGCAGAGTTCTTCGACCTGGCCTCCGAAATCGAGAGGGAGTTGGATCAAGAGGAAGGTCTGCTGGATGAGGATCTGGTGGCAGCACCCGAGGACCAGAGCCTCGAGGAGATTGTCGAAGGATTCAAGAAGGGGATGGCTGAGACACTGCTGGCCGAGGATTACGACACCCACTACAATCTCGGCATCGCCTATCGGGAGATGGGCCTCATCGACGAGGCGATCAGCGAATTTCAGTTAGCCGCCAAGGATCACCGGTATCTGGTCGACTGCTGCTCCCTGCTGGCGTCCTGCTTTGTCGACAAGGGCTTCCCGGAACTGGCGGTCAAATGGTACAACGAGGGCCTGAGCTCGCCGATCAT
>CAMYLC010000006.1:7411-14177 GCA_947259195.1 Thermoanaerobaculia bacterium | reverse complement strand
TCCGGGTGGCCCGCAGGGGGACGGCGTCGGCTACTCAGACTGCAACGGGCGGGCCGCCACCTTGTCACGTCATCGCGCCGGATCTCCAGTGAACTCCAACGGCTCTTGCGCTGCGCTCGACGTGGCACCCCCTGTCGAACCACCCGAACGAACCTCTGGCACCGGTGATGGCAGTGGGGCACTGAGGCAGTGAAGCCTCGAGCTATCAGAGGTGAAAGGTCGCGTGCGAGCTCTGGCCCGGTCGTTCAGGGTTCGGCGTGGGGACCTCCAGGGGGTTCTTGCAGCGGAAGGGAGGATAGCCCCCTGGGGGCCCCCACGTCGGACCCCAAGCCGAAGACGGTCAGGCTCTCCAACGCCTGGAGCCTGCGGGCCACCCGGACGAGCCTCCCAATGATGGTGATGGGGGGCAGTTGTCCTAGGAGCGAGGAGGGCTTTGGGTAGGCTAGACTCTGCAAGGTCGCACTGGAACTAGGGAACCTCGTGAAACGAAAGACTCAATCTCGGACCAATGTCTTCGGCGTCAGCTTGGTGCTGGTTGTGGTGCTGGCGTTTCACGGGTGTTCCAGGCAGAAGGGGCCGAAGATCGAGGGTGCCGAGGGGGCGCCAGTCGTCCTGATCTCCATCGACACACTGCGTTCCGATCGACTGCCCGTCTACGGGTACGACCAGGTGGAGACGCCGAATCTGGATGCCTTTGCCCGCGATGCGATCACGTTCGAGCGCGTCTACAGCCATACTCCCCTCACCCTGCCTTCCCACGCTTCGATCTTGAGTGGGACGCTGCCCGATCATCATGAGGTTCGCGACAATGTCGGCTACTACGTGCCGGAGGATCTGGTGGGCTTTCTGCCGCGAGATCTAGCGGTCGCAGGGTACGAGACGGGAGCTGCCGTCTCTGCTTATGTCCTGCGTGGCGAGACCGGCATCGCCAACGGATTCGACTTCTTCGAGGACGACATCCGATTTCAGGAGGGAGTCGCTGGCGGGGCTCTCTCACGCCGTGGAGACGAGACCCTGAGCTCCGCGCGCGATTGGCTGCGATCTGTGGCGGCGGAGAGGTTCTTCTTCTTCTTTCATCTTTACGAGCCACACTTGCCCTGGGAGGCACCGGAACCCTACGCGTCGCGATTCGAAGACCCCTACGACGCCGAAGTGGCAGCCGCAGATGCGGTGGTGGGGGAGTTGATCGCAGAGCTCAAAGAGTTGGAGGTCTACTCCAAGGCCATCATCATCGTGCTTTCGGATCATGGGGAAGGCCTCCGCAGTCACGGCTACATGGAGCATGGGTTCTTTCTGTACCGCGAGGACATTCAGGTACCGCTGCTCTTGAAGCTGCCGAAGCAACAACAGGGTGGTACGAGGCGGACAGCCGACGCGCAGCTCGTGGACCTCTACCCGACGATTGCAGGCTTGGTCGGCCTACCCGTCGACGAATCCCTGCCGGGATGCTCCCTACTGATGCTGCCCGAGTGCGGCGGTCCGGACAGGATCGTCTATTCCGAGAGCTTCTACGCTCGTCTGCACTTTGGCTGGAGTGATCTGGCCTCCCTGGTGCAAGGCAAATACCACTACATTGACGGGCCTGAGCCCGAGCTCTACGACCTCGAGGAGGACCCGCTGGAGACGACGAACATCCTCAGGGAGCAGAGGCGCGTCTATGGTGCCCTGAACGAGAGGCTCGAGGAATTCAATCGGCAACTCGAGCCCCCGATGGAGATCGACGAGGAGACCCGCAGCCGCCTGGAGGCGCTGGGCTACCTCGGTTCGAGCCAGAGAGATCTGGAGGGGCCGCTCCCCGACCCGAAATCGGAGTTCCAGGCTCTTCAAGAGTTGAACGAGGCGAGGAATTTCCTCGACGCCGGTGAATTCGAGCAGGCGGCGACGATCGCCAGGCAGGTTGTCGAAGCTAATCCCAGAATGATCGACGCATGGGACGTTCTGGGCAATGCCCTGGAGCAGCAGGGGAAGCTCGACGGGGCGTTGGAGGCCTATAGGCAGGGAATGGAGGTCTCGGGGCCGCGGTCGGAGGTGATACTGGCGATCTCGAGAGTGCAGTTGGAGCTCGGTCGGGTAGAGGAGGCAGTGGCTGGGATCGAAGCGGCACGCCAGGCAGGGGTCATCAACCCCAACTCCATGCGGCGCATCGGCCTGCAGCTCGTCGAGTGGGGTCGAACCGAAGAGGCTCTCTCCATCGTCGAGGAGGCGGCCGAGGACGGCACAGCTGAATCGCTGGCAGCTCTGGGACGGGTGCTATCCGAGATGGATCGACAACAGGATGCCATAGACACCCTGAACCGATCCCTGGGCGTCGATCCTGATAACGCGCGAGCCTACGAATACTTGGGACTGGTCTATCTGCGCCTGGGCGAGAGCGCGCAGTCTCGCGGCTACTCGGAGCGAGCCGTGGAGTTGGATCCGAGCCTGGCGGACGCCTGGAACAACCTCGGCGCGGCACTCTACTTTCTGGGCCGACCAGAGGAGGCTCTACAGGCCTGGGAGGCCGCGGTCGAGCAGGACCCCTCCCAATACGAGACGCTGTTCAACATCGGAATCAAGGCTCCCGAGCTTGGCCGTCTCGACCAGGCGAGGGTGGCTCTGCGGCGGTTCATAGAAACCGCTCCAGCGCGGCGGTATGCAGCAGACATCGAGGAGGCGCAGCGCATTCTGCGTCAACTCGGCGGTTGAAAGGAGAGGTCTTGAAGACCCGACGGAGCCAAGTGAGGACGGTCTACTGGAGTCTGGCGGTAGCGATAGGTTGCGCGGCAGCCGGCTCTAGCCGGGCGCAGGACCCTCCGGCGATCGTAGTCGAAGAGGGGAGCGTGGCTCGGCAGGAGGTCGTCGCTCTGGGCCGGGACTTGGTCGTGGCCGGTGAAGCGATGAGCGATGTGGTCTCCATCAGTGGCTCGACGAGGGTAGAGGGTCGAGTAGGGGGCGATGTCATCGTTCTGGGCGGCGACGGACGGCTGAGTGAGACGGCTCGCGTCGCAGGGGATGTTTTCGTTCTGGGTGGTCGGTTGGAGACGGCTCCAGGGGCGCGAATCGAAGGGCGCTCGGTGTCCTATCCGACGGTCAGCTCCGCCTGGCTGACTCTGATGGAGGGGCCTTCGCTCGGGCTTTCTGCCGGGTCACCGGTGATTCTCGGGGCCAAGCTGGCCCTGATGGCCGCATGGCTGGCCTTGACCCTGCTTCTCTTCGCCACCAGCGGGCGACAGCTGCTCGAAACCTCCGAGTCTGTGCAGGCGAATGCCGGTCGCAACTTCGTCACCGGGGTAGCGGGAGTCCTCGCGATGCTGCTTACCGCACTGTTCTTCAGTGCCTTCGCCGCGGCCATTGTCGGCATACCCCTGCTGATTCTCGTCGTCCTCCTGGCCCTGATGTTGAAGCTCTGGGGCATGGTGAGCGTCTTCCACGCCACTGGCTACTGGCTGCTCGCGCGCCTCTTCAAGAAGCGGGCGTTGCCCTTGAACTACGCTCTCGTCGGGCTCCTCGTTCTGGGCGCGATCAAGCTCGTTCCGTGGGTCGGAACATGGACCTGGACCGTAGCCACCTTCATTGGAGTGGGCTCCACCTTGACGACCAAATTCGGCCGTCAGGAGCCCTGGTTCGATCTGGAGGTGCCCGACGGTCGAGGCTCTCCGGCACGACTCTGATACGCCAGTTGACCCGCTGTCCACGCTCTGCTTGACCCTTTCTGGGCGATCCCGTACGCTGTCGAGGTCTCCTCGGACCTCGGGGTCACGCCCGCCCTGGCAGGGTGGAGAGATGGGAGCGACCGCGGCGAGGGCCAGCGGGGAAGGACTCGGGGAGGATCACGAAAATCAAGGAGGAATCCGTGGGGCGAGTTGACAAGCTAGGTGTGGTAGGCGCAGGAACGATGGGGCACGGCATCGCCCAGGTGGCGGCCCAGGCGGGCTTCGAGGTAACCCTGGTCGACGCCCGAGCCTTCGACCCGTCTCGAGGATATCGATAGATGTATTGTCAGGTCTGCGGAGCACAGAACTCGGACGAGCTCGATTACTGCTTCCGCTGCGATCAGAAGCTGATGGTGCTATCGGGTGTGCCCTCACCCCCTGCCGAGGGTGACAGCTTCGAGGAAGCACCCGAAGAGGGTTTCTCGCTCGATGAGCACCTGCTGGAGCGCATTTCCATCCTCGAGGAAGCGGTCAAGCGGACGGCCGACACGGTTCGTCAGCTGCTGACCACCCTCCACAAGCAGGAGCGCAGCATCCTGATCAATCAATCGGGACTGGCGACGCTGCGGGAGATTCTGGAAGATCGACGTCTCATCGCGCGCGAAGAGTGGAGCGAGCTTTGGCAGTCGAAGGTGGACTACCAGATGCTGGCGCTGGAGAAGAGGGAGCGCTTCGTGGGTCTCCGAGATCGAATCTCGGCCCTTCACAAGGGCAATCGGCGGACCCTCTTCAACAAGCTTCTCGAAGATGCGGAGTACGCGCTGTACGGCTTCGACATCGAGGGCGCGCTGCAGGCTCTCGAAGCGGCCCACCGCCTGGATCGCGACAACTACGAGCTCAACTACTTCCTCGGCGAGACCTACTTCAACGAAGGGCAGGCGGGTGTTGCCCTGTCCTACTTCAGGCGGGTATTGGAAACCAAGCCCGATCACTACGAAGGCCTGGTCTACAGCGGCGTCATTCACCACGAGCAGGGCGAAAGCGAGCGGGCAATCGAGCAATTGCAGCGGGCTGTGGCCTTGTTTCCCGACGCTTTCTTGCCCCACTTCAGCCTCGGCGCCGTATACGCGGGGCAGGGCAACCTTTCCCGTGCCGTGGTTCTACTGGAGAAGGCTGTCGAGATCGATCCCGTGCCGCAGGCCTTGTTTCTTCTCGGCAGCTCACTATACGAGATGGGGAAGGTCACCGGGGCCATCGGCTATCTGCAGCAGGTGGTCAGGCACGACCCGGCCTACGAGGAGGCCTACCATCTCCTGGGATTGGCCTACCTGGATCGACATTGGAACCGCAAGGCGCTGGATGCCTTTCGTCAGGCTCAGCGCTTGAACCCGACGAAGATGCGCTATCAGGACCTGGTGCGGTACCTGTCGGGCCAGTCTGATCGCCCCTTGCCGGAGATCTCAGCCGAGGCCCAGACCTGGATTCGGGAGGCTGAGGAAGAGCTCATCGAAGGGCGGTCCGGTCGTGCCGTCTCCCTGTATAGGCGGGCTATCGACAAGGATCCCGACAATCCGACCCTGCTGATGTCCTATGCCCTGATCTGCCTGCAGCTCGATCGTGCCCAGGAGACCGAAAAGGTGGCGCGTCGGATCCTGGATCTGGAGCCGGGCGAGATGCTCAAGGCGACGGCCTGCGCCACCCTCATCGAGGCCCTGCGCAGTGAGGGCCGCTACAAAGAAGGCAACCGCATCGGGCAACGTCTGTTGGACGAAGGCACCTCCAACTTCTCCCGCACCATTGCCTACTACGAGATGGCCTACAACATGGCCGAGATGGAGGAGGATCTGGACAAGGCGCTGGAGTTCGCACAGCGCTCCTTGGAGCTGGCGCCGGAAGAGCTGCGTCAGTTTCCTTTGGCCGCTCTGGGTTGGGTTCACTACAAGAGGAAGGAGTTCGATCAAGCGATCGACTTTCTCGACCGTTCGAGTCGCCTGGAGTCCTCCGTGACCACACTGACCCACCTGGGGATGGCTCTGTTGGCCTCTGGATCCGAGGAAAGGGCCCGCAAGGTCCTGGCTGAGGCCAGGAGCCTCGAAGGGGCCGAGACCTCGGTCGAGCAGAGGATGATGGAGTGTCTCAAGACCAGCACTCGCCTTCTGGACAGAGTTCAGCAGGGTCGAGCCAAGAAGTAGCCGCAACGCCTGCAAGAAAGAGAGAGTTGTCGATGCGCTGGAGTCAGTTCTATCTGTTTACCACCAGGGAGGTGCCGAACGACGCCGAGGTCGTCAGTCATCAGCTCATGGTGCGAGCCGGGATGATCCGCAAGGCGGCGGCCGGGATCTATACCTATCTGCCGCTCGGCTGGCGAAGCATTATGAAGATGATGGACATCGTTCGGCGGGAGATGAATGCCGCCGGCGCGGTGGAGTTGATGATGCCGGCAATCCATCCGGCGGAGCTGTGGAAGGAAACCGATCGCTGGGATGTCTTCGGCGATCTGCTGCTGAAGATGAAGGACCGCAACCAACGGGACTTCTGCTTCGGCCCGACGCATGAAGAGGTGGTGACCGACGCCGTGCGCCACGATGTGAGCAGCTACCGACAGCTGCCGTTCAATCTCTATCAGATCCAGGACAAGTTTCGCGACGAGATCCGTCCCCGGTTCGGTCTGATGCGCGCCCGGGAGTTCCTCATGAAGGACGCCTACTCCTTCCATGCCGGCGCCGACAGTCTGGCTGAGACCTACGAGGCCATGCGGGCCGCCTACTGCCGGGTGTTCGAAGACTGCAGACTGGAGTACTCGATGGTCGAGGCCCAGAGCGGTGCCATCGGCGGCTCGGCGTCGCACGAGTTCATGGTGCTGGCCGACACAGGTGAAGACGCGGTGGTCAGTTGCCCGACCTGCGGATATGCGGCCAACGTTGAGAAGGCCGAGGCGCGTCCGCTGGCTGCCACCTCATCCCGAGACGACTCGGAAGATCTGGTGGAGGTGTCCACCCCGGCGGCGACGACCATCGCCGAGGTTGCGGAGCTGTTGGAAGTCGGAGCCGATCGATTGGTAAAGACCCTGGTGTACGAAACGGAGGAGGGCCCTGTTCTAGCCCTCGTCCGGGGCGATCGCGATCTCAACGAGG
>CAMYLC010000006.1:0-7348 GCA_947259195.1 Thermoanaerobaculia bacterium | reverse complement strand
ATTCGAGATTCTGCCAATTTCGTGGTCGGGGCCAATAAAGCCGACGCTCACTTCACCGGTGTCAACTGGGACCGCGATGTCGATCTCAGCGAGTGGGCCGATCTGCTACTGGTCACCGGGGGCGATGGCTGCCCGCGGTGCGATGGCACCCTCGAGCTGCACCGGGGCATCGAGGTCGGTCACATCTTTCAGCTGGGCACCAAGTACTCGGCAGCCATGCAGTGCACCTATCTGGACGACCAAGGAGTGTCGCATCCCATGACCATGGGGTGCTACGGGCTCGGAATCGGTCGCACCGTGGCGGCGGCCATCGAGCAAAACCATGACGAGAACGGCATCATCTGGCCGCTGCCACTGGCGCCGTTCGAGGTACTGGTGATGGCGCTGAGCACGAAAGACGAGCAAGTGGTCGAGCAGGCCGACCGTCTCTATGAGCAGCTGAGCGAGCAGGGAGTCGAGGTGTTCTACGACGACCGCGACGAGCGACCGGGAGTGAAGTTCAAGGACGCCGATCTCATCGGCATTCCGGTGCGCTTGGTGGTAGGCGCCAGGAGCCTGGCCGAGGGCCAGGTCGAGGTCTCCCTGCGCCGTGACGGTGAGAAGGTCCTCGTACCTGTCGAGAATGCGATAGAGAGAGTGCTGGAGCTGTTGGCTGGCTAGTTGTCGGTCAGCTGGCTCAGCCGCTGACGGACGAGATCGGCTCGCGGGTCGCCTGGTGCGGCGCTCAGGAACGACGACAGGTGTTGCCTCGCCAGGTCGGGGAGATTCAGCGGCCCGGCATACAGATCCGCTAGCTCCAGATGGAGATCCCGCTGACCGGGGGCCGTGCGCAGCGCCTCTTCCAGGTAGTCGGCTGCCCGCTGCCAGTCCTGCTGGCGCCCGGCCGAGATACCCAAGTTGACCAGGGCTTGCCAGAGGCCGGGATTGATCTGAAGCGCCTTGTCGTAGTGCTTCCGGGCTTCATCGATGCGACCCTGCTGCTCGACGATCAGGCCCAGGTCGCTCCAGGTACTGGCCTGCTGGGGGTCGATCTCCAGAACCTGCTGTAGGAGATCTTCTGCCCCGGTCAAGTTGCCTCGCTGGATCTCAACCGCCGCCATCAAGGCCAGGGCATCCGTATTGCGGGGCTCATCGTCGACTAGGCGGTCGAGCACCGCCTGGGCCTCGTCGAGCCGTCCGGCCTGAAGATGCGCGGCGGCTTGTTGCACTCCCGTGGTCGCGGTTGGTTCTGCGCCAGGCGCCTGGCCGCCGCTCTGCGAGCGCACGAAGTCGAGAGCTGCCCTGATGTCCGGCCTCGGATCGGTCGTCAGACTCAGGGCGCGGCTCAGGTGGAGCTCGGCTGTGTCGACATCGCGAAGTCGGAGGGACAGCAATCCGAGTCTGGCATGGAGCTCCGGATTCTCTGGCCATCGCTCGAGAGCTGTCCGCAGAGTGTCGACAGCGGACTGGATCTCCTCGGAGCTCTCCAGGGCCTCGCCCAGGAAGAGGTGGCCCTCTAGGATGGTCGGGTCCTCATCCAGGGCTTGCTGGAGGCGATTCACCGCGCTCTCCGTTTTTCCATCGGCCATTTCGGCCAGGCGTGCGTAGTAGATATTGAGCCAGGGATCGTCGGGAGATTGACCGATGGCTTCCTCCAGTACGGCGCGGGCCTGGCCGACCTCTCCCAGCTGCAGGAGCAGGGAAGTCCTCTCCATCCATGCGGTGGTCAGCCCCGGATCGAGCTCGAGTGCTTCCTCGGTCAGGCTGAGCGCTTTGTCGAGATTGCCGTGCTGGTGCTCGATCGTAGCGTAGAGCAGCAAAATCGAGGCGGGATTTGCATCCAAGGCCAGAATCCTCTGGATCACCGGCTCGATCTCTTCATAGCGGTCGGCGTCGGCCAGGGCCTGGGGCAGCTCTCGAAGAGCCGTCAGGTTGTCCGGATCGAGGCTGAGAGCCCGCTCCAACTCGGCGATGGTCTCCGACGGGGAGTGGGGGCCACGATCGAAGAACGCCAGCAGCTCGTTGTGGAGGCCGATCATGTCCCTGGGATCGGGCCGTTGATGATTCTCGAGCGCTCGCGGCTGGGTGGCTGCCATG
This sequence comes from Thermoanaerobaculia bacterium, assembly GCA_947259195.1. Lineage (GTDB taxonomy): Bacteria > Acidobacteriota > Thermoanaerobaculia > Multivoradales > JAHEKO01 > JAUVRX01. The sequence goes on along the minus strand of CAMYLC010000006.1, from coordinate 5,272 downwards.
TAGCCGAGAGCGCGCAGAGCCTGAGCGGTGTCGTCATCGAGAGTGATCTGCTGCTCACTTTCTTCGATGAAGTGGCCCAGCTGGGCACTGAGGGAATCCGCCAGGGTCTTTTCTTGCTCAGCCAGGTTGGTGGTCTCCCCGGGGTCCTGCTCCAGATTGTAGAGCTCGGGAGTCGTCGCCTCGATGAGCTTCCACGGCCAGTGGAGCAGAGCATGGAGTCGTGCCCAGCCGTAGGCGCTGAAGGCCTGATAGCTCTCGGCGTACAGTGGTTCGATCGCTACCTTGCTTTCGGTGACGATCGCGGGCTCGAGACTGCGGCCTGAAAGATCCGGCAGCGCTTCGATCTCCAGAAAGTCGAGGAGAGTAGGAAGGATGTCGGTCTGACTGACGGGAGTGTCCTCTCGAAGTCCCCCTGGGCCTCCTGGCACTTTGAGGATCCATGGAATCTGCAGGGTCGAGTCGTAAACCAGAATACCGTGTGTCCCTTCGCCGTGCTCGTCCAGACTCTCCCCGTGGTCGCCGACCACCGCGATCAGGACGTCATCGCCGATGCGTGGATGCTCGAGAAGCCTCCCGATCTGTGCGTCGATGTAGGCCACCTCGCCGTCATAGGGTCGCGTCCGGTAGCGCTCTGCGAAGGGTGAGGGTGGAGCGTAGGGAGCATGTGGGTCGAACAGGTGCACCCAGGCGAAGAACCTCTCCTGCGGGTCGATTCCGTCGAGCCATTGTCGAGCCGATTGGATCACCTCGGCGGCAGGCCGATCAGAGATGCCCCAGCGGGAAGTCTGGTCAGGGCCACCCCCGATTCTGTCGCTATAGGTCTCGAAGCCCTGTCCGAGGCCGTAGCGGCGCCCGAGGACGGCTGCACCGACGAAAGCACCTGTCCGAAAGTCTTCACGCTGCAGCATCTCGGCCAGGGTCTCGAACTCCTCCTCGAGAAAGTTGATGCCGTTGTTGCGAACGCCATGCTGGGGGGGGTAGAGGCCCGTCAGGATCGAAGCGTGGGAGGGTAGGGTGATGGGTGCCACGGCGTAGGCGCGATCGAAAACAATGCCGCCCTCCGCCAGGCGGGCCAGAGTCGGAGTTTCTACGTCGGAGGCCCCGTAAGGCTCCAGCCGATCCGGTCGCAGAGTATCGACGGTGACCAAAAGCAGCGATGGTTCCTGAACGGTTGGCGTCGGAGCTGCGGCAGAGGTGTCCGGTTCAGGCTGCCGATTGCAGCTGATGCCGAGGCTGACGGCCACCAGGGCCACCAGATGCCAGCGGATCGATCGCCGGATGGCGGCGGAGAACATGCGGCGATCGTAGTGCAGAAAGAAATCTTGGTCCAGCCGAGGTCGCTTGATCGCTGCGAAGCGATCCCGTACTCTCCAGCCAAGGCACCCGTATAGGTGAGCCCCAGGATCAGAAACGATGGCGAGCAAGGACAGGCAGACGCGCGTGCTAAGTGCATTGGTGGCTTTAGTCGCCGCGACCCTCGAGGCACCGCCGGTTGAAGCTGGCGAGCCTCGTTTCACGGAAGTGTCGGCCGAGATTGGCCTCGACTTCGTCCACTTCAACGGCATGTCGGGTGAGCTCTACTTCGTCGAGATGATGGGCCAGGGCCTGGCGGTTCTGGACTACGACAACGACGGCGACCTCGACGTCTACTTTCTCCAGGGTCACATGCTTGGTGCGGGCAAGACGGTCGAGGATGCCATCATACAGCCCAAGTACCCTGAGCCGTTTACCGATCGGCTCTATCGTAACGACTTGGCCACGGGGCCGGATGGGAAGCTAGAGGCTCGTTTCGTGGACGTCACCGAGCAGATCGGCCTGGCGGCCCATGGTTACGGTATCGGTGTGGCCAGCGGTGACTACGACAACGACGGTTTTGCCGACCTCTACCTGAACAACTGGGGCTCTAACCAGATGCTGCGCAACAACGGTGACGGGACCTTCAGTGATACGACTACTGAGACGGGGACCGATGATCCACGCTACAGCGCCTCGTCAGCCTTTCTCGATTTCGATCGAGATGGAAAATTGGATCTGTTCGTCGCCAACTACGTCAACTGGACCCTGGCCAATCGCAAAGCCTGTACCGGCATGGGGGGCGCTAGAGACTACTGCGCGCCTTGGGCCTTCGAACCGGTGCCGGACAGCCTGTTTCGCAATCGCGGCGATGGCCGTTTCGAGAACTCTACCCGTGCGGCTGGTGTCGAAGGGGAGTACGGCGCTGGTCTGGGCGTGGTGACCGCGGATTTCAACGATGATGGCTGGCCTGATATCTACGTCGCCAACGATGCTTCACCCAACCAGCTGTGGATGAACCAGCGGGACGGAACGTTTTTCAACGATGGGCTTCTGGCCGGCTGCGCTGTCAATGACATGGGAATGCCCGAGGGCAGCATGGGTGTGGTGGCCGGCGACATCAACGGCGATGGCAGCTACGATCTGTTCATGTCGCACATCGTCGAGGAGACGAATACCCTCTATCTCAACGATGGCAGCGGCATGTTCCGCGAGACCACGCGGGACAGTGGGCTGGCGTTGCCGAGTTTCAAGTACACGGGCTTCGGTACCGCTCTCTTCGACTTCGACAACGATGGCTGGCTCGACTTGTTCATTGCCAACGGCGCCGTGCATGAGATCGAGCACCTGGCTCGAGACGGCGATATCTTTCCGATACATCAGCCGGACACGCTCTACCACGCTCTCGGCCAGGGTCGCTTCGTCGAGGTGACGCAGGAGGCAGGGGCCTTTGTATTCTCAGAGGTCGGACGCGGAGTGGTCTTTGGTGACCTGGAGAATGACGGGGACTCCGACCTGTTGGTGGCGAACAACGGCGGTCCGGCGAGGGTCTTTCGCAACGAGGCGGGAAACAGAGCCGATTGGCTGGGACTCCGCTTCGTCAGTCCGCCGCAGCACCAGCCGCCGGGTGTGAAGGTCGAGGCCGTCCGCTCCGACGGCTTCAAGATCTGGCGGCGAAGTGGCACCGATGGCAGCTATGCTTCGGCGGGTGAGCCGCGGGTGCTGCTCGGCCTCGAAGAGGCTGATGGACCCGTCCGGTTGCGGCTTCGGTGGCCGAGTGGCCGAATCCAGGATTTTTCAGGCCTGCCGGCGAATCACTACATCACCATGATGGAAGAGGGAGATCAGCAGTGAATCAAGGAGCTCTGAACCGAACAGCAGCTGGACGCAGAGGTGCTTCGGGCTGGCTTGCGGTAGCCGTTCTCCTCCAGGTCCTGGCTCTGTCTGGCGCCTTGTCGAGCCAGGAGCCCGATGCCTTCGATGCACTGGTGGAGGTGCCGGTGCCGGTTCTGGACAGATTCGAACAGGCTATCCAGGATCAGCTGCTGGAGCAGCGAGCCGGCCTCGATGAGCTCGTGTCCAGAACCGACGTACCGCGCCTCGAGCTGATGGAGTCCTTTGGCAAGACAGGGCAGCTGTACTTCCTGTATGAGCTCTACGAGGCGGCGCAGGCGTGCTTTATCAACGCGCGGACGCTCGCTCCCAGAGACTTTCGATGGCACTACTACATAGGCGTCGTCTATAGCCGTCAGGGTGAAGCTGCGAAGGCCATCGACAGCCTCGAACAGGCCATTCCGCTGCGCCCCCAGAGTATTCCGGCGAACATTCGATTGGGGCTTCTCGAGTTCGATCACGGGGACATCGATGCCGCCGAGCGGCAGTTTCTGGCCGTGCTCGAGCTCAACTCCGAGATTGCTGCCGCCCACCATGGCCTCGGAATGGTTGCCTTGCGGCGTGGAGATCCGGACACGGCGATCCGGCACCTCGACAAGGCTCTGGAGCTGCAGCCTGGCGCAACGACGATCCACCAACAGCTCGGGCTGGCCTATCGCGAGTTGGGTGATCTCGACCGGGCGCGCTATCACCTGCAACTCAACGAGCACGACCTGGTCATGTTTCCCGATCCCCTGGTCTTTCGGCTGGCCGGCATGATCCAGGGCAGCCGGTTCTACATCAAACTGGGCAACGAAGCTCTCAAGGCAGGGCGACTCGGACAGGCGATCAACGACTTCAGCGAGGCGGTAGCAAGAGATCCCGAGGAGAAGCTCGCCCAATACAATCTCGGTCAGGCCCTCCTCCAGGCCCAGCGCTTCGAAGAAGCCATCCAACACCTCGAACGAGCGCTCGAAATCGATCCGAACTTTCGAGACGCTCACTTCAACCTGGGCACCGCTTTCAGCGAGCTCGGGCGATTCGAGGAAAGTGCAACGCATTTCCAGAGCGCCCATGAGATCGATCCCCAGGACAGGGAGGCGCGCTTGCAGTGGGCCATGGCCATGGGTAGGGCCGGCCAGGCGCGCGAGGCCGTGGAACAGTTGCAGGCACTGCGCGCCGAGAATCCCGACGATGCCGGGGTCGCCCTGAGCCTGGCAGCCATACTGGGCCCCGTGGGGCAGGTTGAGGTGGCCCGGGCTGAATTGGAGCGAGCCCTGACTATCACCCGCGAGCCGGCCCTGGAGGCCGAGGCTCATTTCCAACTCGGCTTATTGGATCAAAGGCAGGGCGCGACCGAATCGGCGATCGGCCACTTTCAAACAGCGGGCCGGTTGAATCCGAAGTTGAGCGGCGCCAATACCGCCGCGGGCGCGCTCTTGGCGCAGCTCGGTCGATTCGATGAAGCTGCAGAGAGCTTCGAGCGCGTCATCGAAGCGGACCCGGCAAATCAGGTAGCTCGATTCAGCCGAGCCATGGCTCTTGTCCTGGCTGGCGACCACCAACTGGCGACCGACGAACTGGCAGAGGACTTGGAGATCCTGCCTCAGAGCCTACCCCTGAAGCACCTTCTCGCCCGCCTGCTGGCAACCGTCCCGGACGAAACCGTGCGAGACGGGACTCGTGCCGTCGAGTTGGCACGAGCGGTCTTCGAAGAGGCTGCGACTGCCGACCACGCCGAAACCCTGGCGATGGCCTGGGCGGAATCGGGCGATTTCGACACGGCCATGCAGTGGCAGGAGAGGGCTCTGGGGCTGTTGCCTGAAGGGGGAGACCCCGGACGGGCCTCTGCAGCGCGCCGCCGCCTGGAGCAGTACCAGAACGGGCAAGCCTGCAGGGAGCCGTGGGAGGGCTGAGGTCCGACCTCAGTCGGTTGCTGCCCCGCTCAGCGCCGCCAGGTTCTTGGCGGCGAGCGGATCGTCGGGCTGCAGGATCAGAACCTGCTCCAGGAGGAACTTGGCCTCTTCGTTCTCGTCGTTGGCCATCAACAGCACCGCCAGGTCGTTCATGGCAGCGGTGTGCTGCGGTGCCATGGTGATGGTCTTGC
>CAMYLC010000005.1 GCA_947259195.1 Thermoanaerobaculia bacterium | reverse complement strand
AACGGGACACAGGAGTCTCGGGAGCTGTCGACCGCCTTCGACGGAGTCTGGGACTTCCGCATCACCGAGCGCCTGGACCGAAAGGGGATACCGCTCGAGATGAACCAGAGCGGTGCCACGATCACCGGTTGCCTGGGCACGATCGAGATCAGCGGCACGGTGAACGGCGCGATCGCCCGAGCCACCGGCGTCGATACTCGGGACGGCCGTCCGAGCGCGTTCATCTTCGTTGCTGACGAGGAAGGCTCGGTCGAGCACAACCTGGACCTGTCCGAGCGGCGAGCGCAGGCGGTGGTGGACAATCTGATCGAGCGCGGCTTCGCCGCCGCCAACATCTCGGCTACCGGCAAGGGCGAGTCCCAGCCGTTGGTCTCACCCGACACCACCGAGACGGCCCGTGAGCTGAACCGCCGCGTCGAGATCAGCTGCGCCGAGTCCTGAGCCCAGTAGCCTGGACGGGCGGTCATACCTATGCACTGATGGGCCGCGCAAAAGTGCCGAAACCAACGGGTCACAAACGCTCTGCTGTGAAGTTGAAAAGCTCGGTCCAGTCGCGATCGCCCCACCCTCCTCGACCCGTGCCATTGCGCACGAAAACGGAATGGTGCTGCGGCGAAACGTAGATGAACTGGCCGTAGCGACCGATCGCGCAGAAGTCCGCAGGCCCGTCCGGTCGCGGCACGATCCACCAGCCTGTCCGGTACACCCAGCTCCGACCGTCGTACTCCTCTACCTCCAAGACCTCTGAGAGCTGCGTTGACTCGCGCACCCAGCTTTCCGGCAAGATCCGCCTGTCGCCAGCCCGGCCGCCATCGAGGTACAGCTGCCCGAAGCGTGCGAGGTCCCTGGCGCGGGCGTGGAAACCGCTTTCCATTCGCTCGAGACCTCGGTCGTCGATCGTCCAGCCGGCCGCCTGCGCCGCCCCAAGAGGCAGCCAGAGCTCGCGCTCGAGATACTCGGAGACCGACATTCCCGTGGCACGCTTCAGGATGACTCCAAGAAGCGGCGGATTGTAGTTGTTGTACTGGAAGAAGCTACCAGGCGGGGACGTGATGACGGTTCGCCGCAGGACGACCGATTCGAGGTCTGGGTGGTAGTAGATTAGAGCGTCGTCTGCGTTGACGAACGGAAAGCCCACGCCAGGGCGGTAGAGGATACCAGAGCGCATATCGAGAAGATCCTCGACGGTGACAGCGGCAAACCGCGTATCGCGCTCCTCGAGCTCGGGGAGGAACTCTGTAATCGCATCTCCGAGATCGACAAGCCCGTCGCGCACCGCCAGACCCACCACGGAGGAGGCAACTGCCTTCGAGACCGAGAACGTGTTCTGGAGGCTGTTACGGTCGTGGCTATTCAGGTAGTGCTCCGCCAGTATCCTTCCATCGCGCACGACGAGAAAGGCCGTTGTTTCCGTTTCCTGCAGAAAGACCCCGAGATCTCTTACCTCGGAATGTTGCTCCAGTACCTCCGTGACCCGAGGATCGAGCTCAACGGGCAGATCGCTCGTCGCAGGAGCCGCCGCGATCGACCGCGCTGGAAACCGATGGATGTCGTCAAATTCGGAGTCTTGGTACGCAAGAACTCTGTAGACGTAAGGCAGAGGGTAGCGGAGATGTGTCCCCGCTAGCCCGAGGGCTATCACGCCGAGTGCGACGAGAGCGGCTCTGCCAAGTCTTGATCGGCGCTTCGGCATCCTGCGGAGACTATACGAGAAGACTGACAGCCCTTGGGAAGGCCATGAAGTTGAGATCAGTCGTGCGGGCTGACTCCCGAGACTCTCTCGATCAACGCTGCCAGGACCGCATAGCCACCGGCGCCAAAGCGCTCGAGGGAGTAGATATCTGCGAGTCCAGCCGTATGTGTCAGGAGTTGCTCGATGGTCATCTCGGAACCGTGCGAGAACTCGGGCAGGTGCTTCGCGACCGAATCGAGAGCTCGGTCGCGACGGCTGGCATCACGGAGACGAGGCCTGCAACCGCGAGTACTTGCCCAACCCCTATTCTCATCCTCGTGCTCTCCTTCAGACGACAGGCCAAGTGTAACGCCCGCCTGGCGGTGCCCAGCTGGAGCTACCCGTTGTATGTCGAAATAGGCGTCGGCAGCACGGCGACCCGGCAGGACCACCGCCTTCCTTCACCAGGACGAGGTGCCCAGGTCGAGCTGTGCTCCCCAGCGGTCCAGATAGCCGTCGAGCTTGAGCTTGCGGCGGGTGTTCTTCGAGCTCATGTAGCGCACCTTGCCGAAGATCTCCCGCTCGGGACCCCAGGCTCGGTCGAAGCGTCCGAGAACCCAGAGAATGCCGCTGTAAGAGTTCGGGTCTCTGCCGTCGATCGCGTACTTGTTGTTGAGCTCGATCATGATATCGAGCGCTTCCCGCGGAGATCGTGACCAGTGGAGAACCTTCTTGCCCCACAGCATGCGTAGGTAGTTGTGGATTCGACCCCGGCTCCGCAGCTCATTCTGGGCGGCATTCCAGATCTCGTCATGCGTGTCGGCCCGCTCGAACTGCTCCAGGCTGTAGGTCTCCGGCCGCGCATCCGACCGATGTTCTTCAAGTGTCTCTCGAGCCCAGTTCGGAAGCGAATCGAACTCGGCGTAGTCAGGCCTGTTGAAGGAGAAGTTGTAGCCAACCTCACGCCAGGTCACGAGCTCGTCGAGGAAAGACTCCACCGACTCGTCGAGGTTCCACCATCCTCGCCGCTTTCCACCGGTCTCGTCCGACAGCTTCCAAGGCGACCAGTCTTCCCTTCGAGCGACGGCGTCCAGGATCTGGTGTGAAGAGATGTGGCCGAAATGCAGGTAGCCCGACAGCTCGCTCGCGACATCAGCATCCGGGTCGTTGCGCTCCGCACCGTAGCGATCCAGTCGATCGTCGAGGAACCGTCGGAGGCTCCGCTGCGCCGCCTCGTAACCGCCTGATTCCGCCACCGGCGCCACCGAGTGGTCGATCGGCAGCTCGTTCAAAGGGGCGGACGGATCCAGCAGCTTCGCCGAGACCCTGGCCCAGCGCTGGCTGATGGCTGGATCGACCCCCTGAAACGGTTCTGGGATGCTCCCCCGCCGGACGCTTTGCCGCGGAAAGTCGACCAGATGGTTCGGCAACTCTCGCTGGAGAAAGCGGCGAAAGTCGAAAGCCCGGTGGAAGGTCCGATCGGCCGCCGCCAAAGGCAGCAAACCGTTCGAGTCGACCGCTTCGAGCTTGACGTCGAGCCGGCCGGCCGTCGTGTCGACCATGCCCGGCAGGAAGAAGCACGGAAACTCATCGGTGACGACGACGGCGGCACGCTGGGCGAGCGAGGCCAGGAGACCCTTGCCGGCGCCCCTTTCGGGCTCGACATACGGGTAGTAGCCGATCCCGGAGCCCTTCAGAGCCGTCTCGTTGTCGCGCATCCCGTCGAGGATGAAACGGTGGAAGCGGTCACTCGCCCAGGGGTAGTCTGAGCGTAGAGCCTCGAGCACCAGGATCGGCTTGCCGAGCTCGGTCGCCCACTCGACAGCTCGATCCATCGCGAAATTCCAGCGCGTGCGCCGGCTGGCGATCATCCAATAGAGGACGTACTCGCCACCACCGCGAACTGCGGCGCCGTTCTTCGTGAGGAGTCGGATCTCGGGTACCAAGAGAGCCCTCTAGAGCGGCCAGTCGGTGAGAATTCGCTCGGACTCCTCGGCGTGGCTGCTCTCGTCTCGCACCATGTCCTCGAGCTGAACCGCCAGGCCCTTGTCGCCAAACTCGTCGGCCTCTCGGGCCCGCTGCGTGTAGTCCGCGAGCGCTTTGCGCTCGGCCGCCAGGACGGCCTCCAGCATCTCGCGATTCGAGCTCGCGGCCGGCACGGGCTCCGGGACCGTCGTCGGCTCTCCGCCGAGGGCAACGATCTTGTTAGCTAGAAACTGCGCGTGAAGCTGCTCGTCCGCCACCTCCTCCAGGAAGAAGGCGGACAACTGCGGCCGATAGGGTCCGGTCGCCTTCGCGGCGTAGCTGATGTACTGAATGATGGCGGAGAGCTCCCCCGCAAGGTCTTGGTTCAAGTGCTCGATCAACGTCTGCTTGTCCACGGTGGCTTCCTCCCTGCTTCTGGTTCAGTTAAATGGCGCCGAACGAGCAGCGACCCGCAATGGACCACCGCTGCGCATGGTCTTGGTGACTGACTATCTCAGAACGCACCAACCTATCATGCGGCGGCTCATGGAATGCCTGTCCCTTCTCGCTCCCTGGAGTCACCCACGAGCCACTCACCGTCGTCAGCTGTCTCTGCGGCCACAGACCGGCCGCACGGCACCACAGAGTCATGAAACTGTCCAAGGGCTGGCAGCGAGGGCTCAGCACCCTGGAAGATGGCCAAGCAGCCGGTCCGCAACGGCCCAGCCCGACAGGAATGCGCCCTCGATCCTCGGCCCACCACACCAGTCACCGCAAGCCCCCAACCCCAAGTCCGCATCATAGAGACAAGGCTCGGTCAGTGGATTTGTCGGCAGGGCGTAGCGCCACCTGTGCGCATCGATGTGAGCGGCATCGTGATCCAGATCGCCGACTACGGTCCGAAATGCCTCGAGAAGCAGCTTCGCCACAGCCTCCTTTTCGAGCTCCAGATGACCCCGGGACCAATGTGGCGAGGCGTGCAGTAGCCAGGCTTCGCCCTCTGGTCGGCCGGGCTTCGAGTTGTTGCGAGCCACCCAGGAAAGAGCCGAACCGTGGACAAAGGCACCATCGAAGCCCAGACGGAGCGGCACCGGAAACGAGGCCATGACGGCCCAACAGGGCGCCATCTCGACCTGCGCCGCTCGTCGTGCCATCTCGGCCGCCGGAGCCGCGAGGAGTGTCGCTGACTGAGGCGCCGGCGCCGAAACGACGACGGAATCGTAGCCACCCAGCTCTGCGCCGCTGTCCGACGCCAGGAGCCACCTACCGTCGACACGGTCCAGGCCGGTGACGCGAGTCTCGAGGGTCGCGTCGAGACCCGCGGCCAGGTGCCGACAAATCGAGTTCATCCCTGGCACGCCCACAAAACGCCGGGTGTGGCGGTCCTTCGACCGCTGTGATTCGTCACCCAGAACCGCAATCTCACCATCCCACTCGGAGACAAGGCCGGATTGACGCCAGGATTCCACAGAGCCCTCGAAGCGCTTGTCGCGCACCGTGAAGTACTGAGCTCCGTGATCGAAATGCCGACTGCCAGCCCGGCGCGTGGACATTCGGCCGCCGACCCCACGTCCCTTGTCGAACACGCGAACGCTCCACCCATGATCAGCCAGCCTCCGCGCACAGACCAGGCCAGACAGCCCTGCACCGAGAACAGCGGCAAAGCGTGGCCGATCGGCCACTCGTCGGATCTCAGGACCTTCAGGCATCGAGCCTCCTACAACCTCGTCACGCGCGCAGCATCGCGGCTCGAGCAGTGTGGGTGGCAGCGCCGTGGGGGCGCGACTCAGCGCCTCCGCCCCCTCCCGACCCGAGTCCGACTCCGCGTCAGATCAGCTGCAGCACCAACAAGCTGCCGCTCATCACCAGCATCAGGAAGGCCGGTAGAGACTTGACGGCGGGGTCTTTCACCTTGATGTGCATCACCAAAGCGCCCACCATCAGGACAGCGACAATGGCCGCCGCCGGCAGTACCAGCGCGTTGATCCAGATCCCGGCGATCAGCATGACCGCCGAACCGATCTTGAGCGCCCCGACCAAGTAGAAGAAGAAGTCCGGAAGACCGTAGGTAGCGAACTCCTCTTTGAGCGACCCGGCATCGCCGCCACGATAAGGCGTCGCCGAGCCTCTACGCACCAGCCAGACGTTGAGCAGCCCCAAGGCCATCACTACCTGGAGCACAGTCGAGATCGAAAACGGCATGCTCTCACCTCCCGGTTCAAGACCTGTACGCTACCACCCGAACGGCCAACCCCGCTGAATCAGCCGTCCGTGTCGGCCGGCGCCAGGAGCTCCCCATCCTTGATTCGGAGTCGGATGTTCCGAATCTGCTCGAAGCTCTCGAGGGGGTTGCCAGCCAGCACCACGAAGCTCGCTTCGCAGCCTGCGTCGAAGCACCCGACGCGGCGCTTCGGGAAGATGAGGCGAGCCGTATCGGTGGTCGCGAGGCGCAAGAGCCGAGCCGGCTCGAAGAAGCCCTTCTCCGCCCCAGCGATCAACCCATCGACCACCGTGGAGCCGTAGGAGTTCGAGCCGACTGCGAGCGGCGCACCCGCCTCCTCGAGTAGAGCCGTGTTTCGCTTCTCCCACTCCACATAAATCTCGGGCCGGTCCTTGGCCCACTCACTGACGATCAGGACCGCGCCCATCCGGGCAGCGGCCGCCGCTTCGGCATCCCCCGCGCTCAGCCGGCAGTCGTCGTCCGTATCCACCCCGTAGTACGGGCTTTCGGGATCGCTCATCGTGTCCTGGTAGCAGGGCAGGTGGCTCACCAGGTCGGCCCCCGCGGCGAGAGAAGCGCGGAAATCACCAAGGCTCGAGTTGGCCACGGCAAGCCGCAGCCCCGCCTCGTCGGCCAACCGGCTGACGAGCGGCAGGAGCTCCGGATCCAGACCGCCGCCAGGCCCCCACTTTCCGTAGTTCTCGTCGTATCGCTCGCTGGCGCGCAGGTAGACCTTGACGACGTCGGGTCGATTGCCCAGGATGAGCGGCCATTTCTCTTCCAGGTCGGCAGGCGTCTCGAGCACGAAGTACGCGTCGTCGGCCCACTCGCGGCTGGCGCGGATCTCCTCGGCGCGCGCGAGCTGCTCTTCGTACGAGCGAATCCCCAGGGCCAGCGCTTCGTAGACCTCCGCCGGATGGCTGTCCGGCCCGGTGATGCCGCCCAACGATGTCGCCACATCGACGTTTCCGGGGCCCTTCAGCTGATCTCGAATCTCCAGCACCCCGCGGGTAGGCGCAGTGAGTGTCATAGCGTAGAACACGCCCGCATCGAGATAGAACTGGCGGTGCCACGGCAGCGTGTTGGGTCCGTCGAAGTGATGGGTGTGCGCGTCGCCGAGCGGCGGAATGACGAAACCTCCCGCCAGGTCCACGCGAGATCCCGCGTTCTGGGGACAATCCACGAAGGACTTGCCGCCGACGCACAGCGGCGCCTCGACAAATCCCTCGCCCGTAAACACGCGGGCTCCCCGGTACTCGACGATCTCGCTCGCAGGCGGACCGGATTCGTTGATCTCGACCCGCTCCCCGCAGGCTGCCATCATCGCAACCAACCAGACAAGCGCGAGCAACTCTGGCCGCTTCGCTCGGCAAGAAACCCTCCCGTTTTGACATTTCATCTTTCCACCTCCATTCCGAGCCGGTCCTCCTTGCCAAGGGTATCGCAGACGGCGGCCAACCATTCTGTCCCGGTCTCCAGCTAGCGTCTCAGCC
>CAMYLC010000004.1 GCA_947259195.1 Thermoanaerobaculia bacterium | reverse complement strand
CACGAAATCGGGTGCAACCAGGCGATACTGGTGGCGATGGCAGATGCCACCATGACTTCGACGCGCCCTCACCGCGCGGCTTCGAATCTGAGCAAGGTCCCGTACCTGCCTGGACTCGACGGCATGCGCGCGCTCGCCGTCGCGGCCGTGCTCGTGTACCACGCCAATCCGACGTGGCTGCCCGGCGGCTTCCTCGGTGTCGAGGTGTTCTTCGTCATCAGCGGGTATCTGATCACCCTGCTCCTCATGGCCGAGCGCGAACGCACCGGCACCGTGAGGATCGGGGCGTTCTGGATGCGCCGGGCACGGCGGCTCCTCCCCGCACTGTTCCTCATGCTGTTCCTGCTCATCACATACACCTGGATGTTCCGCGCCGAGGAGCTCGGCAAGCTCCGGGGCGACGTGATCGCCGCGTTGTTCTACGTGTCCAACTGGTACCAGATCTGGGTCGGGCAGGGGTACAGCGCCACCGGTGACTTCGCACCGCTGCGTCACCTCTGGAGCCTCGCGGTGGAGGAGCAGTTCTACTTGCTCTGGCCGGTCGCGATGCTCTTTCTGCTGCGTCGGAACGGCACCCGCAACCTGGCGCTGACCGCGCGATGGTTGGTGGTCGCGGCCATCGCCGTGACCGTGTTGACGGCCCTCGTGTACCACCCCGGACGCATCGGCGACTGCTCGGTCAACCCCGAGGCGTACTGGACGATCGGCGACCGCTGCATCTCGAAAGCCGACACGCTCTACCTGTCCACGATCACGCGGTCCAGCGGTCTGCTGCTCGGCGCGGCGTTCGCGATGCTCTGGCGACCGATGGCGATCATGCGTGGGCCGTTGCGCAACGCCGGCCGCCTGCTCGATCTGATCGCCCTCGCCGGGCTCGGCTTCTTGTGCCTGTTCGTCTGGACGATCCACTTCGTCACGCCGGCAGGTGCCGACCCGTGGCTGTTCCGCGGCGGGTTCCTGTGGACGGCGCTCGCGACCCTGATGATGATCGCGGCCGTCACGCACAGCCGCACCATCACGGCGAAGGTGCTCGGCAACCCGGTGTTCCTCTACGTCGGAACCCGTTCCTATGGCCTCTACCTGTTCTCGTGGCCGATCTACCAGATCATCCGTGAGGTCGCCGGCAACGTGTTGTCGTTCCGGGAGTTCGTCGTCGCGCTCATCCTGACGATGATCATCACCGAGCTGTCGTACCGGTTCATCGAGATGCCCGTTCGGCGGCGACAGGTCGCCGCGTGGTGGGAGAGTCTCCGGGTGCGCCGTGATCCGGTGCCGCGGCAGATCGCGGCCGTCACGGTCGTCGCCACGCTGCTGGTGCTGGCGTTCGGCGTGCTCCGACTCGGCCTCGCAGATGTCGAGCAGAACGAGATCGAGTCGATGGGCCGCCAGCTCAGCCAGCAGGCGGTCTGGACCGTCTTCGCGGCAGATCAACCGCATGTCTGGATAGCGCTCCAAGGCCGGCTGGAGAACGCTGGAGGCGGCCAGCTTCGGGACGGCATCGGCGACGCCGACCTGCAGCAGTTGGGGCCCGGTAGTACTCCATCCGTGAATCGCATGCGTCATCTCGCGTCCGAGGGCAAAAATCTCTTCGGCGTAGCGGAAGGCAATCTGACCGACCTCTGATAGCCGCAGGTTCCGACCGACTCGGTCGAACAGCTGCACTCCTTGTGCGGTCTCGAGTTGGGCGATCTGGGCGCTGATTGTCGACGCCGAAACGTCCAGAGCGTCGCTGGCGTGAGAGATACCACCCTCGCGAGCCACAATCCAGAAGTAGTACAGGTGGTGGTAGTTCAGGGATTTCATGGTGGACCCTAATCTTTCGTAAAAAACGAATAATACATCAGTTGTTTCTATCTTGTTTAACACTCTTCATCTATCTAGAGTTCCGGCTTGGTGGATCAACATCTTTTGCGAAAAGGAGACAAGCCATGAAGAGATTCAAGAAGATCCTGTGCTACGTGGGTGGTCCGGCGGACCCTTCACCTGGTCTCGAGAGCGCCGCAGAGTTGGCCGAGGGCAACAAGGCCCACCTGACGATGATAGATGTGCTGCCAGAATCGACCGAGGGCCCCTGGCTCACGGTTCCCGGCAAACCCAAGCTCGAGGAGATGGTCGTGACCTCGCGTATTCACGACCTCGAGGAGATGGCAGCTCCCCTTCGCGAACGCGGTTTGCAGGTCGCCACGGTGGTGACGAAGGGGAATCCCTTTGTGGAAATCATTCGCCGTGTTGTCGCGGAGGAGCACGATCTCGTAATCAAGACCGCGCAGGGTCTGGAGAGCCGGTTGGGGGGGCTGCTCGGTACGACCGCGCTCCATCTCATGCGAAAGTGTCCAGCTCCGGTCTGGGTGGTGAAGCCACCGGGCTCGGAGCGGTTTGGTCGAGTGCTTGCAGCGGTCGATCCAAGACCGGATAGTCCAGGCGAGGATCCGCTGAGCATCAAGGTACTGGAGCTGGCGGCTTCGCTCGCCGAGGCGAGCGGCAGCAAGCTCCATGTGATGCACGCTTGGTGGCTCCACTCCGAGGCCATGTTGCGCGGTCGGCGCATCAACCTGCCGCCGGCCGAGGTCGACGGTCTACTGCGAGAGGTCCGCGGCGCCGCCGAACGATCACTGGACACCTTGGTGGGCCGCGTCGACCTCAGCCGGGTTCCGCACCAGATCCACATCGTCAAGGGGCAGCCCTACGAGATCATCAGCGGTTTCGCCTCGCAGTCGGATGTCGCCGTGATCGGAACGATGTCTCGCGGTGGCGTGGATGGTTTGCTGATCGGCAACACTGCTGAGCGCATTCTGCGACGAGTGAATTGCTCGGTGTTGGCTGTCAAGCCGGAGGGCTTTCGGACGCCCCTGCGCTTCGAAGAATCAGTGGAGGGTGTCACTGTCTGAAGCGGGAAACCGCCGCAGACGCCAACCTCACGCACAACAGGAGCCATCATGGGATTTGAACCACAGAGGGATCCACTGCTGCGCGGCGCGCAGCGCCTCATACTGATGTCGGTACGGGCACTCGTCGTGTTGATGACCCTGGTGATCGCCTGGGGAGTGGCGGATGTCATCTGGGTCCTGTACGAGCGACTGCGCGAGCCGCCGTTGATGCTGCTGACGATCAGTGACATTTTTTCAACCTTCGGTGCCTTTATTGCCGTCATGATCGCTATCGAGATCTTCGAGAACCTGACGATCTATCTGCGGCAGAACGTGATCGAAGTCGAACTGGTCATGGCCACAGGCCTGATGGCGATCGCGCGCAAAGTGATCGTGCTCGACTACAAGGAGCTGAGTCCCGAGTATGTCTGGGCCACGGCCGGCGTAGTGCTGGCCATGAGCGTTGGCTACTGGCTGGTCAAGAGGCAGCCTGACCGGGTGACCGGCCACGCGCAACCGAGCGATGCCGTCGATGTGACCGGAGGGGACGGGACTTGACCGACTGGAGCGCCGTCTGGGCGAGCGTGCTGGTGGCGGCTCCGGCGCTGGCTGGCATCGCCATTCTCTTGGGCCGGATGGTTCCGAAGCAGGCGATGGCGTGGGCGGTCGGTGCTTCGGCACTTTCGCTGACTTCAGCGGCCTGGTTGCTGTTACAAGGCCCTAGAGGTGTCTCGACGCTTTGGAGTTGGGCCCCCGGACTCTATCTGGAGGTGAGCTGGCGGCTGGAGATCGCCACCCTGGCGCTGGCGCTGCTGGTGGCAGGAATCGGCCTGCTCGTGATTCAGTATTCCGGCAGCTACTTCGGAACCAGCCGTGAGATGGGGCGGACGATTGCTCTCCTCGCTGCGTTCGAGTCGGCGATGCTCGGCCTGACGCTGGCCGACAACCTGCTGCTGCTGTACGTCTTTTGGGAGCTGACGGCAGCGTGCTCGTTCTTTCTGATCAGCGGCGGCGGGCCCAAAGACGAAGTCGGGCTGCGGGCCGCGAGCCAGGCTTTCCTCGTCACGGTAGCGGGTGGGCTATCGATGCTGATCGCGATGCTCTACCTGATCGCCCAGACGCAGACCGCGAGTCTGGCGTCGCTGCTCAGCCTGGATCTTGAGCCGACCACGCAGACCGTGGCTCTTGCCCTACTGCTGCCAGCGGTGCTGACCAAGAGCGCCCAAGTGCCGACCCACTTCTGGCTGCCAGGTGCGATGACGGCTCCGACGCCTGTCTCGGCCTACCTGCACTCGGCAACGATGGTCAAAGCCGGCATCATCCTGCTGCTGTATTTCTTCCCGTTGCTTGGCGGCTCACCGCTCTGGGCATGGGTTCTGCTGCCAGTGGGGGCGGCCACGTGTGTTTGGGGAAGTCTGCGGGCCCTGGTCCAGAGCGACATCAAGCTGCTTATGGCCTGGTCGACGGTGTCTCAGTTGGGCCTGATCACCCTGACGATCGGCCTGGGGACCGACATCGCGATTCGGGCTGCGATCCTGCATCTGTTTGCCCACGCCGTCTTCAAGGCAGGGCTCTTCATGATCGTCGGCGGGGTGGACCACGCGGCTCATACCCGCTCGTTGCTCGAGTTGGGGGGGCTGCGGCGTCGAACCCCTCTGCTGGCGCTGGCGGCCGCGGTGCTGGCGGGGTCGATGGCGGGAATCCCACCGCTTGCCGGGTTTCTCTCCAAGGAGTTGATCCTGAAGAAGGCGATGCTGGGCGAGCTTTGGGTGCACGCGCTGGCGGTTGGGGCGATCGTGCTCGGATCGGTGGGGACCGTCGCCTACTCGAGCCGCTTCTTTTTCGAGGTCTTCACCGGCCGGGCGCGCAGCAAGAAAGCAGACAAGGCGAAACGGCTGTACGCTGGGTTGCTGCTGGCACCGCTGATGCTGGCTACGATCACGGTGTTGGCCGGCCCGGCCGCGCCGTGGCTCGACCGCTGGTTTCTCGAGCCGGTGGCGTTCTCGATCGTCGGTGCACCGCTGGAGGTCAAGCCTCTCTCGCTGTGGTATGGCGTCAATGCGGCGCTGCTGCTGAGCGTTGCCATCGTTTCGGTGGGTTACGTCATCGATCGCTGGCTGGGCTTGAGATTCCTGGGGACGCGAACCACGCGGTGGTGGCACGGTGCAGAGTTGTTCGACTCCTGGATGCGACAGGCCCAGAAGCTCGGTGACCATGTTGTCGAGGTACTGTCCGGAGCCTCTCCGAGGGTATACATGGCAATCGCCGCAGCCTGCGGTCTTCTGCCAGGTCTAGCCCTGGCACCAGCACTGGCGGAGGTCGAATGGCGATCGCTGCAGCCTGCGGGTGCCATAGCTGTGGCCGTATTGGTCACCCTGCTCGTATTCCTGTTGGCGGCACGCCGACCGCTGCCAAGAGTACTGATTCTGACGGCGATCGGGTTTGCCGTGGCGATGCTGTTCAGGTTGGCGCACGGGCCGGATCTGATGCTGACGCAGTTGCTGGTGGAAGTGCTGGTGACCTTCTTTTTCGCTCTGGCGCTCTTGGCCCTACCGGCGAGTTCTCGGAGCTCGATTCACGCGCGCGAGCGCCCCGGCCGCTGGCTGCGGGGCACTCTCGCCGTAGCCGCCGGCCTGGCCGCTGCATCTTGTATGGCCGCCCTCGCGGCGGTCGAGAAAGGCAATCATGTCGCGAATTTCATTCGTGAAGTGGTACCTCCGATTGCCCAGGGAGACAATCTTGTCAATGTCGTTCTGACCGACGTGCGGGCTGTCGATACCTTGATGGAAACCCTTGTCGTGGTCCTCGGGGCACTCGGGCTGGTGGGCCTCTTGAAGGGGAGGGAGCGCGCTGACAGGGGACGAGTCGATGGCGATTCCGGGATAGCTGTACCCATGACGGGAGGCCTCTTGCCTGGGCTGGCAAAGGCGATCCTGCCGATCGGAGCACTGTTTGCGTTAACGATGCTGGTCAAGGGACACAACGATCCCGGGGGAGGATTCGTCGCCGGGCTCAGCCTGGGGGTCACCGCGATGATCGGGCTGGTTGCTTTCGGCCCCATCTGGCTCGAGCGGCGTCTGAGAACCTCGTTGTCGGGGCTCGCGATTCTGGGCTGCGGACTGATTCTGTTCACCGCTGGTCTCGGTCCTCTGACTGGACGCCCATTTCTGACGCAGCTGCACGGAGAGCTCTCAATCGCTGGGTTGTCCCTGCCCCTGCACACGACCCTGCTGTTCGACATCGGCGTCATGCTGGCGGTGGCCGGTGCGGTCGGCGCTGCTGGTCTGGCACTTTGGACGACTGCCGACCGCGAGCACGAGGGAGAGCAGCGATGACGCCTGCGTTGACCCTGGCGGTGGGGTTGCTAACTAGCGTGGGGGTCTACCTTGTTCTGGCGCGGAAGGTATTTTCCGTGATTCTCGGCCTCTCCCTGCTAGCCCATGCGGCAAACTTGCTGATGCTCGGCGCCGGCGAGCCCGGGGAGAGGGCACCCATCGTCATCGAGGGCGTCGAACGCCACCTGCTGGCGGATCCGGTGCCGCAGGCCTTTGTGCTGACGGCGATCGTAATCTCCATGGCGGTGACCCTGTACCTGCTGGCCGCCTTTGCGGAAGGTGCCCGGGTGCTGGATACCGAGGAGATCGTGAGAGCCTCGGCAAGCGACACCGAGTCCAATCGGGAGTCGGTGCGCATCGAGCTTTCCGGGCAGGGCAGGGAAGAGGTATGAGCTGGCTTCCAGCTTTGGTCTGGGTGGCCCCCGGTGTCGTCGGCCTGACTCTCTGGTTGCTACGCCGGGGCTCGACCTGGCAGCTGCCGCTGGCAAGGTCCGCGGCTTTAGCGCAGATGGTGTTGTCGCTCGGGCTGCTCAACGCCACAGCCGCGGGTGAAGTCCTGGTACATGGGTTCGGTAGCTGGTCGGCTCCTTTCGGCATCGTGATTGTCGCCGACCGATTGTCCGGACTCCTCGTGTTGGTGCAGTCGGTACTGCTCACGGTCACAGTGTGGGTGCTGCGGCCAGCAGCGCACGGCAGACGCTCGGTCGAGCGGGCGCTGCCGCTACTCTTCCTACTTTCTTTCGGTCTGAACGGAGCATTTCTGACCGGCGACCTCTTCAATCTCTTCGTCGCCTTCGAGGTCGTCCTGCTGGCATCGTATCTGCTGATTCAGGTTCCGGGTACCGAACGGTCACTGCGAGCGGCGTTTCCCAATGTAGCTATCAATCTGCTGGCTTCCCTCTTCTTCTTTGTCGGCGTGGGATTGCTCTATGGACAGTACGGAACGGTCAATCTGGCGGACCTTGCGCTGCGCATGGCGGGCGGGCCGACGACCCTGGCCGTTGTCGCCTGCGGAATGCTGACCGTCGCCTTCGCCATCAAGGCCGGCGTGGTACCGCTGCTCTTCTGGCTGCCGGCGACCTATCCGACTTTCTCCGGGCCCGTCGCAGCGCTATTCGCAGGCATGATGACCAAACTCGGGGTCTTTGCTTTATTGCGAACCGTGCCGTTGTTGATGTCTGAGACAAAGATTCCGGCCGTGCTGGTCGGCGTGGGCGCCGCGTCGGCGCTGCTAGGGGTCCTGGCGGCACTGTCCGAGTACGAGCTGCGACGCCTGCTCGGCTTTCACATCGTCTCTCAGGTCGGCTACATGGTGCTCGGTCTTGGGCTG
>CAMYLC010000003.1 GCA_947259195.1 Thermoanaerobaculia bacterium | reverse complement strand
AGCTCGCTCAGGACTTCGATGGAATCGGCCTCGATGCGCTCCACGCTCGTGGGTGAGAGCTCCATGAGTTGCCGCAGATAGGATGAGCCCCAGCGAAAGCGGCTGTAGCGCCCCTCGGACGAGTCGTAGGCTTTTCGATACCACTCCAGAGCAGCCTCCGTGTCGCCGGCATCTGCTTTCAGGCCAGCGAGCCAGGACATGAAGTAGTAGGGTGCAGCCGTGTCGTGCATCTTGCTCAGCAACATGCTCTCGGCCTCGTCGCTGAGGCCGGCATCTTGGAGCATATAGGCCAAGGTATTGACCACCGTCTGCAACTCGCTTTCCTCGGTGACGGTCTCCAGAGCCCAAGCGGTTCGAGAGCGCACGTGATGCTGTAGCGAGGCGGGGATCTGGACATCGTCGGCATCCGGATGGGCCGACATCTTGACCAGGCCGATCTTCAGAACGGTGGCGGCCAGGCGATCGTCCACGGAGAGCGCGTCGTCCTCTTCCATGGCATTCGCGGCCCGGTACCAGGCTCCAAGGAGCACATGTCGGTCCGGGGTGTCGTCGGGCTGGAGCAAGTCGATGATGGAATCGGCGTAGTAGTCGACCCACAGGAGGTTGGCGTTGCGAAGAGTGGGGTCCGCAAGAACCTCCAGGATCGCCTCTTGTGCGGCAGCGCCTTCTTCGGCCGTGAGCGGGGGATCTGTCGACTCGCTCTGATGGGCTTGCCTGGCCAAGGCAGCCAGGTAAAGGCCGAGAAACCTGGATCTTTCCACCTCGAGATCCATGGGTGTCTCATGATAGAGGCGGCGGAAGGCGCTCACCTGGTCCTCAGTGGAGAGATCGACCCGGCTGTCCTGGCCCCAGGAATAAAAGGCCAGCAGATTGAGATCCGCTGGTGAAGCGGACTCGGGGCCGGCGGCCATCACCTCCGTGAGGACGATCTTGACTGGCTTCATACTGGTGACCGCGGCGTCGAGAACGGCCTCGTATTGATCGACGGGAACCGTGCTCGGCATGCGCATGACCTCCTGGCGATCTGGGCCCTCGCGGTATCCCCATCGAGGTATACGGGCACAAAGTCCTGCATCCGGGTGACGAATCCCTGTCGGGTGAAGATCTTGTTCTTCAGGTAATGGCAAGGTGGGCACCATTCAGCGCCCCAGTAAAGAAAGAGAGGCTTACCGGCGCTCTCGGCATAGGCGAAGGCGCTCTCCACATCGCCCTCGTACCAGTCGATCTTGGAGGAAGAAAGTTCGGAAACTGGCTCCTGGTCGGCAACGGGAGTGCGACTACACGCGCCGAGAATCACTGCAAAGATCAGGAGTGCCAGGATGGGTGCGAGCTTGGGGCCGCATTCACGGGAGTTCGACAGACAAGTCTTCATCCGGTGATGGTACCGGAAAAACAGCCCGGGGCCACGGCAGTCCGAAGGCAGATCTCGGATCGCCGGGCCCCGGTTGAACCTTGGGGTTCAAGGACCGGATTGTTGGGCTCGGAACTCCTCCGCCATCCGGAGGCATTGGCTCCTTTTGACTTGGCGGCCGGCAAAGGTGAAGTTCAACTGCACATCGAGCGCGGCGGCTCGGGCGACGGCGGAGAGGGAGCTCTTGCGGCCACGGGAGTCGATTCGGCCTTGACCTTCCATGCGAATGATCAGGCCTTCCTGGTCAAATTGGGTATGCAAGGCAAAGCCGCCCTCCTTGTTGGTCTGTACCCCTCCCTGGGTTCTCTGCCAGTCCAAGCAAATGTCCCCTTCCGGGGTGCAGGCCTGGTTGGCGCCGAATGTCAGGCAATCCGCCTCTATTCCATACGGATCGTCGTCGAGACCCATGATGAAGATGAAGTAGGTTCGGCCCTCAGGAGCCGGGTTCCTTGCCATCGCTGTCGGGCTCAGGAGCAACATGGCAAGGACGGTCAGGAGCAAGATTGGCGCTGGTCGGATCACGGTAGGCCTCCTCATGGGTTGTTCTCGAGATTGGGAGCATCTTCCACTAACGGGATACGCGACATGGCGCCGCAAATGGCGCAACGCGAGCTACCAGGATGTCGGGGGATCGGTTGGGAGGAACAAGGGCCGCCGCTCGGGGCCTCGACAAAGGCACCCGCCACGGGTCAGGAGGGTGCAAAACCGAGCGACGGCCGCGCGGATTGTATCCCGAAAGGAGCCCGGAGGAAAGCCCTGCAGCCTAGATGAGCGACGACTTGCCGAAAGTCCGGGTGATGAAAGACTTGGGACTCTCCAGCGCCAGGCCGAACCTTACGGCTACTCCCACGGTCTCGATCGGCTCGATGGCGCCGGTGGCCAGCCAAGCCCAAAGTTCGAGAACAGTGGGTGGCAGGCCGCGTATCTCGGTTCCAGGTGGCACGACTTCGATGGTGATCGAGCGACCGGTCACCTCGTCGATCCAATCGATGATCTGGCGATAGGAAACCGCCTGGGCACTGAGCGGCACACTGACGTTTTCAGCCTCGGCATTGTCTAGAACGGCGATAGCCAGGTCGGCGACATTGGCGATGCCGATAAAAGGGACAGGCTGATCCGGGTCTCCCATGATGA
>CAMYLC010000002.1 GCA_947259195.1 Thermoanaerobaculia bacterium | reverse complement strand
CCATCATGTCCTATCAAGGAATTCTCCGATCCTCGCAAAAGCGAGAAACCCTCCACTAAGCCTGCATTACAGACCTGATTCGAGGGGCTTTCAAACAGTGACCAAACGCTGACATTCTGCTGACATCTCAGGTCAACAAAGACCAGCCCTTCTCCTCTAACGCCACAAACCACTGATTGTAATAGGTTTAATTGGTCGGGACGGCGAGATTTGAACTCGCGACCCCCTGAACCCCATTCAGGTGCGCTACCAGGCTGCGCCACGTCCCGACCGGAAGCGGGATCTTATCTCTTTTTGCTGCCTGTATCCAGGAGGGCAATGATGTCCTGAGCCTGACTCAGGGCGGCGTTGATTCCGGCCTCGAGCTCCTTGACTTTGGCGGATTCGCCTCCCCCACCCTGGCTAGCGCGACCCTCCTTCTTCTTGGTCTCCACGGTCTTCTCTGGCCTGGCCGCAACCGCTTTCTTCGGCGGGCTCTTGCCACTCAGGTCCAATGGCCTCAAGGGCTTCAGCCCTCCGCCTCCCAGCTCGCCCTCGAGTCGCTTCTTGGCTCCGGCGATGGTGAAACCCTCTTCGTAGAGCAACTCCTTGATACGACCGATTACCTTGAGATCCTCTTCCGTGTAGGTCCGCTGGCCGGACTTGCTCTTGCTGGGGCTCAGGGAGGTGAACTCGGTCTCCCAGTACCGGAGCACATACGGCTGGATGTCCAGGATCTTGCAGGCTTCGCCGATCTTGTAATAGAGCTTCTTTGCCACCAGATGACTCCTATCTCGAAAAGGTACTGTCAGGCAACACGACAGCTCGGCTGTGCGGGCTCAGATCAACTCTCCTCAGACCTCGCATCCTCTACAGCACTTTGCAGCTTCTTGGCCGGCCGAAAGCTCAACCCCTTGTGAGACGGTATGTAGATCGACTCACCACTGACCGGGCTCACCCCGCGGCGGCCCTCTCGCCTGGTCACTTCGAACACCCCGAAGTTCTGGATCTTGACCTTGCGGCCCTCGAGCAGGCTGGTCTTCACCGTGCCGAGGATCGTGTCCACCACCTCCACGGCCTCGTTCTTGGTGAGCCCACCGTGAAGGTCATAGACCAGCCCAGCCAGATCCCCTTTGGTCAGACCCTTCTTGAGCGACGTCGTCGATGCGGTTTTCTTGACCATTCATCTGCCCAGAGCGAGACCTCAAGTATCACTTCTGAGAATCTACATGAAGTATACGTCCTGAACTGTCGATCCTCAAGTCGTTTTCCTCTCGGCTCAAGAGGCCCGACTCTCCTCTATTCAGTCCGGATCACCAGCCGTATCGGAATTCCCCAAAGGCCCAACTCTCGCCGCAGGAAGTTCTCCAGATACCGACGGTAGGGGGCCTGTCGAGGGAGTCGCCGGTTGGCGAACACCGCAAAAGTCGGTGGCGCGAAGGAGACCTGCGTGGCGTACTTCAGCTTCCAGGGTTTCCCGGCCAGGTGTGGCGCTCGATGCCTGGCTACGGCAGCGGCCAGGATCCGATTCAACTCCGCGGTGCCGGGACGTGTCTCCAGCAAGCTCAGGAGTGCGGCGGCAGCTGGCAGGACCTTCTCGACTCCCCTACCGGTAAGCGCGGAGATGTTCACTCTCGGCGGGCTGGCGAGCAGCTCATCGAGGCGCTGAGAGGTCTCATCCAGGCGTTCTCGGCTCTTCTCTTCGAGGAGGTCCCACTTGTTGACCAGTACGACACTGGGCCGACCCAGCTCCCAGGCCGTGCCGGCAATTGCCAGATCGCCGCTGGTTATGCCCTGAGAGGCATCGATGACGAGCAGTGCCGCGTCCGCCCGATCGAGTTGCCGACGCGCCATCATGACGGCCAGCTCTTCCGGGGCACCCGACACCTGACTGCGTCGACGAATTCCGGCCGTGTCGATCAGCAGGTACTCTTCGCCGTCGCTCGTCAACAGTGTGTCGATCGGGTCTCGCGTGGTCCCGGGCACTGGCGATACCAGGGCTCGGTTCTCGCCCAGCAGCCGGTTCAGCAATGACGATTTGCCGACGTTGGGACGTCCGACGATGGCCAGGTGTGGAGCATCGATCTCTTCCGCCTCCACCGCCGGCGGCAGCATCTCGGCAATCGCATCGTGCAGCTCACCAATGCCCAGCGCGTGCTCCGCTGAGACCAGGATCTGCTTGTCGATTCCGAGTCGGTAGAACTCGAAGTACCCCTCCTGCGCTGCCCGCGTGTCGGCCTTGTTCACCACCAGGATGGACGGCTTCGAGTACGCTCGCAGCGCTTGCCAGACGGTCTCGTCTGCGGGTACGAGGCCCTCCTTGCCGTCCACGACGAGAATCAGTAGATCGCTCTCTTCCACCGCCAGGAGTACCTGCTGATTCAGCCCGAGGAGGTCGTCGCCGGGCACCAAGCCACCGGTGTCGACCAACACGACCGAACCCTGATCGTCGAGCTCCATCTGCCCGGTGATCCGATCGCGGGTGACGCCGGGCTGGTCGTGAACGATGGCTTTTCGCTGCCGTAGAAGTCGATTGAAGAGCGTCGATTTCCCGACGTTGGGTCGGCCGACGATGGCCACCGAAGGCGTGATGCCCATTGCGTTGCCTATTGGATGGTGCGGAAGAGGACCCGCCATCGACCGTCGTCGCGTTTCAACTGGTACTTGACCCGATTGGGCTGCTCGAGTTGGGTCGAAAGAACCTGATCGGCGCCCGTGGCGCGAATTTCCAAATCCCAGATCTCGAGCGTCGTGACATAGCAGTTCGAGTAGTTCCAGACGTTGGAGTCCTCGACGGTGAGGCCGCGAAATGTGGGTACCAGCCGACGCCCCTGGAACGACAAGTCCTCGATCCGTTTATGGACCCGGGCGATCTCCTTTTCTGCCGCCAGGCCCTCGAGAAGACTCAGGTCACCGGTCGCATAGACCTCTCCCAGGAGCGGCAGATAGGTCTCGAGTGTGGCCTGGATCTCATCGCGATCCACCTGCTCCTGCTCTTCGGAGGGGCCGCAGGCAAACACCGTCAGCGCCATCAGCAGCCCACACGCGAGTCGAACTTCTAGTTTCATGGTTCTAGTGTAGCAATCCGAGAAGGCCGGACTGCTACCTCGGCGATCGTCGGCGCTGCCGTCTCGGCCGTGACTGTCGCGGTTCGGGCATTCCCTCGATGGCCAGGCTCAGGCCTCGCTGCCGAGGATCGACTCCGGTGAGAACGACATCGACCCGATCGGCGAGTCGGTAGATCTTGCCGTTCTCTTGTCCAATCAATCGATGGCTGTCGGCTTTATAGACGTAGAAGTCATCTGCCATGGATCGAATGGGCACCAGACCGTCCACGAAGTAGTCGCTCAACTGCACGAAGAGTCCGAAAGGCTGCACCCCGGTAACCCTGCCGGAGAATTTCTCCCCGATCCTTCCGGCCAGGAGCCTGACGAGCTTCCACTGCAGGAGTTGGCGCTCGGCTCGCTCCGCCCGCCTCTCTGTGAAGCTGCAATGCTCGGCAATCGAAGGCAGACGTGACTCGAGTAGCGAGTCCTTCCCCGCGGCTGGCTCAGCCCCCCGCAGCAGCCTCTTGAGCTGACGATGCACCAGGAGATCAGGGTAGCGTCGAATCGGCGAGGTGAAGTGCGTGTAGTGGGTGGATCCCAGGGCGTAGTGACCTCGGCATTCCGGGTCGTAGGCCGCCTGCTGCATGGCTCGTAGCACGAGCGACGAGACAAACGGTTCCTCGGGCTTTCCTTCGGCCTGTTTCAGCAGGGCCTGCAGAGCGGCGGGGTTCAACAGCTGCAGGTCTCCTTCCAGCTTCAGTCCCAGGGGCTTGACCACGCTCCGCAGCTCCTCCAGTGATGTCGATTGCGGGGGATCGTGCACCCGGTACACCGCCGGGGTCTGATGAGAGTCCAAGTGGAATGCCACGGCTTCGTTGGCCGCGATCATCAACTCCTCGATGATTCGATGGGCGATGTTGCGCTCTCCAGGGCGGACTCCGACTGTAAACCCCTCCTCATCGAGAATCACGTCACCTTCGGGCAGATCGAAGTCGATCGAGCCACGGTCCATCCTTCGACGGTTGAGTACCCGCGCGAGTGCCTCGGCAGCACGGAGCATCGTTAGCACCGGACCATATTCCTGCTCGTCCTTGGTCTCCGGCTCTTCCAACAGTCGTCGCACCTCGCCATAGGTGAGCCTTCGGCTGCTGCGAATCACCGTCGTATCGAAGCTGCGCGACTCGACCTCGCCCTCCGGGGAGAACTCCAGAAAGGCCGAAAGCGTTAATCGGACGACATCCGGGCGTAGCGAACAGAGTCCGTTGGAGAGGGTCTCGGGCAGCATCGGAATCGCCCGATCCGGGAAATAGACGCTCGTGCCCCGGCGGAAAGCCTCGAGGTCCAGCGCATCCCCCTCGGAGACATAGTGCGACACATCTGCGATGTGCACCGCGACGCTGAATCCGCCATCGGGTCGTCGCTCGACGGAGATCGCGTCGTCAAAGTCCCTGGCGCTCTCGCCATCGATGGTCACAGCGGTCTGGGTGGTGAGATCTCTGCGACCTTCGAGATCGCTTTCGAGGGGGTCCTCGCCGAATCTCTCGGCCTCGGCCAGCACCTCGGCGGGAAAGTTCTCCGGGATCCGGAAGTGACGCAGCATGACGAGCACATCCACTCCAGGAGAGCTGGCGCTTCCCAAGACCTCGGTAACACGCCCCGTCAAGGGACCTCGGGACCCTCTGCGCGGATCCAGGACCTCGACCACCACATACTGATCCTCGAGCCGATTGTCTCCGCCCGTGACTTCCAGATCGAGATTCACTTTGGGATCGAACGGCACCAGCCAACGCCGGTCGCCTTCGAAATCCAGGGTGCCGACTACCGTGCGGAGTGGTCGCTCCAGAACACGTACGATGGTCGCTTCCGGCAGGCGATCGCCTGCCTTCCTACCAGAGGCCTCGACCCGACGAATGAGAACCCGATCCCTGTCGATGGCACCCTTGAGATTGCGCCGCGAAACGAAGTAGCCGGCCTCCCACCGATCTCCTGTCCGGATGAGTGCATCGCCCTTCTCGAGCTGATTCACTTGACCGACGATCCATTTCGTGTGGCGGATGGCCATCCAGCGTTGATTCCATTCCACCGCCAGGCCGTCACGTTGGAGACCTGCGAGAGCCTGCTCGACCGCTGAGGCGTCCCAGTCCGGAGCCATCTTCTTTTGCAGCTCGACCAGCTGCATCCCTTTTGTGCCTGCCGCCATCAGCCTCTCCAGCACATCCTGGCGAGTCACCCCGTCCAGGCCGCTCAATTCAGTTGACACCTTCAGTTACCCTCCCTAGAATCCACGGTGGCCGCGAAAGTGGCGGAATTGGTAGACGCGCAAGGTTCAGGACCTTGTGCCCGCAAGGGCGTGGGGGTTCGAGTCCCCCCTTTCGCACCAGAGTTCCTCTTTGGCCCAGCAACAAGTGACATCGTAACCGATCTCCTGGCAGTGGTGACGATTGATCGTTGCTGCAATTCTTCAAAAAGCCCCTTGCCTCCTTTTCGTGCTTGTGAGATCGTTCACAAGTCGGTGCCCGCAGCCACGTGCCCGATCCACCGGTACCTTTATCTGGGTATCCGCGCCCATACGCTTCTGTCATGGCCGAACCAGCAGGGATCTCTTCTCTCACCCTGAATCGCCTGTCGGTGTACTTGCGCTGCCTGCGGCAGCTCCAGGATTCAGATGTAACCCACGTCTCCTCGAGTC
Organism: Thermoanaerobaculia bacterium; assembly: GCA_947259195.1. Lineage (GTDB taxonomy): Bacteria > Acidobacteriota > Thermoanaerobaculia > Multivoradales > JAHEKO01 > JAUVRX01. The sequence goes on along the minus strand of CAMYLC010000002.1, from coordinate 27,662 downwards.
AACTCGCCCAGCAGTTCGAGCTCTCCGCGGCGTTGATTCGCAAGGATCTCGCACAATTCGGCGAGTTCGGGATTCGCGGCACGGGTTATCGGGTCGACGATCTCGTCGAGAGTCTCATCAAGGTCCTCGGGCTCGATCGTGCCCACAATCTCGCGGTCGTCGGACTGGGCAGTCTCGGAAGCGCTCTTGCTCGGTACCTCAGCATCAACGACAAACCCTTCCGAATCGTCGCCGCCTTCGATGTGGACGGCCGCAAGGTAGGCCATAAGATCGGCCATCTGACCATTCATCACAGTCGGGAGATTCGAGAGATCATCCCGCAAACCGGGGCCCAGATCGCCGTCCTCTCCGTACCGGAGTCCGCGGCCCAGAGGTGTTACGACGATCTGGCCGACTGCGGCATCAAGGCCGTCCTCAACTTTGCTCCCGTACAGCTGAAGCAGGCCCCATCCGTACGCACCAAGAGTGTCGACTTTCAGATCAACCTCGAGGAGCTCGCCTACTTCCTGAGCTCCTGATTGGTGACAGGCTCTCGAGAAGTCATCCCAGGCCCGGCGGCGAAGAACGTGATCTGGTTCTCCCCGTAGTTCCGGCTTCCCTGACACACCAAGTCGTCAACAGAATCCGGCAACTCTCGCCGGACCGAGTGTTCGATCGCCAGCTCTCCACCCTCCGCCAACAGCTCGCCAAGCGATGCCACCAGCTCCCCGTACTCCGTAAAGGCGTATGGAGGATCGGCGAAGATCAGGTCGTAACGACCCTCGCCTGGCTGCCGGGCCCGACTCGTCTGAGCCGGCAGGTCGCCCGGCACGACCGACGTAGAGTCCGGCGCCAGCTCCACACAGATTGCCTGAAGGCGTCGAACCGCATCTCGGTCGCTCTCCACGAAGACCACGAAGCTCGCCCCCCTGCTGAGAGCCTCCAAGCCGACTGCGCCTGAACCAGCAAACAAGTCGAGGAAGCGGGCCCCGAGGACTCGATCCCGCCAGATGTCGAAAAGCGCTTCGCGGAGGCGGGCCGACGTCGGGCGAGCAGTCCCAGGCACAGGCAGACTTCGACCTCGGAACCGACCACCGGAGATCCGGACACCGCTCCTCCTGGTCATGGGAACTCGCGTCTCTCTACCAGGGCTTTGAAGTGCTGGCCAATTGCCTCATTGAGAATGTAGATGGTCAAAGGCTGCTCTACGCCGATCAGCTCGATGCCCTTCTTGTCCCCGGTCAAGCCAATGACCTCGAAGAGCACTCCATCAACACGTTCCAGAATGTCACCTGGCTCTGGAACGTAGCCGTATGGCAAACCGGTGGTCGGTGCCCGCTCCTTGACCACTGCGAGAAGATCGTCCGCTACGCGGTTCACCCGAGACAGCGGCAGCGAGAGGCTGTCAAAGCGGCCGAAGCGGTACCTGGTGGGCTCCTCCCCCTCAGCAACGTCCAGGTAGAGCTCACACTGCTCGACCCAATCTCCCTGCAGATGCAGCCCGACGGGATCCTCTTCGGAGAGGTCCACCTCTCGGACCCGACGCAGGAAGGCCTGGACCTCGTCTGGAGTGAGCTCGGTCAGCTGCACAGTCCGGTCCTCCTCATGCTTCGCGATCAAGCGGACAGTACCGTTGGCGAACAGAGTCACATCTTCGGTATCGATGATCGCGCGGCACTCTCGACGGATCAGCTCGTGACTGCGGCGATCTACATGGGTAGAACCGGAGCTCGGAGCAACAGTCAGGAGGAGCACCGCCAGGCACAACAAGATGCTCGGCAAAACGGCCCTGTCTGCCTGGATCCCGATCGTCACTCTCTGCCAGCCTTCCGGCTCTCTGACTTCAGCTCACTCAATGCGAACTGCAGCTCGCCTTCGGCGGTGATGGAACCGTCCAGGCGCGCTTCGCGGGTAGCCACGAGAGCACGTCCAATCGAAGGTCCAGGAGCGCAGCCCGCGTCGACAAGCTCCTGGCCGGTCAAGGTCAGGCTCAGGGATCGCAGTTCCTGGAGCCATCGGCGAGTCCATTGCACCACAGGAGGGTCGCCGAGGGCCAGCAGCAGGGCGATCTGTTCGCGTCTCAGTGGTCGCAGGACTCGGTCGATCTCGTGGGGCTTCGAGCTCGGCCGGCGCAGAACCTCGATCGCATGATCGAGATCCCGACGAGAACCCAGTAGCCAGTCCCGATCCTCCGGGCGGATTGAGAGGCGATCCGCAGTCTCTTCTCCTGCTCTCTTATCGAGCGATCCATACAGCACAGGAAACACGAGTCGCCAGCCCTCGACTTCAGCGGTGTCAGGCGGCAAACCCTCCAACTCGGTGGCAGCTCTGCCGATCCAGATCAGGTCTTCCCCAGACAGACGCAGGCCTGGATTGAGTATCGACAAGAGGCCTAGCTCCCCGAGGCGACTTAGTCTCGATTCGATCGAACCAACCGGCTCCAGCAGACGAAAAACCTCCCGGCGCAGCCTGTCGCCGCTTAGGGCGTCGAACGCACCGTCTGCCACGGCCGCTCGTGCCATGCGTTCCGCCGCGTCATCCAGCCTGAGCCCGAGCCTGGACTCGAAGCGAATGCCGCGGAGGATTCTCGTCGGGTCGTCGGTAAAGGAATCGTCGTGCAAGACCCTCAGGCGCCCATTTTTCATGTCTTCCAGGGCGTGACAGGTATCCAGAACCTCATATGGAGGGCCTTCGCCCAGCTCGATCGCCAGCGTATTGACCGAGAAGTCTCGTCGGAGCAGGTCCTCTGTCAGAGGACTCGGCTCGACCTCGGGCAACGCTGCCGGTGAGCCGTAGCACTCCGTCCTCGCCGTGGCAATGTCGAGCCGCTCACCGAGGCCCTTCAACTCCGCCGTGCCAAAACGACTGTGCATCCTTGCCGTGCCTCCCAGAACCTCGGCAAGGGCTCTGGCGAACTCCTCTCCCTCCCCTTCCACCACCAGGTCGAAATCCCCGAGTCGGCCTGAGAGGACGAGATCCCGCGGAGCACCTCCAACTAAATAGACTCTGTAGCCAAGTCGTTGGGACACCTGTTGGATGGCTTCCAGGAGATCACGGTCTATCCGCCTAGCCCGATCTTCGAGGAGCTGCACCTGGTTGACACTCAGGGGAATTGATTGTTGCACGGAGAATCAAGCCACGGATACGGGCGGTTCGCCGTAGAGCTTGCGGAGCGACCCATGGCCCAGAACCTTCTCGACGGACTCCACCAGAGTCTTGTCGAGACGAACGCGAAAACGCTGCTCCGGGCTGATGGATACCTCCCGCCCTTCGACGGGAATGACCATGCGGACTGGTGTGTCTCCCGAATGCTCGATCAGAATATCCCGCAGCTGGAGCATTCTGGCAGTGGTCAGGTCGCCGGGCAGCTGTATCACCAGTTCCTGAATCAGCGACTTGTCGACCTGTTCCAGGGCCGTGACATCCTCCACCGTGATCTCCACATCGGCGCCGCGATCCCGCGCCATCCCCTTGATCACTACAATGGCTTCGTCCTCGAGAAGGTGAGAGACCTTCTGCAACTGATCGGCGAACACCGCCACCGGCACCGAGCCTTCGAGGTCTTCGAGAGTGAATCTCGCCATCATCCGACCCGCGTTCGGCCCGGTCCTGATTCGATTCGTTGTCAGTCGTGTCACGATTCCACCGATACGGACGGAACCCTCGCCGTTGGCCCGAATAGAGCTCGTGGTGTGGTCGGTCAGATGGGCCAGCTTCGATTGGTGCTCGGAAAGCGGATTGCCGGTCAGATAGAAGCCCAGCGCCTCCTTTTCCCGGTACAGCCTCTCCCTTTCGGTCCAGACCTCCGAACCCTCTATCGGTTGCGGTTCAGGCAATGCCTCCGAGCTGAACAGACTTCCCTGCCCTGCCTCCTTCTCCCGACGCTTTCCCTGGGCATAGTCGAGGATGCGATCGAGCGCGGCCAGCAAGTCACTGCGGTTGAACCCGAGGGAGTCGAAGCAGCCGGCGCAGATGACGCTTTCCATCGCCTTGTGGTTCAAGGACTTCGAGTCCACCTCCATGGCGAAGTGGGCCAGACTCCTGAAGCTACCTAGCTGACGCCTGGCCTCCAGGATGGCCTCGACCGCAGCCTCGCCGACACCTTTGACCGCGCCCAGGCCGAAACGGATGGACCCACCGACTGCCGTGAAAGACCAACTGCTCTCGTTGATATCCGGCGGTAGGACGGCGATATCCATCTCTCGACATTCCTGGAAGTACTTCGCCACGTTGTCTTTGGAGGACATCTCGGAAGTCAGCATCGCCGTCATGAAAGCGACCGGGTGATGAGCCTTCAAGTACGCGGTCTTGAAGGCCAGCATGGCGTAGGCCACGCTGTGGCTCTTGTTGAAACCGTAGCCGGCGAACGGCTCGATGTGCTCCCAGAGCTCCTGGGCCTTCCTTTTCGCCACACCCCGGCCTGTCGCCCCTCGGATGAACTTCTCCTTCTGCTTGGCCATGACCGCGGGCTTCTTCTTGCCCATGGCCTGGCGCAGGATGTCGGCCTCCCCCATGGTGAATCCAGCGACATCCACGGCGATCTGCATGACCTGTTCCTGGTAGGCGATGACGCCGTAGGTCTCCTCCAGAATGGGCCGCGTTTCGGGCAGGGCATAACGAACGGCCCTATCGCCGCGCTTGCGTTTGATGTACTCCTCGACCATTCCGACCGACAAGGCTCCCGGCCGATAGAGAGCGTTGAAGGCCACTAGATCCTCGAATTTCGACGGCTGTGCCCGGCGCAGGAGATCCTTCATCCCAGCGGACTCGAACTGGAAGATACCGCTCGTCCGTCCATCACAGAACAGCCTGTAGGTCTCCGCATCGTCCAGGGGAACATGATCGAGGTCGAGATCCTCTCCCTGCTCTCGGAGAATGTGCAGGGTGTCGTCGATCACCGTCAGCGTCCGAAGGCCGAGAAAGTCCATCTTCAGGAGTCCAAGGTCCTCGATGACGTCTTTGTCCCATTGCGTGACGATCTCGCCCTTGCTCGTCTTGTAGAGGGGAACCAGCTCCTCGATGGGTCGAGGTGCGATCACCACGCCTGCCGCGTGCAGCGAGGCGTGTCGCGTGAGACCCTCCAGCCGGCTACCCACTTCGACGATCTCCCGCATCTCCGGATCTCTATCGAGCTCTTTCGTGAGGGAGCCCACCGACTTCGCCGCTTCGCTCAGGGAGCGCGTCATGTCGGGAATGAGCTTGGCGATGCGATCGACCTTGGAGTAGGGGATGCCCATCACCCGGCCGACGTCACGCAAAACAGCCTTGGCTGCCAGCGTTCCGAAGGTGATGATCTGGGCTACGTGGTCTCGACCATACTTCTCGTTGACATACTGGATGACCTCGCCTCGGCGACGCATGCAGAAGTCGATGTCGATGTCGGGCAGACTGATGCGGTCCGGATTCAGGAACCGTTCGAACAGCAGTTGATAGCGAAGTGGGTCGATATCGGTAATCCGCAGGGCGTAGGCGACGAGAGAGCCTGCTGCGGAGCCGCGGCCGGGGCCCACCGGGATGCTCTGTTCCCTGGCGTGCCGGATGAAATCCCAAACGATCAGGAAGTAGCCGGAGAAACCCATCTTGAGGATGATCTCGGTCTCGGTAGCCAGTCGTTCGTGGTACAGACTCTCCGAGAACTCTGTCAGCGTCGGCGAGCCCTGGCTGCGAAGCTCCACCAGTCGTTGCTCGAGGCCCTCCTGGACTACTTTCTTGAAATACGAGTCGAGGTCGTAGCCGGAAGGCAGGGGGAATTCCGGCAGGTGAAACTTGCCCGTAGGAATCTCGAGGCTGCAGCGCTCAGCGATGGCCAGAGTATTCTCGATCGCCTCGGGATCTTTGGGGAACAGCCTGGCCATCTCTTCCCCGCTCTTGAGATAGAACTGATCGGAAGCGTATTTCAGCCTTCCTTCGTCACTGAGATTACGCTGCGTTCCAATGCACAGCAGAACGTCGTGCGCGAAGGCGTCGGACTGCCTCAGGTAATGGCAATCGTTGCTCGCGACCAGCGGAATACCGTGCCGACGGGACAGCCGTCGCAGCACCTCGTTCGCTTGAGCCTGTTCCGGAATGCCGTGGTCCTGCAACTCGAGGTAGAAGTTCCCCTCACCGAAGATGTCCAGGAATTCTCTGGCAGCCGCTTCGGCGTCGGCCTCACGGTTCTCCAGGATCCTCTCGTTGATCTCCCCCTTGAGACAGGCTGAGAGGCAGATCAGGCCATCACTGAGCTCGGCCAACAGCGCTTTGTCCACGCGGGGCTTGTAGTAGAAACCTTCCAGGTAGGAGCGCGACGTGAGCTTGATGAGATTGCGGTATCCCTGCTCGTTTCTGGCCAGCAGGACGAGGTGATTGCTGCGACTTCGACTGGGCTGGCGGTCGGTCCGGTCTCCCTGGGCGACATAGGCCTCCATCCCCAGAATCGGTTTCACACCGGCGCTCTTCGCCTTCTCGTAGAAGTCGATCGCACCAAACATGTTGCCATGATCGGTCAGCGCAACCGCGGGCATTTCCGTCTCGACCGCGGCTTGGACCAGGTCGTCTAGACGATTCGCACCGTCTAGCAGACTGTATTGGCTGTGGAGATGAAGATGAACGAACGACGCCATCGCACCCTTCGGAAAGATCGTATCAGATCGTCAATTGGCGGGATTTCATGGGCAAATACTCACGATACCCATGATTCGCGCCAATCCCTGCTACTGGGGAATTCCGAGCAGGTTCAAGGTCAACCGGCTCAATTCGATCGCTTCGGAGCCTGAAACACTCCCCGTCCGCCGGCAATCCGACCCGGAGGTCAGCAGTCCACAATTGATACCAACCCGACAGACAGTTTCGGCGCCGAGCCTGTCAGTCCCGCGCACGCCTCCCACGCACGCCAGTGGCGGCTCTTTCCGAGAGAGGAGCCGCACCATGGCGGTGAGCGCCTCGGAACGGCTGACCGCGCGGGTGGGCGAGAACTGATGCAGCCGCTCGTCCACATCCATGATCCCGAGATTGACCACCCGGACGATCTCTTCTCGATAAGGCTGGTCCAGAACATCATTGGCGATCCGTACCTGCCTGCCCTGGCCATACTTCACTTCTGGAAACAGCCAGTAGAGCAGCGCAGCGAAATCGCCTCGACTGAGCTCCCTGCGGTTGACGAGGTCGCGGGCTTCGATCGGTAGAAGCTGGAGCCGCCACAAGAACTCGGCTCTCGCCAACTGATCCTGGAGGTGTTCATCTTCCGGATTCTCTGCGACAAGCTCCTGGAACACACGCAACCCGGCGCCGGCGTCACCGACCACCAGCTCGAGATTGGCCCGCCTTTCGGCCAGCGATCGGTCGTCTGGACTGCGAGCCGAAAGTCGCGCTAAGGCTTGCAGCTCCGCCTCCGGGTTGTCGGTGGCGCGGGCCACCGCAGCGGCAGACTCCAGGGTCAGGGTCTCGTCTGGAAGCAACCTCTCCATGCGAGCCAGCTCCTCTGTTGCATCCTCGGTTCGCCCTTTCTGGAGATCGTCTTCGATTCGGAGAGTCAGAATCTGGACTACGCGAGGCCGAAGCGCGTCGGTCTTTCCCTTGGCCGCGCGGTTCCTGCTAGCCACGTTGGCGTAGGCTTCAAATGCTGCCACGAAGTCATCCTGTGCCTCAGCACTGCGGCCGAGCAACAGTTGCCAACCGGTGTACTGAGAGAGCTCGACGGCCCTGGGCGTCAGAAGCTCCCGCGCCTGGCCAACGTCTCCATCCAGGAAAGCCACTTGAGCCGCCAGCAGGGTGGCAGGGTGAAAGTCCGGATCGCGGCCCAGAATCTGACGACTCACGGAGATAGCCTGGTCCCGCTCGCCATACTGGATCAGGTTCTCGAACGCTTCGTCGACGCGATCTCCTTCAGCAGGGCCCATGGTCAACGGGTAGCCGGTGCTCGGTGCCACAAGAAACGGTTGATCCACGTTCGGTAATCGTGGTCCCGGCTCTGGTTTGTCGACCCCGGCACAGCCGCTGGCCCAAACCAGAAGTGCTGCGAGCCCGAGTAGCCCAGCAGATGTGGAAGTGGCCTGGTAGGGCCTACTCTTCACCACGGTCCGTTTCAACGGAGACGATGCCATGTTTGTAGACGAGGATCTCATTGGCGTCGGTTTCGACGACGAGAGCGAACCGATCGAACCGCTTGAGCTGGCCCACAAGAAGATCACCGGTCGTCAGTTGAACCGACACCGGCTTGTTCGCCTTCAGGGCCTGAAACAGGAACCCGTCCTGGATGTTGATTGTCGGCTTGGCCATCTCCTACTCCCAATCCCTTCCGCGTCAGAAAGCTCATGATCGCCTGGCTGGCGGCCTCCAGATCCTCGGCCGAATACCAGTTGATGTCTCTTTCCTTGCGGAACCAGGTCAATTGCCGCTTGGCGAAGCGGCGCGTTGCTCGAATTGTCTCCTCAATAGCCTCTTCCAGCGAAACGTCACCGGCGAGATGCGCGGCCAACTCCCGATATCCGATAGCCTGGAACGCCGGTTCGCGAGGGCTGACCCCCCGGCTCAGCAGCTGCTCCACCTCCCCCACCCATCCGGCTTCGATCATTCGATGGACCCGGTGCGCGATCGAATCGTACAAGAGGCCCCTCTCCAGGGTCAATCCAACGCGGATCGCATCGAGCCTGGGCCCGGCGGCAGGTGCGTCGCAATGCCATGCAGAAAGCGCTCTACCGGTCGAGATCGCCACTTCGAGGGCCCGCAGTAGCCGTTGAGTATCGCCTGGGGCCAGGCGTCCTGCCGTCGATGGATCCAATACCAGGAGCTCCTCTCGGAGTGCATCCAGGCCCTCCTGCTCCAAGCGTCGCCGAAGGTCCTTGCGGACCGCAGGGCGGACTGTCGGTACTTCGTTCAGGCCCTCGAGAAGAGCCCGCAGGTAGAAGCCACTGCCCCCCACGACGATGGGTAGCCTGTGGCGCCCCTCCACCTCGCCGATGACGCCCCTCGCCCGTCGCGCGAACTCTCCTGCAGAGAAGTCCTCGGCTGGATCCAGAATGTCGATCAAGTGGTGGCGGATCTTCGCTCTTTCTTCAGGGCTCGGCTTGGCGGTGCCGATATCGAGCCCTCGATAGGCTTGAAGAGCATCGGCGCTGACGATTTCACCATCCAGCCACTCGGCCAACCGCAAGCCGATCTCAGTCTTGCCAACCGCTGTGGGCCCCACAATGGCCAGAATCTGCGACATCGGGAAGAGTCTACCGTGCAAGTTCTCCAGGAATGCCCGATCGGCTGTCAACACCGTCTCCATCGACCGGTCCTACCTCGACGATCTGGGCATTCCCGGAAGACTGATCTCAAGGGCTCCGGTCTGTCCGATTGCCAATCGGACCAGGCCCTGTTGGTCCGTGCGCAGAGTAGGAGTTCCTCGATTCGCGAGCCTCTGGATCACCTCCGGAGAGGGGTGGCCATAGCGATTGTCGATGCCCGCGGATATCAAGGCCAATGAGGGGTGGGTGTGATCGAGCCACTCTGCGGTCGAAGAGGTCCGACTCCCATGGTGGGCGACCTTGAGAACATCCACATCGCGGAGCGCCTCCGGATACGCCCTCAAGAGTCGATGCTCGGTAGACTCCTCGATATCTCCGGTCAGAAGAAGACTGCGGTTTTCGATCCTCGCCAAGAGCACGAGCGACCGATCATTGACCCCCCGACGCACCCCAGGCGGAGGATTGAGCACCCGAAGCTCCCACCTGCCTACACGCATCTCCTCTCCGGCCCACAAGGACCGGATCCTCACTCGTGGCAGGCCATAGAGGTCCGCAACACACCCCTTCGGGCTCCAGCCCGGAGCGCTCCACACCGCGTCGACTGGCAAGAAGGAGGCTATCTGGACCAGGCCGCCGCAGTGATCAAGGTCCGGGTGGCTGAGAATCAGCGCATTCAACCGTCGCACACCCAGGCTGGACAGCACCGGGAGAAGGACCCGACTGGCGATATCAGCTCGTCTCCAACCACCGCCGTCGAGAAGGACGGCGGCCTGACCGTCGCGCAGCAGGATCGACTCTCCTTGTCCCACGTCCAACAAGACGAGCTCTGGGGAATCGACAGAGGACTGCCCTCCGCTCGCCAGAACGACGAGCAGCAGAGCAATGGCAGGCAACCTGAGCCTTCGCCCGGCCAGAAGTCCGACGAGAGCCAAGCTCATGAGAAACGCCGCGGTGTATCCCCAGTCGACGATGATCGGCCTCGTAACGAATGCCGAAAGGTCCGCGACGCCGGCGAATGGGATTGCCGCGAGATCGACCAGGAAGGTCAGCTTGGCCGCCAGGCTGGGGCTGCCAATAGCTACGAAGCTCCATACCATCGAGATGCCCAGAGCCAAAGCCGTCCAGGGAATCGCAAAGAGGTTCCAAACAGGCGCCAGGGGTGTGAACAGGTGGAACTCAGGTATTGCCCACGGCAACGTGCCCAACTGCGCTCCGACGGTGACGCTCAAGGACCGCCTCAGCCACACCGGCAGGCGGGTCCAACTCTTCTCGAGGACCGGGGACACGACGAGAATACCTGCCGTTGCCGACACCGTCAGTCGAAAACCAAGGTCGCCGATCAACTGAGGACGGGCCACAACCATCATGGCAGCGACAACTGCCAGGGTATTGCCAGGAAGCGGCGACCTCCGTAGCCACAAGGCGATCCACAAGGCGATCAACATGCAGCAAGCCCTGATCAGGGACGGTCGGGGACCGACGAACAAGAGATAGCTGATCGCCAACGCCATGATCAGCGCTGCCCGCGCACGCGTCGCAAGCCGAAACGTCAGCGCCAGAGTCATCCCGGCCAGGAGTCCAACATGGAGCCCGGAGAGGGCGATCAGGTGGGACAGTCCACAGGCCTGGAGCCCTCTTCTCCAAGAGCTGGGGAGGGCCCAACCCTCGCCAAGAACCAGGGCCTGAATCAGGTAGGCGCCCGCGGATCCCGCGGCCTCCTGTGCCTGCAGAGCGTCTCGAATTCTGACCCGCGCCAGGGCGGAGAGACCGTGTATCCGCGGCATGACTCCCGAGCTCGGCAACGGCTCCGTGAAGTGAACCGACTTCGCATACAGGCGCCATCCGGGACGCAGAATCGACACCCCATTGGCCAGGGGCTCCGGTCGTCTCAAGTATCCTCGAGCTCTCAATCGGTACGATTCCGGTGGGACCGAGCCCACCGGTAGCGTAATGACCACTCGATTCCTCCAGGCTCTGACCCGGCCTCCGACCCGGAGCCACTCCCCCCGCACCGCCACCGACGTGCCCTCTGCCGTCCTGCTCCAGTGTCCGTCGAGGTGAGCGACCAAGACGACAGGCGCTTCCGGATCGGGGCTCCAGGCCTGGGGATTCACCCACCCCCCGATCAAACCGATCGCCAGGCTCGAGACCACGACCCGTGCCTTCGAGCTGAGAGCGAGACCGAGACCCAGAAGCACGGCCGCACCGGGGATCGTCCGAGCCACTCCAGGCTCCGAGAGGAGCATTCCGGCTAGGCAAGCCAAGGACGCGGGCAGCGCCGGCCAAAGGGTGGGGCTCACACGACTGATGACGCAGCTGGCAGTGCGGATCTGTCAGATTTCTATGGAGTCGGGCTCTTCGACGTTTCAGGAGACCAGGCCGTGGTCTGCCGAGAGAGCCTCCGGGGAGAACAGCGAAAGCAGCGGCAGTCGAGCCAACTCGCGAAGCGACCCGCGCCGGATTCGATCGCGAGCCGATTCGATTTCATCGTCGGGAAGCCGCGTCTGCAGGCCCGTAATCACTGCGTCCACCCGGGCCGTGAGCCGTTTCCTGTCCGGCTCATTCAGAGATCTCTCAACAGCCGCCAGGAGCTGCGCATCCAATTCCGCCAGGCTCTTCTCGACCTCGGCGGAGGTGCCGCTCAAGCCTTCGATCCGTTCTACCCATTCCTCTCGATCGGGCAGCCCCTCCGGCAGGCTTCCTGAGATCCCGGAAAGCCGCGCCTGCACATTCATGGTGGCGACCGTCTGCCGCACTCCCCCAGCCTCCAGCTCGCGGGTTTCATCCCAGGCTTGCCAGACGGAGTCCGCGCAATACCGGAGGCTCTGGATTCGCCCGCGTGCACCGCGCTCCTTCCTCCGGGCGAAGACGCTTTCCAGAGTCTGGCGCACCAGGTCCAGAGGGATTCCAGCCTCGAACCACTCGCGAGCGACCTGCCAGTCCGCGGGCGACAGGAGCAGCGGCGCGCCCCGAAGACGGACGAAAACGGTCTCGATCACCTCGAAGTATGCCTGCACCTTCTCGACTGGTCTATCGGTTTCGGTCATAGATCATCTTCAAGCCCAGCAGGGTCAGCTGCGGATTGACCTCGCGAATGTACTGCGACCCGCTGGCGATGAGGTCGGCCTCACCGCCAGTCCCGACCACCATCGTGTCGTGCCCAAGCTCTTCGAGCAGGCGCACCAGAATGCCGTCTACGAGACCGACATAGCCGTAGTAGAGACCCGACTGCATGGCACCAGCTGTATTGCGCCCGACGAGATGCTGGGGTCGCCGCAGATCGATCTGGTAGAGGCGCGAGGCGTGGGAAAAGAGAGCCTCGGCCGAGATACCCAGTCCCGGCGCGATGACACCTCCGGCGTACTCGCCCTCTGCATTGACCACGTCGAATGTTGTGGCTGTGCCGAAGTCCGCCACGACCACCGGTGCCCCATAGAGCTCCCGAGCAGCCAGGCCATTGACGATGCGGTCCGCCCCGACTTCCGTCGGATTCTCATACCGGATGGAAAGCCCCGTCTTGACACCGGGCTCCACGAAGAGCGGCTCCTGATGGAAGTATCGTTTCGACAGGAGCTCGAAGGTCAGGTTCAGGGGAGGCACAACCGAACAAATGACGACTCCCGAGGCTCTTGCCGGATCCAGCTCTGCCGCATTCAGCAATGGCAGCAAGAGCGAGGCGTACTCGTCAGCTGTGCGATCGATGTCCGTAGAGAATCTGAAATCACGATCGAATTCCTCCCCACGAAACACTCCACAGACGGTGTTCGTGTTGCCTACGTCGACGACAATCAATAGGTCTTCATGACTCATGTCTTTCCCCCGTCCACTCCTCGATGGCCTCTCCGGCACCGAGACGAATCTCTCCGCGGGCACCTCGTAGGATGAGAAACCCTCGCTCATCGAAACCGGTGAAAACGCCTCGCCGGATCCCATCTTCAGTCCAGTACTGGAGAGTGTCGCCGTGTCGATGGGCACTCAGGTCCCGGTAGCGGGCCGCAGCGTAGGCGATGTCCCCGATGTGGTCCAGCTGTTCCTCCAAAGCCTCTACCAGCTGTGAGATCACCTCAGGAAGATCGGGTAGCTCTCGAGCGATCTCGGCCATCGCGATCCCACCAACCGCTGAGAGTTCCCGACTCGTCCCGTAGTTCACGCCGATGCCGATCACCGCTGCCGTCCCCACGGTTCCCCGACTGACGCAATCGATCAGGATACCCCCGATCTTGCGGTCCTCGACCATCAAATCATTGGGCCACTTCAACCTGCAGGCGGCGCCCGAGATTTCGGAGATCTTCTGGCACAGTCCGACGCCGACCAGAAGCGGCAAGCTGGCAACGTCATCCGGACCCTGCATGCCAGCGACCAGTGATAGATAGGCGCCCTGACCCGACGGACTGACCCATGATCGTCCCAGACGGCCGCGGCCCGAATCCTGCCGCATGGCGACGACAATAGTCCTTGGCGGCAACGACTCTCGGTCGAAGAAGGATCTGACGACCCGCAAACCCATGCTGTTCGTCGAATCGACGCTATCGAGAAGGACCTGGTTGCAGGTCATCCTCTCGGTACGCCGTTCGAGAGCAGCTCTGAGCCGACTGAGATTCATACCTCTTCCCGCTCGGTGCTGGCGACACTGAATATCTGGCGCGAGCTTACCTCCGGGAGGAAGCAGGTCAGGAGACTCCCGGGCCGTCACCGGCCAGGCCTGCCTCGAGACGCTCCAGCCGATCACGAATCTCCTCGAGGCGCAGCCGATTCTGCTCGACGACCTTGTCGGGAGCTTTGGCGAGAAACGCTTCGTTCGCCAGCAGGTCTTGCGTCCGCTCGCGCTGCTCCAGCAGCTTTTCTCGCTCGCCGACAAGACGCTCCCGATCCTCCGCGCTCATTTCGCGCTCCGGGATCACCAGCCCAACCGCCACTCCGGCGACAACATCACTGTGGGCGTCTGTCGGAGGAGATTCCAAACGCAGTTCATCCAAGCGCAGCAGGGGAATTGCCATGGCCTCCAGATCGCCCAGGAACGAGAGCATCTCCGCATCCGCACTGTCGAGAAAGAGGGTCGCTTTGTCCCTGGGAGGAACTCCAATCTCGGCTCGCAGGTTCCTGGCCCAGGCGACAATCTGGAAGAAGACCTCCATCCGACCCTCGGTCGCCGGGTCTTCCCAGGCCACCTCGGCAACCGGATAGGGCGCCAGGCAAATGGTCGCCGGATGAATCTCCTCCCGCCCCGGAAGGCGCTGCCACAGCTCCTCCGTGAGGTAGGGCATCACCGGGTGCAGAAGTCGGAGACTGCGATCCAACACCGTTAGCAGCACTTCCCCTACCTGCGGCCGCGGAGAATCTCCTGCAAGTGCCGGCTTGGATAGCTCGATGTACCAATCGCAGAGCTCGCCCCAGAAGAAATGGTACAGACGCTGGCAGGCCTCGTCGAATCGGTACTCGGCGAACTTCTCATTGACCTCTTTGGCTGTCTTCGACAGACGCGAAAGGATCCACCGTTCCGGAGCCGCCAACTCCGCGACTTCGAGGCTCTCTTGAACCGTCGCTCGACCGACGCGCGACAAGGAGAACCGAACCGCATTCCAGATCTTGTTGCCGAAGGATCGGTAGCCTGCCATTCGGTCGAGATCCAGGGGAATGTCGCGTCCCGGGCTGTCGAGAATAGCCAGCGTAAAGCGCACAGCGTCGGCGCCGTACTCCTCGACCAGTTCCATCGGATCCACCGTATTGCCGCGCGTCTTCGACATCTTCTGGCCATCGGCATCCCGAATCAGACCGGTGAGGTGGACGGCGTGAAAGGGCGTGCAGCCTGTGAAGTGCAGTCCGGTCATCACCATTCGCGCTACCCAGAAGAAGATGATGTCGAAGCCGGTCACCAGGACGTCAGTCGGGTAGAACGTCCTGAAATCGGCACTGTCCTCCGGCCAACCGAGAGTCGAGAAGGGCCAGAGAGCCGAGGAGAACCAGGTATCGAGCACATCTGGATCCTGGGTAATCTCGTCGGTGCCTGCCAACTCGGCGGCCTCTTCCCGGCTCGCTGCGACGAACACCTCGCCGCTCGGCGTGTACCACGCCGGAATCTGATGCCCCCACCACAGTTGTCTCGAGATGCACCAGGGGCGAATGTTCTCCAACCAGTGATCCCACGTCTTGTTCCAGCTGTCCGGGACCAGCCTAAGGTCCCCGGAGGCGACGGCCTCCAGCGCCTGACCAGCCATACCTTCAACATCCATGAACCACTGGGTGGAGATCATGGGTTCGACGGGTACGCCGCTTCTCTGGCAGTGACCCACATTGTGGGCGTAGTCTTCGACCTTGACGAGATACCCCTGCTCCTGGAGCATCTGCACCACTCTTTCCCTGGCGACGAATCGATCCAGGCCGGCGAACTCTGCGCCGGCCTCTGCAGTCATTCGGCCTTTCCGATCGATGACCTGAAGGCTCTCCAGGTCATGCCGCTGACCCATCTCGAAATCGGTCAGATCGTGAGCTGGCGTCACCTTGACCAAACCGGTACCGAACTCGAGCTCCACGGCCTCGTCAGTGATGAAAGCCAACTGGCGCCCCACCAGAGGCAGAATTGCCTTACCCCCACGCAAGTGAGCGTACCGGTCGTCCTGCGGATGCATCGCCACCGCGGTGTCTCCGAGCATCGTCTCGGGCCGAGTCGTCGCGACGACGATTCTCTCGTCGGAACCCTCTACTGGGTAGGCAATATGGTAGAGCTTGCCAGCGACCGCTCTCATCTCGACCTCGAGGTCGGAGATCGCCGTCTCGAGGCCCGGCGACCAGTTCACCATGTATTCGCCGCGCGCGATGAGTCCCTCGCGGTAGAGGCTGACAAAGGCCGCACGCACGGCTTTCGACAGGAGCTCATCCAGGGTGAAACGCTCGCGGCTCCAGTCACAGCTCGCGCCCAGCCGATCGAGCTGGGAGCGAATATGTCCGCTATGTTGACGGGTCCATTCCCAAGCCCGTTCCAGGAAGCGCTCCCGACCGAGACTTTGACGGTCAGTGCCTTCCTGGATCAGCTGACGCTCCACCATCAATTGCGTCGCGATGCCCGCATGGTCGGTACCTGGGAGCCACAGGGCGTTGTATCCGCACATCCGTTTCCATCGCGTCAGAAGATCTTGGATCGTCGTCTGCAGAGCGTGACCAGCATGCAGATTGCCCGTCACATTCGGGGGCGGGATCATGATGCAGAAGCTCGGTTTGGAGGAGGGGGCCTCAGCCATGAAGAACTCTCCTTCGGACCAACGCTCCTGCCACTTCTTTTCATAGCTGGATGGGTCGAATCGCTTTTCCATCAAATCAGCCCTTCTACATGGGAAGCAACGAAGTCTCCTGCCCGCTTGCCGCTAACTCGGCTCCGGCCCCGACTGGACCACCTAGCCTTCGCGGTCCCTCAGGACCCTGGTGCCAACGCCTGCACGAGGGGATTTAGGCTCAACCGTTGCCGAAGTACGACTTGGCTGGTCGACTGCGCCGCTCAGTCCACCTGACTTTCGAGCTCTCGGAGACGCTCCTTGATGACGATCTCGGCGAGATCCGGGACGACATCCCAGGCGATCTCGCGCACGAGCTCATCTCCCAGCAGCTCGACCAGCCGGTGGGCTATCCGATCGACCTCATCATCCGAAAGAGCCTGTTCCTGATGACCTTCCATGTCCACCTGGACCTCCGATTCTGGCTCCACGATCTCAGCGAAGGCCCCTTCTTTCGACTCTACCTCGACGCCCTTGCCGGCCCCGGTGATATCGACGTCGAAGGAACTAGCATCCGCCTCCCCTGCCGGAAACTCGGTTACCACCGCTCCTAAGCCCGATATCCCAGTTTCTTCCCGCACCTCGACCTGGTCGTCACCGTCGTCGCTGTCCTCGACCGTGTGCAGCTCGAAGGCTCGCTCTTCGTCGACGGTACCGCCCATCATCTCCTCGACGAGACGCACCAGCTCCTGAGAATCGAAGGGCTTCTTGAGATGTCCGTCGGCACCGCACTCGTCCATCTCAGCGGCCTCGAACGGCTCGAACGTACCCACCAATAGCAGCACAGGGGTTGCAGGGCTGCGATCCTTGACGGCCCTGCAGATCTCGTAGCCGGATGCCCCTGGCATATGAATGTCGGCGATGACGAGATCCGCCGTCATGTCCTCGAGTTGGCTCAGAGCATCGTCGCCATTGCTGAAAGAGGCTACCTTGTAGTCCCCTTCCATGAAGGTCAGCTCCACGACCTTCTGGATCGTGAGGCTGTCATCGGCCAAGAGAATCGTCTTGCTCATAGGCTCTCCAAGGGTCATCAGCTCGCTGTCGATGCGGTTTCAGAGCTGCCCAGACCGCTCGATTGTAACAGGTTGGTGGCTATCCACTGGGTCGCCAGATCGGTCCTCAGGTGTTCTGGACCAGCCAATTCGAAATCACCATCTTCTGGATCTCACTCGTGCCTTCGTAGATCTCTGCGATACGAGCGTCGCGAAAATACCGTTCGACGTTGTACTCCCGGATGTAGCCATAGCCACCATGGATCTGCAGGGCCTTGCTGGTGACTCTCTGAGCCATTTCCGAAGCGAAGAGCTTCGCCTGGGCGGCTTCCAGGCTGAATCGGCGCCCAGATCCCTTGGCCCAGGCGGCCTTCCAGGTCAGGAGCCTAGCCGCATCGATCTCGGTGGACATGTCCGCCAGATAGAACTGAATCGCTTGGAAGTCGGCGATCGGACGGCCGAACTGCTCCCTCTGTGTCGAGTAGTCCAGAGCCTCCTCGAATGCGCCTTGCGCGATTCCGACGGCTTGGGAAGCGATACCCAGGCGGCCGCCGTCGAGCGCACTCATCGCCACCTTGAAACCTTCCCCTTCACCACCCAATCTCTGACTCGCGGGGATTCTCATGTCGGCAAACGCCAACTCGGTGGTACCCGAGGCATTGACCCCCAGTTTGTACTCATGGCTGCCGTGACTGTAGCCCGGCGTCATAGCGGGTACGATGAAAGCGGTGATTCCTCTGTGCCGCAGGTCTCGGTCAACCGTTGCAAACACGATCGCCAAGTCGGCATCAGTGCCGCTGGTTATGAAGACCTTGTTGCCATTCAGAACGTACTCTTCCCCGTCCCGCACGGCGGTGGTTCGAATCGCCGCCGGATCGCTACCAGCTTCGGGCTCGGTAAGCGCAAAGCAACCGAGCATCCGACCCCGTGCAAGTGGTTTCAAGTACTCGTCCTTCTGCGCCTCGGTGCCAAACTTGAAGATCGGATCGCAGACAAGGGAGTTGTTGACCGACAGAATAACTCCGCTGCTGGCACAGACCCGGCTTATCTCCTCGATGACGAGGCTGTACGAAAGAGGGTCCATGCCGGCACCACCGTACTGCTCCGGGATCGTCACCCCAGCCAGTCCGAGCTCCCCGGCCTGGGCGAAAAACTGACGGGGGAACTCGCCGGTCTCGTCGATCTCCTTGGCCCGAGGTCGCACGACGTCATCCGCGAACTGCCGAACCGAGTCCTGCAGTAGGTGCTGTTCCTCACTGAGCTCTATGCGCATGATTTCGACTCGACCTCGGAGCGAATCGTCCAGGAGATAGGGACCTGCTGACCGGCAGCGATCGTAGCAATCGCCACTTGAGGGGTCAAGAATTCGCCTGCCTCGAAACCATCGACTGCGCAGGCCTGCTTCCTGGCTTGACGACCGGATCGCCCGCCGCACACAGCGGACAAGTCTCGATCGGATAGATATCCACACTCAGGGCCAGCAGGGACTCGTACGGCACTCCGAAGGGATTGACGCCGCCAGTTCGATCGAGAATCGAGCCGGCTCCTAGTATCTCAGCCCCCCGCTCCTGTGCGACCGACATCGCTTCGAGGCAGGATCGGCCTGTGGTGACGACATCCTCTACCACCACCACCGTTTCACCGGAGTCGAAGCCAAATCCCCGTCGCAGGGCCATGCCCTCGCCGATACGCTCGGTGAAGCGAAACGGCACATCCAGGGCCGCCGCAACCTCGTGGCCGATGAGGAGTCCACCGAGGGCGGGTGCCAGCACTGATTCCGGAGACAGGTGTGAGAGCTTCTCTGCCAGACTCTCTCCGACCTGCCGCGCAAGACGTGGATGCTGCAGCAAGAGTGCGCATTGGACGTAGCCAGCCGAATGGCGTCCCGACGAAAGCTGAAAATGACCCTCCAGCAGCGCCCCGGTCTCCCGCAGTAGACTCTGCACCCAGTCCTCAATTCGACTCTTCATTCGCCTCGGCTCGCTGGATCCCGTAGTGCTCCATCTTCTTGTAGAGGTTGCTTCTGGGTGTCTCGATGGCTTTCGCCGTCCGCGTGACATTCCAACCGTGCTTCTCCAGCTGCTCGACGAGAAAGACCCGTTCAGCCGCTTCTCGAAACTGTTTGAGAGTGGTCGCCGAGCTCAACAGCGATGCCAGATCGTCCTGTTTGCCACCGAGCGATGCCGCCACATCCGAGCCCTCGATCGTGGCATCCTCTCCGAGGATCAACAGCCTCTCGACAATGTTCTTCAGCTCGCGGACGTTGCCATTCCACTCCATCTCCTGCAGCCGTCTGATGGCTGAGGATGAGAATTCTCCCGGTTTCAGGTTGTTGGCGGCGGCATACCGTCTGACGAAATAGTCCACCAGCTCCGGGATGTCGTCCAAATGCTCGCGTAGTGGTGGAGTGCTTACCGGCAAGACGTTTAGCCGATAGTAGAGATCTTCGCGGAACCGCCCCTCGGCGATCTCCTCCTCGAGTGCCCGGTTGGTGGCCGCAAGGACACGCACATCGACTTGCACAAGGTCGTGCGAACCCACCGGTTCCACTTCGCCATTCTGCAGGACTCGCAGAACCTTGGCCTGGGTCCGGGGCGACATGTCGCCGACCTCGTCCAGGAAGATCGTGCCACCATCGGCGGCGACGAACTTGCCGACTTGCTTGCGGACCGCGCCGGTAAAGCTCCCTTTCTCATGACCGAAGAGCTCCGACTCGATGAGCTCGTCCGGAATGGCGGCACAGTTGACCTGCACGAAGGGGCGATCGCGCCGTGAGCTCTGCAGGTGGAGCGCCTTCGACACCAGCTCCTTGCCAGTTCCACTCTCGCCTGTAATCAGCACGGTGGCGTTCGAAGGGGCAGCCTTCTTGATCGTTTCGCGGAGTTTTCGCATCGGGTCCGACGACCCGATCAACTCGTCTGCCCGCACGTGGTAGGACTGACTCTCTTTCTGGAGGCGGTAGCTTTCCAGCGCATTACGCAAGCTGAGCAGCACTCGATCCCGCTGCAGTGGCTTTTCGAAGAAATCGAAGGCGCCCTGCCGCGTCGCCTCGATGGCGGTCGAGATATCCCCATGCCCCGTAATGATGATTACGGGCATCTCGTATCCGCGCTCCCTGAGGAGTTGTAATACCTGCAGCCCGTCCAACTCGGGCATCTTGATATCGAGGAGGATGGCATCGGGCTGTACCCGCCGCACCTGCTGGAGTCCCTGGTCTCCGCTGGATGCTTCCACGACCTTCAGGCCCTCGTATTCGAGGACCATTCTCAAGCTCTCGCGAATCGCGCTCTCGTCGTCGACGATCAACACGGTTGCCTGAACTGCCTCGGCTGGATCACTCATGATGCCGGTCTAAGTCTATCCTGGAATCTGGGCTCGGATTGGGGCCAACAGCCCACAATATAGAGGAGGCCGACCCCGGAAGGGGCCGGCCTCTCGATACTCACGCTGGAGCGAACCTCAAGGAACGGCAGGAAAGACGAACAGCGGTTGCAGCTCCTGGCCCCTACCGAATCTCCGCAGGTAGAAGCGAAGCCGCGAACCCGACTGGGCGTCGCGAACCAGCTCCTCGAACTCGGCGACACTGCCGACACTTCGCCCGTTGACCTCGGTGATGATGTTGATCAGCTCTCCGGAACGGACTCCCTCTTCATAGAGAGGACTTCGTGGCGAGATGTCAGTAACCCATACTCCCTCCAAGTCTTCCGGTATGCCGTGGTTCGAACGCAAGCCCGGGGAGATGTCCTGGTATCGAAGGCCGAGCCACTCGATCCCCGCATCCTCGGGGCCTTCGTCCTCTTCGGGCTCGCCAGTCTCGGAGGGTCGTTCGGCGAGTTGGATGGTCTTTTTCAGCCGCTTGCCCTCACGCAGTATTCCCAACTCGACCTTCGCCTCCGGTCCCTGATTCGACACGTAGTCGATCAGCTCCCGTGTGTTCTCGATCGTCCGCCCGTCA
Organism: Thermoanaerobaculia bacterium; assembly: GCA_947259195.1. GTDB lineage: Bacteria > Acidobacteriota > Thermoanaerobaculia > Multivoradales > JAHEKO01 > JAUVRX01. Next base: position 6,262 of record CAMYLC010000002.1, on the reverse strand, counting down.
ACCGTGAGAATGATATCGCCGGCCTGGAGCCCTCCTTGGTCAGCCGGCAAGCCCGGAATCACGTTGCTGACGAGGGCGCCTTCTGTCGATTCCAAACCGAAAGCCTCCGCCGCGCGATCGGTCACGTCGTTGACACCGATACCCAGGTAACCCCGCCTGACGCGACCGGCGTCACGCAGTTGAGGCAGGACCTGGCGAAGGATGTTGACCGGGACTGCGAATCCGATGTTCTCGGAACCCCAATTGATGGCTGTGTTGATTCCCACAACCAGGCCCGACAGATTGACCAGCGGGCCACCTGAGTTCCCGAAGTTGATCGCCGCATCCGTCTGGATGAAGCTCTCGAAGGAGGTTGTCTCGGGGCTGATGTTGATCCTGCGGCCCTTCGCGCTGACCACGCCGACAGTCACGGTGTTCGCCAACTCGAGCGGACTACCGATAGCCATGACCCAGTCGCCGGGTCGCAGGTCATCGCTGTCGCCGAGCGGCAGAAAGGGCAGGTCATCGCCGGCATCGATCTTCAACAGCGCCAGATCGGTAGCTGCATCGATACCCTTGACCTCGGCGTCATAGGCGGTGTTGCCTATTCTCACTCGAACCTGCTCGGCCCCTCGGATAACGTGGTTATTGGTCACCACCAGGCCGTCGGCACTGACCACGAACCCGCTGCCACCGGAATCCGAACGAAACTCCTCATCTTCATCTTTCGGCCGATCTTGCTGCTCTCTGCGTCGCGGTCCGAAGAAAAACTCGAATGGATCCGACATCCTGCCACCCCGGGTGCGCTCGAAGGTTGAGGCCTCGATGGTCACCACGGCAGGCGAGACCTGTTCCGCCAGGTCGGCAAAGCTCGGCAAACCGGCGACGCTCTGGCCGGCGCTTGCCGCCGCCGCAGGCGATGGCTCAGGTGAAGTCTGACCCTTGGGGGTCAGCCCCAAACCACCAGCCAAGACCATGCCGAAAATGATCGCGCCGAAGACAACGACCAGGGTGACCACATTTTGTTTGGTGAATACGTTCATTTGAAGTTATGACTCCTTTCCTCGCCCAATCGTGCGAAGGTTCGTCGACAATACAAAGCAAATTTCTTGCCAGATCAATCTCCAATCCGGGACGGCATTCGTTGAACCGATCGCCAAGCCGAGTGCCAAACTGGCAGAGAGCCGAGGTGCCTGAGGACCTATTCTCCAACTGAACCGGATTGGAACCGGAGTGGCTCATCGACAGCTTGCCGCCGACTGCCACCAGAAGCTTCCTGCCGGCCAGGCCTATATCTTGAAGACTGCAGAATCTTCGACTATACTCTACCGCGCTGGCTTTGTCAGGCGACGAAGTGAGTGGGTGTTTCACTCACTTTTTTTGTTGCCTAAAAAGAGCCTGCAGAGAAAGTTGATGAATGCATCGAACACTCTGGATCCAGGCCTTCTGGACGAGTTGGCGGACGTCGCCGAAGCGTCCGGCTGCCAGCTGCTGGACTGCGAGCTCAAGGGTACTGTCTTGCGACTCACCATCGACCGGCCAGAGGGAGTTACAATCGACGACTGCCAGGTAGTTTCGAGACAAACTTCGGCACTTCTCGATGTGGCAGACTTCGGCAGCGGTCGATACCTACTCGAGGTCAGCTCGCCCGGCCTGGACCGGAAGCTCTACAACGACGAGGACTACGACAGATACCTGGGGAGCAAAGTCAGGATCTCCTGGCGCGATCCTGATGTGAACAACAAGAAGACAACGGTGGGGATTCTCGAGACGTTCGACCGGACTCAGAAAGAGGTCGCATTGAAAGATGTCTCTACCGGTGAGAGCCTCACCATCTCACTGAAGCAAATTGACTCTGCTCGCCTCGAGCCCGAATTCTAGGAACAGATCGAAATGGCACAAGCACCGACAGCTGAGTTGAACCTCAGCGAAGTTCTCAAGCAAGTTGCCCGCGAGAAGGACATCGATTACGAGCGCTGGGTCTCGGCCCTCGAAGACGCGATGGCCTCGGCGGCCAAGAAACAGCACCGGATCAAGGCGCCCGTGCGCTCGACCTTCGACCCCGAGACCGGCAAGTTCGAGGCATTTATCGTCAAGACCGTTGCCGAAGAAGTGGAAGATCCCCTGTCGGAGTGGACTGTCGAGGAAGCTGAAGATCATCAACCCGGCGCCGAAGTCGGCGACGAGATCCACATTCCCATCTCCACCGAGGGACTCGGACGGATCGCCGCCCAGTCAGCCAAGCAAGTCCTCTATCAGCGGATTCGCGAAGCCGAACGAGAGAAGATCTACAACGAGTTCATCGATCGAGTCGGCGAGGTCGTCAACGGAACCGTCAAGCGGTTCGAGCGTGGCGACATCATCATCGATCTGGGTCGAACAGAAGCCATCGTGCCGCGGAGCGAGCAAGCCCGTCATGAGCGCTATAGCCAAGGCGAACGCATTCGTGCCGTGATCGTCGAGGTTCATCAGCAGCCGAAGGGCCCACAGGTGGTCCTGTCTCGCACTGACCCGAGATTGCTCGTCAAGCTGTTCGAGATGGAAGTTCCAGAGATCTACGACGGCACCGTGCAGATCAAGGCCGCTGTCCGCGCACCTGGAGAACGGGCCAAAGTCGCTGTCGTGAGCCGTGAACGGGATGTTGATCCTGTAGGCGCATGCGTCGGAATGAAGGGCTCTCGGGTGCAGTCCATCATTCGAGAGCTGCGTGGCGAGAAGATCGACATCATCGAGCACAGCGATGACCTGGTCACCTTCGCGCAGAGTGCACTGGCTCCAGCCCGTATCACCCGCGTCTCCGTCACTCATCATGGCGAAGTACCGCATCTTGACGTGATCGTCGAAGACGAGCAGCTTTCACTGGCGATCGGCAAGCGTGGGCAAAATGTTCGTCTGGCTGCCGAGCTCCTCGGCTCGCAGATCGAGATCAAGAGCGAGAGCGACATCAAGGACGAGGTTGCCGGGGCGCTGGCCAAAATGCTGCAAACTGCTATCTCCGAAGAGATACCCGAGGGCGGAGTCATCGAGTTCTCACTCGAGTCAGCACCGGGAGTCGGCGCCAAGATGGCCGAGAAGCTCGAGCAGGCCGGATTCGGCAAGCTCGATGACCTTCTCGCAGCGAGCCTGAAGCAGCTCGAACAGGTCGAAGGCGTCGGGCCCAAGACGGCTGAGGCAATTCTGGCTTGGGCCGCCGATCAGGCCAAGATCCAACGTCAGGCGCAACCCGAAGGTCAGGCAGGAGCGGCGGAGCCGGAGGCCGAACTGGCTGCCGCGGTCATGGATGAGGGAGACGATTTCATGGCAGCCTTGAGCCAGGCGCTTGCCGAGGCCGAGAAGAGTGAGGCCGACGCCACGGCGATGGCCGAGTCCGAGGATCCAGTCGAGGGTTCTCCGATAGCGGACGAAACACCTGCAGCAGATAAGCAGACTAGCGAAGACTGAGGCAGGTTGGAATAGCAGGCTGAACGGTACTGGGGAGCTGCATAGGAAATGGGAAAGATTCGGGTCAGAGACCTGGCGCAGAAGATGGGCGTTCCGGAACAGGATCTCCTGTTCAAGCTGAAGTCCATCGGCGTCCGCCTGGATGAAGAGAACCCCGAGATCGACACAGGCGTGATTCAGGCGATCCTCGAGGGCAAGAGACTGCCGCAGCCTCGCGAGGTGATCCTGCGAGATGAGGAAGCCAAGGCGAGCGCCACGAGTGCGCCCGCTCGCCGTCGGCCTGCACCGAGAAGAATGCCGGCCAGTCCGATTCGCCCCGGCCGCCGGCGCCCGATGATTCAAAGGGTAGAGCCTAGAATCAAGACCCTTCCGGGAACCGAGCCTCCACGAGTCGACAAGCCCCCTGTCGAGACAACGCCCGTGCCTCCCGAGGTCACGGCCTCTCAAGAGGCTGCCCCTGCAACCGCACCTCCTGCCGAGTCGACGATCGAGGCCAAGACCACCGAGTCACCTGTCGGCAAGGAGTCGGTGACTTCCGGAACCGCGAAAGTCGCGCCGCCGCCCGAGGGCGATAGACCTGCAGCTGTGCGGGTCAAGCGCGCCAAGCGGACTGCTGGCAAGATCGACCTTTCGGGGGGCCGCAGTCAGCGGCGAGCCGAGAGGAGAAAGCAGGAAGGCGTTGAAGCTGGTCAGGTCTTGACCTTCAAGACCGTGGCTCCCGAGGCTCCCATCACCCTCTCGGAGGGAATGACCGTCCGCGAGTTTGCCGACAAGCTGGGAGTCAAAGCGAAGGACCTCATCCAGGTCCTGGTCAAGCGCGGCATCATGGCCACCATCAACCATGTGCTGGAAACCGACCTAGCCCTCGAGATCGCCGAACAACACGGTATCGAAGCCTCGGTAGTCACCTTCGAGGAAGAGATGCAGCTCCAGCAAGAACAGGACCTCGATCTCGAGGAGGAGGCAGCCACGACGCCCCGTGCTCCGGTAGTCACCATCATGGGGCATGTCGACCACGGTAAAACGACGCTTCTCGACGCCATTCGCTCCTCGAAGATCACCGAAAGTGAGTTCGGCGGCATAACGCAGCACATCGGTGCCTATCGGGTCGACGTCAACGACAAGAAGATCGTCTTCTTGGATACACCCGGTCACGAGGCCTTCACAATGATGCGGGCCAGAGGTGCCCGGGCCACCGATATCGTGATTCTGGTCGTCGCCGCTGACGATGGCGTCATGCCGCAGACTGTCGAGGCCATCGACCATGCGCGAGCTGCTGGCGTGCCGATCATCGTCGCGATCAACAAGATCGACAAGGCAAATGCCAACCCTGACCGCGTCAAGAAAGAGCTCGGAGAGCACGAATTGGCCGTCGAAGACTGGGGTGGCGATACCGTTTCGGTCGACATCTCTGCTCTCAAGAACGAGGGTATTTCCCAACTGATGGAGATGATCCTCTTGACGGCCGAGCTCGCCGATTTCAAGGCCAACCCAGAGCTTCCTGCGCAGGGAGTAGTGCTAGAGGCCCGCAAGGAGGTCGGACGCGGCATCGTCGCCACCGTACTGGTCCAGAACGGGGCGATGCGACGCGGCGACGTCTTCGTGGCTGGCGCCACCTGGGGCAGAATTCGATCGATGATGGACGACCGGGGTGAAAAGATCCATGAAGCAGGTCCGGCCACTCCTGCCGAAGTCACCGGCTTCGGCAACGTGCCCGAGGCTGGAGACCTGTTTCAAGTCGTCGAAGAGGAGGCCAAGGCTCGCGCCATCTCCGAGTTTCGCCACCACGAGCAGCGTATTCGTGAGCTGGCACCAAGCATTGGCAAGACGTCTCTCGAGCAGTTGTTCAGCCAGATTCAGCAGGGTGAGATCAAGGAGCTCCCCATCGTCCTCAAGGCCGATGTCAAGGGCTCTGTCGAGGTCCTGCGAGACACACTCAGCAAGCTTTCTACGGACCAGGTAAAGCTGCAGGTGATTCGCGCCGCAGTCGGCGCTATCACGACCGACGACGTCATTCTCGCCTCCGCCTCGGGAGCGGTGGTTGTCGGTTTCAACGTGCGGCCCGAGCGCAAGGCAGCGGATTTGGCGGAAAAAGAGGAAGTCGACGTCCGGCTCCACACCGTCATCTACGAGCTGAGTGACGAAATTCGAAAAGCCATGGTCGGCTTGCTGGAGCCGACATTCAAAGAGGTACAGACCGGGCGCGCCGAAGTTCGCGATACCTTCAGTGTGCCCAAGCTGGGCGTCGTCGCCGGGTGTCATATTGTCGAAGGCGTGATCCCCCGCAGCGCATCTGTACGGCTCCTGAGAGACAACGTCGTGGTTTACGAAGGCAAGATCAGCTCCCTGAGACGGTTCAAGGATGACGTCTCCGAAGTGCGGACAGGATTCGATTGCGGCATCCGCCTTGACCGGTATCAGGACGTCAAGCCCGGAGACATGATCGAGGCGTTCATCCAAGAAGAGGTGGCTCCAACTCTCTGAGCCAGGTAGAGCACTCTTTCCTACCGACGCAGTGCTGCAGAAGGGTCGCAGAGCCAGCGGCAGGGGCTTCTACCTGGAACAAGATCTAGAAGCGCGGTTCGTAGGAGGAACCCTCCACCCGGTGTCAACATGGTCGTCGCTATCTCAGTTTTCGAGCTTCACATACCGGAAGGGCGTAGTCTCAAGCAGAAACGGCGAGTCATCAAAGGCATCATGGAACGAATTCACCATCGCTATAGGGTCTCTATCGCCGAGACCGACTACCACGATCTGCATCAACGAGCCGAAATCGCGATCGCCGCGGTCCACGGCTCCCGCTCCGAGATGGAGCGCATGCTGCAGGGAATACGTCACCTTG
>CAMYLC010000001.1 GCA_947259195.1 Thermoanaerobaculia bacterium | reverse complement strand
CTTTACGAACGCTGGGCCGTGCCGTTTGGAAGACGACACTGCCACTATTGAGCAGCGTGCGAACTTCCGAGAAGCCTAGTCCTTCAATGAGCGCGCGGAGCTCGGCCATGGGAATGCGCTTCGCTCGGCCGACGTTGATGCCACGAAGGAGCGCGATGCAATGGGTCATTCTTACCGCCTGTAATGCTATACAGGACTGGCGACACGAACTGGCCCGAGCGTTGCGCCAGCAATGGAGGTGAGAGGCTCGACGGTCGAGTTCATGCGCGTGTTAGGCCGCCCCGGGATCATGGATTCCTCCTCCTCGACCCAACAGGATCATCGCTCAGCTGCCTCCACACAGGCGGCTCGAAAAACCACACCTCAAAAGGTGTCTGCACTGGAAACATTGCATCCTCCCAGAATCGATCGAACTGTGTTGGCTGAAGTATAGGACATGCTCGAGCGTCTATAATTCGGGCCGTCGGTCCCCATAGAGACCTTCGAATTCACTCCGGATCCAGACGCCTGAAACGCGAGGCTGCCATCCGCGGCATTTTCGGTGGCGACCTCGACACACCCAGCTGATGCCCTACAATCCCCAATCCAATCCCCCAGCTGTCGCGTAGGCTCCCACAAGCATGGCCATGAAGACTCTCGTTCAGACACTGCTCCAGCCGATCTCCCCCGAGCGCCGCCGTGTCAACGCCGGGCGATTCCTGGATCTGCCGGACTCTCTGAAGACGGAAGAGCAGATCATCGGCTTCGCCCATCACTCCTGCGGTGCGACGCACGGCGTCCTGGAGCGCTGTGACTTCGCCTGCACCAGCTGCTATTTGGGCGAGGAGGCCAACGCTGCAGAGCCTCTATCCAGGGAGGAGGTCTTTCAGCAACTCGATCAGTTGCGCGAGTTCTTGGGCCCGCAGGGTAAGGCACAAATCACCGCCGGAGAGGTCACTCTGCTTCCCCGTGAGTTGCTGGGAGAGTATGTGCGCTATGCGATCGACATTGGACTCGATCCGATGGTCATGACGCACGGTCGCCGATTCCTCCAGGAACCGAATTATCTGCAGAGGCTGATCGAAGAAGACGGCCTCGAGAAGATCTCGATTCATGTCGACGCCACGCAACGGGGGCGGGAGGAGTGGAGTCCCTTCGTCACCGAAGAACAACTCCACCCGGTCAGGGATCGGTATGCGAGCTTGATTCGCGAGATGCGGGCCAAGACGGGGCGAAAACTCCACGCCGCCCACACCGTCACGATCACCCAAAGGAACCTCGACCAAATACCCGCCGTCATGCGCTGGCTCGTGCGCAACCTCGATGCCTTCAGGATGGTGAGCTTTCAACCGGTGGCCGAGGTCGGCAGAACGCAGGATCGAGTCAGTTCTGACCTGACGCTGACCGATGTCTGGGAACACATTGGCGCCGCCCTCGGCAAGCCCCTCAACCGGGACGCCATGCACTTCGGGCACCCCGAGTGCCACATCATGATCCCCGTTGTCGTGGCCCGAGTCGGAGAGCAGCTCTGCGTCCTGGAATCGGCCCGCGCCGGGAAGCGGTGGGACCGCCTCTACCTGCGCCGCCTGCTGCGAGCGGTCGGTGGCTATACGGTCCGCGGCAAGAGCCGGGGCGAAAACATCCTGGGAATCGCCTCGCTGACCCTTCACAATCCGCTCCTGCTTCTCGAGACGCTCTTCTACGGCTTGTACCGCATATGGGGTGATCGACGAGGCCTAGCCAGGATCCTCGTGCAAGCGGCCCGACAACGTACCATGAGCGTCCGCCCCCTCGCTCTCGTGGTCCACAAGTTCATGAGCCCAGGGGAGCTCGAGACACCCCTGGGGCGGGAGCGTCTGCAGGCGTGCACTTTTCGTGTGCCCGTGGCGGGCGAGTTGATCCCGATGTGTGAGCTCAACGCGACGGGCCTGCGATCGAAGCTGTACCCGGCAGCGGGTCCGAGAAAGGTGGTTGGGGAATCATGACAACAGTATCTCTTCGCTTTCGCCTCGTGCTGTCGATCCTCTGCGCTATCGTGGTCGGGTCGATGTCGATTTCCGCTCGAGCCGCTGATTTCTCCTACGACGACTGGAACGTCGTTCTGGAGAAGTACGTCGACGACAACGGTCTGGTCGACTACCTGGGCCTGGCAGCGGATCGCCAGGAGCTCGACCGATTCGTCGGTCAGATCGAGACCACCGGCCCCAAGAGCGATCCTGACTCCTTTCCGACTCGGGAGCATCGGCTGGCCTACTACATCAACGCCTACAACGCCCACGTCTTCAGCGGTGTCCTGGACCTGGGACCTGACGCCAAGACCGTCTGGGGATTCACCGGCACAGGCCTCGGCTTCTTTGTTCGGATGAAGGTGACTGTAGATGGCGAGACGATGAACCTCAAGTCCCTCGAGGACAACCTCATACGCAAAGGATTCAAAGACCCCCGGATCCACGCCGCCCTCAACTGCGCCTCGGTGGGATGTCCGAAGCTGCCTGCCGATGCCTTCGTGCCCGAGCGACTCGACGAGCAACTCGACGACGAGATGACGAAGTTCGTCAACGAGGAGCGCAACTGCAAGATCGACGCGGCGGCCGGCACCGCAACCCTGTCGAAGATCTTTGACTGGTTCCGAGAGGATTTCGAGGAGTATGAGGCGGCGCACGGAGGCGGTGGTCTGCGCGAGTACATCAACCGCTACCGCCCGGCTGTTTCTCAGCTGACCGCCGATCTGAAGCTGGGGTTCTCCAAGTACGACAAGAGCCTGAATCGGCAATAGCCGGCTTCTCCTCCGCCCCCACCCATTGTGACCCCAGCGAGAGAGTCGCTCAGAAGCTCCAGAACCGAGGGATGAAGATGACAGAGAGAATCCAAAAGAGGATGCTCAAGGGTACACCTGTGCGCAGGAAGTCCGTGTAGCGGTAACCGCCGGGGTTGTAGATCATCGTGTTGGTCTGGTAGCCGACCGGGGTCGAGAACCCCGTCGAGGCGGCGAATGTGATGGCCATCAGGAAGGGCCGCGGGTCGACGCCCATCTGCTGCGCAGTCGAGATGGCGATCGGAGCGAGCAACACTGCGGCGGCGTTGTTGCTCATGGTGTCGGTCATCACCGAAGTCATCAGGTAAACAACCGCCAAGACTGCGACGGGGCCCATATCGCCGACCATGCCGACAGCTTTTCCTGCGATCAAGCCAGCCGCACCGCTCTTCTGCATGGCGATACCGAGAGGCAAGATACCGGCGAGCAGAAAGATCACCTGCCAGTTGATCGCTTCATAGGCCTCGTCCAGCCGCAGGCAGCGCGTCAGCACCATCGCCAAGCAACCGACGATCGAGGTGACCAGGATAGGCAGGACGTCGAGGGCCGCAAGTCCGACGACGGCGACGAGGATACCGAGAACCAGAGGCGCCTTGTGTTTCAGCGGTACTCCACCCACTTCGTCGAGCACAATGAGATTCTCGTCATCCCGCAGCTTCCTGATCTGGTCCTCGTGCGCCTGAATCAAGAGTGCGTCTCCGAGGCGAAACCTGACTGAGTTCAGTTTCTCTTGAATCGGCTCTCCCCTCCTCTGGATCGCCAGGACCAACGCCTCGTAGCGATTGCGAAAGTCGAGCTCCTTCAACGTCTGGCCGACGAGGTTCGAGCCCGGCGCCACCAGCGCCTGCACGAGCCGCAGATCTTCGGTCTGGAGCGTCTCGTCGCGCAGCTTGAACTCGGCGTTGAGCTGCAGCCGCGCCGAGTCGCGCAGCCGCATGAGCTCTCGGATCTTGCCCCGTACGAGAAGTACGTCGCCTCCGCTGACCGCCTGTCGGAGCGGCGCCCAGACCGCCTTGGTCACGTGCAGGAGGCGCAGCACCGTGACGTCATGGTCCTGGCCGAGGCGGCTTTCCAGCACGGACTTCCCGACCAGAGGTGAGTTCTCGGCGACTCGCATCTCGGTGATGTACTCACCCAGTTGGTAGATGACGGCGAGCTCTTGCGCCTTGCGCTCCGGGAGCAGCCAGCGTCCGAAGAGTAGGAAGAAGAGGACGCCCGCCACGAATAGAATCAAACCCATGCGGCTGAACTCGAACATGCTGAACGCCCCGTACCCGGCCTCGTCGGAGATCGAGCTCACCAGCAGGTTGGTCGAAGTGCCGATGAGCGTGCAGACGCCGCCGAATTGGGAGGCATAGGACAACGGGATGAGCAGTTTCGAGGCGGCGATCTTGCGCCGGTTCGCGACGATCATCACCAGTGGAATGAACACAGCGACCGCCGCCGTGTTGTTGACGAACGCCGAGATGACGGTGATCGTCCCCATGATCACCACCAACGCAGTGAAGTAGGAGCGCCCGAAGCGCACCATCAACCGTCCGACGGCGGCCGTGGCGCCGGTCTTCTGCAGGCCTGCGCTGAGAATGAACATCGCCCCGACAGTCACTGTCGCCGGATTGCTGAAGCCGGAGATTCCCTCCTGTGGCGTGATCAACCCAAAAAGGAGTAGTGCCCCCAGCACGAGCAGGGCCACGAAATCGATCGGGTACTTCTCGGAAATGAAAAGGGCTACGGCGCCGACAAGAATCGCCAGCACCAAAACCGCCTCGAACGTCATGGCAGGCCTGCCCTGCCGGCGCCCGGACTCGATCGCCTTGTGGCGGACCTCGATGTTCTTGGGTTAACCAGCATCCGCTGCTCTCCGCATCGACTCGCTCGATTCGGTGGAGAGATCATCAAGCGCAGCGATCTTTCGAAACCCCCGGAGCACCAGCGAGCTTGCTCTCGGGGCATAAATACTCCTTCAGCGATTGGCTCCTTGTCCAAGGCCGCAAAGCGGTTATCGACTGGGCGCTATCTTAGCAGTCCCCGCGCCGACTTCTCCGACGACAGAGGCCGCCACGACCACAGAACGGGAGCTCGAGGAAACTCCTCGACGCCACCAGGCGTCCGCTCCGGGCAATGTCGGTGCCGTCACCGTGATGGCTGGGTCTTTGCGTCGGCGGACTACTGTCTTGCGGCTTCCCCGACTTCGATTCGTTGCTTCTTATCGACCCGCGCGTAGTCGTACAGGCCGGCCTCGTCAAAAATCACGCGATCTTCGTAGTCGTCGAACCAGATGGCGTCCGGATTTCGACCGACGATGCAGACCTTGCCGCGGTCGGGGGCGTCAAGAGCGTTGCGGAGGATCTTGAAGATCACCACACCGTTCTCGGTTCCAGCAATGCCGGGGATCGGCTCGTTCGTGACAGCGGCCACTTCGGTCTTGCCCTTGTAATGCGTGATCGACAAGCGAGCATGCGTCTCCACCCCGGACAGGCCCTTCTGGGACTCATTCAGAGTCTGCCACACGGTCTCGATCGGCACGTTGAAGGCTCTGTAGGCCACGATGTCCCGGCCGCAGAAGAAGTAGTGGTTGCCGACGCCCACCCGATACAGGGCACGTTGCATGATCCTGAGCGCTTTCGGATCGGCGTTGACTCCCTTGATGATCGGCGCTTGGTTCTCGATCTGCATCCAACCCCGGGAGGCGAGCGCCTCCATGGCCCTCCAGGTGTCGTCGTGGAACTTGAGCGAACCGTTCGGATTCGTCAGGTAGGCACCATCGGGGCCCTTCTGCAGGAACTCGTCCGGATGGTTGAAGTGGATCATCAATCGGAAACCGACATCCGGGTAGGTCTCGTGGAAGTTGTCCAGCATCGAGAGGAAGGCCTCGTCGAATCGGTTCGGATGGAAAGCCAGCTCTTTCGTGCCCAGGCGGATCGACTCCACCCCGGCTTCCGCAAGAGAGGCGAGCCACTCGCCGATCTTCCGGTTGGGTAGCACCATCGGATCGCCGCCGGACAACAAAACCTCGCGGAGTTTCCCGCGGCCCGTCTTCGGGTGCTTCCCGCCGTTGGCGGCGACGATCTCGTTGTGGGCCCGCACGTAGTCGGTGACGGCTTTGATCTTCGCCAGCCCCTTCTTGGCAACGGTACCGTCCTGGCGCTCGATCTCCTTCTGGCTGATCAGTTCCTCGCGATAGCAGAAGCGGCAGTGGGCCGAGCAGGTGGAGACGACATAGAGCAGGCCCATCTCGTACTTGTGCAGCATTCCCTCCACCGGAGCGAAGTCCATCTGGTAGCCAGGGTCTTCGGAGCCGGCCAGGTTGAGCGTCTCGTCCGGACTGGCCTTGACGATCCTCTGTACCGCCTTGCTGTTCTTGGCAATCTCGAAGTAGTGCCGGGTGATCTTCACCGGCATGCGCTCCTCCACGTCCCGTTCCGTTCCGTGGACGCGAGACAGGGCGGAAATCTCCTCCGGAGAGTAGAAGCTCTTCATGTCCTCCGGCGCCTTGTCCTCGTAGAAGGGCTTCAAGCCGATGATGATCTGACGGTCGTACCTGGGGTTCTCGATCGTGTCCAGGAACGCCTGTTCGCGCTGGGTCGGAACGTATTTGTCTTCGGTTGCCATTTCACACCTCTTTTTTTCACAGTCGCTATCGGTCTGCCGCTTTCCGGAGTTGCTGAAGTCTGTCTATACTGTAACACAATGGACTCTTGACTTGTGGTAATGTAACACAGTGAACATCTCTGAAGTCCCCACCTCCACCAGAGACCTGGTCGCCGCGGTGAGCAGCGAGCTCACCCCCACCGAACGGCGCATTGCGGAAGCGATACTGGCAGAGCCGACCCTACTGGCTTTCGGAACAGTGTCGGACCTGGCGGGTCGCGTTCGCACCAGTCGCCCGTCCGTGGTGCGCTTCGCCAGGAAGCTCGGCTTCGACGGCTACACGCAGCTGCAACGCAACGCCCGCCGCGATCTCTCTCGCCGTCTCACCCGCCCGAGCGAGCGGATCCGGCACGATGACGAAACTGGCCGTCCGGCCAGGGCGGCGCTCGATAGCGCCATCTCCTCCGTTTTCGAAGCGCTCAAGGGCGAACGGCAGGCGGCCCTCGCTGCACCCTTCGTGCACGCCGATAGCGTCTGGGTTCTTTCCGGGGAGACCTCGCAGGCCGGCGCCCATGCGTTTCACAGTCGCCTGTCCATCGTGCGGCCTGGCGTGCGTTTGCTCGACAAGCACTCGATGGGTACCAACCTGAGCGGTGCGGGCCCCGGCGACGCGGCGATCGTCTTCGACTTCTTTCGCTACCGTCGCCGTGTGGCCGCAGCTACCCGCTTCCTCGCGGATTCCGGTGCCACAGTCGTCGCGATCACCGACAGCCCGCTTTCGCCACTGGTTGAGATGGCCGATCTCTGGTGCGAGGTCGAGGTGCCGGCCATCGGACCGTTCGACAGCTCCGTTCCTGTTGTCGCGATTGCCGAGTCGCTCGTCTCCCAGGTAGCCAGGGATCTCCAGAACGAGGCGACAGCCCGTATCGATCGAATCGAGGCCCTCTGGGAAGCGACAGAGGTCTTCCTCTAAGCCCTTCAGTACTTCGGATTCAACGCTCAGGAACTGCAACCCAGGAGGAGAACCGGTGATCGACAAGACTTATCTATCCGTCGCGGAAGCCGTGGCCGATATCCCGGACGGCGCGACCGTGATGGTGGGTGGCTTTGGCGCCTCGGGTAGCCCGATCGAGCTGCTCCATGCGCTGATCGACCAGGGCGCCACCGACCTGACCGTCATCAACAACAACACCGGCAACGGTGACGTGGGGCTGGCGGCGCTGATTGGCAACGGTCAGGTACGGAAGATGATCTGCTCCTTTCCCCGGTC